>CAMACX010000037.1 GCA_945831575.1 uncultured Mediterranea sp.
TCTCCAACGGAAGGGGCACACAGGTACTTGTTATGATGTCAAATTTCTGTTTCATACGTTATGCTGATTAGATGTTGTAGTGCTTGTTGTTATCCTGCATCAGGATGCGAGCGATGTCCTGCATCAAGGTGTGTGGGTCGTCTTACATCAAGGTGCGTGGGTCGGTTATCACGCCGGTCACGGCTGCTGCAGCGGCGGTCAGCGGACTGGCCAGGAGGGTGCGTGCGCCGGGGCCCTGACGACCCTCGAAGTTGCGGTTGCTGGTCGATACGGAGTACTTGCCTGCAGGTATCTTGTCATCGTTCATGGCCAGACAGGCCGAGCAGCCCGGCTGCCGAATCTCAAAGCCGGCTTCTGCCAGCACCTTGTCAAGCCCCTCTTCGCGGATCTGCGCATCGACCATCCATGAGCCGGGGACGAGCCAGGCCACTACGTGGTCGGCCTTCTTGCGGCCCTTGGCAATCGAGGCAAAGGCACGGAAGTCCTCAATGCGGCCGTTGGTGCATGCTCCGAGGAAGACGTAGTCCACAGGCTTGCCAATCAGGGCTTCACCAGGCTGGAAACCCATATAGCCCAGCGACTTGCCGAAGGAGGCCTGTGCTGCTGCACCCATGCCCTCTGTGGTAGGAATCTGCTGCGTGATGCCCATGCCCATACCGGGGTTGGTGCCGTAGGTGATCATCGGCTCAATGTCGGCTGCATCGTAGCGCACCTCCTTGTCAAACACCGCATCTTCGTCGCTCTTGAGCGTCTTCCAGTAGGCCACTGCCTGCTCCCAGGCTTCACCCTGGGGAGCATATTCACGTCCCTTGATATAGGCGAAGGTGGTCTCATCGGGGGCCACCATACCGCCCCGGGCTCCCATCTCGATGGAGAGGTTGCAGAGCGTGAGGCGTCCCTCCATGGTGAGGCTGCGCACGGCCTCGCCCGCATACTCCACGAAGTAGCCCGTGGCACCGCTGGTGGTCATCTTGGACATCATGTAGAGCGCCAGGTCCTTGGCCGTCACTCCTTTGCCCAGCTGGCCGTCCACGGTGATGCGCATGGTCTTGGGGCGGGTCTGCAGGATGCACTGGGAGGCCATGACCATCTCCACCTCGCTGGTGCCGATACCGAATGCCACAGCTCCCATGGCTCCATGGGTGGAGGTGTGGGAGTCGCCACAGACGATCGTCATGCCTGGCAGGGTGAGTCCGCGCTCAGGGCCCACCACGTGGATGATGCCGTTCTTGGGATTCATCATGCCGAAGTGGGTCAGGCCAAACTCCTCGGCGTTGCGGGCCAGGGTATCCACCTGCGTCTTGCTCACGGGGTCCTCGATGGGCTTGTCCTGATCGTGAGTGGGCGTGTTGTGGTCGGGCATGCAGTAGATCTTCTCCGGGCGGAAGCACTTGAGTCCCCGCTTGCGCATCCCTTCAAACGCCTGCGGGCTGGTCACCTCGTGGCAATAGAGGCGGTCGATATAAAGCTGTGTGGGACCCTCTGCCACCTGCTGAACCACGTGAGCGTCCCAGATCTTGTCGAAAAGTGTATTCATATTGTCTTCATTAAAAAATGCTGAATGAAAAATGCTAATTGTAGTACTGAATTAAAAACGGGTAAAACAACGGGGTGTCTCCTCAGTTCTTAAACTTGTTGATGCAGTCGATGTAGGCCTCTACGGAGGCGGCGATGATGTCGGTGTTGGCGCCAAATCCGTAATAGACGTGGCCGTCGTACTCCACCTGCATGTGTACCTTACCCATGTCGTCGCTGCCCTTGCTGATGGCCTGGATGGTAAACTCCTTCAAGGTCATGTGGCGGTCGATGATCTTCTTGAGCGCCTTGATGGCTGCATCCACCGGGCCGTTGCCACTGGCGCAGGCCTCAAACTTCTCACCGGCGATGTTGAGCCCGAGGCTGGCTACCGACTGCACTCCCACTCCACTGGTCACCTGCAGGTAGTCGAGCTTGATGCGGTGGTTCTGCGTGCGGTCAGCTCCGGCCAGCACCAGGATGTCGTCGTCGTTGATATCCTTCTTCTTGTCGGCCAGCTTGAGGAAGTCCTCGTAGATCTTGTCCAGCTTCTCCTGGTTGATCTCCACGCCGAGTGCGTGCAGGCGGTTCTTGAGGGCCGCACGTCCGCTTCGGGCGGTCAGTACGATGGAGTTGTCGTCGATACCCACGTCGTGCGGGTCGATGATCTCGTAGGTCTGCACATTCTTGAGCACGCCATCCTGATGGATGCCCGAGGAGTGGGCAAAAGCGTTGCGTCCCACGATGGCCTTGTTGGGCTGCACGGGCATGTTCATGAGGCTTGACACCATGCGGCTCGTGGGGTAGATCTTCTGCGTATTGATGTTGGTCTCAATGTCGATGTCCTTGTGGCACTTGATGATCATGGCCACCTCTTCGAGGGAGGTGTTGCCGGCCCGCTCGCCGATGCCGTTGATGGTCACCTCCACCTGTCGCGCTCCGTTGAGTACGCCGGCCATGGTATTGGCCGTGGCCATGCCCAGGTCGTTGTGGCAGTGGGTGGAGATGATGGCGTGGTGTATGCCATCCACATGCTCCATGAGGTACTTGATCTTGGCCCCGTACTCCGAGGGGAGGCAGTAGCCCGTGGTGTCAGGGATGTTGACCACCGTGGCCCCCGCCTTGATGACGGCCTCCACTACGCGGGCGAGGTACTCATTGTCGGTGCGTCCCGCATCCTCGGCATAAAACTCTACGTCATCTACAAACTGCCGCGCATACTTCACGGCTGCTACCGCCCGCTCGATGATCTCCTCGCGATTGGAGTTAAACTTATAGCGGATGTGCGAGTCGGAGGTGCCGATACCCGTATGGATGCGCTTGTGCTTGGCGTAGCGGAGCGCATCGACCGCTACGTCAATATCCTTCTGCACCGCACGCGTCAGGGCACAGATGGTGGGCCAGGTCACGGCTTTGGAGATCTCAATTACCGAGTTAAAGTCGCCGGGGCTAGAGATAGGGAATCCCGCCTCTATCACATCTACCCCGAGCAGTTCCAGTTGCTTGGCCACTTGTATCTTCTCTACTGTATTAAGCTGGCAACCAGGCACCTGTTCACCATCGCGGAGGGTGGTGTCGAAAATAAATAATCTGTCACTCATCGTTATACTCTATATTTTAATTTTTATACTATTTATACCAATTATACCAACTGTTGTCTTATATTCCAACTGTCGTTTTTATATACCATCTGTCGTTGTATCCATCAAAAAAGCCTTTCGCACAGGGAAGTGAGAAAGGCTTTCGTATATCCGATGTATTCCACATCTATTCACGCACGACACTCACTTCCACTAAATTTGCTTAGTAGAATAATCGTGCCGCTCAGCAGAATATAGGTAGAATTCAGTTCCATCATTGCTCGTCATTTTTGAAAAACGGTGCAAAGGTAAGCAAATTATCCTATCAAACAAACAAAATCTCACTTTTTTCTTCCCTAAAATTACATTTTATAATCAAAGGATGAAATCAACTTATAATCCAAGGGCGGAAATCGACGATAAGACAGCAGCAGGGGTGGAGGAAGGGGGCGGAGCTGAAGCAGCCGGGAATAAAAAGAGAAAGGCACTCCTCCCGGTCCTGACCTGAAGGAATGCCTTTATTCGTTAGGAGCGCTAAGTCAACCTGCGCAGATTACTTCTTCTCTTCGCAAGCCTTATCGCACTTCTTCTCGCAACCTGCGCCTTCGCCCTTGCAGCAAGCCTTGGCTGAGTCGCCCTTGCAGCAAGCCTTGGTTGAATCACCCTGGCAGCAGGCCTTGGCAGAGTCACCCTGGCAGCAGCCTTCGGCGGCAGCACACTCTACAGCAGCCTCGGCAGCGGTAGCCTCGGCAGCCTTCTTGTTACCACATGACATTACTGAGAATGCAAACAGGGCTGCAAAAGCAGCAACAAACATTTTCGTCTTCATACTTTCAAATTGCTTTAAACGTTAAATTATTAATTATTCCGGCGCAAAGATAGGCATTTCCTCGTTATCCTGATGCTTTTCGGGCTAAAAATTCACAAAAATGACACACAATGGCACATTTCTGGGCAAAAGCCTTCTGTGTTACGGAAAAATGGCGTAACTTTGTACGCATGGTGTGATGCTGACCAACCTGATTATTTTACATTATTAATAATACATTGATACCTTAATTTAACAAAAATGTTATGAGCTATACCTACAGTCCTTCATCGCTGCCCAATACCCGTGTGGATGCAGCCGACATCCTCCGTGGCATTGCCATCGGCGGCATTGTGATGCTGCACTTCATCGAGCACATGAATTTCTATCAGTTTCCGGAGCTCTCCACGCTCGACCGCGTGGTGTGGGAGTCGATGTTCTTCCTGTGCGGCGGCAAGATGTATGCCATCTTCTCGCTGCTCTTCGGGCTGAGCTTCTTCATCCAGCACGACAACCAAGCGCAGCGGGGGAAGGACTTCCGCCTGCGCTTTGCCTGGCGCATGGTGCTGCTCATGGGCTTCGGGCTGGTTGACCTGCTCTTCTTCAACGGCGACATCCTCACGGTCTATGCCGTGGGCGGCCTGCTGGTGCTCCCGCTCATCCGGCTGAGCGACAAGGTACTGGCCTGGATAGCCCTCGTGCTGGCCCTGCAGCCTGTGGAGCTGCTGTACCTGGTGTGGGGGGCGATGGACCCCTCGGTGCAGCCGCTCGACCTGGGGTCGGGCAGCCTCTTTGGCGCGCTGATTGAGCCGCAGAGCCACGGCACGCTGTGGGAGGTGGCCGTGGCGGGCATCGAGTACGGCTTCCGCATCAACTTCTACTGGGCCATCGAGAACGGCCGCATGACGCAGACCATCTTCCTCTTCCTGCTGGGCATCCTGATGGGGCGCAAGCGCTTCCTCTACCTGGAGGGTGACAATGCGCAGCGCTGGGTGCGCGTGATGATCGCCTCGACCTTTGCCCTCTTCCTCATCCTGCCTGTGCAGCAGACGCTGCCCCGCCTGGTGGAGAATGCCTGCATGGCCCACTCGCTGCAGGTGATGCTCACCATGTGGCGCAATGCCGCGATGATGCTCTTCATGGTGTGTGGCGTGACGTGGACCTTCCATTGCACGGCGTGGGGGAGCCGGCTCATCGCCATTGCCCCCTACGGCAAGATGAGCCTGACAAACTACCTGGGTCAGTCGGTAATCGGCGGATTCCTCTTCTACGGCTGGGGACTGGGGCTCTATCAGTACAGCGGCCACACGATGAGCCTGCTGCTCGGGGCCTGCTGCGTGCTGCTGCAGTATGCCTTCTGCCGCTGGTGGCTCAGCCGCCACAGCCGCGGCCCGCTGGAGACGCTCTGGAAACGGCTGACGTGGATCTAGGAGGAGTGGGACGATTTTGTATTTTTCAAAGACAAACATCAATTTTAAAAAAAGCAGTTATATTAAAAAAAAGCAGTTATATTTATAAAAGACAATTAATATTGGACATTCTATTTACCAACTCTAAATAACTAATCTAAAGCTTATGAATACAAGACAGTTGACAGCAATCTGCCGGCGCATGATGCCGGCTGTGGCCCTTTGTGCGGCCCTCACCCTCTCGCCAGTTGCCCAGGCACAGGTAGAGCAGAAACCCTTCGTAGTACCCGAGCTGCAGACCTGGCGTGGCGGCGAGGGCACCTTCACCCCCACCTCTTCCGCCCGCGTGGTCTATGCGGGAGGCAATGAGGCCCGGATTACGGCCTCGCGCTTCGCGGCATCCTACAAGGAGCTGACGGGCATGGAGCTTGCCGTGGTCAAGGGCAAGCCACGTCAGGGCGACTTCGCCTTCGTGCAGCGCAAGAAGAAGGGCGAGGCTGACGAGAGCTACACCCTGCGCATCAGCAGTCAGGTGACGGCCGAGGCGCACGACCTGCGCGGCCTGCAGTGGGCGGCCAGCACGCTGCTCCAGCTCACGCGGCAGGATGTGGCCCTGCCTCAGGGTGAGGCCGTGGATGCGCCCCGCTATGCGATGCGCGGATTCATGATGGACTGCGGACGCAAGTTTATCCCCATGAGCTACCTGCGCAGCCTGGTCAAGACGATGGGCTACTACAAGATGAACACGCTGCAGGTACACCTCAACGACAACGGTTTCCGCCAGTTCTTCGGCAACGACTGGAGCAAGACGCAGTCGGCCTTCCGCCTGGAGTGCGACACCTACCCGGGGCTCACGGCCAAGGACGGCTCCTACACGAAGTCGGAGTTTATCGCCCTGCAGGCGCTGGCCGACAGCTGCGGTGTGGAGATCATCCCCGAGATTGACATCCCGGCCCACTCGCTGGCCTTCACGCAGTACAAGCCTGAGATCGGCTCCCAGGAGTACGGCATGGACCATCTCGACCTCTTCAAGCCCGAGACGTATGACTTCTGCGACGGCCTCTTCCGCGAGTACCTGGAGGGGAAGGACCCCGTGTTCCGCGGCAAGCGGGTCCACATCGGCACGGATGAGTACTCCAACGCCAAGAAGGAGGTGGTGGAGAAGTTCCGCTACTTCACCGACCGCTACATCCGCTTCGTGGAGCAGTACGGCAAGCAGGCCGTGCTGTGGGGCTCGCTCACCCATGCCAAGGGCGACACGCCCGTGAAGTCGGAGGGCGTGCTGATGCACAGCTGGTCCAACGACTACGCCAATCCGCTGGAGATGAAGGAGCTGGGTTACCGTCTCATCAGCATCCCCGACGGCTACGTCTATATCGTGCCTGCCGCAGGCTATTACTACGACTACCTCAACTGCCAGTACCTGTACGAGCACTGGACTCCCGCCATCGTGGGTCGTGAGAAGCTGGAGGAGGGCGACCCCTGCCTGGAGGGCGGCATGTTTGCCGTGTGGAACGACCATTGCGGCAACGGCATCTCGGTGGCCGACATCCACGACCGCCTCTTCCCTGCCCTGCAGACCATGTCGGCCAAGTGCTGGAGCGGTGCCTCCGTGACCCTGCCCTATGCGCAATACGATGCCCGGCGCGCTGCCCTGGGCGAGGCTCCGGGTGAGAACGAGTCCGGGCGCGTGGAGGGTGGCTACACGCAGGCCGAGGTGAAGGCCGGCAGCATCCTCCCCATCGAGCAGGCGGGCTACGGCCACACCGTGACCTTCACCGTCGAGGCCCGTCCTGAGGAGAAGGGCACGGAGCTCTTCCGTTCGGAGCGTGCAGTCTTCTACCTCTCCGACCCGCGCACGGGCAAGCTGGGCTTTGCGCGCGACGGCTACTACAACACCTTCAACTACCGTCTGCCCTCGGAGGGCAAGGTGGAGATCAGCATCGAGTGTACCAACCGCAACACCACGCTCTACGTGGACGGCAAGAAGCGCGAGGTGCTCAACCCCATCACGCTGGTGGCCTTCCAGGAGAAGGACCTGGCCGACTTCCAGCCCGGCGAGCACGAGTGGAAGCCGCTGATGTACAACCCGCGTGCCAAGATGTACTACCAGCGCACCCTCTCCTTCCCCCTGCGCCAGGCCGGCCAGTACAAGAGCCGCATCCTGAACCTGCAGGTGAAGTGATGGTCTTCTCTGGCAGAGGTCGAACAGACGATTGACAGAACATGAGGCTCGTCAAGAGCACGAGGCTTAACCAGATAGGAGGGCGGATGCGTGAGCGTGTCCGCCCTCTCTGTATGATTTGGCGGAGGGGCTCCAGGGGTAACTATGTCCATATTTTGGCTGTAACGTGGTGCATCCGCAAGTCCTAAGTGAAGAAGAAATAGGCCTAACCTAAAACTAACGTGGGTTCGACGAATTCAAAACAATGAAAGTTGTGTATCTAATGTTCGTTGCACATTGATACACCATAGAGCATTTGCCTCTTTGGGCGATACCCTTGAACACCTTGTGGATATGTATCCTTTGGTTCTTACATACTCTCAAAGGCGTACTGTCAACGAAACTAATGTCCGTGCATTTTCGGCGCACCCGATAAGATAGACCATCAGCAGGAAGATGTCGCGGTAGCGTTCCTGGTACTCTTCGCATGGGTAGTCGCGAAGCAGACGCAGTTTGTCGAGCGGGACGAAACGCTTGCGGGTCTGCTCATGCTTTATCTGAAATTTTCGGAAGGGGTAGTTGACGGTGTACTCTTCATCAATGGCGTAGTTGATGACCGAGCGGATATTGCGCAGGTGTATGGCGTAGGCGTTGACCTTCATGGTCTCGGCCATCCAGGCCTCAAAGCGCTCCAGCCAACGGCGGTCTATGGAATTGACGGTCGCTGAGGGGTCAAAGGTATTGAGTTTGTTGAGTGTCGTGCGATATACCGTTTTTGTGCCCGCGTTCGTCTTCTTTCCCATGAACTCCACGAGTACCTCGGTCAATAGTTTGTCGCTGGATTTTTGGCTTTCCTTGGCAGATATTAGTTCCTTGATGCAGCTCTTCAGCTTGCTGTCCGACATGCTCACCAGTTCCCCTTTGGCTTCAAGGTCCATTAAGAGGAGATGTATTTTCTGCTCCACGGCATGAAGTGCCATGTTCTTTGCCTTGTAGTTTGCACATCTTCGGTTGAACTCTGTTCCGTTCCACTCCTCCTTTGTGCAGGAGAAGTCGGTAGAGATTAGTTGCTGTCCGATGTGACGGACGTTGAATTTCACGGTGTAGGTACCATCCTTCTTTTCGTATCTGGTATCAAGGTATAGATTGACTGTTGCCATAGCGGTTAATATTTGCATTAAATTTGCATCGCAAAAGTACAGAATAACCCACAATATCGGCAAAAATAGGCCATTAAATAGGCTTAACGGCACGAAAAAAGGCAGCTACTTAATTCATAACTGCCTGATTTTCAGTGAGAGCGGCAAGCGGGACTCGAACCCGTGACCCTCAGCTTGGGAAGCTGATGCTCTACCAACTGAGCTACTGCCGCATCATAAGGGGATTCTCCCTCATGAATTGCTCGGCAAAGGTAATGCAATTCGGACGTAATACCAAATTTTTGCCCCACTTTTTTCGCCTGAGAGCAAAATTGGGTGAAGATTAGTAGTAAAACTCGGTCTCATAGATGGCGGTGTTGCCGCAGCCATCGGTGGCGCTAAAGCGCAAGGTGTGCCTCTTGCCCTTGACGAAACGCTGAGTATCAAAGGTGCAGACTATGCGGCCACTAACCAGGTTGGGCTTGCCGAACAGCGCATAAGCACCATCCAGCTCACCCCGGTAACGGCTCACGCCTGTGGCGGCATCCTTTACCGTAAACTCCATGCGGCCCGTACGGCTCCAGGCGTTGCGGCCCACAGGCGTGATGACCGGTGGTACGGTGTCAATAGCCACGGTGTAAGTACTCAGCTCGCGAATAGCGGCCACCAACTCTGGCCCTCCACTACAGGCATTACCCTCCTGACAGACAGCACTCTCATAACGGCCACCTACACTGTAACGGCCACCGGATCGCGTCACAGCGGCTACATAGTACTTCGTGCTATCTACCCCCTGAAGCGGCCTGCGCAGAGCGATACGAAGCTCGCAGCTGCCATGCAGGGGGACCGGTTCATCGTGAAGCTGGTAGGTATAAGCCACGTCGCCACTATCTACGCGGAGGGCAGTGTGGAGGGCAACATCTTCGTAGAGCATACCTCGGGGAATCACCAGTTGCATACCAGGTTGCTGCAGCACGTTGGTCTCATTCCAGCGGAGAAGACGATTGCCTGCAGGGACCTCAGGAATGGCTGTACGCTTGCCGTGGACTGTGAAGCACACCTGTGAGCTATTGCCCAACGCATCGCTCAGCGTATAGACAAAGCGGTATGGGCGCTCCTCGTCAATCAGCACCCAGCCCCGCTGGGCATCGGCGGCATGCAGCAGTCGGAGTCGGTTACCAGGGTCTATGACAGACTTCATGTAGGGGCCATCAGTCCAGGAGTTGATGTAGCGCTGCTCCTGCTGTGAGAAGCGATCGACCACGCTGCGCATCACCTCTCGGTCATCTACAGTCAGCACCACGGTATGTACGCCGAAACGGTTGTGTACACCATCCATGTAGTCGTAGGCGCGGATGCCGGCACCTATCCACCCCCAAGCGGTTAGGGTCTGCTTGGGATGCACAGGCAATCGCCGAGCCCGCGTACCACCCATCACGACTCCCCTACCCTGTTGAGGGAAGAGCAGGATGCCGTCGGCGCGAGGGGCGGTATGGTCGTTGATCTGACCGGCAAAGTAGGGCAAGGGGTCGATGTAGTCGCCCGTAGCGGTCTCGAAGAGGTCGAGGTGGAGATGCGGACCAAAAGAGTAGCCGGTGTTGCCGCTCAGGGCCATCACCTCGCCCGCCTTGACGGGGTATTCATCGGGTGCGACCTCAAGCTCCACCTCCCAGTTCTCGTTGCTGTACTGCAGTTCCTCAATGCGCCGTGCAGCATCGCCCACAAAGGAGTTGAGATGGCGATAAATGGCAGAAAGGCCGTTGTGATAGACCACGTCAAGCACATAACCCGAACCGTGGGTCACACGCAGCCGCCTGATATAACCGTCGGCCTGTGCACGGACGGGCTTATTGACCGTACCCTGCGTCTTGAAGTCCAACCCACCATGAAAATGATTGGAGCGGAGTTCACCGAAGTTACCCGACAAGGCAATGGGGAAGTCAAAAGGAGGTACTAGCTGCTCTACTGCAACAGGGGCAGCCTGCAATGCAGCAACAGGAGCAGCCTGCTGGGCTGTAACAGGGGTGAGCAAAGTGAAAGAGGCACAGCCCAGCAAACCAACGAGCAGGCATTTAGGGTATTTCTTCTTCAATATCATAGCGACATATTCTATTTCTATTACTATAGCAATTTATTCAATATTATAGCCACTTATTTATCATAGCAACATAATCTATTGGTGACGTGAGTATCCCGTTACCACAACACTTGTTTTCGTGGGCGAAGTTACAACATTTCCGCCAAAAAGTCACCCTCTACGGAGATAAAAAAAGTCCCACCGGCAATCACTTGTCAGTGGGACAAACTAATTTCTATTGAAAACCCTTTTTACCTATTCATTGAATTAACTAAATATACCATGAAAAAATTACGCACTAAATCATGGCATAAAAATCTTATTTCCAGCGTTTCACACTCTTCTTATCGGCAGGTGTGGCCTCAATCAGGCTGAGTGCGAAGCCACCGCTGCGGGCCTCACGCACGCTAAGCTTCGTCTTGCTCGTGACAAGACCCTTCTTAATCTGATAAGCGGTGGGGTTGGTCTTGTAGTCAGCGTCCTTGGCATCGGCATAGAGGGTAGCTACGTAGAGCTTGCCGGGCTCCAGAAAGTCGAGAGTGAACTGGGCCGTACGGGCGTTTTCATCGGTAATACCACCCACAAACCAATTACCCGTACCCTTAGCCTGACGGGCAATGGTGATGTAATCGCCCGGTTCAGCCTCGATGTACTTGCTCTGCTCCCAATCTACAGCCACATCCTTGATGAACTGGAAGGCATCCATGTGCTTCTCGTAGTTCTCAGGCAGGTCGGCAGCCATTTGCAAGGGACTATAGAGAGTGACGAAGAGGGCCATCTGCTTGCAGAGCGTGGTCTGCACCTGTCCGTGAGGCAGGTCGCCCATAAAGTCCAGCTTGGTGTCGAAGATACCGGGCGTGTAGTCCATCGGACCACCAATCAAGCGGTTAAATGGAAGCAGCGTGGTGTGGAAGGGCTTGCTGCCACCAAAAGCCTCATACTCTGTACCACGGGCCGACTCATTGCCGAGCATGTTGGGCCAGGTACGGCAGAGTCCGGTAGGACGCACAGCCTCATGACCGTTAACGCAGATTTTGTATTCTGCAGCCTTGGTCACGCAGTAATTGTAGTGGTTGTTCATCCACTGGCCGTAGTGGAACTCACCGCGGGGGATGATGTTGCCCACGTAGCCACTCTTCACGGCATTGTAGCCGTTATCTACCATAAACTGATAGGCCTTGTCGAGATGGCGCTCGTAGTTGCGCACAGAGGCCGAGGTCTCGTGATGCATCATCAGGCGTACGCCCTTGCTTTGGGCATAACTGTTGAGCATCTTCACGTCAAAGTCGGGATAGGGCGTCACAAAGTCGAAGACATAGTCCTTCGACTGGCCAAACCAGTCTTCCCAACCTTCGTTCCATCCCTCCACGAGCACCTGATCAAAACCGTGCTCAGCGGCAAAGTCGATGTAGCGCTTCACCTTCTCGTTGTTGGCGCTGTGCTTGCCGTTGGGTTTGGTCTGAGCGTAGTTGGTCTCGCCCAGCTTCACAGAGGGGAGATCGTCAGTATAGGCCCAGGAGCCCTTGCCGGCTATCATCTCCCACCATACGCCGATGTACTTCACAGGCTTAATCCAGGAGGTATCGTCGATGGCACAGGGTTCGTTGAGGTTGAGCGTGAGGCGTGAGGCGAGGATGTCGCGGGCATCGTCACTCACGATGACGGTACGCCAGGGCGACTTGCAGGGAGCCTGCATATAGCCCTTGTCGCCACATGCATCGGGCGTGAGCCACGACTCAAAGACGAGGTTCTTGTCATCGAGGTTGAGGTGCATGCAGGCATAGTCGAGCAGCGCAGCCTCATGCAGGTTGATGTAGAGGCCGTCGGCCGTCTTCATCTGCAGGGAGGTCTGCACACCTGTGGGCGAGAACTGTGTCTGCGAGGAGTTCTCTGTGATGGCATCGTCCATCAGGCCGCGGATTTCCGTCAGCTTCGACTCCGTATAGTCGTACTCCTGCGTATCGTAGTCGCCAGGTATCCAGAAGGCGGTGTGGTCGCCTGCCATGGCAAACTGCGTATGCTCCTCCTTAATGACAAAGTAGTTGAGGTTCTTCTGCAGGGGAAATTCGTAGCGGAATCCCAGACCATCGTCAAAGAGGCGGAAACGAATCATGATGTTACGGTCGTTAGCCTCCTGACGGAGAGTGACGAGCAGTTCATTGTAATGGTTGCGTATGTGGCTCTCCTCTCCCCAGACTGGTTGCCAGGTCTCATCCACGGTAGATTGCGATTGGGCGACCAGCTTGAACCCATCCATCAGCGAAGGGGCATTCTTAAGCTCCAGTCCCAGCTTAGAGGGCTTGATGACAGCCTTCCCTTTATAAGTCAGTTCATACAGCGGTTCACCCTTCTCCGAGAGGGAGAAGTTCATTTCCAACTGGCCGTTGGGCGAAGTCAGTTTCTCAGCTTTCAGCGAGCCTGATACCACCAGGGCAAGAATCAGACAGGCTCCTTTCAGCCACATGTTCAGGATGTTTCTCATACTTTTCTTGTGTTTTTATAAGTTATCGTGATGCAAAGGTAGCGTTTTCCCCATTCCCTCAACCACGGCAGGGCAGAAAACCGTATCAACTTGCAAAGCAAACGATTGCATAATCAGCAGGAGCACACCTGATACTAAGAAAAAAAAAGCATCACCCATGAGAAGAGCGATGCCTGCAAAGTTTTAAAAGGTGAGCCTCTTGTCGGATTCGAACCAACGACCCCGAGATTACAAATCACGTGCTCTGGCCAACTGAGCTAAAGAGGCGGGTGGGTAAGCTGACTATATCGCGCCGCTACAACCAACTACCTTTGCTGCGATCAAGCCCTGGAGGATTCGAAGGGAGCTGGCCGTATAGGACTTACCCATATTGCTTTCTGTTTTGCGGGTGCAAAGGTACGGCTTTTTCCGGAATATGCAAACATTTAGCCCGTTTTTTTTCAAAAACCAAAGAAATGGCCCCATCATGTGCAGTTTAGAAGGGCCAATATTTTGCAATTCGCGCGGTTTGCACTAACTTTGCGCCGCCTAATATATACTTTATTTATAATAATGAATGATACGGAATCATAGCATGGTGATACGGCATTAGGAATAATAAAGAATACAAGGTATAATAAAGTAAATAAGGTATAAAAGAAAAAAAATAGAATGAATAACAATAATCTGATCGAACGGGCTGTGCTGACGCGCTACGCCACCTTCTGCGGCACGCTGATGGGCCTCTTCTGGCTTGCCAAATTCACTCTGGTGCCTCTAGGCATCATCATCCCCCCGCTGATGCTCCTCTTCTTGGGGCTTTCGCTCTTCGTACCCTTCGTGGCCTACGTCATGGCACGTAGCTACCGCAACCGCTACTGTGCAGGAGTCATCGGATTCGGCCAGGCCTGGATTTTCCTCTTCCTCACCTTCCTCTACGCTTCGCTGCTTACGGCTATGGGCTACTTCATCTACTTCCGCTTCATCGACGGCGGCTTCATCCTCAACTCGCTGGAAGAGATGGTGGAGGAGTTTCTCTCTTCGCTGCCGCAGCTGCAACGTGAGCAGATGGGTGCTCAGATGAGGGAGCTGATCAATGCGCAACGCAGCCTCACGCCCATCACCATCGCCCTGCAACAGATGTCGCAGAACCTGATGTTGGGAGCCATTATGGCGCTCCTCATCGCCCCCTTCGTGAAGCGTAACGTCCCTAAACAATAAATCAGACCTGCAAGGATTTTATCTTGACAACAGCAAGACAATTACTTGAAAATCAAGACAATTACTTGAACAACAAGATAGCTTACCATAACAACAAGACAGTTTATCATAACAACAAAATAAGCAAAATGGATATTTCGATTGTCATTCCTCTCTATAACGAAGCCGAGTCACTACCCGAGTTGTTCGACTGGATTGAGCGGGTCACGACAGAGCATGGCCTAAGCCATGAGATTATCTTTGTCAACGACGGCAGTACGGACAACTCCTGGCAGGTGATCTGTGATCTTCAGGCCAAGGCCCCCAAGGTAGTACACGGCATCAAGTTCCGCCGTAACTACGGCAAGTCACCCGCGCTCTACTGCGGCTTTGAGCAGGCTCAGGGCGACGTGGTCATCACCATGGATGCCGATCTGCAGGACAGCCCTGACGAGATTCCAGAACTTTATCGCATGATATGCAAGGAGGGCTACGACCTGGTGTCGGGCTGGAAGCAGAAGCGCTACGACCCGCTCTCCAAGACCATCCCCACCAAACTCTTCAACGCCACGGCCCGGCGCGTGTCCGGCATCAAGAACCTGCACGACTTCAACTGCGGACTGAAGGCTTACCGGCGCGATGTAGTGAAGAACATCGAGGTGTATGGCGAGATGCACCGCTACATCCCATACCTGGCCAAGAATGCCGGATTCAAGCGGATTGGTGAGAAGGTAGTCCACCACCAGGCGCGTAAGTACGGCACCACCAAGTTTGGCCTCAACCGCTTCGTCAACGGCTACCTCGACCTCATCTCCCTCTGGTTTCTCAGCACATTCGGTGTCAAGCCGATGCACTTTTTCGGCCTGCTGGGCTCGCTGATGTTCATCCTGGGATTCATCGCAGTAGTGATAGTAGGCTTTGGCAAACTCTACTCCATGCACGCCGGTATGCCCTACCGTCTAGTGACTGAGTCGCCCTACTTCTACCTCGCTCTTACGTCGATGATTATCGGCACACAGCTCTTCGTAGCCGGATTCCTTGGCGAACTCATCTCACGCAATGCACCTGAGCGCAACCGCTACCAGGTGGAGGAGAGAATCTAGTGACAGACTGATTAGTGATTAATGATTAGTGATTGGTGATTAGTGATTGGTGATTAGTGATTAGAAACCATAGATTTATATAATACTCAATAGCTCAAAACAGAATGAATATCAAGACAATCTTGGTCCTGGCGGCGGGATGCTGCCTGATGACGGCGTGTGACGAGGAGGAGGACTGCTCGCTCAACGCCCGCCCTATGATGAACTGCAACATCTTTGCCGTCAACGAAGAGACGGGACTCTACGAACAGGCTGCCATCAACCAACTCACGATTACGGCCTACGGCACGGACTCGCTCATCGTCAATCGCGAGACCAACGTCAAGAGCCTCTCGCTACCCCTCTGCTATACGGCTGACTCAACCCACTTGGTGCTACACTACAGCAATGGATTGCAGGACGAAGTCATCATCCGCCACAGCAACACGCCCTACTTTCTCTCAATGGACTGCGGCTACCAGATGAAACAACAGATTGAGAGCGTGAGCTACACCCGCACGGTGCTCGACTCTATCGCCCTAACTTACAACGAAGCAGGTATCTATGGAAGAGAAAATCTTAGACTCTATTATGAATAGACCGCTGACAGGGAAACTGCTTACGCGTAGGTTGCCGGTTACCAAGATGCTGACCGCTGCGCTGATGATGCTGGCATGGATGATGCTTCCACAGCAGACCGCCGCACAGACCACCTACGGCCAGACACCCCGAGGCAACCGTGAACAGGCCAAGAAGCAGAAAAAGAAGGAGAAGAAGCCTACCGAAGTGGACTACCCACTCTATAACGGCTTCTCGGTAGGCATGGACCTCTGGGGTCTGGGCGGCAAAGTGTTTGGAAGCGACTTTGTCAGTTCAGAAGTGGCGGTGGATGTAGATCTCAAGCACCGCTACTTTCCCGTGGCGGAGATTGGCTATGGAGGCACAGATGCCTGGAGCGACAAGGGCATTCACTACAAGAGCAGCGCGCCCTACCTGCGCATTGGAATGGACTACAACATGCTCTTCCGCAAGGCGCACGGCCATCAGCTGCGTCTGGGTCTACGTTATGCCACGAGCAGCTTTGACTACGACATCCACTCTCTGGGCGTGGAGGATCCCATCTATGGCGGCACGCCCGGCAATCCCAACATCTCCGACGGCGTGTGGGGAGGTACCGTACCCTTTGACCACCGCGGCCTGAAGGGGAGCATGCAATGGATGGAGCTCTGCGTGGGCATACGGGCCAACGTGTGGGGCAACCTGGCCATGGGTTGGGCCATGCGCTTCAAGTTCAAGCTGTCAGGAGGAGGCGACACCTACGGAGACCCGTGGTATGTACCTGGCTTCGGACAGTACGGCTCCAACACGCTGGGCATCACCTACACGATGGTTTATCAGTTTTGGGGCAAAACGAAGCCACAGCTGAAGAATAAGAAGAAATAAAATAAAATAATAAGAAGACAATAGAAATGAGTACGATAGAAATCTGGCTTCTGGCCGTAGCGCTAGCCATGGACTGCTTTGCAGTATCGGTAGCTACAGGCATTACGCTCAAGCAGACCCACTGGCGCACCATGCTTAATATGGCCTTTTTCTTCGGCCTCTTTCAGGCCGTCATGCCGCTCATCGGTTGGATGGGTACCACCCTCTTCAGTCACCTCTTTGAGCAGATTGACCACTGGATAGCCTTTGGCATCCTCTGCTTTCTGGGTGGACGGATGGTGGTGGAGTCGTTCAAGGAGGAGGAAGAACGTCACCCGACCGACCCCACCCGGCTGCTGGTAGTGCTCACGCTGGCTGTAGCCACGAGCATCGACGCACTGGCCGTAGGGGTATCATTTGCCTGCCTGGGTATGGACAGTTGGCTGGACATCCTCCATCCCATCCTGATTATTGGCCTGGTGTCGTTTGTACTCTCCATCGTAGGGCTGCTGCTGGGCATCTGCTTCGGCAACGGCCTAGCTCGCCGACTGAAAGCCGAACGCTGGGGTGGCCTGATCCTCATCCTCATAGGCTGCAAAATCCTGGCAGAGCACCTAATGTAAAAGCTCACCAATCATTAATCACTGAACATTAATCACTAAACATTAATCACTAAACAAAATGATTGATAAGACCAAAAGACAACGCAACTTCTTGGCAGTAGGCCTCCTGCTGCTCCTCTCTATCTGGATTATCCACCGCAACAACCGTCCTGCACCCTATCAGACAGATAACGGGCTCATCTTCGGCACCATTTATCAGGTGACTTACCAGTACCCTACATCGCTCAAAGGAGAGATTGAAGAGGCTCTACACACCATCGACAACTCCCTCTCGCCCTTCAACCAACACTCCATCATCACAGCCATCAACCGCAACGAGTCCATGCAGACCGATTCGCTCTTCCGCGCCGTGTTCCGACGCAGTCTGGAGATTTCGGCTGAGACAGACGGCGCGTTTGACATCACCGTAGCCCCACTCATCAACGCCTGGGGCTTCGGCTTCAAGAAAGGCATCTTCCCCGACTCCGCACAGGTGGACAGCCTACGGCAGCTGATTGGCTACACTCGCGTAAGCCTTGATGCTGACGGCTGCGTGCAGAAGCAGGATCCGAGACTGATGCTCAACTGCAGCGCCGTGGCCAAAGGATATGCCGTGGACGTGGTGACACGCCTGCTGCAGGCCAAGGGCATCGACAACCTTATGGTGGACATAGGTGGCGAGGTAGTAGTAAAAGGCCACAACCCACAGCAACGCCCCTGGCGCATCGGCATCAACAAACCGGTAGATGACTCGCTGGCCACCAATCAAGAACTGCAAGCCATCGTGGAGCTCACCGAAGGTGCCATCGCCACGAGCGGCAACTACCGCAACTACTACCACCGCAACGGCAAGAAGTACGCACACACCATCGACCCCCGCACAGGTTACCCCGTGCAGCATGCCATCCTCTCCTCCACCGTGCTGGCGCCCGACTGCATGAGTGCCGACGCCTACGCCACGGCCTTCATGGTGATGGGGCTGGAAGAGGCAGAAGCCTTCGTAGAGGCACATCCTGAACTGGCCGCCTACTTCATCTACAGCCAGCCTGACGGCTCCTACGGCAGCTTCACCTCACAGCGGATGAAGCAACTGATGCAATGAATCATAAATCACTAATCATTATTCACTAACCACTAATCACTAAAAAACGATGAAAGGTTTCTATACAATCCTCTTGTTGATTGTCTCCAACATCTTTATGACATTTGCCTGGTACGGGCATCTGAAACTGCAGGAGATGAAGATTTCCACCCATTGGCCACTCTATGCAGTCATCCTCTTCTCCTGGGCGATAGCGCTCTTTGAGTACTCCTGTCAGGTGCCGGCCAACCGTATCGGTTTCCAGGAGAATGGCGGTCCCTTCTCGCTCATGCAGCTTAAGATTATCCAGGAAGTCATCACGTTGATTATCTTCACCATCTTCACCACCGTACTCTTCAAGGGCGAACAGCTCCACTGGAACCACTTGGCAGCCTTTGTCTGCCTCGTCCTGGCGGTCTATTTCGTCTTCATGAAGTAATACGACTACGCATTCATTCCTCCTCAGGCAGCAGGTCGCGTTGTACATTGGTCATGCTGCTCCAGAGACTGTAGCGCGCCTCAGGATTCATGGCCTCAAGCTGATGAAACACCTCCTTCATGGCGGCACGGTGGGAGTCGTGCTCGTAGGGGCAGTTTTTGATTTGCTTCCTATATTGATGGAGATGGGCCAGTTCCGCCAAATCAGCCTCGTGGACCAGACAGAGCGGACGGATGATGGTCATGTCAAACTTCTTCATCACCAGTCGTGGCGGCATGGTGCTGAATGCTCCCTGAAAGGTCATGTTCATGAGCAGCGTCTGGAGGATGTCGTCCATGTGATGCCCCAAGGCAATCTTGTTGCATCCCTGCTCCTTGGCAATGGAGAAGAGCACCTTGCGACGATTCCATGAGCAGAGGAAGCAGGGCGACTTGCGGCTGTCGGTCGAGGCATCAAATGCCGTGTGTTCCACCACCAAAGGCACACCACACGCCTCGGCAAACTGCCTGAGGTAGTCCGTGTCGCTCTGATAGGGGATGTTCTCCATCACGACATGCGCAGCCACCACGCGGAAGGCAGGCTTGTGGATACATGCCCGGGCGGCCAGCAACTCCAGCAAAGCCAGCGAATCCTTGCCTCCCGACAGGCCAATCAGGATGACATCTCCCTCTTCAATCAGCCCATACTGCACCACCCCTTTGGCAAACCGGCGCTCAATACGCCGCATCAATACCGCTTCTGCATCGTTTTTCTTCATACAATCCTAGTTTCATTATCAATAATCGGGCCGTTTGGCGCCGCAAAGTTAAAAAAAAGAGGCCATTCCATCGAAAAAAAGCGCCGATAAAGAAGAATTAACACTATACTTATTTATTCTGTTTGTCCGTTTAGAGAAAAGTGCTTAAATTTGGGCGTTGAATCTCGAATAATTGAACAAGGAACAATTGAACAACTGGATAGGACAATGAAGAGACTGTTTACACTCACGATAAGCCTTCTGGCAGCTGCTGGTATCAGCCTGACTGCCCAAACACAGAATCTGGCCGAGGCCAAGGCACTCTACGAGAAAGGCGCCTACGCAGAAGCCAAGCCGGCCTTCAAGCGACTGGTCAAGGCACAACCAGCCAACGGCAACTACTGCCTGTGGTACGGTGTGTGCTGCATGGAGACCGGCGAGCCGCAGGAAGGACTGAAATACTTGCAGACGGCCGTGAAACGCCGTACCCCTAGCGGTCAGTACCAACTGGCCCGATGCTATGACTTCCTCTACCGCTACGACGAGGCCATCACCGAGATGGAGGCCTACATCAACGACTTGAAGCGCCGACGCCGGCCCACCGAAGAGGCCGAGGCTTCACTGGAGATACTGCACACCCATCAACGCATGCTCAAGGGTGTGGAGCAGGTGGAGGTGATTGACAGCCTGGTGGTGGACAAGGCGCAGCTGCTGGACCACTACAAGCTGAGCGAGGAGTCGGGCAAGCTCTACAGCTATGCCCACTACTTCGACCAGGCACAAGGTAAGCAGGGAGGCCTGGTCTTTGAGACAGAGCTGGGCAACAAAATCTACTTCGGCGAGCGGCAGGAGGACGGACGGATGAGCATCCTCAAGTCAACCAAGCAGATGAATAGCTGGAGTCAACCCACCCTGCTGCCCGACAACATCAACGGAGCGCACAATGCCGACTACCCCTTCATCATGGCCGACGGATTCACCATTTACTATGCGGCCGACGGTCAGGGCTCGCTGGGCGGATACGACATTTTCGTGACCCGTTACAACACGTCCACGGACTCCTATCTTACGCCTGAGAATGTAGGCATGCCCTTCAACTCCCCCTACAACGACTACCTCTATGCCGTTGACGAATACAACAACATCGGTTGGTTTGCCTCCGACCGCTACCAGCCCGAGGGCAAGGTGTGCATCTACCTCTTCATCCCCAACGCCACCAAGCAGGTCTATAACTACGAAGGCATGGACACCAAGAAGCTCATCAGACTGGCACAGCTCAGAGAGATTGATCAGACGTGGAGCAACCAGGAGCGTGTAGCCTCCGCCCGCCATCGTCTGAAGCAGATACAGAGCGGGTCTGCCACTCCTGAGGTCCAGGAGATAGATTTCGTGTTCGTGATCAACGACCAGCTGGTCTATCACAAGCTGACTGACTTCCGCTCGGCCGAGGCCAAAGAGCTATTCCAATCCTACCGCCAGCTGGAGAATGCCCACAAGCAGCAGAGCTACAAGCTGGAGTCCATGCGCGAACGCTATGCAGCAGGCAACGCCCAAGAGAAGCAGCGCCTGCGTGACGCCATCCTCGACCAGGAGAAGCGGATGGATGACCTCCACAGCCAAGTCAAGCAGAAGGCCAACGAAGTACGTGCCGCCGAACAGAAAACAGATTTTCAATAAGCTGAAAACAGATTTTCAATGAATTGATAAAAGATTTTCAATCAACTGAAGACAGACAATCAATAAGCTGAAACAATATGGATATTGTGATTATCATCCTCCTCGTACTCGCAGCCGTAGTCCTGCTGCTTGTCGAACTCTTCGTGATTCCAGGCATCAGCCTGGCCGGATTGGCAGCCGGTGGTTGCCTGATCTATGCCAACTACTACGCCTTTGTCCAGCTGGGTACAGCGGGAGGGTGGATTACACTCGCCGTATCAGCCCTGACCTGTATCGGCTCGCTGGTAGCCTTCATGCGCTCCAAGACACTGGACCGCGTGGCGCTGAAGAGCGAGATTAACTCCACCGTACGCTCTGCTGCCTCAGAGCCAGCCAGGGCGGTGAGCGTGGGTGATGAGGGCATGACCACCACCCGGCTGGCCCTGATTGGCTACGCCGAATTCGGGGACGAGATTGTGGAGGTGAAATCTACCGCTGAGTTTCTCGATGCCAAGACCCCCATACGCGTAGTACGCATCGTGGACGGCACCATCCTGGTAGAACGCAGATAGCGTATTTATTCATTCAGTCAATTATTTACACCATTAACAAAAATACTTACACACACTATGGAGACCAACTATTACTTCATTGCCTCACTCATCGTGGGAGGCATTGTTTTCCTGGCCGTATTTTTCCACTACGTGCCCTTCTTCCTCTGGCTTAGCGCCAAGGTTTCGGGTGTCAACATCTCACTGGTGCAGCTCTTCCTGATGCGCATCCGTAATGTACCGCCCTACATCATCGTACCCGGCTTGATTGAGGCCCACAAAGCAGGGCTGAGCACCATCACGCGCGACGGGCTGGAGGCCCACTACCTGGCAGGCGGACACGTGGAGAAGGTGGTTCACGCCCTGGTATCAGCGGCCAAAGCCAACATTGAGTTGCCCTTCCAGATGGCTACGGCGATAGACCTGGCCGGACGCGATGTGTTTGAAGCCGTACAGATGTCGGTCAATCCCAAGGTCATTGACACACCGCCTGTCACGGCTGTGGCCAAAGATGGTATTCAGCTGATAGCCAAGGCACGTGTCACGGTACGGGCCAACATCCGCCAATTGGTGGGTGGTGCAGGCGAAGACACGGTGCTGGCCCGTGTAGGCGAAGGCATCGTATCGTCCATCGGCTCAAGCGAAAGCCACAAGACCGTGCTTGAGAATCCCGACTCCATCTCCAAGCTCGTATTGCGCAAGGGTCTGGATGCCGGTACGGCTTTCGAGATTCTCTCCATCGACATCGCCGACATCGACATAGGTAAGAACATCGGTGCGGCACTCCAGATGGACCAGGCCAATGCGGACAAGAACATCGCCCAGGCCAAGGCCGAGGAGCGCCGTGCGATGGCCGTGGCCAGCGAGCAGGAGATGAAAGCAAAGGCACAGGAGGCACGTGCCAAGGTGATTGAGGCCGAAGCCGAAGTACCCAAAGCCATGGCCGAAGCCTTCCGCAACGGCAACCTGGGCATCATGGACTACTACCGCATGAAGAATATCGAGGCCGATACCCAGATGCGCGAGACCATCGCCAAGCCTACGACAGGCAATGGCGGAGGGGGCGTATTGAAATAATAGATTTATTACCGCTTAATCATAGGAAGAAGATGATGACAAAACAATATTTTGCTCCCAGCGAGCTGATAATCAATCCTGACGGTTCAGCATTTCATCTGCATGTACGTCCCGAGTGGCTGGCCGACAAGGTGATTCTGGTGGGCGACCCTGGACGAGTGGCCCTAGTGGCTTCACACTTTGAGAGCCGCGAGTGCGAGGTGGAGAGTCGTGAGTTCAAGACCGTAACTGGCACCTACCGGGGCAAGCGCATCACGGTGGTCTCTACAGGTATCGGGTGCGACAACATCGACATCGTAGTCAACGAACTGGATGCCTTGGCCAACATCGACTTCCAGACGCGTGCGCTCAAACCCACCTTACGCCAGCTGGAGATGGTGCGCATAGGCACCTGCGGCGGGCTACAACCCTTCACACCGGCAGGCACCTTCATCTGCTCAGACATCAGCATAGGCTTCGATGGGCTGCTCAACTTCTATGCCGGACGCAACGCCGTGTGCGACCTGCCCATGGAGCGTGCGCTGATTAACCACCTGGGCTGGAGCGGCAACCTCTGTGCCCCCTATCCCTACGTCATTCATGCAGACGAGCAACTCTGCCAGCGGATTGCTGGAGAGGAGATGGTGCATGGCGTGACTGTGGCTTGCGGAGGATTCTATGGCCCACAGGGACGTCAGCTGCGTGTTGCTCTGGCTGACCCACAGCAGAACGAGAAGATAGAGCAATTTGAGTACCAGGGGCACCGGATCACCAACTACGAGATGGAGAGTTCAGCCCTGGCCGGTCTCTCCCGCCTGATGGGGCATCGCGCCACCACCGTCTGCATGGTGATAGCCGACCGCTTCAACAAGCAGGCCAATACAGGCTATAAGAACAGTATCGACTCGCTCATCCAGCTGGTATTGGAGAGAATCTAAAGCTAAGTGAAATGGAGACATCATTTACCTTATCATCCTCTCTTACGAAGGAGGAACGTTACCAACAGTTCATCCCCCTGCTGGCTACCTATTTGGCTGGTGAGCAGGAGGCTGTAAGTGTGCTGGCCAACGTCAGCGCCGCCCTGCACGAAGCCTTTGGCTTCTTCTGGGTAGGATTCTATCTGGTCAAAGACAAAGACACGCTGGTACTCGGTCCCTTCCAGGGGAGCGCCGCCTGTTTCCGCATCCGTAAGGGACGCGGCGTATGTGGTACCGCCTGGGCCGAGGCCCGTACACAAGTGGTACCCGATGTAGAGCTATTTCCAGGACATATCGCCTGCTCATCGCTCTCTCGCTCAGAGATTGTCGTACCAATCCTCCAGGAGGAGCAGGTAGTGGGCGTACTCGATATAGACAGCCCACAGCTCAATCAATTTGACGAGATTGACCGCCACTATCTGGAGCAGATTACCCAGCTCATCACACAGACGATCCGCCTGCTGCCTAAGCCCATCGCATAACCAATCCCCATCGCGACACGATCCGTCTGTTGGCATGACAGAGAGACAGAAAAGGCAACGTGAATAATTAAACCATATTAACTGCAAAATGAACAGCTCTTCAGATACCATCTGCGCCATAGCTACCGCTCAGGGTGGAGCACTCGGTGTAATCCGCCTCTCCGGCCCCCACTCCATCGCCATCACCTCCACCATTTTCCGTCCCGCCGGGCCAACCACTTCGCCTGCAGGAAAGGCTGCATTACCCGTTGGAGAGACTGCTTCGACCGCAGGAGAGGCAGTACATCCCGTTGGAGAGAGTACATTGTCCGCAGGAACAGATTGTACCAGGCATCAAGCCAAGCGACTGGAGAATCAGCCCGCCTACAGCTTGACATACGGCCACATCGTGGATGGTGAAGAGGTGATAGATGAAGTACTGGTCAGCCTCTTTCGCTCACCGCGCAGCTACACCGGCGAGGAGAGCGTGGAGATCTCCTGCCACGGCTCGGCCTACATCCTCCAACGTGTACTCCAGCTACTCATCAGCGAAGGTGCGCGGATGGCACAGCCCGGAGAGTTCACTCAACGCGCCTTCCTCAACGGCAAGATGGACCTGAGCCAGGCCGAGGCCGTAGCCGACCTTATCGCCTCGACCAACGCCGCCACCCACCGTATGGCGCTCAGCCAGCTGCGCGGAGGCTTCAGCCGCGAACTGCAGAGCCTGCGCACCCAACTGCTCCACTTCACCTCGCTCATCGAGCTGGAACTCGACTTCTCAGACCACGAAGAGCTGGAGTTTGCCGACCGCTCTGAGCTCAGGCAACTGGCTCAGGAGATTGATCAAAAGCTAAGCCGTCTGGCCCACTCCTTCCACGTGGGCAACGCCCTGAAGCGAGGCATCCCCGTGGCCATCATCGGCGAGACCAACGCCGGCAAGTCCACGCTGCTCAACGCCCTCGTAGGCGAAGAACGCGCCATCGTGAGCGACATCCACGGTACCACGCGCGATGTGATTGAGGACTGCGTCAACCTCGGCGGAGTAACCTTCCGGTTTATTGACACAGCAGGCATCCGACAGACAGCCGATACCATCGAAAGTCTAGGCATCGAACGTACCTTCCAGAAGATTGCTCAGGCCGGGATAGTGCTTTGGCTCATCGACGGACCAGCCGCACTCAAAGCGCAGGAGCCGCTCAACGAGCTGAAAGCCCGCCTCACCCCCCTCTGTGAAGAGAAACAGCTGATTATACTTTACAACAAGTCCGACCTGCTGACCGAAGCCGAACGCCAACAGCTCAGCCACCAATTCTCCCAACTCACTACCCCACAACTCACCAGCCACGAGCAGCCGCTCTCCCTCACCCCACAGCTCTTCATCAGCGCCAAGCAGCAGCAAGGCCTTGACCTATTGCAAGCCCAGTTGCTGAAGAGTGCCGCCCTACCCGAGGTCACGGCAGGCGATGTGGTTGTCACCAACCTGCGCCACTACGAAGCCCTGACGCGTGCCCTGGAGGCCATCCGTCGCGTAGAGGAGGGCTTGGAAGCCCAGCTATCTGGCGACTTCATCGCCCAGGACATCCGCGAGTGCATCTTCCACCTGAGCGACATCGCCGGTCACGTAACGACCGATGACATCCTGCAAAACATCTTCAGCCACTTCTGCGTAGGGAAATGACCCCTTATAAACAACTCTAAGCAACTTGGAGTAATTTGAACTAAGT
>CAMACX010000038.1 GCA_945831575.1 uncultured Mediterranea sp.
GTTCATATACCAAGGCCGTCTTATCCACATAGACGTAGCCATCCTCACGAATCTGGTCAAAGCTCTGTATGCCGATAGGGTACTTCATAACGCATCTATTAATTTTCGAGGGCAAAGATAGTGCAAGCCGAGCGGAATACAAAATGAAAGCTCGCTTTTATTTTAATTCCCGAGGCGCCGCCTATGTTATCTAAAGATAGTGCAAGCCGAGCGGAAAACAAAATGAAAGCTCGCTTTTATTTTGTTTCCGAGGGTTGTATAATACCCTGCAAAGGTAAGAATTCTCAAGCAAATCACAACCATTAGCAAATATACTTTCATTAGTTAGTTGTTGTATAATACCCTGCAGCGGTTGTACCTGATAAAAGCAAATAGCCCGTACTAAGGGAGGTGTCTATCTCCTTGGCACGGGCTGTTGTTTTTCAGTAACGAGCTGTTTTTTAGCTACGAGCTACAAGCTACGAGTGTTTTTTTGCTACGGGGGCTATCTACACTTTTGCTTGCGCTGGCTTTGCTGCTTGCGCTGTGGGGTGGGTTAGCGCTTGTCGATGGCGGCGCAGATCTCGGCGGTGATGTCCTCCAGACGGCCGGAGCCGTGGATGTGGGCATACTGACCCTCCTGCTTGTACCAGTCGATGAGCGGGGCGGTCTGGCTGTGATATACCACGAGGCGCTTCTTGATGGTCTCCTCGTTGTCGTCGGCACGGCCACTCTCCTGACCACGCTTGATGAGGCGCTCCATCAGCTCCTCCTCGGGCACGTCGAGGTCGAGCATGACCGTAACCTGCTGTCCGCGCTCGGCCAGCATGGCTTTCAGGGCTTCTGCCTGGGCTATGGTGCGGGGGAAGCCGTCGAAGATGACTCCCTTGCTCTGCTCGAAACTGTCCAGCTTGGCGGCCAACATATCGACGATGAGGTTGTCGGGCAACAGCTGTCCTTGGTCGATATAGCCCTTGGCCACCTTGCCCAGTTCCGTGTTGTTCTTGATCTCGGCACGCAGTACGTCACCCGTTGAGATGTGGTTGATGCCATACTTCTCAACAATACGTTCACTCTGAGTTCCCTTTCCTGAACCAGGAGCTCCGAAAATTACAATGTTCAGCATATAGATTTGAGATTTTAAGTTTTTAAGTTTTTAAGTTTATGAGGTCTTGAGTTTTTAATGGTTTACTACGGTGTAGATGTCCTTGTAGTTGCGTCCAAAGCCGTCGTAGTCTAGTCCGTAGCCCACGATGAAGTCGTTGGGTATCTGCATGGCGGCGTACTCGATGTGGAGCGGCACCTGCAGTTTGTCGGGCTTGACGAGCAGCGTGGCGATGTGGACCTCGGCCGGTTGCTGTGCGGCGAGCAGCTGGAGCAGCTCCTGCATGGTGAGGCCCGTATCGACAATGTCTTCCACGATGACTACGGTGCGCCCCTGGATGGACTGATTGAGCCCCAGGAGCTGACGTACCTGCCCCGTGGAGGAGGTACCCTGATAGGAGGAGAGCTTGATGAATGACACCTCGCAGGGGATGGTGATGCGCTTCATCAGGTCGGCGGTGAACATGAAGGCACCGTTGAGCACGCTCAGGAAGAGGGGGTCTTTCCCCTCCAGGTCACGGTTGATGGCATCGGCCACCCGCTGCACCGCAACGAGTATCTCCTGCTCGGGGATGGAGATAGCGAATCGCTTATCTTTGACCTGGATGGTATCTGCATTCATCCTGGTGCTATTTGCATTAGCCTTGATGGCATTCTCATTAGCTTTGATGGGTTCCATTTGTCGTTCAGATTTGGTTTGACGAGGGCAAATATACGGAATTTATTCCACACCGTGCATCATACGCTGCAATTTTTTCGACAGCAGGAAGAGAATCAGCGATGCGACGGCACTCATCACCACGAAAATCATGAAGAAGTCGAAGAGCGTGGCAATCTCGATGCCGAAGAGGTGCTTCACCTTGCCGTCCTCCGGGTAGAGGCCACCCAGCATGCCGGCAAACTTGTTGGCCGAGGCGGTGCTCATGAACCAGATGCCCATCATCAGCGAGGCGAAGCGCACGGGGGTGAGCTTGTTGACCATCGACAGGCCGATGGGGGAGAGGCTGATCTCGCCCAGTGTATGGATGAAGTAGAGTCCCGTGATCCAGATGATGCTCACCTTCACGCCCGGCTCCACGCCCTGCACACCGATGCAGATGAAGAGGTAGCCCAGCGAGAGCAGCAGCAAGCCGATGGCCTGCTTCGTGGGGGCAGAAGGCTCCATGTTGCGCTTGTGGAGGTAGCTCCATACGTAGGGGGCCACAGCCGCCAGGATGACCACGAAGATGGCGTTGAACGACTGGGTCCAGGAGGCGGGCATCTCCCAGCCGAAGAAGACGCGGTCGGTCTGCTGTGCGGCAAAGAGGTTGAGTGAGGCTCCGGCCTGCTCGTAGGCAGCCCAGAAGAAGATGACGAAGAAGGCAATGATGTAGATCACCCAGATGCGGTCGCGCTCTATCTTGGTGAGCTTGTCGTCCATCATGATGCTCACGGGGCAGACGATGCAGGCGGTGAAGATGCCTACACTTACCCAGTCGTCGAAGAGGATGCTGAAGAGGGCAATGAGGGCGGCGGTCAGCACACCCAGCTTGAGGTAGTCGGCACGCTGCTTCTTCCGCTTGGCTTCACGCTCAGCTGGGGTCAGCGGAGCCTCCACGGCATCTGCCTTGGCAGCTGCACCCGCCTTGCCATCAGCACCGGCCTTGACAGCCGCATCGCTCTTGAGCTTGGCATCGGGGATGATGCCGATGGCTTCGCCGTTAGGGCCAATGAGGTACTTGCTCTTCTGTGTCTCGAAGATGAAGAAGAGGAGGATGGTGACTACGGCTGCAATGAGGAAACCCCACTTGAAGTCGGCAGGGTTGCCCGTCTCTCCGAAGAATCCGCAGGCCAGCGGAGCAATGAAGGCGCCGATGTTGACACCCATGTAGTAGATGGTATAGGCTGAGTCGAGCCGCGGGTCGTTGGGGCGGTAGAGCTTGCCCACCACGGCGCTGGTCGTGGGCTTGAAGGTGCCGTTGCCCATGATGAGCAGGGCCAGACCGCAGTACATCAGGATGCGCGACAGGTCGTGCTGCTCATACACCGAGGCGCTGGCAAACATCAGGAACTGTCCAATGCTCATCATCACAATGCCCCAGGTGATGCTCTTGCGGATGCCCCAGTAGCGGTCGGCGATGTAGCCGCCCAGCAGCGGTGCCAGATAGACCAGACCGGTGTAGCTGCCATAGATCTGTGTGGCGGCTTGCGTGTCCATCAGCAGGGCTTGCGTGAGATACAGGATAAAGATGGCTCTCATGCCGAAGTAGCTGAACCGTTCGGCAGTACTGGTTGCAAAGATCAGGTAGAGACCTTTGGGATGTGATGAGTTGCTCATGATGTTACTAAGCTGTTTTTGTTTTAAGGTATGGTAATTGTATAAATTTTCAATATTGGCAGCAAAGGTAACGTAAACTGAGCGAATTTCCAAGAGAAAGGGGGCTTTTTTTGGCTTTTGTACCTGCAATCAGAAGAAGGGGGTGAGCAGTCAGAGGAATGGGGTGAGCAGATTGCCTAGCCAGCCTACGAACTTCTTCCAGCCGGATCGCCTCTTCCAGTAGGCCGGGGTCATGCGCGTGCTCTGCAGCTTGTCGGCTTCAAACATGGCATTGAGCTCCTGCGTGGTGGCAGGGGAGAAGATGAAGGCGTTGGTCTCGTAGTCGTAGCGCAGGCTCCGGCTGTTGAGGTTGGCCGTACCTACCGTGCAGAAGGTGCTATCCACCATCATGATTTTGGAGTGGTGGAATCCGCCGTCGAAGAGGTAAATCTCGGCACCGCGCTTCATCAGCTTGTGCGCTACGTGAAACGAGGCTTCGGGGGTAAAGGGGATGTCGCTCTTCGAGGGTATCATGATCTCCACCCGGGTGCCCTGCTTCAGGGCCTGCTTGATGGCCTTGCGGATGGAGCGCGTGGGGACGAAGTAGGGGTTGACTATCTGGATGTGGTGCTGTGCTGCGGCGATGCAGGCCGAGTAGGAGTGGCTGATGTTGCGGGGAGTCTCCTTGGGCACACGGTCCACGATAGCAATCTGAGAGTCAGTAGGAGGCAACGAGCCGGGATGGTCTGAAACCAGGGGCGGAAAGTACTCGGGGCCTCCGATGTGCTGACCCGTCTCCCGGTTCCACATCGTCAGGAAGATGCCTTGCAGCTGCGCTACGGCACCGCCGGTGATGCGCATGTGGATGTCGTGCCACTGTCCCAGTTCGGGCAGGCCATGGATGTAGTAGTCGGCAATGTTCATTCCACCCGTATAGCCCACACGGCCGTCGATGACCACAATCTTGCGGTGGTCGCGGTGCATGGCGTGGTTGACCCAGGGAAAGGTGATGGGGTCAAACTTCACGATTTCGATGCCCCGCTCTTCAATGGCCTTCAGGTGATGCTCCTTGAGCGGACGGTTGTTGGAGCTGTTGCCGAAGGCATCAAACATGGCACGCACCTTCACCCCCTCGTGCGCCTTTGTGGCCAGCAGGTCAAACAGGGCGTTGGCTATTGAGTCGTTGCGGAAGTTGAAGTACTCCAGATGGATGTGGTGACGGGCCTGGCGGATGGCGCTGAAGAGGTCCTCAAACTTGTCGTGCCCGTTGAAGAAGAGCTCCACGTGATTGCCTGTGGTGATGGGCACCCCCAGCTCCTCGAAGAAAGCCATGGCCAGACTGTCGCTCACCGTCGGCACAGGGATAACCGCCGACTGCTTGCTGTCGGTCTGTGCAGTAATCAGTCCCACACGCAGGGGAGCCAGCAGTATCAGCAGAAGGAGCAAGCGTCTCCATACAGTCAGTTCGTCTCTTCTCAGCACGTTCAGTTCGTCTCTTTTCAGCACGGCAATTCATTTTCATTTTCAAGGGGGCAAAGGTACTGCTTTTTGCTGAAAAGATAAAGCCAAAGGCAAGGAAACTCAGCTTTTCATGCCATTTGGGATAATTTTCGATAAACGAGGAACAGCAGTACGCCACCGGCCACTAGCCACACCTTGGGGTCGAATTGCTGGGGTACCAGCTGCTGAGCCTGCGTGGTGAAAATCTCGCGCAGGGCCTGCCAGATGAGTTCGAATCCGCGCAAGTGGACGAAGAGCACGATGCTTAGCAGTATGCAGCAGGGGCTCCACAGACGGGCCCAGAGGGGGATGCGAGGGGGCAGTTGCGTCATGACGCGGCGACTGAAGCCGTTGTCCTCCAGGGGCGTTGCGGCTTGATGGACTTCGAAGAAGTTACGGAGCAGGTCCTCGTCGTCATGGAGGAGAGATGGATTGTTCGGTTTCATGAGATTATCGTTCATAGCCATTGTTTCTTAAGTAGGTGGATAATTTTTCTTTGCCCCGCTTCAGGTGGCTCTTCACGGTACCGGTGGGGCAGCCGGTGATGTGGGCAATGCGGTCGATGCTCAGGTCATCCATATAGAACAGGGTGATGCAGGTGCGCTCCATCTCCTTCAGCGTGCCCAGGGCCTGATAGAGGTCGCTGTGCCGGCCGAAGTCCTCCTGCTCGGTGTGGTAGCGTGCATCAACTTGGGCCGTCTCCAGCCGGTCCACCTCGTGCTGGCTGCGCAGGTGGTCGTAGAAGACGTTGTAGGCAATGCGGTAGAGCCAGGTGGAGAAGCTGCTCAGCTGTCCGAAGCCGCTCAGGCCGGTGTAGGCCTTGATGAAGGTCTCCTGGGCCAGGTCGTCGCTCAGGGCCTCATCGCCACACGTCTGGTGCAGGAAGAACCGCCGTACGGGGCTTTGGTACTTCCTGACCAGTTGGTCGAAGGCCCGGGTGTTGCCAAAAGCTACGACCTGGGCCACCAGGGCGATGTCGCTGAGTGGAGTCATTTGTTGCGTATGATCGGGTTGTTGTCTTGTGTCTCGGTGGGGTGGGGCGCCTCATTGCCTTGCTTGGTGGGGTTGCCCTGCTTCATGGGGTTGCCTTGCTGTAGGTAGTAGATGATGACCTTGCCGAAGCCCATAAACATGATGAGCAGGCCGATGCAGCCTAGGCCAAATTCGCCGGTCAGTGCCCAGAGGAAGATGAAGAGGCCAATGCCGATGCAGATGCTGTTCACGCCCTGGGTCAGGCTGTCGCTGACGGGCTTCTGTTTGATGCTCTGCATGAACTGTTCGGGCAGGGGACGGCCGGAGGCGATGGCTTGCTCGGCCACGCGGTAGGCTGCCTTGCGGCTCTTGTAGCGGAAGAAGAAGACGAGGAAGATGATGAGCACCGGTCCGAAGAAGACGCAGAAGATGCTGAACATGGCAATCTCACCCTCTTTCACGCCCCAGAAGTTGTCATGGTACTTCGCCTGACTGGGGATGGACTCTTGGCCATCGGGCAGGGTGGTGATGCTCAGGGTATCGACCAGGGCTGTGCCGTTGACCATGGTGTCGTTGACTTCGTAGATGCGGACCACGTGGTTGTTGGTGTCTTTCACCACAGTGGTGCGCTGGGTAGCTTGGCTGGGAATCAGCAGACCCACGGCAAGCAGGAGGGAAAGGATGAATGTTTTCATATCGTGATGTTTTTTTTATTGTTTTTCAGTTACTGATTCTATCGTTGTTTTCTATGCATTAGACGGAGCTTCTCCCGGGGAAAGTTGCAAAGGAAGGCATTTTTTTTCGAAAAACCGCATCTTCTTCCGTGAATCGCGTTTTTTACCTTATCTTTGCAGCCACTAACAGTCCTTTTTAAGGATTTATCATCATAACCATTCAGAAAGTAATGAACCATGTTTTGCCTCAGGATTTTGTCTGCTCGATGCGCCAGTTGCTGGGAGCGGAGGAGTATGAAGAGTTTGAAGTCGGTATGCAGAGCGAACCGATGGTGAGCGTGCGCCTCAACCCGTGGCGCACGACTGCTTCTCGCCCGTGTCCCCCCTTGCCGCAGCTTGCCAGTTTGCCGTCGGAGGGCTTGCCGCAGCTTGCTGGCTTGCCGCTGGACTGCCCTGTGCCTTGGTGTACATCGGGTTATTACTTGAAGGAACGTCCCCTCTTTACCCTCGACCCGCTCTTGCATGCCGGGGCCTATTATGTACAGGAGGCCTCCTCGATGTTTCTGGAGCAGGTGATGCGGCAGTACGTCAACGCCGGTCCGGTGGCCATGCTCGACCTCTGCGCCGCTCCCGGTGGCAAATCGACCCATGCCAGGGCACTGCTGCCCGAAGGGAGTCTGCTGGTCAGCAACGAGGTGATGAAGGTCCGCTCACAGATCCTGGCTGAGAACCTTACCAAGTGGGGCCATCCTGATGTGGTGGTTACGCGAAGTGACCCCGCTGACTTTGCTGCCCTGGAGGAGGTGTTTGACGTCGTGCTCACCGATGTACCCTGCTCCGGCGAAGGGATGTTTCGCAAGGACGAAGGGGCTATCAGCGACTGGAGCTTGGAGAATGTGGAGCTTTGCAGTCAGCGCCAGCGACGGATATTGGCCGATGTATGGCCCGCGCTTAAGCCCGGAGGACTTTTAATATATAGTACCTGTACCTATAATTTAAAAGAGGATGAGGCCAATGTGGAGTGGATTTGCCGCCAACTGGGTGCCGAAGTGCTGCCTCTAGAGGTCCATCCCGACTGGGGCATCACCGGTAGCTTGCCGCATCAAGCTGATGGCCTGCCGCATCAAACCGATGGCTTGGCATGTAGCTCCCCTGCCACGTCCCTTTCTGTGGCCCGCTTCCTGCCTCACCGCACCAGGGGAGAGGGACTCTTCATGGCTGCCTTGCGCAAGCATGGCGGCAACGCTTCGGCCGAGGAGGATGCCTTTGCAGCTAATGCCGCCGCTGAGGGCAGCTTCTCTGTCGATGCCGCTGAGCGTAGGGGCGGTCGGAGTCAGCGCAAGGGAAAACGTGATGCAGTAGTCTCCCCGGTCAATCCCAAGGCCCTAGCCCGACTGGTGAACCGTGAACAACAGGAGCTGCTACACACCTGGTTACAGGATGAGGATTCCCGTTATGCCCTGTTGCCCCAAGGGGAGCGTGTATTGGCCTTTCCCCAGCGTTGGTTACCGCTGCTCCAGCAGTTCAAGGAGCGACTCTACCTGCTTCAGGCCGGAGTGGCCCTGGCCGAGGTCAAGGGACGTGACCTCAACCCCTGTCATGCTTTGGCTATGAGCAGTTTGCTCCGTCGTGGAGCATTCACCGAGGTGGAGGTGGCTCGCGAACAGGCCTTAAGCTACCTGCGCAGAGAGGCCATCCAGCTTCCTGCAGATACGCCGCGCGGCTTCGCATTGCTCACCTATCATGGCGTACCCCTGGGTTTCGTCAAGCACCTGGGCAACCGTGCCAACAACCTCTATCCCCAGGAGTGGCGCATCCGCAATCTCTAGTAATACCCCTCAATGAAATGGTTCATCCGATATTGGGAGTGATACCAATGGTCGGGCTGAAAGCCCAGCGAGCTCTTAGCCTAGGGCAGCGCCCTAGGTTTAAGAAGAGTATGTCATCATACGCCCTGGGCTAGGAGCTGTTGGGCTTTCAGCCCGTAGGTTGCCTTGGGTATTCAGAGCTGTTTTTAACTCTTCACAGCTGGGGAGTATCATTTATTTCAGCAGTACTTGTCATCAGCGCATTTCAGCTATAGTCACCGGCAATGCTTTACTTCAGTGCTTTACTTCAGTGCTTTACTTCAATGCTTATCGGCAATGCTTAGTCCTGTTCCAGGGCCTGACTCAAGTCATCGATGATGTCCTCGATGTGCTCGGTGCCGATGGAGAGGCGGATGGTGCTCGGCGTGATGTGCTGCTCGGCCAGCTCCTCGGGGCTCATCTGCGAGTGGGTCGTGGTGTAGGGGTGGATCACGAGGCTCTTCACATCCGCCACGTTGGCCAGCAGCGAGAAGATCTGCAGACTGTCAATAAATCTCCAGGCCTCCTCCTGACCTCCCTTGATCTCGAAGGTGAAGATGCTGCCACCGCCCTGTGGGAAATACTTTTCATACAGTGCATGGTCGGGGTGGGAGGGGAGTGACGGATGGTTGACCTTGGCCACCTTGGGGTGCTTGCTGAGGAACTCCACCACCTTGAGTGCATTCTCCACATGGCGCTCCACGCGCAGGGAGAGCGTCACATCTCAGGCAGCTTCGACTACCTGCTCAAGATCCACGCCCCCAACATGAAGTACTACCAGGAATTCATCCTCAACATCCTCGGCACCGTGGAGCACCTCGGCTCGTTGGAGAGCGTCTTCGTCATGGACATCGTCAAGCAGGAGTACGGCATCCCCCTCTGACGCTCGGCGGCAGAGTTGTCCGCTTATGACTTGAAAATTAGCGTGAAAGTTTTGGCAGGATAAAAAAAAGTTGTACCTTTGCGCCCGATTTTAGAGTCAACATAATGTCTAACTCAATTAATCGCAAAAAAAACTAATTATTAAACAATGGAAAATTTAAAGAATGTACAGCCTCTCGAAGACTTCAATTGGGATGCTTACGAAAACGGCGAGGTAGTAGCAGCTACCAGCCACGAAGAACAGGAAAAGGCGTATGACAATACGCTCAACAAGGTCAACGACCGCGAAGTGGTGGACGGTACCGTAATCGCTATGAACAAGCGTGAAGTAGTGGTTAACATCGGTTACAAGTCGGATGGCATCATCCCCATGAGCGAGTTCCGTTACAACCCCGACCTGAAGGTAGGTGATACCGTAGAGGTATATATCGAGAATCAGGAAGACAAGAAGGGACAGCTCGTACTGTCTCACCGCAAGGCCCGTGCCTCTCGTTCTTGGGAGCGTGTCAACGCCGCTCTGGAGAGCCAGGAGATCATCAAGGGTTACATCAAGTGCCGCACCAAGGGTGGTATGATTGTCGATGTATTCGGCATCGAGGCCTTCCTGCCCGGCTCGCAGATTGACGTGAAGCCCATCCGCGACTACGATGTATTCGTTGGCAAGACCATGGAGTTCAAGGTGGTCAAGATCAACCAGGAGTTCAAGAACGTAGTGGTATCGCACAAGGCCCTGATCGAGGCCGAACTCGAACAGCAGAAGAAGGAAATCATCAGCAAACTCGAGAAGGGACAAGTTCTCGAGGGTACTGTCAAGAATATCACCTCCTATGGCGTATTCATCGACCTGGGTGGCGTAGATGGTCTGATCCACATCACCGACCTCTCTTGGGGCCGCGTAAGCGATCCGCATGAGGTGGTTGAACTCGACCAGAAGCTCAACGTCGTTATCCTCGACTTTGATGACGAGAAGAAGCGTATCGCCCTGGGTCTGAAGCAGCTCACTCCGCATCCTTGGGATGCTCTGGATGCTGACCTCAAGGTGGGTGACCACGTGAAGGGTAAGGTGGTTGTCATGGCCGACTACGGTGCATTCATCGAAATTGCCCCGGGCGTAGAAGGTCTGATCCACGTATCTGAGATGTCTTGGAGCCAGCACCTGCGTTCTGCTCAGGACTTCATGAAGGTGGGCGACGAGGTAGAAGCCGTCATCCTCACCCTCGACCGCGAGGAGCGCAAGATGTCGCTGGGTATCAAGCAGCTCAAGGCTGATCCCTGGGAGAACATCGAGGAGAAGTACCCCATCGGCAGCAAGCACACCGCCAAGGTTCGCAACTTCACCAACTTCGGCGTATTCGTTGAGATTGAGGAGGGTGTTGACGGCCTGATTCACATCTCCGACCTCTCTTGGACCAAGAAGGTGAAGCACCCCTCTGAATTCACGCAGATCGGTGCCGACATCGACGTCGTTGTACTGGAGATAGACAAGGAGAACCGTCGCCTGAGCCTCGGCCACAAGCAGCTTGAGGAGAATCCTTGGGACGTATTCGAGACCGTATTCACCGTAGGTAGCATCCACGAGGGTACCATCATCGAGATGCTCGACAAGGGTGCCGTAGTCGCTCTGCCTTATGGCGTAGAGGGCTTCGCTACCCCCAAGCACCTGGTGAAGGAAGACGGTTCACAGGCTCAGCTCGACGAGAAGCTGCAGTTCAAGGTGATCGAGTTCAACAAGGATGCCAAGCGCATCATCCTCTCTCACAGCCGCATCTTCGAGGATGCTGCCAAGGCAGAGGAGCGTGCTGAGAAGAAGGCTGCCAAGAAGGCCAACAGCAAGAAGGAAGAGGCACCTATGGTACAGAACGTAGCCGCTTCGACTACCCTGGGTGACATCGACGCACTGGCTGCCCTGAAGCAGCAGCTTGAGGCTGGCAACAAGAAATAATCATGTAGCTGGCGTTAGCACAATACCTATCACGAGGAGCATCTGCCTAGTGCAGGTGCTCCTTTTTTACCATTTTATAACCTATTGATCATGAAGGAAAATATGGAAAAATCGAAAGGAGGCCTCCGATGACCCAAGATACCAAGGCCGTGGCCTGTGCGGCTGTGGCCGTGCTCAGCTGGAGTACCGTGGCCACGGCATTCAAGGTAGCACTCAGCTACCTCAGTCACGACGAGATGCTGACCGTGGCCTGCGTGGCCTCGTTGCTCGTCTTTACCGTAGTGCTGACCGTGCAGCGTAAGTGGGGCAGTGTGGCCCGTCTGAGCCGTGCGGAGTGGGGGAGGTTTGCCCTCCTCGGTCTGCTCAATCCCGTGGCCTACTACCTCGTCCTCTTCAAGGCCTACGACCTGCTGCCCGCTCAGGTGGCGCAGCCCATCAATTACGCCTGGCCTATTGTCCTGCTGGTGCTGCTTGCCCTCTTTGGCGGTCAGCCCATCCCGCGCAAGAAGTACGTGGGCATGTTTCTTTCCCTGGGAGGCGTAGCCCTGATCTCGTTGGGAGGCGGTGAACTGACCGGCGACTCCCTCTCCGCCGGTGGCCTGTTGCTGGCTGCCCTGAGTGCCCTGCTCTGGGCCTCCTATTGGATGGTCAACAAGAAGGTCGTAGCCCGTGCCGACAGCAGCATCGTGCTGTGGGTCAGCTTCCTCTCCAGCAGTCTGGTGATGCTCCTCTTTGTCGGACCCCGTCTGATGGAGCACCTCACCCTCTCCGGCCTGTTGGCCAGCGGCTACGTCGGTTGGTTTGAGATGGGCATCCCCTTCATCTGCTTCGGTGCCGCCATGCGCATGACCAGCAACCCCGCCCTCATCAACCAGCTCTGCTACCTCTCGCCCTTCCTCTCCCTCTTCTTCATCTCCACCATCCTCGGCGAGCCCATCCTGATGACCACCTACATCGGTCTGCTGCTCATCGTAGGAGGGCTTATCTACAACCGGTAAGAGGCAGCTCAGCCGTTGCTGATGATAAATTTGCGGTTTTACTGCATTTTTTCTGATAAATGTTTGGTCATATCGTGGATATGCTTTACATTTGCAGCGTTAAAACAGTTTAGCATTCACTTTTGAATAGAGAATAAGAAGATATGAATTTGATAGCCCTACATCATCACCCTCATCATCCTGACGAATAGATTCGGTGGGCAGACGGGTGTGTATATAGGCATCAAGTTGAGATAATGAAAAGTAGGCTTACCGAATCAGCATCGGTAAGCCTTCTTTATTTTTAAAATAACAAGATACGATTTAAATAACAAGATACGACTATGTTAAGAATTGCAGTACAAGCCAAAGGACGGCTTTATGACGAGACGATGAACTTCCTTGAGGAGTCGGACATCAAACTGAGTGCCGCCAAGCGGACCCTGCTGGTGCAGTCCAGCAACTTCCCCTTGGAGGTGCTCTTCCTGCGCGACGACGACATCCCGCAAACCGTAGCCACCGGTGTGGCCGACATCGGTATCGTGGGAGAGAATGAATTTGTAGAGCGTGCCGAAGATGCCCAGATTGTCAAGCGGTTGGGCTTCAGCAAGTGCCGTCTCTCCTTGGCCATCCCCAAGGACGAAGTGTACGAAGGCCTCTCCTGGTTTGAGGGGAAGAAGATCGCCACCTCCTATCCCGTCATCCTGCGCAACTTCCTTCAGGCCAGGGGCGTCAAGGCCGAGATACATGTCATTGCCGGTTCGGTGGAGGTCTCTCCAGGCATCGGCTTGGCCGATGCCATCTTCGACATCGTCAGTTCTGGCTCCACCTTGGTCAGCAACCGCCTCAAGGAGGTCGAAGTGGTGATGCGGAGCGAGGCCCTGCTCATCGGTAGCCGTCACCTCACCCCCGAGAAGCAGGCCATCCTTGACGAACTCCTCTTCCGCATGGATGCCGTCCGCACCGCCGAAGACAAGAAGTATGTCCTGATGAACGCCCCCAGCGACCGTGTGGCCGACATCGTCTCCGTGCTCCCCGGCATGAAGAGCCCCACCGTGATGCCCCTGGCCCAGGAGGGTTGGTGCTCCGTCCACACCGTGCTCGACCAGCAGTGCTTCTGGGAGATTATCGGCAAACTCAAGTCCCTGGGTGCTGAAGGCATCCTCGTCCTTCCCATCGAGAAAATGATTCCGTGATTTTGAGTTTTTTAGTTTATTCATTATTCAGTAAAAGGATCATTATGCAAAAGATACTATACCCCCGACGCGAAGAGTGGAGCGAACTGCTCAAGCGGCCGGCGCTGCGCACCGAGGAGCTGTTTGGCACCGTGCAGACGCTGATTGATCAGGTCAGGAGTGGAGGCGATGCCGCTGTACTGGCTCTGGAGGAACGCTTCGACAAGGTCACGCTCACCCAGCTCGAAGTCACCGACCGGGAGCGTGAGGAGGCCACGCAAGCCGTCAGCGACGAACTCAAGGCCGCCATTCAGTTGGCCGCCCACAACATCGAGCACTTCCATGCCGCCCAGCGCTTCGAAGGCTGTAGGGTGCAGACGCAGCCCGGAGTCACCTGTTGGCAGCAGGCCGTCCCCATCGAGAAGGTGGGCCTCTACATCCCCGGCGGCACCGCCCCCCTCTTCTCCACCGTGCTCATGCTCGCCCTCCCTGCCCGCATTGCCGGTTGTAGTGAGGTCATCCTCTGCACCCCTCCCGGTCGCGATGGCCGTGTCCATCCCGCTGTGCTCTATGCCGCAGGCGTAGCCGGTGTAAAGCGCGTCTTCAAGGTAGGCGGTGTACAGGCCATCGCCGCCATGGCCTACGGCACCGAGAGCATCCCCAAGGTCTATAAGATTTTTGGTCCCGGCAACCAGTACGTCACTGCTGCCAAGCAGCTGGTGAGCCTCCGCGATGTCGCCATCGACATGCCCGCCGGCCCCTCCGAAGTCGAGGTGCTGGCTGACGCTTCAGCCAATCCCGTCTTCGTGGCCGCCGACCTTCTGAGTCAGGCCGAACACGGTGCCGACAGCCAGGCCCTGCTCATCACCACCAGCCCTGCCTTGGCCGATGCTGTCGAGCTAGAGGTGGTACGTCAGTTGACTGAGTTACCCCGTCGCGACCTGGCCGAGCGTGCCCTCCAGTGGAGCAAGCTCATCGTCGTGCAGAGCATGGATGAGGCGATGGAGATGACCAACGCCTATGCCCCCGAGCACCTCATCATCGAAGCTGCCGATTACCATGCACTGGCCGCCCGTGTGCGTCATGCCGGCAGTGTCTTCCTCGGCTCCCTCACCCCCGAGAGTGCAGGCGACTACGCCTCCGGCACCAACCACACCCTGCCTACCAACGGCTACGCCAAGGCCTACAGCGGTGTCTGCCTCGACAGCTACATGCGCAAGATGACCTTCCAGGAGATCCTGCCCGAAGGCCTTCTCCGCATCGGTCCGGCCATTGAGACAATGGCAGCCGGCGAGCAGCTCGATGCCCACCGCCTGGCCGTCACCCGCCGTCTGGCCACTCTCCGCCCATACTGAAGTCCCAACCGTTCAACTAATATCCATAGCAATAGCAATATGAAACCATTGCAAGCATTGACCCGTGCCAACGTATGGCGTATGGAGCCCTACTCCTCGGCACGCGATGATTACCAAGGCTCTACCGCCTCCGTCTTTCTCGATGCCAACGAGAACCCCTACAACACCCCGGTCAACCGCTATCCTGACCCTCGTCAGAGTGAACTCAAGGTCGAGTTGGCCAAGGTGAAGCAGGTCAATCCTGCCCAGATTTTCCTCGGCAACGGCAGCGATGAGGCCATTGACCTCCTCTTCCGTGCCTTCTGCGAACCTCGTATCGACAACGTGGTAGCCATCAACCCCACTTACGGCATGTACCAGGTCTGTGCCGAGACCAACGATGTCGCCTATCGCAAGGTCAACCTCACCGATGGCTTCCAGCTCCCCGTAGAGGCGCTGCTCGCCGCTACTGACGACCACACCAAGCTGCTCTTCATCTGTTCGCCCAACAACCCCACAGGCAATGACTTCCGTCTCAGCGACATGGAGCAGATTCTCCGCCGCTTTGAGGGCCTCGTGGTCATCGATGAAGCCTACATCGACTTCAGCGAGCGTCCCTCCCTGCTTCAGCGCCTTCAGGAGTTTCCCAACCTCGTCGTGCTGCAGACCTTCTCCAAGGCGTGGGGGTGTGCCGCCATCCGGCTGGGCATGGCCTTCGCCTCCCCCGAGATCATCGGCATCCTGAGCAAGATCAAGTACCCCTACAACGTCAACCTCCTCACCCAGCGCGAAGCCCTCAGCATGGTGCATCGTCATTACGAGGTAGAGCGCTGGGTCAAGAGCCTCAAGGCAGCGCGTGCCCAGCTGATTGCCGAGCTAGGTAAACTCCCCGTGGTAGCGCACATCTTTCCCACCGATGCCAACTTCGTGCTGGTGCGTGTTACCGATGCCGTAGCCCTCTACAACTACCTCGTCAGCTGCGGCATCATCGTGCGTAACCGCCACAGCGTCACCCTCTGCGGCAACTGCCTCCGCATCACCGTAGGGACGCGCGTAGAGAACGAACGACTTATCCAAGCCCTGCAATCGTACCATTAATCCCGAAACAATCACTCATCACTCATCACGAATCATGTCCCAACGCCTACTCTTCATTGACCGCGACGGCACCATCGTCGTAGAGCCCCCCATCGATTACCAGCTCGATGCCTTCGAGAAGCTCCAGTTCTGCCCCAAGGTCATCCGCAACCTCCACTTCCTCCGCACCCGCCTCGACTTCCATTGGGTGATGGTCACCAACCAGGATGGTCTCGGCACCCCTTCGTTTCCCGAAGAGACCTTCTGGCCCGTGCATAACCTCATCATCAATACCCTCCAGGGTGAAGGCATCACCTTCGACGACATCTGCATTGACCGCTCCTTCCCGGCTGACAATGCCCCTACGCGGAAGCCTCGTACTGGGATGCTCACCCACTACCTCGACAACCCCGACTACGACCTGGCCGGCAGCTACGTCATCGGCGATCGCCCCACTGACGTAGAGCTTGCTCTCAACCTAGGCTGTAAGGCCATCCTTCTCCAGCCCGATACCACCTTGCTGCATCAAGATGCCCGTGGAGAGGAGTTTGCCCGTCGTCTGGAGCAGACCTGCGTCCTCGCCACCACCGACTGGGACCGCATCAGCGAGTACCTCTTTGCCGGTGAGCGTCGCGCCGAAGTGCGTCGCACCACCCGCGAGACCGACATCCTCGTCCGCGTCAACCTCGACGGCCAAGGCACCGCCGACATCCACACTGGTCTGGGCTTCTTCGACCACATGCTCGAGCAGATTGCCAAGCACGGCGGCATCGACCTCACTATCCACGTCGATGGCGACCTCCACGTCGATGAGCACCACACCATCGAAGATACCGCCCTGGCTCTCGGCGAGTGCCTCCATCAGGCCCTGGGCAGCAAGCGCGGCATCGAGCGCTACGGCTACTCCCTCCCCATGGACGACTGCCTCTGCACCGTCTGCCTCGACTTCGGAGGCCGCCCCTGGCTCGTGTGGGAGGCTGCGTTCCACCGCGAGAAGATAGGTGATATGCCTACCGAGATGTTTCTCCACTTCTTCAAGTCGCTGAGCGATGCCGCCCGCATGAACCTCCACGTCAAGGCCGAGGGCACCAACGAGCACCACAAGATTGAGGGCATCTTCAAGGCCCTGGCCCGTAGCATCAAGATGGCCGTGCGCCGCGACATCTACCGTTACCAGCTCCCCAGCTCCAAGGGTGTGCTCTGAGCGGAAGAATAAAAAAAGGGTTACTAGTCTTGCATAAGACGAACAAATTGCGTATGTTTGCAACGTCTTATGTGAGACAAGTAACCCTTAGTAATAAAATAACAAAAACAAAGAATATTTCCTATGGACAACCTGCTTCTATTCAGTATGCCGAGCGGCTCCGAACTCATTATCATCCTCGTCATCGTCCTGTTGCTCTTCGGTGGCAAGAAGATACCCGAACTGATGCGCGGCCTCGGCAAAGGCGTACGCAGCTTCAAGGAGGGCATCAACGAAGCCAAGGACGAGATCAACAAAGCCACCGCCGACGAGGGGGATGAGGCGAAGCAATAGGGCTGGATGCTGGTGATTAGTGTTTAGTGATTAGTGATTAGGGATTAGGGATGGAGCAACCACAGAGCTTTTGGGATCATCTGGACGTGCTGCGGTACCTGCTGTTGCGCGTCATTGTCGTGTGGACGGTGCTGGCCGTGGGCTATTTCATCGCCATGCCCTCCATCTTCGATGAAGTCATCCTTGGAGCCTGTCACAACGATTTCCCCTTCTACGACTTCCTCCGTTGGGTAGGGGAGCAGTTTCATCTGGAGGACCCCTTCTTTACCGAGGCCTTCTCCGTTAAGCTCATCAACATCAACCTGGCGGCTCCCTTCTTCATCCACCTCTCCACCGCCTTCTGGCTCTCCGTGGTCACCGCCACGCCCTACCTGCTCTACGAGGTGTGGCGCTTCGTAGAGCCCGCCCTCTATCCCCACGAGCGTCGTGGCGTCAGGAAAGCCCTTCTGCTGGGCACCATCATGTTCTACGTAGGCGTGCTCGTCGGCTATTACATGGTCTATCCGCTGACGTTGCGCTTCCTCTCCACCTATCAGCTGAGCAGCACCATCGACAACGTTATCTCGCTCAACTCCTACATCGACAACTTCATGATGCTCGTCCTCTGCATGGGTTTGGCCTTCGAGCTACCCCTGGTCACGTGGCTTCTCTCCCTGCTCGGGCTCATCCGTCGGCAGACCCTCCGCACCTACCGTCGTCACGCCATTGTGCTTATCGTCGTAGCCGCCGCCATCATCACCCCCACCGGCGACCCCTTCACCCTGGCCGTCGTCTCCATTCCCCTCTACCTGCTCTACGAATTGAGCGTCTTGATGATACGCAAGTAGCTTGTACAGTTTTGTGCGTTACGCGTAAGCATCCAATCCCCCATGGATGTAACACATAGCACCGTATAAATGGCTACAATAAGATTCAAGTTCCGTGCCTCTTCTGTTTCGGGGAAACAGGGCACACTCTTCATCCAGGTGATTCATCAGCGTGTGGCGCGTCAAGTCTGCACGAAGTATCAACTCTATCCAGACGAATGGGATGCCGATGGGCAGTCAGTCGTGGTTTCAAAGGATATGCCGTCCAGTCGCGGTCCATATCTCCATGCCGTGCAGGAGGCGTTGCAGCGTGATGTGTCACGCCTGCAACTCATCATCCTGTCGCTCGACCATAGCCGCAGGGAGTATCATGCGTTGGATGTCCTGAAGCGGTTCTTAAAGAAGGAACACGCCAATGAATTTGCGGCATTTGCGGAATCCCTTATCGGCCAAAAGAGGGAAGAGGGACACTGCTCCCTAGCCGCCAAATACCAGACTTCGCTCAACAGCCTCCAGCGCTTTCTCAATGGTCGCCCACTCTCGTTCGACGACATGGACTCCTCGCTGATGTGCAGTTACGAGCGCTATCTGAGAAACCTTGGGCGATGCCCCAACACCACCTCTTTCTATATGCGCAACCTCCGTGCCATCTACAACCAGGCAGTGCAGCAGGGACTCACTCCGCAGCGTAATCCCTTCGCCCGAGTCTATACCGGCATAGCCAAGACCGTGAAGCGAGCGGTCAGCATGGAGGAGGTGCAGCAGATCAAGGTGGTGGCCCTTCCTCCCGGCTCCACCGACGACTTCGCCCGTAACCTCTTCCTCTTCAGTCTCTACACCTGCGGTATGTCGCTGACCGACATTGCCCACCTGAAGAAGAGCGACCTGCAAGGCGATTACCTCTCCTATTGCCGCCAGAAGACAGGTCAGCGCATCCACATCCGTTGGCTGCCCTGTATGCAGCAGTTGGTCGATAAATACAAGAATGAGGATTCTCCTTACCTGCTTCCCCTTATCACACGTCCCGGTGAAGACGAGGCAAGGCAATACCAGAACATGATACACCTCATCAACCAGCATCTGAAGAAGTTGGGCGAAGCGTTGGGGCTCCCTTCCAAACTCACCACCTACGTGGCCCGCCACACTTGGGCATGCATCGCCAAGAGCCAGGACGTACCTGTGGCAGCCATCAGCGAAGCGATGGGACACACCACCGAACGCACCACACGCATCTACCTGAAGTCGTTCGACAATACCCCGGTTGACTACGCCAACCAGAAGGTACTCAGTGCGATAGCATAAAGGAGGGGGAGGGAATCGTGAGGCGTTGCGCATTGCGCTTCATCTCTTGGTAAGAGATGTATCGAGCAACGTAACGTGCATGTAATCAACAAGAAAGGAAGCAGGGCCAGATGTTTCGCTCAACATTTGTATCCCGTTTCGGGAAACAGCTCAACTGGACTCAAATCAACAATTTTGCTTTTTTTACAAAGATAATTCCATAATTATTAGGCTGTTTAAAAGCTTTTCTCTACTTTTGCCAACGATTAGAACCATCTCTTACCAAGAGATGACGCTAATTGAGACAACAAAATAGTGTAGCATTTAATCAAAACAGGATGAAGGGTAAAGATGAAATCGCAAGTTGACAGAAAGTTTGACTCCAGGAGCCAACTTTTACATATTACATGCGTAACTGCTTGTTTTTCAAACGATAAGAAGAATAGGCAGGAATAAAAGAACTACCCTTACCCTCCACATTTGTCATGGAAGACCGTTGGTATGTGTTGCGTGATTTAGCACGTCCGAACGCCAAGAATCCCGCCTACAAGCGACTGCAAGCGATGCCCGAAATGGCTGACTGCGTATTTGTACCTCTCAAGCAACGGGTCTATGTGGAGTTTGGGAAGCGTGTAGTGCGCTTCGTCCCCTTCATGCCCGACCTCGTCTTTGTCCATAAGTCCAAAGAAGAGCTTGACCCCATTGTCCGCGATATGGAACTGTTGCAGTACCGCTACGTGCGTGGAGGCAAGCAGTTTGAGGCATTGAGTGTGCGAGCCAGGGATTTTGAGAAGTTCAGGGAGGCCGTCGAGCAGACCGACAATGTAGAATACTACAGCTATGAGGAGGTTTCTCCCCAGATATATGGCAAGCAGATCCGCATCATCGGTGGCCGTCTCAACGGCTTCGAGGGGCGTCTGATGAGCAAGCGAGGCAGCAAGCACAAGCGTCTGCTTGTGGACCTCAAGGAGTGCAATCTCTCTGCCGCCATCCACGTGGAGTCGGATTTTATCCAACTGGTGAAATGAATATCGAAAATCCGCCATACGACTCACCTGGCTACAATCTCCTGATGGAGGAGGTGTGAGTGAGCCGCAGGGCTTTAGCTTCCCCTTACGCAATGATCTAAACAAGATAACTTTGCAATAAAATAAAGCAAAGAATGGAACAATGAAGAACCCCACTACACAACAAAAACCGATGGAGACCAACATAGATAAACAGATTCATGAGATATTGTCAGCCATGCTGATGGCACGTCAAGAGGCCAATTTCTATATTAGACTCGAAGGAGAGGTTATAAGCTTTGTGAAAAAAGAGATGGGAGATTACGGAGAGACATGCCTCAACAACCCCGAAGAACCCGATGACAAAGAGCTCTTTGAGAAGAAGGTAGCTCTCATGAAAGCCCAAGTTACCCTCAATGCGATGAACAGAATCACCGCACTTATCAAGAGAGAGGCTGACAAAAGTCTTAGGAGGGACAATGAGCTTACAGAGAGGTTAAAACAATTCTGTAAACGTCATCATATAGATTGGGAAGAATACCTTGCTTTAGAGAAAGAGAAGTAAGGTTGACGCTTACAGATGTTTGCAGGATACTTATTATTTGAAAAAAGTTTGTGAATTCGATTATTATGATTATATTTGCAGCGAGTATAATTAAGATAGATAGAAAGGATTTACGATATGACAACAGCAAACATCAATACGACTGATGCCCTGTGGGCAATCATCTCAGCCCAACCCCGGAAAGTCCGTAAGGAATTGGCCATTCGTTTGCAGGAAGACTTACCGGTGGCTCATCGACATGCCACCGAATTAGATCTGGCCTTGCAGGATGTCAAGGAAGGGCGGGTATCCGGTCCATTCAATACGCCTGCAGAACTGTTTGAGCACCTCAAATTATAGTCGCTCTCTATGGCATACACCGTACAAACGACCAATCTTTGTCCCGATTGGCTTTTGGTCTGGGACCAAAACGATAAAGAACTGACCTTGTTACTTATTGATACAGGTACACATTCTGACCTGTTTTAAGTAAGCACTCAATTTAGGGCTCAAAATCGTTGTTTGTAACTTTGTCGCTGAAATTTTTAATCAGCACATTATGTATAAAGTGCAACCGAATACAATGAGTATAATGTCAAGCTTGCTTGGACTTTATCGAATGCAGCCGATATTCATCCATAATAAATGTTGAAAAATTACTGAATCTTTAACGTATATCCTGTTGGGCACTGGCAAAGTGCCCTAAAAAAGGGGTGTGCCCTAAATTGAGTACATACGAGACAAAAATAATTCACCAAATCCTTGCACCATATAAGAGAAACCATTATCTTTGCCACGAACCATAAACAAAGGGAACGATGAATACACTGACCATAACAGATTTTAGAAGGAATATATCGACATCACTCAACAAGATTGATGCCGGAGAAAAGGTCTATTTCCGCCGTGGACATCAAGTATATACCATAATACCAGTACACGAGGAAAGTGATATTACACCCGAATTGGCAAAAGTAATTGAACAAGGCCGAAAAGAGTATCAAGAAGGAAAGTGTATAGCGTGTCGTACTCATGAAGAACTCTCAGCATTTCTGGAATCATTATGAGTTACACTGTCAACTTCACCCTTGAAGCTGTAAACCACCCATACAGCGTAAGGTAGCGTGAGCCCTCTGTTGTACCTTTGCGGCCATAATTTAAAAATGATGAATCATGGACAGCAAAGCTTATTTCGAGAAGGTAATGCAAGACTTCAACCAGTTCAGGAATAGCCTCAGTCTTCGCAAGTATTGTACAGATGAAGGAGTCGATTACCATTGGCTGATTAAGTACAAGAAAGAATATCTAAAACAATAAATAACATCACTTTTACGGAGCCTACGGGCCCAAAATGACTGCTTACAATCACTCCGGTATGCCAAGTCATCGGACGAATTGCGTAACTTATTACCTTGTTATTGTAAATTGTAAGTATGCCCTAAATTGAGTACTTACCCCCCCCCCTACGTTAAGAGCATTTGTGAATTCAGAAATAAAGTTAATAAAACTTGCCAATACATTATTTATTTGTTTATTTGCAAAAACCTAATTAAGGAAACAGATTTTTAATTTACTATTTATTCGCAATAGACTATGGGAGAAAATATTAGTAAACGCACGATTTTCAAGAAAAATTTCTTGAAAAACATTTCATGTGCTTGCACTCTAGAATGTGCTTCTTGGTCGGCGGATACCAAAAATGAGATTGAGAATCTGCTCTGCACGAATGGGTTTTCTCACATTGATACAGGTGTCTTGCCTTTGGCCCAAGCCAAAAAGGATACCATATCCATCATGGTGTCCTCTAAAATGATGGTCATAGCAACGGATATAAAAGACTATATCAGCTTTGAGCATTTTCTGGATACCCTCATGCTTGCCTCCAAACTTCTTGATACGATGCACTGTAAGGTAATCAAGGGGCTACTCTTTCAGAAGATGAACCAATACAATATTCACGTTAGGAATAGTGAACAAAAGGTGTCTGAGGATGAACTCTATAAACTGCTCTTTAGCGATGTGATGTTGGATAATCTGCCTATCAGGATAAAAAAGGAAAAAGATGGTGAGATACTCTTTGCACAGACTGCATTCAAGGAGGAGGGTACTGACCAAGCATCTGTCTCATTGATTGTGGGAGCCGCTCTAACCAAGAGAATAAAAGTAGATGAGTGGATTCAGCGAATGCAAGAGCTGAACGAAGCACTGTATGCGATATGGATGGAAGCTACTTCTGAAACCATAAGGAATGTAATGAAGCAAGAACAAGAAAAAGACTGAAGCATATGGAAGAATTGTCGAAATACAACATTGAGCCAGAGTTGAGTATTGAGGAAAATGATTTCCAGCTATGGGAAAAGTGTAAAGAGATGCTTATGATGGCATACAACCAGATGGACAGCAACATCAAAAAGGAGATTCTGATGCTGTTGCTTCTGTTGGGTACAGAAGGCCCCATAATGGCTGGTCCAATGGAACATGATCCACAGCAATCGTTTGACATAGAGTATCTTATATCCTGCAACAGTCTCACAAAATACACCACACAGCTCGAGTCCTTCAGATTACTGGAAGCAGACTGGGACGATGAAGGAGCAGCTGCTGTTGACGAGATGGCTATTGCCCACGGATTAGAGCTCGTAAACAAGTTACCTTACGAGGTGCTCAGCGCCAACCTGGAGTGGGGTCCTACCGAGTTGGGAGCCGTCTCTCTGCGTCTGGCTACAGCACAAGGCAAGTTGCGTGCAGAGATTGGCGATACCAATTTCTCCTATTTTCTGAAGACTGCAGGAAAAGATTCGGAACGGCATTCGTTTGAACCCTGGGAGGAGCAATACATCAATCAGTTGGTGGACTCACTGCGTAGATTAGTCTGAATGTGTCTCATGAGCATACCCATGACAACTCTTGCAGCGGAGCATGTAGCTCCTGAAGAGCGCATTGTCCGGTTCATCCTCTGCCCGAAAAACTGGGATGCAGAGGAAGAAAAAGTGAAGCCAAACTTTATCCACCTGCGTACAAAAGAGCCGGGGGTATCATTCGTGCGCTATGACTTCCTGGGAGGCCAAGAAGCCACAATTGAGAAAGGGAATGAATATGCGGAAGCAGTCAATTGCTACAAGAAAAAGAAGGGCAAACCCTTTGCAGAGGAGCAACTGATAGGATGGGGTACCTGCAAGGCCCAAGAGATTATTAACCTAGACCCCAAGGTCATCTCACTGATAGTGGATCGCCCGCAAGAAACGCCCTATCACGTCGCAATACAATTCTGCTTAGAAGGAGGCGTGGTAAGAGGTATCGTGAAAGATGCCTATATCCTCGAGCTCTTTGAGACAATCGAAGACTCAATCCTGAAATACGAGTTGCTAAGCGATGAAGGGAAAGAAGCATCAGAGGGACAGCACCCTTGATTGTAAGCAGTCATTTTGGGCCGTATAGGAGGGGTTGAGGAAAGGTCATAACTTTGCTGCGCTAAATCAAACTCGTAGTGAAGTACGGACAAAAAATGACTGCTTACCTCTGACCCTGACCCTCTCTGCCCCCCAAAAATATCGTTAATTTATTTGGCTATTAAATAGAAACAAGATAACTTTGCAATGTAGTAAAGCAAAGAAAGGAACAAAGATGAACACTATAGCATTAGATAGAAATCAAAATATGTTGTTGGAAGAGATTAGAATATTGATTCCACAATTTAATGAGATGGAAGTTGCCGATGTACTTAAATCAGCAATTTCTCAGATAAAGAAATGCAAGAGGATAAAGGAAAGCACAGGCTATGAAGACATAACTTTGTCCCCTAAGATACAATCCCTCATCGGGATTATCCCACCCTTCTCTGAGGAAGAGATAGCTAAAGATGAACGGCTCAAACATATATTATATCATTAACATACAAAGATGGCTTCTATTACGAGAGTTTTCTTGGATACCAACGTAATCCTTGATTTAATTCAAAGAAGAGATGGGTATGAACATGCCGCAAGAATTCTGCAGAGAGCAGAAAATGGACATTACACCTTATTCACATCTTCTTTATCAATGGTCAACATTGCATATATCTTAAGAAAACATTATAGAGGTGAGAGGTTATACCAGCTGCTCGAACTGCTAGGTGACATCATTTGTGTGCTGTCTGTTAGTGCCGAGGCTTATGCAAAAGCCATTCAGTCAAGGGCTACAGATTTCGAGGATGCTATTCAGTTATTTTCAGCTATTGAAGGAAACATGGATTGTATCATCACAAGAAATGTTCGAGATTTCATTGAAGGTCATGTACCGATTATTACCCCTTACGATTTTCTATCTATGAAAGCATGACCTCACTCAATATCGGCTTGGCATACCCTAAATATCGTGCAAATGAGTACAAAGTCAAGCTCGTCAGGACTTTATCGAATACAGCCGATATTCATCAATGATAAATGTTAAAACAATCACTGAATCTTTAACGTATATCCTGTTGGGCACTGGCAAAGTGCCCTAAAATAGGGGTATGCCCTAGATTGAGTACATGCGAAACAAGATAACTTTGCAATAAAGAAAGCAAAGAATGGGGCTTTTGCTTGTACGGTCGGGAGGAATGTGCTATATTTGCAACCGAGGAAACCGTAATCAACAAAAAAGGTATGGAAGGTATGAGCAAGATTAAGCAGTTGCCGTATGGCGTGTCGGACTTTGAGTCTGTGATGAGGGACAATCTCTACTACGTGGACAAGACCATGTATATCCCCCTGTTGGAGAACCAACCCCGGAATCTGATGTTCATCCGGCCCAGGCGCTTTGGCAAGAGCCTGCTGCTGAGCATGCTCAAGACTTACTATGACAAGGCCAAGAAGGAGCAGTTTCAGGAAATCTTCGGCTCGCTCTGGATCGGTCAGCACCCCACCCCGCTGATGGGACGCTACCAGGTGATGCACCTCGACTTCTCGCAGATTGGCGGCACGATTGATGAACTGGAGAAGAAGTTTGATGAGTACATGTGCTCTCGGCTGAATGCCTTCGTCCGTAAGTATGCCGAGGACTACCCCGACTACTTCATCAAGGAGTTCTTTGAATGCAACACCTATACGGGAAAGTTAATCCTCATCACCACCACAGCCAATGAGCTCCGCATCCCGATGTACCTCATCATCGATGAGTACGACAACTTCACCAATG
>CAMACX010000039.1 GCA_945831575.1 uncultured Mediterranea sp.
ACGGGGTGAGGTTGTGAAGCCTGCGGCAAGGAGAGGGGACGGGGTGAGGTTGTGACCCCTCCGCTGGCAGGCGAAAAAGCAGCTTGTGAAGCCTGCGACCACGCGAGCAAGCAGGTTGTGCCCCTTACGTTGGCAAGCGAAAATGCCCTATAAATTCCTGTTTAGAGGAACAATAAACAGGAATTTATTCGTTGTAAATCACTTGCAGCAGCGTCTGCCCTACGGCCTGCAGGGTGGCCTTGTCAATCTGCTCCATGGTGTCGCTGGTGGTGTGCCAGAAGTCGCCGAAACCGGTGTCGCCCTTGGGGTTGTAGTTGATGATATCTACGCAGGGTATCTGACGCAGGTTGAAGACATAGACGTGGTCGTCCGTCACCTCGGTACCCTCCTTCTTGGGGAAGAAGGCACCGTAGCCCAGGCGGTGGGCAGCCTCCCAGATCTTCTTCATCTCTTTGCTGGCGGTGCGCTTGGTGAAGAGCTCCTGGTAGAAGGTGGCACCACGTCCCCCCACCATGTCGAGCAGGATGCCGAAGCGGGCGTTGTAGTTATCCACATGGGGCATGCGCCCCCAGTATTGCGAGCCCAGGCACCAGGTGTCCTCCTTATAGGGACCCTTGTGGAAGGTGGGTGTGCCGTAGTCCTCGGCATCAAAGAAGATGATGTCGATGCCTATCGAGGGGGCCTGTTGCTGCAGCTGGCGCGCCACCTCAAGCAGCACCCCTACACCACTGGCACCGTCGTTGACCCCGAGGATAGGCGTGTGTCGCTTCTTCGGGTCAGGGTCGTAGTCGGCATAGGGCCGGCTGTCCCAGTGGGCGCAGAGCATGACGCGCTTGCGGCTCTCAGGCAGGTAGGCCCCGATGATGTTGCGCGCCTTGAGCAGCGTGTTGTCGTAGGCCATCAGGTCGGCATACTGGTTATAGACCTTGGCCCCAAAGCGTTCCAGCTGGGAGGCCAGATAGTCGCCGCAGGCACGGTGGGCAGCCGTGTTGGGCACACGCGGACCGAAGGCGGCCTGTGCCTCGATGTAGCGGTAGGCGCTATCGGCTTGGAAGGCCGGCACCTGCACCTGCGTGGCCGGGCGCTTTTCGTCCGTCTCGCCCACCGAACGCTTGTTGCTGCTGCAAGCCAGCACAGCCACCAGCAGGACCGTCATCAGCGGTAGGAAGGAAAATCGTTTCATTTTACTTATACTATAATATATATATATATTCTTAATGGTGATGATATGCTTATGCTGTCTCCTCATCTGGTGAGGATTGCTTCGTTGCCTGATGCATGGTCAGCGTGGCCCCCTGCCGACCTACGGTAAGCTCCGCCTCCGCCCCGTTGAGCAGCGGCATGTTGCGCGTCACGTGGCCTACGGGGAAGTCGAAGCAGATGGGGTAGTCGTACTCCTTCACCAGGTCGGCTATCGCACCATACAGCTCCTTGCCCAGCTGCTTCCGCTCTTCGTATTCCGTGAATTGTCCCACGATGAGGCCCGAGAGTTGCTCCAGCACACCGCCCAGCTTCAGGTTGTAGAGCATCCGCTCCACGCTGTGCGGTCTCTCGCCCACATCTTCAATAAAGAGGATGGTGCCCGGGGCGGGGATGTCCCACGGCGTGCCCCGCAGGCCGTAGAATACGGCCAGATTGCCCCCGCGCAAGGTACCACCCGAGCTCCCTTTACGGTTCAGCTTGTGGGGGGCTGCGCTGTAGGGTACTACGGGCAGGCCGAAGAGCAGGTCGTGGAGTGCCTGAGTGGCCGGGTCGTCAGCCGGCTCCACCGTCAGGTGGCGTGCCATCGGGGCGTGGAGCGACACGAATCCTTCGTGCTGTAGCACGTTGTGGAGCGCCGTGATGTCGCTGAAGCCTATCAGCCACTTGGGATGCTCGCGGAAGCGGGTGAAGTCCAGCTTTCCCACCAGGTGAACCGCCCCGTAGCCGCCCCGGCTACAGAAGATGACCTTGGCCTTCTCATCATCCAGGGCTGCCTGCAGGTCCTTCAGCCGTTGCTCGATGCTGCCCGCGTAGGTGCCGTAGGCCGAGAGCACGTGGGGCGCACGCTGCACGTGGAGTCCCCACGACTGCAGCCGCTTCTTGGCTCCCTGTACGAAGCCCTTGTCAATCTTGCTCGACGGAGAGAGGATAATCACCTCATCGCCCTCCTCCACGAGGGGAGGAAATATCAGTCTGTTGTTGCTGTCCATGCCTCTTTTTGCAAATTTGCCGCAAAGATAACCCTTTTGCACCATACATTGTTCCTCTTTTTTGATTTTTTCGTTAAGTGCTTTCCTGACAGAGGCTTATTTATGAGATTAAGCCCTTGGCGATGTCCTGTAGGGCCGAAAAAACTTGTCTAAAAGGAACAAATAGACAAAATGACAAAAAATTTAAGAATTTTAGCAGGTAAATATGCTTGTCGTTTCAACTTTTTTTCCGATATTTGCTAAAAATCTATCGCTATGGCACCGATTACAAATTTTGACCAACTGACACAGCACCTCAAGGAGCACCATTCGCGCAAGCGGATTGCCGTGGTCTGTGCCGATGATGAACATACTGAGTATGCCATTGCCCGCGCCTTGGACGAGGGCATTGCGCGTTTTATCCTGATAGGTGACTCCACGAGGCTGGCCCCCTATCCGGCCCTCCGCCGTCACGCTGAGTTTGTGGAGACCATCCATGTGGAGCAACCCGATGAGGCCGCCCGCATCGCCGTCAATCTGGTGCGCGAGGGCAAGGCGGACATCCTCATGAAGGGGATAATCAACACCGACAACCTGCTCCGCATCATCCTCGACAAGGAGCATGGCCTGCTGCCTCAAGGGCAGGTGCTCACCCACCTGGCCATGGTGCAGATTCCGACCTATCCCAAGCTGCTCTTCTTCTCGGATGCAGCCGTCATCCCGCGCCCCACGCTGCAGCAGCGCATCGAGATGATCTGGTACGCCATCCGCGCCTGCCGCAGCTTCGGCATCGAGCAGCCCCGTATCTCGCTCATCCACTGCTCCGAGAAGGTGAGTCCCAAGTTCCCCCATTCGCTCGACTACGTCAATATCGTCCAACTGGCTGAGGCGGGCGAGTTTGGTGACGTGATCATCGACGGACCGCTTGATGTGAAGACCTCCTGTGAGAAGAGCAGCAGCGAGATCAAGGGCATCGTCTCCCCCATCAACGGCGAGGCCGATGTGCTCATTTTCCCCAACATCGAGTCGGGCAACGCCTTCTACAAGACCGTCTCCCTCTTCTGTCATGCCGACATGGCCGGTCTCCTGCAGGGTCCCATCTGCCCCGTGGTGCTCCCCTCGCGCAGCGACTCGGGCCTCTCCAAGTATTACAGCATCGCCATGGCCTGCCTCACCGCCCCCTGCAACGGACAGGCCGCTCAACCCACTAACCATCCCTGACCCCTATGCATATCCTAGCCATCAATCCCGGTTCGACCTCTACCAAGATAGCGGTCTATGAGGACGACAAACCCCTGTTGGTCACCACCCTGCGCCATTCGGTGGAGGAGCTGGCCCAGTTTCCGCGCGTGATTGACCAGTTTGAGTTCCGCAAGGAGCTCGTGCTCCGCTCGCTGGAGGAGCACCACATCCCCTTCCGCTTTGATGCCATCATCGGCCGCGGCGGACTGCTCAAGCCCATCGCCGGTGGAGTCTATGAGGTCAATGATGCCATGCTCAATGACATCACGCACGCTCTGCGCAAACATGCCTGCAACCTGGGTTGCCTGATAGCCTCCGAGCTGGCCGCCCTGCTGCCCGGCTGCCGTGCCTTCATAGCCGACCCCGGCGTGGTGGATGAGCTGGAGGAGGTGGCCCGCATCACGGGTTCGCCGCAGATGCCCGTCACCGTCATCTGGCACGCACTCAACCAGCGGGCCATCGGTCGCCGCTTTGCTGCCGACTGCACCCGAAGTCATCCCAAACGCCCCGTGAAGTACGAAGACCTGAATCTGGTCATCTGCCACCTGGGAGGCGGTGTGTCGGTAGGTACGCACCGCCAGGGACGGGCCATTGACGTGCCCAATGCGCTGGATGGCTCAGGTCCCTTCTCGCCTGAGCGGGCCGGCACCCTCCCCGCCGGGCAGTTGATAGACCTCTGCTGCTCAGGGCGCTATACGCGCGACGAACTGAAGAAGCGCATCCAGGGACATGCGGGACTGGCTGCCCACCTGGGCACGACCGACGTGCAGGAGGTGGAGCGCCGCATTGCCGCCGGCGACGAACATGCCCGCCTGATACTAGACGCGATGATTTATCAGATAGCCAAGACCATCGGCGGAGCCGCCGTGGTGCTCTACGGCAAGGTGGATGCCATCCTGCTGACGGGCGGCATGGCCCACTCGGAGTACATCACGAGCCGCCTCCGCGAGCGGGTGGAGTTTCTGGCTCCCGTCCACATCTACCCCGGTGAGGACGAGCTGGAGGCCCTGGCCCTCAACGCCCTCGGTGCCCTCCGTGGCGAGCTGCCCGTCAAAGAGTACCGATAATTTGAATTTTTCAATAAGAATTTCTATTTTTGCTCCCGATTTTCTAGGAAAATCTGAAGTGGTACTTCCGATTTTTCAAGAAAATCGGAAGTTGAAATAATAAATTCTGTATCTATGATTGAACGTAAATATCGTATTGACAATGATTTAGAATATGGGAGTGTGTTCCTATTTGGAGCAAGGCAGACGGGGAAGAGCACTTTCTTAGAGTGTCAATTAAATGAAGCAATCTTTTTTGACCTTCTGGACAGTGATTTGAAGCGTCGCTTCAGGCAGCGTCCTGCCTTGCTTTACGACCTCCTCTCTGAGAAGGATGAGGGAACGATTGTGGTCATTGACGAAATACCTGAAGTACCTGAGCTATTGGATGAAGTTCATCGGTTGATACAGAAGAGGCATTTACGTTTTGTGCTTTGTGGAAGCAGTGCGCGTAAGTTGAAGCGTAAGGGGTACAATACGTTGGGTGGACGTGCTATGCCTTGTTACTTTTTCCCCTTTACGAGTTATGAGATAGAATCGCTGGATTTAGATCATGCTTTGCTTTATGGTATGTTGCCGCCTCACTACTTATCAAAAAAACCTCAGCGGCTCCTATCAGCCTATATTGATGTCTATCTGAAGGAGGAAATTAAGGAAGAGGCTTTGACAAGGAATGTGGAGGTGTTTCAGCGTTTCTTGAATGTGGCTGCGCTGTCGAGCAGCGAAATCTTGAACTACAGTAACATTGCCGCTGATTGCGGGGTGAGTGCCAAAACAGTCAAGGATTATTTTAACATTCTAGAAGATACCTTGATAGGTTACACAATTCCTGCTTATACCAAGGCAATTAAGCGCAAGGTGGTGCAGGCTCCTAAGTTCTATTTCTTCGATGTAGGCATCTATAATTATCTGATGAAGCGTACTTCGCTATCGCCAGGAACGCCTGAGTATGGCCATGCCTTTGAGCATTTTGTCGTGCAGGAGGTAAAGGCTTATCTTGGGTACACTCATAGCAGCAGGCAGCTGAGTTATTGGCATACCTATAATCATAAGGAGGTGGATCTGGTCATTGGCGAGGCAGAGATAGGAATTGAAATCAAATCATCAGAGGAAGTTCAATCCAAACATCTGAGCAACTTCAAGGAATTCAGGGATGAGTACCCTGAGAGTCGCTGCATCCTGGTGTCACGCGATAAGTTGACACGCAAGCAAGGAGATATCGAGCTGATGTATCTTTTCGACTTCCTGCATCTGCTTTGGAGTAACCAACTGATTCCGCAGGAATGACCTGAGCACGCTCAGAGGAAAAGCCCGTCGGCAGTCACTTCGCTTTGCACTTGGGTTTCATTCATTTTTTACTTTCCGCTGGGAATAGGCACTTTTTGGCCTTATCCGATGAAATGGAGGTTGTGCGGGGATGGCTGATTGGCTCAGCTGCCCGGGTAGTCGCTCGGGGCGGTGCCAAACTGCTTCTTGAAGCTGGTGGAGAAGTGGCTGGCGGTGCTGAAGCCGGTCATGTCGGCCACCTCGCTCACGGTGTATTTGCCCTCTACCAGCAGCTGGGCGGCGCGGTTGAGCTTGTAGGTCTTGAAGAAAGTGCCCGGATTCTGGCCCGTGAGTCCCTTTACCTTATAATAGAACTTGGTGCGCGAGGTGTGCATCAGCTCCGTCATGCGGGCCACGTCCAGCTCGGGGTTGGAGAGTTCGCTTTCCATCAGCCGGTAGAGGTCGGTCATGAAGGCGTTGTCCTGCGGGGTGAGCGTCTCCTCGGCCATCTTGCCGGTCTCGGTCGAGGAGCTGAGCAGGGCGCGTACCTTCTCGCGGTTCTTCAGCTGTGACTGGATGAGGGCCAGCAGGTAGGTGGGGTCAAAGGGCTTGGTGACGTAGGCATCTGCCCCGTGCTCTAGTCCTTCCACCTGATTCTCCACGGTGGCTTTGGCCGTCACCAGGATGACGGGGATGTGGCAGAGCTGCGGGTCGTTCTTGATCTCGCGGCAGAGGTCGTAGCCGCTCTTGCCGGGCATCACCACATCACTCAGCACCAGGTCGGGTGCCTCCTCCTGCATGGTACGGAAGGCGCTGTCGGCCGTGAAGCGGCATACGACGCGGTAGTGCGAGCCCAGCAGGGCATCCAGGTAATAGGTCACCTCTGCGTCATCATCCACCACGAGGAGGGTTTGCCGTTCGTCCTTCTTCTCCCGCTCCACGTTGGCATTGAGCGTGGCATCAGCATCCGGCCCGAGGGCTGTCCCTGAGGAAGAGGCTTTTCCTGCTGAAGAAGGTCCTGCTGAGGTATCTATTTCTGTTGAAGAACCTGCTGGAAGCGGGAAGAGCTGGCTTTGCTTGGCCTCTTCGGGGATGCGTTCCTCGGGGGAATAGGCGGTCTCGTCAGCGGGAATCAGCAGGGTGAAGAGGGTGCCGGGGCCTACGGCGCGGGGTGAGGCCCAGAGGTAGCCGTGGTGCATCACGGCCAGGGCACGGGCGTAGTAGAGGCCGATGCCGGTACCCCAGTTGTAGTTGGTGCCGCCCTTGGGCTTCTCCACTTGGTAGTAGCGCTCGAAGACCTTTTCCAGTTGGTCTTGGGGGATGCCTTGCCCCGTGTCGGCCACCTCTATCTTGACGTAGCGTGTAGAGGTATCGTGGCTGCTCAGCGGATGGAGTGCCAGGGCCGACGCGCGGCTGATGACGTCGAAGTTAAGCGCAATCTCTCCTCCCGTGGGGGTGAACTTCAGGGCGTTGCTCATCAGGTTGCCCACAATCTTGTCCAACTTGTCGGCATCAAGCCAGAGCGTGAACTGCTCCTCCAGGCCGTGGGTCACGAGGGTGATGCCCTTCTCAGCGGCATTTACGCGGAAGATGTCCAGGTAGCGCTGCAGCTCGCCGATGAGGTCAGTGCGGCTCACCTGCAGGCGCAGGGTGTCGTTCTCCAGTTTGTTGAAGTCCATCATCTGATTGACCAGGCGCAGCATACGGACTACGCTGCGCTGCACGATGAGCAGCAGCCGGCGTTCACCCTCGGGGATGCGCTCCGACTGGCAGAGCTGAGCCACAGGACCAGATATCATGGTGAGCGGCGTGCGGAACTCATGGCTCACATTGGCAAAGAAGCTCATGTTCATGCGGTTGACGCGCTGTTCCTGCTCCTTCTCCTCGCGGGCCTTGCGCACCAGTTGCTTCCCCTTGCGGATGCGTCGGACGTTGCGCACAAAGTGGGCGATGAGGCCTCCTATCACCAGGAGGTAGAGGCACCAGGCCCACCAGGTGAACCAGGGGGCAGTGCCCACCGTAATCTCGATGGCGCTCTCGGCCTCGGGGGTGTCGAGGTCGCTGCTGTAGGCTCTGACGCGGAAGGTGTAGTGGCCGGCAGGCAGGTTGGCGTAGGTCGCTTCACGCAGGTTGCCGCTCTCCACCCAGTAGCGGTCGAATCCCTCCATGCGGTAGGTATAGCGCACACGTTGGTGCTCGTTGTAGTCAAGGGCGGCAAACGAGAGGCTGAAGCTGCTCTGGTCGTAGCTGAGCCGCACGTGGGGGCAGTAGGAGAGGTGGCGATTGATGGGCGAGCCTTGGGACGCAGGATGGATGAGGCGGTTGTGTACCTTCAGGTCTTGGAAGAGGATGGAGACGTGGCGGTTGACAGGTGGGTCGATGGGATTGAAGAAGGTAAGGCCGTGTGTGCCGCCAAAGACCAGCGTACCGTCGGGCAGGCGGCAGGAGGAGCGGTCGTAGAACTGGTTGCCTCCCAGGCCGTCGGCGGCAAAGTAGTTGGTGAAGCGGCCCACGGTGCGGTCGTACTTGCCCAACCCGTACATGGTGCTCACCCAGAGGTTGCCCATGCGGTCCTCCTCGATGCTGCTGATGTCGGTACAGGGAGCTCCAGGCACAGGTGTCAGCCGTTGCGTCTCGGGGTGGTAGTGCAGCAGGCCGTTGGCCACGGTGCCTATCCACAGCTCGCCGTGGCTGTCGGTCAGGATGCAGGTGGGGATGAACTTTGAGCGGCGGATGCATTGCGCATAGTCGCCCTCGGCTACAGGCAGTTTACTCACCTGCAGGGTGGTGTTGTCCACCAGGCGCATCTCCTGCCCGAAGGCCGATACGAGCAGCTTGCCGTCTGTCGTTGGCTCCATGGCTGGGATGAAGGTGTACTCCTCCTGAATCACCTGCAGCGGTTTAAACTCCGCTTCGCCCGGCCGCAGCACGCCAATGTAGTGTGTGGCCGTACTCACGTAGAGTGTGCCATCGTCACTCTGTGCGAAACTCATCGGCATGAGGCAGGTATATTCCTGCTCCTTCACCAGCCGGTGCTCCTCGTAGCGGCAGCAGTAGATTTTGTTGTTGGCTGTGGCTATCCACAGCTTGTCCTCCCTGTCGGTAAAGAGCCAGGTCATGCTCTTCTTGTTGCGGGGAAAGTTTTCGATAGGTTTGATGACGTGATTCTGCGGGTAATAGACGTAGAGCCCATCCATCAGGGTGGATATCCAGAGCAATCCCCGGCGGTCGCACACCATGGAGACGACAGATTTCTCTGCGAAGTAGGTGCGCAGGTAGTTGTCGTGGTTGAAGCGCTCCTTGTAGTGGTAGCGCACGGTGTAGCCTTGGTCCAGGGAGCCTATCCAGAGGTTCTGGTGCGAGTCGGTGTAAAAGCTGTTGACGCGGAAGTCGGGCGCCTCAAAGGGGAAGCCGTTTTCCTGGGCCTGTACCACGCTGCCCTGCTGCCTGTTGTAATAAAAAAGGCCGTATTCATCGGTATTGATGAGGATGCCCTGGCTGCCGTATTGGTGGAAGAGGGTCACGTTGCTCTGCGTGAGCAGCGGGTGCTGGCTCAGGCAGGAGGGGGTGGGGAGCATCTGCCGCGTCTTGGTGTCGAAGCAAGCCAGCTGCCTGTCACCACCCAGCCAGATGAGGCCGTTGCTGTCCATGTAGGAGGTGGTGAACCATTGGTGTGTGGGGATGGAGTCGCACAGCTGCAGCGTGTTGGGGTCGTAGCGCCGCAGGGCGTAGGGCTTGACATCCCAGAGGCTTCCCTCCAGGTCAATGTGGCAGCGGCCATTGAGCGCTCTGTTGGGGTCAAACAGGTTGTGGATGCACGTAAAGGCATCCTGCTCCGTATCATAAGCGTAGAGATGCACCCCCATATTGATGAGGATGCGTCCGTTGCGCAGCTCCAGCAGCTGGACGGCATTCTGGTTGGGGCCGAGGATGGGCACCTTCTCAAAACAGTCGCGGTCGGTATAGCGGCAGACACCATTGACGGTGGCCACCCAGAGCCGTCCCCGCGAGTCGCGCAGCAGGTCCTGGATCTGGTTGTCGGGCAGCGAGGTGGAGTCGTTGTCGTTGCAGAAGTACTGGTGATACTCGTGTACGTTGAACTTGTTCAGCCCGCGGAAGGTGCCCATCCAGATGTGTCCTTGCGCATCCTCGGTGATTACCTTCACCTTCTGGTTGCTCAGGTCGGAGGTGATGGCGGTAGCCGGAGTGCTATTCCGTTCGATGGGGGTATCGGCATCAGGTGTACAAGCGGTAACGCAAAGCAGGCAGACGATGCAAATTGCCCATTTCATCGCGTTTCTGGGGAAAACAAAGGGTTGGTTCATATTTTATTGGTTCTTTAATTCGTTCATTTGATGTCCGTCATCTCTTTTCGCTCGACAAAGGTAGGGAATTTGTTGGATTCCCACCTCATAAGGCGCTCTATTTTTCGGAAGAGGAAAAGCTGTTCTACAGCAGGTTTTGAACAAATCCGTACGATTTTGAACGTACAGAAAAGCCTCCTGTACGGATGGAAATGCCAAACGGACGTATCAGCATGCCGTACCGTGACATTCCCTCTACTTTTGCAGCGGAAATCAGGGCAGAAAATATTCCGCCCCTACAACATAACAATCTGCGGTCATCTGATCAAATCAGTGTCATCTGCGTGCCATCGGACACCGCAACATCTTGTCAACTCATCAACTTAAAGATAACATGTAATGAACGTAAAACATCTCTTTTCTCTCTGTGCCGTAGCTTGCTTGCTGGCCGCTTGCGGCAATGCTCCTTCCGGCGGGCAGCAGGTAGCTGCCGAGCCTGGTGAAATCATCGCCTCCTCTACTACCGCCGTCACCTCCACCCTTCAAGGCAAGGTGGCCGGCTATCTGCAGGATGGCCTCTATATCTATAAAGGTATTCCGTATGCCAAGGCCAAGCGCTTCATGGCGCCTGAGGAGCCCGACAGCTGGGAGGGCATCCGGGCGAGCCGCGCCTTAGGCCCCACCTGTCCGCAGGCTCCGCGCCGAGGGTGGAACAACGACGAGATGGCCTTTGCCTACCGCTGGGACGACGGCTTCCCGGGTGAGGACTGCCTGCGTGTCAACATCTGGACACCCGGCATCAACGACGGCAAGAAGCGTCCCGTGATGGTGTGGCTGCACGGTGGCGGCTATGAGGCAGGCAGCGGACAGGAGTTGCCCGGCTACGACGGTGCCAACCTGGCCCGCAAGGGCGATGTGGTGGTCGTCACGCTCAACCACCGTCTCAACGTGCTCGGCTTCCTCGACCTCTCGGCGTTCGGTAAGAAATATGCGGCATCGGGCAACGTAGGCCTGCTCGACCTGGTGGCCGCACTTCAATGGGTAAACAAGAATATTGGTAACTTCGGTGGCGATGCAGGCAATGTCACCATCTTCGGACAGAGTGGCGGTGGCGGCAAGGTCACCACCCTGCTGGCCACGCCCGCTGCCCGTGGGCTCTTCCACAAGGCCATCGTGCAGAGCGGCTCGATGCTCCGCACCATGGAGGCCCGCTGGTCACGCCGCATCGGGGCAGCCGTGGTGGAGGAGCTGGGCCTCAATGCAGGCAACATCGACGACATCACAAACATTCCTTATAATCAACTCCTTGCCGCAGGCGATAAGGCGGTGGCCCGGGTGAAGGCCGAGGCCGAGAAGGAGGGCATCAGCACCTTCATCTTCGGCTGGGCACCCACCGTGGATGGCACCGTGCTCCCCGTACAGCCCTTTGACCCGCAGGCTCCGGCCCAAAGCAAAGACATCCCGATGCTGATAGGCACCACGCAGCATGAGTTCTGCATGAGCACCTACGTGCCTGCCCTGCGCGGCATCTCTCGGGAGAAGGCCGAGGAGCAGCTCCGCGTCCGCTACGGAGAGCGTACGAACGACTTCCTGACGGCGTTCGAAAAGGCTTACCCCGGCAGCCAGCCGCAGGATTGGCTGGACACCGACTTCATCTTCCGTCCGGGAGCGGTGGCGCAAGCCGACCTCAAGGCCAAGCAGGGCGGGGCACCTGTCTATATGTACCTCTTCGCGTGGGAAAGCCCCGTGATGGACGGCATCCTGCGCAGCACCCACTGCCTGGAGATCCCCTTCGTCTTCAATAATGTGCGTCGTCACGCCTCGATGACGGGCGGCGGCGAGGAGGCCGTGGCCCTGGGTGAGAAGATGAGTTCGGCTTGGATTAACTTTGCCCGCACGGGCAACCCCAACGCCGAGAGCCTCCCCACGTGGGAGCCTTACACCCAGGAGGGCGGCGCCACCATGTGCTTCGGCCAGAGCTGCGAGCTACGCCGTCACCACGACAGTGAGCTGCTGGAGGTAGTACGCTCCTTCCCCGTCAGAGGCTTCTAAAGCTTCCCCAGAAGATAACTTTCCGTAGGTTACCGACCAAGGTCATTCATGTTACCGACCAAGGTCGGTCAACTTACCGACTTAGGTCGTTCACATTACCGACCTTCGTGCGGCAACATATAAATCTAAGGAAATACCCTTTAAATAATCAACATTATAATCTAACAAAACACCTATTTCAGTATGAACAACCTATTGAAAAGCAATGCAGGAAGACGGCTCGCCGTGGCGATGCTCTGCTTCTTGTTGGGCCTTCCGCTGATGCTGGCGCAAGCACAGCAGCTCACGGTGAAAGGTAACGTGAAAGACACCACCGGCGAACCGATGATTGGTGTCAGTGTATTGGAGAAAGGTACCACCAACGGTATCATTACGGACATCGACGGCAACTTTACGCTGCAAGTCAACCGGGGAGCCACCCTCGTGATGAGCTACATCGGTTACGTGACGCAGGAGCTGAAGGCCGCCGCCACGATGAACGTCACCCTCAAGGAGGATGCCAAAGCCCTCGAAGAGGTAGTCGTGGTAGGTTACGGCGTGCAGAAGAAGAGCTCGGTGACCGGCGCTATCAGTCAGGTGAAGGCCGAGGACATGCAGAACCGCACCATCAGTAACGCGCCTGCCGCCCTGCAGGGTAAGACCGCCGGCGTGCAGGTCATCCAGACCTCAGCCGCTCCGGGCAGCAGTCCCACGGTGCGCGTGCGTGGCTACTCCTCCAACGTATCGAGCAATCCGCTCTATGTGGTTGACGGTATCCGCCTGAGCGACATCAGTGGTATCGACCCCAACGACATCGCCTCGATGGAGGTGCTGAAGGATGCCGCATCGGCGGCCATCTACGGTGCTGAGGCCGGCAACGGCGTGGTGCTCATCACCACCAAGAAGGGTAAGGCCGGACAGGGAAAAATCTCCTATGACTTCCAGTGGAGCAGCCAGAGCCTGGCCCGCATCCCCAAGATGCTCAACGCCGAGCAGTACATCGACTACATGACCGAATCGCAGGTCTATACGCGTGACTACATGCTGCGCAACTGGGACGGTGTGACCAATACGGCCTGGACCGACGCGGCCTTCGAGAACAGCCAGATGCAGAAGCACAACATCAGCTTTACGAACGGAAGCGAGAAGGGCAACTACTATCTGTCGCTCACCTACCTCGACAACAACGGTATCGTGAAAGGCGATGCCGACGTCTATAAGCGCATGACGGCCACCATCAATGCCGAGCACGAAATCAAGTCCTGGCTCAAGGTGGGCACCACCAACCAGATTGAGAAGTACAACGTGCGCCAGGTGTCGAGCAACAACGAGTACGGCAGTCTGCTGGCCTCCATCCTGCAGTTCGACCCGCTGACCCCCTTCAGCTACAGCTACGACGACCTGCCCCAACACATGCTCAAGGCCATGCAGGAGGGCAAGACCCTGCTGCAGGACGAGGATGGCCGCTACTTCAGCGTGTCGCGCTTCCTGGGCGGTGAGAGCTACCATCCCATGATCATGCGCGATGCCAGTCTGGCCAAGAACAGCGGCTACAATGTCAACGGCTCCATCTATGCCGACTTCAAGCCCTTCCAAGGCTTCACCTTCACCTCGCGCTTCGGCTACCGCCTGAGTGGTACACGGTCGAGCAACACCGACCTCCCCTTCTACGGCAACGCTACGCAGAGCCGCGACTACGTGAGCCAGAGCAGCACCTCCAGCACCAGCATCTACTACCAGTGGGAGAACTTCGCCAACTACATGAAGCAGATAGGCAACCACACACTCACGGCCATGCTGGGTATGTCGTTCCAAGAATCTACTTATGACTATGTGCAGGGCAGCCTCTCGGCCAACGGTGAGCACGCCCTGAAGAAGAACGACCCGCTCTTCTTCTACCTCAACTACGCCAGCGCCTCCGCCACCAAGGGCGTGGGTGGTGAGAAGACCCGTACCGCCAAGATGTCCTACTTCGGTCGTCTGGGTTACGACTACATGGGCCGCTACCTGATTCAGGCCTCGCTGCGTGCCGATGCCGCTGACCTGGCCTACCTGCCCTCCACCAACCGCTGGGGCTACTTCCCCGCCGTATCAGCCGGATGGACGGTGAGCGAGGAGAAGTTCTTCGAACCCCTGAAGAAGGCGGTCAGCAGCCTCAAGCTGCGTGCCAGCTGGGGACAGAACGGTTCGCTGGCTGCCCTGGGAGGTTACGCCTACAGCACCGACATGGCCCTGGGCGGCATCTACCCCTTCGTCAATGGCAACAACTATATCACTGGAGCTGCCCCCACCAGCATGGGCAACGACGACCTGAAGTGGGAGACCTCTGAGCAGATTAACGTGGGTATCGATGCCCGCTTCCTGCGCGACCGATTGACCTTCAGCCTCGACTACTTCGACAAGAAGACCAAGGACCTGCTGGTCAACGGCACCACCCCCTCGCTCATCATCGGCGGCACCACCTCGCCCATGAATGCCGGTAACGTGAGCAACAAGGGTTGGGAGTTTGAATTGGGATGGCGTGACAACATCAACGACTTCCAGTACAGCGTACGTGCTAACCTGGCCACACTCACCAACAAGGTGACCTACCTCGACCCCTCGCTCACCCGTCTGGCCGGTCAGAACTTCCACACCAGCACCATCACCTACTTCGAGCAGGGCTATCCCGTCTATTACTTCCGTGGCTACAAGTTCAAGGGCGTGGATCCCGAAACCGGTAACCCCCTCTTCTACGACCTGGACAACAGCGGTGACGAGAGCGAACCTACCGATGGTGACCTGACCTACATTGGCGATGCCATCCCCGACTTCACCTACGGTCTTACCCTGACCGCCGCCTGGAAGGGCTTCGACCTCACCATCTTCGGCACCGGAGCCGTGGGCAATGATGTCTTCAACTGCATCAACCGTGCCGACATACCTTCGTACAACAAGCTGAAGGAGGTCTTCTACGACAACCGCTGGACGGTGGACAACCACCAGGGCAGCGTGCCCCGTGCCGGTGCCAAGAACATGGACAAGTACTGCGTGTCTGATGCCCTCGTCTATGACGGCTCCTACTTCAAGATTAAGCAGATTCAGCTGGGTTACACCCTGCCCAAGCAGCTGCTGAAGAAGGCTTTTGTCAACAACCTGCGCCTCTACTGCTCGCTCGACGACTTCTTCACCTTCACCTCCTATCCCGGCTTTGACCCCGAGGCAGCCTCCAACTCCACCAGCGGTATGGGTCTGGACAAAGGTGCATACCCCAGCTCCAAGAAGGTGGTACTTGGCTTTAACATCGAATTCTAAACCCCTCAATAATTCCTACGATAATGAAAGCAAAAAAATATATCTATATCGCCCTGTTGGGGCTGATGTCAGTAGCGGGCACCGGATGTGAGGACCGACTGGACATCGCCAAACATGGTAACATGGGAAGTCAGGACGACTTCTACAAGACAGACAACGATGCCTTGCAGGCCGTCTCATCGCTCTACAACACCTGGGGCGGCAACTACTACAACTGGTCGTTCACGCTCAACCTGCTCTCCGATGACGTCTGGTGCGGAGGAGGTGGCCGAGGCGACAACTCCTCGATGGAGCAGCTCAACGAGTACAACTTCGATACCGACCACGGCATGGTGTCCGGCGTCTATTCCGGCATGTACGGCATCATTTATAAGTCTAACCTCATCATCGACCAGATGGAGGGCGACACCGATGTCAAGCGGCGGGCCATTGCCGAGGCGCACTTCTTCCGTGCCTGGGCCAACTTCCAGCTGGTCACCCTCTTCGGCACATCGCCCAAGGTGGATCACCTGCTGGATCCCAGCGAATACCACCAGCCCAACAGCACGCCCGAGGAACTCTGGGCTTTCGTGGAGGAGGACCTGAAGACAGCCATCGAGAGCAACATGCTCCCCTCCAAGAAGGATGTCAACGACAATGAGACCGGTATGCGCGTCACCAAGGAGGCGGCACAAGCCATGCTGGGCAAGGCTTACCTCTTCCAGAAGAAGTACGGCGAAGCCGCCACGGAACTGGACAAGGTCATCAACTCGCAGAAGTACGACCTCTGGCAGGGCGACTACGACAAGCTGATGCACGTGGCTGCCAACGGCTGTTGTGAGTCGATGCTGGAGATTCAGAAGCGCAACGATGCAGAGCAGGCCTGGACGCAGATGACCATGACCTTCATCATGCAAGGCTGGCGTACCGACCGCATGACCCTTACGGGGCAGGCCTCTGCCGAGATAGCCACCGGCACCTACGGCTTCTTCAATCCCCGCAAGAGTCTCTACGATGCCTTTGTGGCCGTGGAGGGTGAGAACGGCTATCGCCTGAACAGCACCATCCGCACCTATCAGCAGATGGAGGCCTACGGCTTGACACTCAATGCTGGTGCACAGCTCGTGGGGCATGAGGGGTACTTCAACTGGAAGAACCGTGCGCTGAAGGAGGATTGCGTCTATGATGCCTCCTACTTCCAGGCCCTGCAGTACATCAACCTGCGCGTGATGCGCTACGCCGAGGTGCTGCTGCTGGCTGCTGAGGCCCATCTGTTGGGAGGCGACCAGGGCAAGGCCCTGCAGTACGTCAACAAGATTCGCGAACGTGCCCGCCTTGCCGCCTTGGGTAGCGTCACGCTGGACGACATCAAGACTGAGAAGCGGCTGGAACTCTGCAACGAGTGCGTGCGCTATCAGGACCTGGTCCGCTGGGGCGATGGCGAGAAGATGATGGGCAACCAGGGCAGCAAGATTGCCTCGTTCACCGTGGCCGGCATAACCTATCCCTACAGCAACGACGGCTCGGGATTCAAGGCTAAGCACAACCTGCTCCCCATTCCCCGCAAGGAGATAGAACTGAACAAGAACATGGTTCAGAACCAAGGCTGGGATTAACCGTTAGTTATTCACTCTAATCAAGACTATTCATTATGAAACATTTATATTATATGGTCATGCTGCTGGCTCTGTGTGTGATGGGTGCGTGCAGCGAAGACTCGATAGAAGACCTGCAGGGGGGTTACGACATGAGCCGCTATGACATGACGCAAGTGACCAGCCAACCTACCGAGAAACTGAAGAAGGGCATCAAGGCCCTCAACCTGGTGCTCAGCGATGCCAGTGGCCAGCAGGCCACCTTGCGCTTCACCACCAAGGAGTGGGTGCTGTCCAACGGGGTATATACCTTCAACAGCAACCCCACGCAGGACAAGGAGATGAGTGCATCTGTGCAGGGCACATCCATTGTCTCCGGCGATATGGAGGTGACGCTGCTGGGTTCGACCTATTACCTGAATGGCCTCTTTGCCACTGCCGATGGTGGGCAACTCTCCATCAAGTACAAGGGTGCCATCGCCTTCGAGATTGGCGAGGACGACCCCGAGGCGAGCGGTTATACTGCTATCCTCTCCGTGCAGCCGGTTTATCTCACCGACCAAAATGGTCAGGTGACGGGCATCGTGCCGGGCATGTCGCAATACATCTTCAACGTAAGCAATCCTGACGGCAATCCGGTGGCTTCATTCGTGGCCATCAACGTGGAGAACCTCTCGCTTGAGCAGCTGATGGGCAGCTATGCCGTAGCCGGTAGCAACGACGCCTTCACCATGGCCAACGGCTGGAAGCTACCCGACGCTTGGGGTGGATGGTACGGCGGCACCTGGTTTGATGCCGAAGGCACCAAGCAGTTTGTCACCGACGGCTCCATCTCCATCACCTCTGTAGATGGTATGGAGGGCGGCAAGCTCTACACCTTCGAGGGCCGTAACCTCGGCACCACGCTCGGCATGGACGGCAACACCTACCAGAACATCCCGGGCACGGCCACCGAAGTGAAGATCATGTTCGTCACCGTGCTGCAGAGCACGGGCATCGAGTTGCGCGACCAGATGATGACGAGTACGGTGCTGGGCAAGGAGATGGCTTACTCGGTCTATCTGCCCAAGGACTACTTCACCTCGGCCAAGGAGTACCCTGTGCTCTACCTGCTCAACGGAGCCGACGGCGGCAACAACGACTGGCTGAATGGCGGCATGGTCAATGCCTATGCCAGCTCGTTGGCAGCCGATGGCGGCAAGGAGATGATCGTGGTATGTCCCAACGGTTGCCCCGACGGAGTGAACGCCTTCTACTGCGACAATGCCCAGGGCAGCGGCATCAACTACATGACCTACTTCTTTGATGAGTTCGTCCCCTTCATCGAGAGCAACCTGCGCGTCAAGGCCGACCGCGAGCACCGCGCCATCGGTGGTCTGTCGATGGGTGGCTACGGCTCGCTCTACTACGGCGCGCTCCATCCCGAGATGTTCAGCTACGTCTATGCCTGCAGTCCCTTGACCTACATGGATGGTATCCCCAACCTCTACGACCTCTATGGTGCGGCCATCGGGGGTGGTAAAGAGATGCCCGGCGTGACCATCGAGATTGGCACGGGCGACTTCCTCTACGAGTCGGCCGGCTACTTCGAGGGCTTCTTAGCCTCCATGAACTTTACTCACGACTACATCACCCGTGACGGCGTACACGACTGGGCCTTCTGGACCGCTTGCACCCCCAAGATGCTGAAGAAGGTGAGCGATACGTTTGCCGACTGATCCTGTCAAGGAGTCATTTTAGGAATTTCATACTTTCCTTTTTTTATTTAGAGAGTTGGAGTAGGGGAGCCGGACCTTTGTTTGACGGCTATTTATCCTCCTTCTGTTGCGGCTCCCCGCTCCTTTCCTCTCTTGTCCGAATCCTATTCTAATGTCATTTTAATAGCATTTGAACATGAAACGAATCTTATTCTTACTGATGGCCTGCTGCCTGCTCGGCTTGACAGCTCGGGCACAGTTCCCCGGCTGGGGGCCGCAGAGCAAGGTGGTGACCGACAGTATCTATAGCCAGGTGCTCAAGGCACACCGGGCCTACACCATCTACCTGCCTAAGAGCTACGAGGTGGCTCCGGAGAAGAAGTACCCCATCCTCTACCTGCTGCACGGTGTGATGGGCACCAACGAAGGCTGGTTCCGCGATCAGCGAGCAGGCGAGGTACTCGACCAGCTGATAGCCTCGGGCGAGGCCTGCGAAATGATTGTGGTGAGCCCCAACGCAGGCGGCAATATCTATGCCGGTGCATGGAACGGCTACTTCAACATGCCCGGCTGGGCCTACGAGGACTTCTTCTACCAGGAGTTCCTCCCCATGATAGAGAGCAAGTACCGCGTCATCGCCGACAAGCAGCACCGGGCCATTGCGGGGCTGTCGATGGGCGGTGGCGGTACAACCAGTTATGCCCAGCGCCACAGCGACATGTATTGTGCCGCCTATGCCATGAGTGCCCTGATGAACATTCCCGAGATGGGTGCCATGCCCTCGAAGGAACCGGCCAACCCCGAGGACAAGATGGAGATACTCAACAAGTCGGTACGCGAGCACAGCTGCATCGACTATGTGCTTCAGGCCGATGAGGCCCGCAAGGAGCAGCTCCGCACGGTGCAGTGGTACGTGGATTGCGGCGACGACGACTTCCTGCTCGACCGCAACATCGAGTTTGTGCAGGCCATGCACCGGGCACAGGTTCCCCTGCAGTTCCGTGTGCGCGACGGCGGCCACACCAACGAGTATTGGCACACGGCCCTCTTCACCTGCCTGCCGTTCGTGAGCCGCTGCTTTGGGAAATAATAAAAGGATGTATATCTTTTGTTTGTTGTTGAAAACTTCCTATCTTTGCGAGCAACAAACGATAACCGAGTAAAATAACAATTACCATGAAAAAGTTAGTTGCAATTTCAGCCTTTTTGCTGACCGCTTTAACGGGATATGCCCAGCAAGCATTGTGGGGATCTGCCCCCGTAGTTTCCCCCGAGATTCATCCCGACCACACCGTTACCTTTCGCCTGAAGGCTCCCAAGGCCCGGCAGGTGCAGCTCATGGGCGACTTCCTGCCCACCAAGGCTGTCAAGACCGATCGCGGGGAGTTCGACGTGGCCATGCCTGTGGATATGGTGGAGAAAGAGGGCGTGTGGGAGTGGACCACACCCCTACCGCTGAAGCCCGAACTCTACAGTTACAACATGCTGATTGACGGCGTGAAGGTGAACGATCCGAGCAATGTCTATATGATTCGCGACGTAGCCAGCGTCTTCAGTGTCTTCATCGTGGAGGGCGAGCGGGCCGACCTTTACAAGGTGAACGAGGTGCCTCATGGCACCGTAAGCCGCCTATGGTACGAAAGCCCCGGCCTGAAGATGAACCGCCGCCTCACGGTCTATACACCGGCCGGCTACGAGAAGGGCGGCAAGTACCCCGTGTTCTATCTGCTCCACGGTGCCGGTGGCGACGAGGAGGCTTGGATTAACCTGGGCCGTACCTCGCAGATACTGGACAACCTGATTGCACAGGGCAAGGCCGAGCCAATGATTGTGGTGATGACCAACGGCAACGCCTGGCAACAGGCAGCCCCGGGCGAGAGTGCGCAGGGCTATACAGTGCCCTCTATGGGTACGGGAGCACAGCGTCAGGCAGTGGAGGCCGACTTTGTCAGCACTTTCCCCGATGTGGTCAACTTCATCGAAAAGACCTACCGGGTAAAGAAGGGCAAGTCCAACCGAGCCATTGCCGGCCTCTCGATGGGGGCCTATCACTCGTGCGCCATTTCGCGTCTCTATCCCGACCTGTTCGACTATGTGGGCCTCTTTTCAGGAGGCGGTGGCCGTCCCAACCTGAAGGACAATCCCCTTTATGGCGACATGGAGGGACTGCTCGCTACGCAGTTTGCCAAGAAGCCCGCACTCTACTACATCGCCTGCGGCAACCGCGACTTCCTCTACAAAGGCATCGAGGAGTACCGCCAGTTCCTGACCGAGAAGGGTTATTCCTTTGAATACTTTGAGACGGGCGAAGGCCACATCTGGAAGAACTGGCGCATCTACCTCACGGAGTTTGCGCCCCGCCTTTTCAAGAAATAATCACCAAGAGATGAAGCGAAGATGAATCAACTGAAATCAATGCTATTTGTCGCCTTGCTATGTGGCGCCTGTGCCGGTTCACAGCAGCCGGAGGGAGTACTCACGGTGGATGGCGGACAGATAGAAGGCGTGGAGGCGGATGCTTCTGACGTCATCGTGTACAAGGGGATTCCCTATGCCGCCCCGCCCGTGGGCAACCTGCGCTGGAAGGCCCCGCAACCTGTGGAGCCTTGGGAGGGTGTGCGCACTTGCGACACCTGGGGCGCTGCCTCGCTGCAGGGCGGCCAGCAGGAGGGCTCGTTCTACTGGAGGGAGTTCTATCAGGGTGAGGCACCCGCGATGAGCGAGGATTGCCTCTACCTCAATGTCTGGAAGCCGGCCAAGGCCAAGCGGGGCGACAAGCTGCCCGTGATGGTCTGGATACACGGCGGAGCCTATCAGAACGGCTACGGCTATGAGGTGGAGTTTGACGGGACCGCCTTCGCCCGACGCGACGTCATCCTCGTCACCGTCAACTACCGCCTCGGTATGTGCGGATTCCTGGCTCATCCCCTGCTCTCTGCCGAGAGCCAGGGTCAAGGCTCGGGCAATTACGGCCTTCTTGACCAAGTGGAGGCCCTCCGCTGGGTCCATCGCAACATCGAGGTCTTCGGTGGCGATGCGTCCAACGTGACCCTTTTCGGTCAGAGCGCCGGGGCAGGCAGCGTACAGGCCTTGCTCTCCTCCGAATTGACCCAGGGCTTGGTGCATCGCGCCATCATCCAGAGCGGTGGCGGATTGAGCGGCATCATCTCGGCCAAGAGCCTGGCTGACGCTGAGTCCATGGGACAAGGCATGTGGGAAGAGGCCGGCTGCACCACGCTGGAGCAGATGCGTGCCACCTCGCCCGACGCATTTCAGAAGATACTCTATGGCTACCTAATGAAGCAGAAAGCCCCCTACATGGGCCTCCCCTGGGGACCCTGCATTGACGGTTACCTGCTCCGAGACACCCTCAACAACGTGGCCCGCCGGGGCGAGACGCTCCGCATCCCTACGATGATTGGCTATTGCTCGGAAGACATTGCCCCCGAGGTGATGCACAAGGCAGCTGTGGATTGGAGCCTCCTGCAGGAGGAACAGGGTTTGGCCCCCTCCTACGTCTATTGCTTCCGCCGTGACCTGCCGGGTGGGGACATGCCTGCTCCGACCGGAGGTTTTGGCGACATGAAGGGAGCATTCCACTCGGCTGAGTTATGGTACGTCTTCGGCACGCTGGGCTGCTGCTGGCGCCCCATGACTCCGGGCGACTACGAACTGAGCCGCTGTATGGTGACCTACTGGACCAACTTTGCCCGCACGGGCAACCCCAACGGCAAGGATGTGCCCGAGTGGGAGGCTTGCTCGAAGGCCAATCCGCATGTGCAGTCGCTCGACGTGGAGCAGGAGGGTAAGGAGAACCTCTACGAGGGCAACAACCTCTCCGTGGCGCAGCTCAACCCCGAGACGTGGCAGATAGAGAACGGCAAAATCTCTACCATGTACCTGCTGAAGGGTACCCGACGTGCCCTGCTGATAGATACAGGCATGACAAGCGACTCGCTCGATGTCGTGGTGCGCCGCCTTACTGACCTTCCTCTAGATGTGGTCATCAGCCACAACCACGTGGACCATGTGGGTGGCAACCGCTTCTTCCCCGAGGTGTGGGCGCATCCGGCTGACAAGGGAGTGCGCGACGTGCCTTACGACGGCAAGGAGCTTGATCTGCAGGAGGGGCAGCTGTTTGACCTAGGCGACCGCCTCATCCAGGTGATGCTCATGCCCGGCCACACCCCCGGCTCCGTCATCTTTGTGGACGAAAAGTACCGCTCCGCTTTCACAAGCGATGCTTTCGGCTCCGGCCACGTCTGGTTGCAGCTGCAGCCCCATGTGCCCATGACCACCTACATCGCCTCGTGCGAAAGGGTGGTGGAGGTGATGCGCAGCCGGGGTATCACCAAGCTCTACCCGGGTCACTTCGGTCCCTATGCCGACCCGCTGGACCGTACCTACATGAACGACATGCTGGAATTGGCCGGCAAGCTGAGCCGTGGCGAAAAGGTGGATTCGCAGGAATATCCCTACAGCAAGCACATCGACATTGCCGCCCGCAACACCCGCAGCGTGACCAAAGGCCGCGTCACGCTGGTGTATGATGCAGACAACGTGAATTAGCGGTCACAGTGGCGGTATTCATGGCACCACAGATGACACAGATTGAGACAGATTTTCGCAGATAACCGAAATGAAATCATCCACGTAAAATAGTTTCCGGCCTCATCGTAGGGGCGTAAAGCGTAGAGGGGAAACGAGGGCGTTAA
>CAMACX010000040.1 GCA_945831575.1 uncultured Mediterranea sp.
ATGCACAACCTCTTCGGCGACACCAATGCCGTACACGTATCGGTCAACTCCAAGGGCTACACCATCGACCAGCTCATCGACGGCGAGACCGTGGCCGAGGTGCTCGACTACGTGCAGTACAACCCCAAGAAGTTGGTGCGCACCCTGGAGACCTGGGTGAGCCGCTCGGTGAAAGAGGGTCGCATCTCGCTCGAAGAGGGCAAGGAGTTCCTCAGCAACTACCGCTCAGGGCTCTATGGCTACACCTACCTGGAGTGAATTTTATTATGGGGTAAGGGCACGCAGATGACACAGATGTAACGGATGACCACAGATATTTCATTTTTTTTCTGACATCAAATGATAATCTGTGTAAATCTTTCAAATCTGCGTCATCTGTGTGCCATGCCTACATACAATATATAACGAAAAGAAAGATATGGATAAACTGACCATAATTAAGGTTGGCGGCAAGATTGTGGAGGAAGAGGAGACCCTCTACGCTTTGCTTGACCGCTTTGCCTCCCTGCCCGGGCATAAGATGCTGGTGCATGGGGGAGGTCGTTCGGCTACGCGACTGGCCACCCAGCTGGGCATTGAGAGCCGCATGGTGGAGGGGCGACGCATCACCGATGCTGAGACGCTCCGCGTGGTGACCATGGTCTATGGCGGACTGGTCAACAAGAACATTGTGGCCGGACTCCAGGCCCGTGGGGTGAATGCCCTCGGGTTGACAGGGGCCGACATGAATGCCATCCTCTCGGTGAAACGCCCCGTCAAGGAGGTGGATTACGGCTTTGTGGGGGACGTGAAGCAGGTCAATGCCGAGCTGCTTGCCGACTTGATAGCCAAGGGTATCGTGCCCGTCATGGCTCCCTTGACGCACGATGGTGCGGGGCATCTGCTCAATACTAATGCCGATACCATAGCCGGTGAGACGGCCAAAGCCCTGGCCCGCCACTTTGAGGTGACGCTCGTCTTCTGCTTTGAGAAGCGGGGTGTGCTGCGCGATGAGCACGATGACGACAGCGTGATACCCACCATCGACCGTACCCTCTTCGCTCAGCTCACCGCTGAGGGTATCATCCAGGGTGGTATGATACCCAAGGTGGAGAATTCGCTTCAAGCTGTGGAGGCCGGTGTGAGACAGGTCATCATCACACAAGCCGATGCCCTCGGACAACCCGGTGCGGGCACCGTGGTGCGGTAAGAGAATAAAATAATGTAAAAAATAGGCCTCCGAGATGTAACATTCCGCTTGTTGAACCGTCATTACTTTGAAAGATGCAAGAGATTGACTTCCGACGCGACATCCTCCCCCTGAAGGATCAACTCTACAGGGTGGCCCTGCGGATTGTGGCCGACAGAGCCGAGGCGGAGGACATCGTGCAGGAGACGTTGATGCGTGTGTGGAGCAAGCGCGAGGAGTGGCAACAGCTGGAGTCGGTGGAGGCCTTCTGCCTTACGGTGGTGCGCAACCTGGCCATCGACCATGCCGAGCAGACCAACAGGCAACTCGCCGAGCTGCCCCCTGACTACGAATGTGCCGAGGAGGGTGCTGACCCCTGCGACCGTCTGGTAAGCAAAGAGCAGCTCCGCTTGGTGCATGAGTTGATGAGGCAACTGCCTGAGCAGCAGCGCACCATCATGCAGCTGCGCGACGTGGAGGGGAAAAGCTACCGCGAGATCTCAAGCATCATGAGCCTCACGGAGGAACAGGTCAAAGTGTACCTCTTCAGGGCCCGACAGAAGGTGAAACAAAAGTTTTTGGAGATTGACCGTTATGGATTGCAAGAACATGGAACGTCTGCTTGAGCGCTATTGGCGCTGTGAGACCTCGCTCGACGAGGAAGCCGCCCTGCGTGCCTTCTTTCTCAGTGATGAGGTACCTCCTCACCTGCTGCGCTACAAGTCGCTGTTTGCTTACCAGCAATCGCAGCAGGCACAGGGCCTTGGTGAGGATTTTGATGCCAAGGTGCTGGCCCTTATTGAGAAAGATGCTCCCGAGGTGGTCAAGATACGCCGCGTCACCTTGACTTCGCGTCTCATGCCCCTCATGAAGGCAGCTGCTGCCGTGGCACTGTTGCTCACCTTGGGCAATGTGATGGAGCACTCCTTCATCGCCCACGATGGGGAGATGGCCGTGGCCGATACCATCGGTCAGCAGATTTCCGCACCGAGCGTAGCCCTCAGCGAAGAGGCTTCGCAGGCCAAGCGTACCCGGCAGTTGCTCGATAGCCTCAAGCGCACCGAGCAGGAGCAGGGTGAAGAGGCCAACCCATGAAGATGATTCATTTTCATTTGCTTTAAACAATAGGAAATAGTTAGTTTGCTTTGTTAAAACAATAGTGAGGCTGTGAAGTTTCAATTCTCTCAAAAAGTCATTTCATAACTAACTATCATAGAAAAGGCGCCGCGTGATGCAGCGCCTTTTCTGTTTAGACACACAATGATTAACTTATCATCTCTATAATATAACAAACTAAGTCTAGTAATCACCTACTTGTAGCTCGTAATCAATTACTTGTAGCTCGTAGCTTGTAGCTCGCTCCTATTCCCCCTCAATCCAGCTTATAGATATTCTTGCGGGGTACATCGAGCGTGGGGTTGCCCTTGTAGCCTACGCTACCACTGCCTGTGGTGCGAATCTTGAGGAAGTCGGTGGCATGGCACTCAATGTCGCCACTGCCTGTGGTCGAGGCCTCTACGTGCTTCGCTACCAGGTCGCGAGCCTTGATGTCACCACTGCCGGCGATGCTGTAGTTGGCTGTATCGGCATTGCCCTTCAGCTCAATCTCGCCACTACCGGCAATGGAAGCCCTGATGCTGCCGGCGGCCAGGTTCTTCAGGTCCATGTCGCCACTGCCAGCGATGGAGCCCTTCAGCGTACTGCACTTCACGAGGTTGCCCTCGATGTCACCGCTTCCGGCGATGGTAATCTCCAGATCGGTGGCCGTGAGGTCGGTGAAGTCAATGTCGCCACTGCCCGCAATGGACAACAGCATACGGTCGGTCTTGATGCCCGGCTTCAGCTCCATATCTCCACTACCGTTGATGGCGGCACCCTCTATGTTGGCTGACTGTACCTTGACTTTCAGTTCATTGTAGGAGACTTTGTACCCTTTCTTGAAACCAATCTTCAGGACTTTGCCATCTACTGCGATGTCGAGTGCTTCGAGCACGTTGTCGCTGGTATAGACCTCTACACGGGGATTGCCTTTGCGTTGCTCATAGGTCACGTCGGCTGAGCCTGTGAGCTGGATCTTGGTGAAGTCGGCGGTGCGAATCTCCTTGGTCACGTAGGTGTTGCTTGCCTTGATGTGTTTCTTGATGTTACCACCGCTAGAGGTAGTGCATTTGTACTTCTGCGCACAAGCTGTGGCGCAGCACAATGTGGCCACGAGGGCCGCGATAAAATACTTGAAGTTCATCATTTTACTCCTGTTTTTAATGTTCGTTATCTTGTTTATTGTAGCTTTCACTAATATAGACGTTTGAGCAAGGTAAATGGTTGCATTTTGCGCCAATTATTTTTCATTATTCTGTGAGGCAATCTCTGTGCCAAAGATTTAAGGTGTTGATTATCAATGCGCCTATTCTCGGCTACTGTCCGCTTCCGAACAGCTCCTTGTCCGTTTTCGTGCAAGCTTTCATTTTGTATTTCTCTCGGCTTGCACTATCTTTGGATAAAATAGGCTGCGCCTCGGAAATAAAAATAAAAGCAAGCTTTCATTTTGTATTTCTCTCGGCTTGCACTATCTTTGCCCCACGGATTGTGGAATAATTGTATATAACCAATAGAATGCTATGGTGAAACAGCGGATAATTATGCTTCTTGCTCTGTGGCTCTGGGTGGGTATCTGCCTGGCACAGCAGAGTTTTGTCGTTGAGGGACAAGTAGATGACTACAAACAAGGGATGATGGTGCGCCTTTTCCGATTGGAGGGCAATGTGGGCTCGTGCATTGCATGGGACACGCTTCATGACGGACGTTTCCGACTCGAAGTGCCTGTGGATTCGGGCAAGGTGGTGGAGCTGGACCTGATTACGTCAGAGGGTACGCTCTATTCCAGTTCCATCTTCCTTTGGGCCACTGCGGGTACGCACATCATGACCAAGGGCAAGGCGTTGATGAATGAGACGTGGCTGGTGGAGAGTGATATGCCCCAACAGCAGAGTTACCTGGCCTTCAGAAAGGGCAGGGAGATGCTGATGGACCAGCGACAACGACTCATGCTTGAGAACCGACGGCTCAAGCAGGAATTCAGCCGACTGAGAAGCGGCCTCAGTGGAGAGGAGCTGTTGGCTACACGTGACTTATTCAAAGGGAAGTCTGACTCCATTGACCGTCTCGTCGATGCCATCCGTCTGAAGGAGGACAGCATCGTGCTCCAGATCATGGAGACGCACCCCGTGGACCGTATCTACCTGATGCAGCTGAAGAGTCTGGCGTTGGGTGCCAAGCTGATGCCCGATCATCCTTATAGGGAGGCCATCATCCAGCACTATGAGGCGCTCACCGCTGCCGATAAGCAGAGCGAGCTTGGTCAAGCCATACAGGCCTACCTCTATCCTCCCGTGGAGGTGAAGGAGGGGGAGGAGATGGCCGATGCCGACCTCTATGACCTGGAGGGACGCCTTCATCACCTCAGCGAATTGAAGGGGCGCTACCTGTTGCTCGACTTCTGGAGCATGGGGTGCGGACCCTGTATCGCGGCCCTGCCGGAGATGGGCGAACTGCACCAGCAATACGCCGACCGCTTGACCATCGTGAGCGTCAGCATCGACACCAAGGCCAACTGGGAGAAGGCCTCAAAGGACCACTCCATCAGCTGGCTCAACTGGAGCGACCTCCGTGGAGACCACGGACTCTATGCCCGTTACGGAGGCAAAGGCATTCCGTACTATGTATTGCTGTCGCCCGAGGGCAAAATCCTCTCCACCTGGATGGGTTACGGCAAAGGTTCGCTGAAGGGGAAGCTCCAGCAACTCCAAATAATTCAATAATTCAATAACTCAATAACTTAAAAACTCAATAACTCAAAAATAAATATGGCCGACTACCGCATTCTTGTGCTCGACCTTGACGGCACACTGACCAACTCGAAGAAGGAGATCCCTCCGCGTAACCTCGCCACCCTGCTGCAGCTGCAAGCCGATGGGGTGAAACTGGTGCTGGCCTCTGGCCGCCCTACCTACGGCATCGCTCCCCTGGCCGATGAGCTGCAACTGGAGCGGTATGGGGGCTATGTGCTCTCTTACAACGGGGGCGAGATCATTGACTGGAGCAGTAAGGAGCTGCTCTACAAGAACCTTCTCCCCGACGAGGTGATACCCATCCTCTACGAGGCTTCGAAGCTCCACAATCACCCCATCGTCTCCTACGAAGGGCCTTACATCTTGACCGAAGAGCCGCTGAATGAATACATTAGGTATGAGGCTTTCTTGAATAAGATGAAGGTGCGCCGTGTAGTGAACTTCCTCGAAGAGACTCCTCGTCCGTTGCCCAAGTGCCTTATTGTGGGGCCCCCTGATGAGCTGATCACGACCGAAGCCGAGCTCTCCCTGCGGCTGCAAGGGGTCATCAACGTCTATCGCAGTGAACCCTTCTTCCTGGAGCTGGTGCCGCAGGGCATCGACAAGGCGCAGTCTCTGCAGGCCCTGCTCACTCACCTGGGGCTGAGCCGCGAGCAGATGGTTTGCATGGGCGATGGCTACAACGACCTCACCATGATAGAATTTGCCGGCATGGGAGTGGCCATGGCCAATGCGCAGGAGCCGGTGCGCAAGGCTGCCGACTACGTGACGCTGAGCAACGAGGAAGATGGCGTGGCCGTCGCCGTGGAGAAGCTCTTCTACAACCGGTGAGCAACTCTCTTCGCCCGATGAAGGAAGCGCAATAACAATAAAAATCGGGTAAAAAAGAACAAGTTAACCAAAGATTGCTTATTTTTGCAGCCCATACTGAAAGCAAGGATAATTAAATAATAACAGAACGATATGACACAACCATTGATTATTTACAATACGCTCCACCGACAGAAGGAGCTCTTTGTGCCGCTCCATGCACCCCATGTAGGCATGTACGTGTGCGGCCCTACGGTCTATGGCGACCCTCACCTGGGCCATACGCGACCGGCCATCACCTTTGATATCCTCTTCCGCTACCTCAAGCACCAGGGCTACAAGGTGCGCTATGTGCGCAACATCACCGATGTGGGTCACCTGGAGCATGATGCCGACGAGGGTGAGGACAAGATTGCCAAGAAGGCACGGCTGGAGCAGCTGGAGCCGATGGAGGTGGCGCAGTACTACACCAACCGCTACCACAAGGCCATGGAGGCCCTCAATGTGCTGCCCCCCAGCATCGAGCCACACGCCAGCGGCCACATCATCGAGCAGGAGCAGCTGGTGAAGGAGATTCTCGACAACGGCTTTGCCTACGAGAGCCAGGGGTCGGTCTATTTCGACGTGGCCAAGTACAACGCCAAGCACCACTATGGCAAACTCTCGGGGCGCAACCTCGAAGATGTGCTCAACACCACCCGTGAGCTTGACGGACAGGAGGAGAAGCACAATCCTGCCGACTTTGCCCTCTGGAAGAAGGCGCAACCCGAGCACATCATGCGCTGGCCCTCACTCTGGAGCGACGGCTTCCCCGGCTGGCACTGCGAATGCACGGCCATGGGGCGCAAGTATCTGGGCAGTCACTTCGACATCCACGGCGGAGGCATGGACCTCGTCTTCCCCCACCACGAGTGCGAGATAGCGCAGTCGGTGGCCAGCCAGGGCGACGACATGGTGAAGTACTGGATGCACAACAACATGATCACCATCAACGGCCAGAAGATGGGCAAGAGCCTCGGCAACTTCATCACCCTGGAGCAGTTCTTCACGGGTCAGCACCCGTTGCTCACTCAGGCCTACACGCCGATGACCATCCGCTTCTTCATCCTCCAGGCACACTACCGCAGCACGGTCGATTTCAGCAACGAGGCACTCCAAGCTGCTGAGAAGGGACTGGCCCGTCTGCTCGACGCGGCCCGTGCGCTGGAGAAGATCACCCCTGCGGCAACTTCCACCATCCAGGTGGGCGACCTGCGCCAGAAGTGCTACGACGCGATGAACGACGACCTCAACACCCCCATCGTCATTGCCCACCTCTTTGATGCCGCCAAGAGCATCAACAGCGTGGCAGCAGGCAAGGAGACCCTCACCGAGGCCGACCTCAAGGAACTCAGCGAGACGTTCCAGCTCTTCTGCTTCGACCTGCTGGGACTCACGGGCGAAGCCGCCTCCAATGCCGGTCGTGAAGAGGCCTTCGGACGTGCCGTGGATATGCTGCTCGAAGAGCGTGCCAAGGCCAAAGCCAACAAGGACTGGGCCACGAGCGACAAGATACGCAACGAACTCACGGCCCTGGGCTTCGAAATCAAGGATGGCAAGAACGGCAGCGAATGGAAGCTGAATAAATGACGTCTCAGCCGTAGTATAGGTTGCCACGATGAACGGACTGAATGTCGCCACACGCCGCTTTATCCTCGCGCACCGCACGGAGAATGTGCGGGAGCTGGCCCTCAGAGGGTGCCGCGATGCCGAGGTGGATCTGCGTGAAGCACTGGTTCAGATAGCCGGGTGGCAACAGGCCCGCACCAAGCTCCCTCGATGGGCTGCCACCGAAGGGCTCCTCTATCCGCCCCACCTCTCCATGGAGCAATGCTCCTCAGAGCTGACGGCCCTCTATAAGAAAGGTATTATCTTGCGACAACGCCGGTCGGAAGAGGCTCAGCAGCCTCCTTCGGCTGGCGTTGCCGTATGTATGAAGGCTCCGGCTGGTGCAGCTGTTTGTATAAAGGCCTCATCGGGTGCTGCTTCTGATGCCCCTTGCAAGCAAGGTGCACTGACCGACCTGACCGGAGGGCTAGGGATAGACTTCAGCACGCTGGCAACGCTCTTCGCTCGCGCCACCTACGTGGAGCGGCAGGAACTGCTCTGTCATCTAGCCGGGCACAACTTCCCCCTGCTCGGATTGGAAGATTGCCGCATCTGTCGGGCCGATGGCGTGGTGTATCTGCAAGCCATGGAGGAAGCGGTAGATTGGATTTACCTCGACCCGGCACGGCGCAATCAGCAGGGAGGCAAGGTCGTGGCCATAGCCGACTGTGAGCCCAACGCCGTTCAGCTGGAGCCACTACTGCTGCAGAAGTCCCGCCACGTGATGCTCAAGCTCTCCCCCATGCTTGACCTCACGCGTGCCCTTCAGGAGCTGCACAGCGTCGAGGCGGCCTATGTCGTGGCCGTCGATGGCGAGTGCAAGGAGCTACTCCTCATCCTCGGTCCTCAGCCGCCCCGGCGGAAAGAAGAGCTCCCCATCACCTGCGTCAACCTCCGCAGTGTAGATAAGGCAGAAGAATTGACCTTCAGCAAAGCAGAGGAACAGCAAGCCCCACTCCAGTTGGCTCAGGAGCCGATGGCTTACCTCTACGAGCCTCACGCCGCCCTGCTCAAGGCCGGGGCCTTCTGCCTCCTCACGCAGCGCTATCCTGTGAAGAAGCTTCACCCCAACAGCCACCTCTACACCTCCGCCGAACCTCTGCCTCATTTCCCTGGCCGCCGGTTTCGCATCACGGGTTGGAGCACCCTCGGCAAAAGGGAGCTCAAGCCCCTGCTCGCCGACCTGAAGAGTGCCAACCTCACCGTGCGCAACTTCCCCCTCACCACCGATGCCCTCCGCCGCAAGCTCAAGCTCGCCGATGGCGGCCCCACGACCCTCTTCGCCACCACCCTCCAGGGCGAAAAGCACATCCTCATCAAGGCCGAACCCCTCAGCTGACGCACCCTTTCCTTCCGCTGATGTCTCTCTAAAAAACAACTGTCACACTGTCACAACTGTCACACTGTCACAACTGTCACACACTACCTATTGACCTTGGCCAACGGCATAGATTCCATCCTATCCAAAGCTCACAGCCTGAAAGCCCAACAAGCCCCTATCCCAAGGCAACTTACAGCCTTAAAGCCCAGCAAGCCCCCTACGGCAACTTACAGTCTGAAAGCCCAGCAAGTCTCTATCTTTACGGGCTGAAAGCCCAACCTCTCCTAGCCCAGGGCAACGCCCTGGGTATTCAGAGCCAGTACCATTACGCCCTGAAAGGGCAAAAGCTTTATTCACGCCCTTGTGTAGGGCGCTGTGTGTCGCCCCAGGGTGTCGCTTTGCTCTGCCCTGGGCTAAAAGCTTTTGCCCTTTCAGGGCGTGGGATGACATACTCTTCTTAAACCTAGGGCGTTGCCCTAGGCTAGGAGCTTGTTGGGCTTTCAGCCCGTAAGTTGCAATCTATGAGCTGTTTGGACTTTCAGCCCGAGAAGATATAGCAATCAGTATCACTCCAAATGCCGGATGAACTTTGAATGATACTTCAACTTTTTTACAGAAGAACCACGGCATGCAGGAAAAGAACCTTGTCGGTGTCTTAAGAAAAACTGTAAGTGTATGTAAGTGTAAGGAAACTGAACGTGAAAGCCAAATTGTAAGTGTAAGGAACTGTGCAGGGTCCTGTGGGCGGCTGTGCAGGGTCCTGTGGGCAGCTGTGCAGGGGTAATGGCTACCTGGGGCTGAGGCTATTGCGGGGTGGGGGGATGGTGGGGTTTCCCCTGCTTCCCTGGCCTTCGTGGCCGTCGATGGCACTTCGGAGTAGCTGCTGTATCAAGGGACCCACATCTATCTGAAGGCGAAACTTGGAGCCGAAGTCGTAGTAGGGGGCCACGATGGGGAGGGTCTCCCAGCGGCCAGTGACGGCATCGTAGCTGCGTCTTACGCCGCCCTCCAGGCCGAAGCGGGGGCTGATGCGCCACTCAAGCGAACCACCCCACTGGCGTCCGTAGGGGTTGTAGGAATTGCCCGTGTCGTAGCTGCCGAAGAGGTGGAGCGTGAGCTGGTCGGTGAGGCGGTAGCCCATCTGCGCCTGGAGCTGGAGCACGTGGCGGTGGAAGAACTCCATGTTGAGCTGCGTGGCCACCACGGCGGCCTGGAGCGAGAAGCGGTCGGTGAACTGCTGGCTCCACAGGGCCGAGACTTCGTTGATGCGTCCGATGCCTGGCAGCGAACGCTGTTCACCCTCCAGCCAAATCTGCCCCGTGCGGTAGCCGAGCAGGGGTCCCGAGGTGTGGAAGTCGCCTTTATATAATAAGGTAGGGTTGAGGCTGAAGGGGAGGACGGGGAGATAAGGGTGGAGCAGCCGCTTCGCATCGAGGGTGATGAGGCTGTCGCGCCCCGGCGAAGCAGGGCCGGGCAGGGGCAAATCATGAGACTTGACCGTGGGAGTTGCGCTGCCATCTCCTATATGGTTCCTTAATGCTCCCTTTTGCATCTCATCGTTACGCATAGGCAATGCCTGTACCGCAGAGTCGCCCTTCACCTCCTGTGCCGAGACCCCCACGCCGATGAAGGCCAGCACCAGTCCCATCAGCAACACTTGCCAACACTCCAGTTTACGCATCATGACTCGTCCCATACCGTAACATATAATTCTTACACGGCAAAGTTAACGATTCTACTCGAAAGTCACAATGTTTATCTTATAAAAAGAGTAGCTTAACATATCTGTACTTGTCACGCACTGTCGCAGACGTGCTCATCCTCTCGCTGCAACTTTGTGCGGTAGGGGTGGGGAATTTTGTCCTGTTATTTCGTTTTAATCGTTAATATCTGTTTATTGCTCTGGGTGCATGATGGGTCCTTGTGAGGTGATGTTCATCAGGGGGAGATGGTATTCTGAAGGATGGAATGGGTGTGGCGTGTGTGGCTTGTCGGGGCTTCTGAGTCGTGTGAGATGGGGCATTGGGTGCGAGGGAAATGGGGGGATTTTGGTGCGGGTGAGCGCGGCGAGCGGCGTTCGGGTCGGGCGCAAATGGGGGTGCGATACGGTGCAAACGGCGCTCTTTGCGGTGCCACGGCGCCCGTTCGGGGTGGGTGGCGCCCGTTCGCGGTGGTGGGGTGAGATGCCGCTGAGTGAGGGTGCTGTGACAGTTGTGACAGTGTGACAGTTGTTTTCCCACTACCCTACATGGCGCTGGCGGTGCTGTAGATGTAGGTATATTCTTATATATTATTATATATATTTTATATTATATATATAAATTAACAATATAACCCAGCTTTTTCGTAGGGGGCGTTTTTTGAATTGTCACACTGTCACACTGTCACAGCTTTCACGACTGTCACAACTTTCACGACTGTCACAACTTTCAGCCCATGGGTGAACCTAAAATAAATGCTGGCTTTCATTTTGTATTCCGACCGGGTTGCGCTATCTTTGTACCTGAATAGATTGTAACCTGAATAGATTGTAACGTGACTGTAGCATGGAAGTAGAATTGACTGTGGTGGGTATCCGCAACTATTGCGAGGGCGGAAAGGCGGGCTACCCTCAACTCTTTGCCCGGTTGAAGGCCGGGACGAGGGTGTTCCTCGAAGTGGATCCGCCCGAGAGCCAGTACCCGGGGGCGCTCTCCGTCTATGACGGGGAGATGAACAAGATTGGCTCCATCTCGAAGACGGACCGTAGGTACATCGAGCTCGACGTGAAGCAACGACATACGCTGGAGGCCTTTGTCACGCGACACTCCGCCGAGCACAATTGCCTCTGGGTGAAGGCTGACAACTGTCTGGGATTCAATCAGCCCTATATCCGACACATCGACAAGGAGCCCCAGGAGGTGCTCTTCCATCTCACCCCCGGGGAGGAGCGGCTCATCCGCATTGGCCGCCGGGTGAGGGCCTTCGTGGACAGGTGGCACCTCAACGACGACCCCCTGCCCGCCGAGGCACTGGAGGAGCTCGTGAGCGTGGCGCAGCTCTACCAGGGCGTGTGCTGCACCTCGCTCGACGGGGAGAACTCCTTCCTCCGCGCTGACCTGCTGCATCTGCTCGACAAATACCGCGCGATGGATGAGGAGCGCATCGCCGCCATCCATTCGGCCATCTACGAGCAGCACAAGGACCTGGGTCGCACGCCGAGCGATGTGAAGGTGAGGGTTAACCGCGCGCACTACGAGCAGATACTCCACCTGGCCACCACCGTGCCCACGGGGCGTCAGCAGACACCGATAGAGGACTACGTGAAGTCGCTGGAGTTCGTGGGCGGTGGAAGGCTGACGCTGGAGGCGTTGGAGGAGGAGAAGCGGCGGCTCGCGAGGCGGCTGGCTGAGTTTCTGGAGAACAAGTACACCACTTATGCGGCCACGGAGGAGGGGTTTGCCGATGCGGTCTATGCGCTCAACTATGACCTCCAGTCGCTCCACCTCATGCATTGCCTCCGCATCAAGCTGGAGCACATCAGTGCCCTCATCGAGCAGATGGCTGCCGCAAGTGCCCTTGCCCAGCAGGGGAAGGAATCCCCTGAAGCGAATGCTTCGCCGAAGTCAAAGGAATCCCCTGGGACGAATGCCTCGCTGGAATCAGAGGATTATTCAGCATGGGATTCGGACCGCTGGCCGCAGACACCGGGGGTGAAGAGGACGCGGCTCTTCATACACGATGAGGATGCACAGCGCGTGGTCGATTGGCTTCGGCATCTGGTGGAGAAGTATTATAATAAGGAACGTGCGCACAATGCGCTCTGGGAGGGGGACACGAAGTGTACCAAGCTGCTCGTGACGGCTTACTACGTGCTGGTGAAGCATGGCATCACCATCGGCGTGGTGGGCAACAACGTAGTCAAGGCCTACCACGAACTGCTCACCACGTGGTGCCGTTTTGACTTTCTGCAGTCGCGCAAGACCTATGAGACGCAGATCAACTGCGTCATCCGTATGGGCAAGGAGTTTCACAAGCTCACTCCCGAGATGTTCACCGACAGGAGTCCCTACTTCACAAGCCAGCAGTTTGCCGCGTGGAGCCGATGCTTCGAGGCCCTGGAAAAGGACCTTCAGGAGCTGTGACGGCCAGGCCTGCGAGGTGGAATAGATGTGCGAGGTAGGGCGGATTGCGAAGTGAAATTAATTTGCGAAGCGGTAAGTCGTTGTCTGTCAATGCGGCCATGCTTCGCATAATTGCCCCTTTGCCCGACCTGCCGAGAATAGGAGAAATAGGCGAAGCAGATGATTCGAAATAGTTGACTTATCTTTGCAATGTCAACGAACGAGGAGGAGTCTCCGTACAAAGCCTCCGAGGGGTAGTGACATCATTTTGCAAAACTCTAAAAAAAACTATTTCGATTATGTCTTGTTATTACATTTCTTATGAGCACGGCGCTAAGGTGATGCGCCCTGTCAACTCCGCCAAGGAGTATCGTCAACTTCGTAACACGCAGCGTCAGCATCGGCTGGTCAAGGCCATTCGCAACGGTGATATGGCGCAGAAGCAGCGCTTGCTGCAGATGAACTATTCCTGTCTGCCCTCTCAGAACCCCGGAGAGAGCGGTCCGCTCAAGGGTGCTCACATTGCCTCTCGCTCTGTGGGCATGGACATCGACTTCGTGGCCCCCAGGCACCTGAGCCGCAAGGAGGCGCAGCGCTGGCTTGAGGAACAGATGGCCCGGGTGCCCGAGCTGGTCCTGTCAAAGCGCGAGGAACTGGGTCTTCTGCTCCTGGAGCGCAGCGCCTCAAAGGGTTACCACGTGGTATTCCGTCGCAAGTACCTGGATGGACTCGCCGAGGGACATCTGTTGCAGAATCAGGTGAAGAACCTCAACTGGGCCAGTGAACTCCTGGGCGTGGCTTTCGACCAGGGAGCCAAGGACCTGACCCGTGTATTCTTCACTACCACGGCCTCATCCTCCGACCTCCTCTACCTGGACGAGGAGCTCTTCGACGCCTCAGCTGCCGTAGAAGTCCCCGCAGCTTTCACCGAAGCAGCTGCTGCTGAGGGAACTGCTGCTGAGGGAGCTGCTGCTGAGGCTCCCGTGGCTTCTTCTGCTGAAGCTGCTGCCAAGGGAGCTGCCGAAGACCTTGTAGAAGCTGCCCCTGTAGGAGCTGCTTCATCCTCCGAACCTCTCTGCTACAACGGCATTCCTTACCGCGACATCATCGCCAAATATTGGGAGATGTTCCACTCCGGTAGGGAACCCCAGGAGGGTGACCGCAATGTCAAGACGTTCGAGCTGACCCTGGCCCTCAGACCCATCTGCGACTACAGTCAGCAGCTCCTCGAACAGATTATCCCCAACTACTGGCTCCAGGGCCGAAGCGCCTCCCCCACCACCGGTGCACACGCTTCCCTCACCCCCGCAGAGCGTGCAGAGGCCATCAGCGAATGGCGCAAGACCATCGAGAATGCCCTTCGCGAGCCCCGCAAGGGGATGCCCTACCGCTTGCGTCAGGTGCTCCAGTCGCTCCATACGCAGCGCATCTTCGCCGCCACAGGGGGTACTGCCACCACCCCTCCGCCCCTGCCCGAGAAGCTCCCTGCCCTGGTCGAACTGCTCACACGCAATGTCCCCGACCACTACAAGGCCGCCGTGGCCAGTGCCATATTCCCGGCCTTGGCCACCCATCTGCACGGGGTGAAGTTCCGCTACTGGGACAATAAGCTCCGCGAATGCACCTTCATGCACGTGCTCGTAGGTTCCCAGTCGGTGGGCAAGGGCTGCATCAAGAGCCCCATCGAGATGATCATGGAGCCCATCGCCGAGCGCGACAAGCAGAACCGCGCCCGTGAGGCTGAGTGGAAACGCCTCAACCCCTCGGGCAAGAGCAAGGCCAAGGACCCCCGTCCCCAGGACATCTGCATACAGTACCTCATCAACAATCTCACCGATGCGGCCTTCAATCAGCGCGTCATCGACGCCAATGCCAACGGCGAACGTTACCTCTACACCAGTGTCGATGAGCTCGAAGCTCTCCGTCAGGTCACCTCCAAGGGCACGGCCGACGAGCTCTGTCTCATGATACGCAACGCCTTCGACAACGAGCGCCACGGCCAGGAGCGCGTGGGTAGCGACAGCATCTCCGGCATCGCCCCTTTGCGCTGGAACTGGAATGCATCGACTACACCGGCCAACCTCTGCCGATTCTTTGCCAACGAGATCTCCAAAGGCACCATCACCCGCCTCGACGTGGCCATGATCACCGACCCTGGTGAGAACTTTGACCCCATCTTCGGCATCTACGACGACGACTTCCGCCGCGAGCTCAAGCCCTACCTCACCCGGCTGGATAGTGCCCACGGCCTCATAGAATGCCCCGATGCCATCCGTCTGAGCCGCGAGATGAAGGCTGAGAATGAGGAGATGAGTCGCCTCTGCGATTCCAAGGCCTACTTCACCCTCTCCAAGCGAGCCAACGTCATCGCCTGGCTCAAGGGGATGCTCCTCTACGTGGCGAGCAACTACGAGTGGGACGAGACCATCGCCGAGTTTGTGCATTGGTCGCAGGCCTATAGCCTCTACTGCAAGATGGTCTATTTCGGAGCAAGCATGGAGCGCGAGATCAAGGAGGAGAACAACATCATGAGCACCTCGGGCCCTCGCAATCTGCTCACCCTGCTCCCTGCGGAGTTCACCCTCGACCAGTTTGCCCAGATGCGTTACCGCCAGGGCAAGACCGGTGATGGCCAGGCCCTGCTTCGCCAGTGGCAGTCGCGCCGCTACATCGAGTGGGACAGCATCAGCCACACCTACCACAAGATAGGCAAGTTTGCCCCCAAGTACGGCTACCAAGACGCAGCAGCTTGATGGGTCTATGATAGGCGTATGCTGACTGCCCATAGCGGAGTTTGTGAGTGTTTGTGAGTGTTTGTGACGGTTTGTGACAGTTGTGACAGTGTGACAGTTGTTTTCAAGAGGGTGCATTTTGTAACCGTTTTGTCAAACAGCTGTCACATGGTCGTCACCCTCATCAGCTACTTTTGCCGTCTGAAACTAATAGCAACAATGATGAAAAAGAATCTTCTCCTCCTTGCCCTGGTGCTGACGGCATCGCTCTCGGCCATGGGCCAACTGACCGATTACTCCATCTTCAAGAAACAATTCAACGTATTCATTGCCAACGACCTGGGACGCAACGGCTACTACGACCAAAAGCCTATCGCTGAGCTGATGGGGCGTATGGCCGAGGCCGGTGCGGACCCTGAGTTTGTCCTCGCCACGGGCGATGTGCATCACTTCAACGGCGTACAGAGCACGCAGGACCCCCTGTGGATGACCAACTACGAGCTGATCTACAGCCACCCCGAGCTGATGATCGACTGGCATCCCCTCCTGGGCAATCACGAGTACCGTGGCCATACCCAAGCCGTGCTCGACTATACCCACGTGTCGCGCCGCTGGGAGATGCCTTCGCGCTACTACACCAAGCGCTACGAGCACAAGGGCATGACGCTGCGCATCCTCTGGATAGATACCACGCCGCTCATCAGCAAGTACCGCGAGGAGAGCGACCAGTACCCCGATGCCTGCCTCCAGGACGATGAGGCTCAGCTCTCCTGGATAGACAGCGTGCTCACGGCTTCCACGGAGCAGTGGGTCATCGTCTGCGGCCACCACCCCATCTATGCCCACACTCCCAAGGAGGCCAGCGAACGCGAGGACCTGCAGCGGCGTCTCGACCCCATCTTGCGCAAGCACCGCATCGACATGTACATCTGCGGCCATATCCACAACTTCCAGCACCTGCGCATCCAGGGCAGTGACATCGACTACGTAGTCAATTCGGCCGGTGCCCTGAGCCGTAAGGTACAGCCCGTGGAAGGCACCCTCTTCTGCAGTCCTGAGCCGGGATTCAGCATCCTCTCGGCCAGCAAGGAGCAGCTCGTGCTCCGCATGATTGACAAGCAGGGCAACCTCCTCTACGAGGTGAAGCGCTCCAAGCGCTGAAGGCCCCAGGGACTCCATCATCCATAGCCCATTCAACATCCATAGCGCTACCGCATCTAATGCTATAACATTTAAAGCTGCGGCATCTAATGCTACGGCATGAATAGACTTAATAGACTTAAAGCGTCAATAGCCCGCAGCATAGATGTCCGCGGGCTATTGACGTTATTGATACCGGCTAGAGATTTACTCGATGCCAAACTCAAACCGCTTGCCCCACTCTCGTAGGATGGACATGGTGACGTGCTTCTTCGTGAGGTCGTAGATCTCCGACCACTGGGTAAATCCCGTTGAGAGTTGGCTCTCCGGACCCTGCGCCACCTTGGTCATCAGCTCCATGCCCTGCTCGAAGGTGGGGCGGTAGCTATACTCCTTGAGCGACTGCTTCATGATGTCGTACCGCTGCTTGCCGTGGTCGGACTGGTTGAAGCCATGCTCGGTGTTGGCCATGGTGGGCGATACGTAGAAGTTGGTGACGTAGCGCAGCGTGTCGTGCCCCTGCAGCACCTCCATCGTCTCGGGATAGACGTCATCGGCTACGACGGGGTTGGTGTATTCCACGATGGCATAGTCGCCCGTGGCATCGGCCATCATGAAGTGGTAGCTGGCCTTAAATTCGTCCATGATCATGTTGTACTCCTTCAGCATCTCTATGGCCTGCTTCACCGTACTGGCCCTGTCGAGCAGCATACGCATGGCCACGGTAGTGAAGATGTTCTTCTTGCCCGAGTCCTTCTGCCAGGTGTGGTTGCCATCGAGCTTCAGCACGCTGATGGCAAAGCCGTCTTCGTTGATGCCGTCGAGCAGCAGGTAGGGCAGTGCCACGAGCATCGAGAGGTCATTGCCCTCGGCGGTGTAGAATCCGCTCTCGTAGCCAATAAACTGGCCATCGACGAACGATACCGACTTCTTGCCACCCTTGGGGGCGGTATGTACCACGATGGCGGGAATCATGATGCGCTCCCCTGTGCCCGTCCTGAAGTGGCCGAAGTCGAAGTTGCGCCCCATCAGGTAGTGCCCCGTGTTCTTGTCGGGGCAGGCAAAGGCGCTACAGCCCGCATCGTAGGTCAGCTTCAGGCTCTTGGTCTTCGGCGACTGTCTGTCGAAGAGGTGCATGAACACAAACTGCTGCAGGGTGCGGGTGCTGGTGATCTGAAAGTCCAGCGCCTCGTCCAGTTTGTAGTCTGCCGTATAGGTCATCTCATAGAGTCGCCCCTTGTCGCCTTCCAGGTCGCGGAGCGAATAGATAGTAGCCAGTTTGTCTTCATCCTCGATATAGACCGCACCATTATTGGTCGGGGTAGGTTGGGGAGGAGCCGGGGTCTCATCATCGCTGCAAGCAGTCAGCAGCGGGGTCAGCGACAGGGTCAAAAACAGGGTCAGCCACAGGCAGCTGGTCATCACCATGCGCGTTGGCTTTGCGTCGTTCATTGGATTGATTTTAGACATAAACATAGTTTTTTTGGATAATTGATTGATAGAATTGGATAATTGATCGATAGAAAATAGAAATGGGTAGAATGATGAAAAGCGCTGTAAATATAACACATTTTGCTGACTTTTGTTGCACACAGCAAAGCCATTCCCTCAGATTTTGACGAGTGAGCAATTAATTTGACGAATAAGCAATTTTTTGTCGGTTGTCTATTTGTCAATTTGTAGTATGAGCAATTGTCAATTTGTAGTATGAGCAATCGGTTTCTCCTTGCGCCAACGTGCCGGTGAGCAACCCTCCTTCTCGCTGAAGGAGTGGATAAAGTGGCTCTGCGAGAGAAAGCCCGACAGGTCCGCTATCTCCTGTACCTTGAGCTGGGGCTGCTCCTGCATGATGCGCTTGGCATACTCGATGCGCAACCCTGTGATCCAGTCGCGGTAACTCATCTGATAGACGTTGTTGATGTACTCCGACAGGTAGGTGCGGTTGGTGCAGAGCTGCAGCGACAGTTCGTTGAGGGTAATCCCCTGTTTGCGGTACCCTTCGTGGTCAATCCACTTCTTCATTCGTCGGGCCATCTCCTGGTGGTAAGACGGGGCCTCGTTGTCGCCCGTCTCTTCCTCCAGATAGCCGGTACCGGTTTGGAGCATTGCTATCTCCTCCTGGAATGCACGCTCCACCCTCTCGTGGAAGAGCATATAGTTCTGATAGCAGCAGTAGAGGTAGATGTAGAAAGGTACCGATGAGAGAATCCAGATGAAGACATACTCATCGGGCAGGAAGGTGAGCAATCCGCAGCTCACGCCGAACCCGATGGCCCAGTAGGTGAAGATGGAGAGCCAGCGGATATAGGCCTCGATGTCGTCAGAGTGGGTCTCCTCAATCATCTTCACTGCCCTGGCATAGGTGCGCAGCAGACGCACGGAGAGAAACACCCCATAGACCACCAGCCAGATGGCCAGGGCCATTGTACCCCAGGAGCGCACCCTGACATCGCTGATCCCGAGTAGCACCACCCCGGCCGATGCGCTGAATCCGAGCCACATCCCCAGGTGCCGCATCAGCCGCTGCCGGGTGATGTAGTGATTGTCGAGCAGCGTCATCATGGCCGAGCTGAAGAGCCAGTAGCAGACGAAGTAGGTTACCAGGTTCATCGTGATGGTGGCATTCAGGTCCCTCAGCCTCGGAGCAAGGATGAGGTGTGTGGCATAGTTGGCTGCCAGGATGAGCAGCGCCGTACCCATCAGCCGGCGCGACAGCAGGAAGTTGGCGAAGATTTTCTTCTCGGGAGTGCGTGCAAAGAGCATGTGAAACCCGAAGAAGAGCATCAGCGGCAATGACAGGCAGAGCGAGTAGCTATATAGCGATTGGTTCATACGATATACGGTTAAAATAAAGGTTTAAAGACACCGGAGCATAACCTCCGATGCCGCAAAAGTACAAAGAATTACTCAAATATCCCCCATTTCATTGGCTTAATCGTTCATTCCATCGGATTAAAAAGCGATGTTGCAGCAAACAATCCTTCACCTCCAGGTGTTATCAGGGTATGATTAACAAAAGAGAAATAGGAGGTTATCGTATGACAAAGAGATGTGAAGTATATCGTTGCTCCGTCTGTGGAGCTGTAGTGGAGGTGCTCAGTGGCGGTGGTGGCACATTGCACTGCTGTGGTCAACCCATGGTGCGCATGGAGGAGCACGTCAAGGATGTCGGCGTGGAGAAGCATCTGCCCGTCGTGGAGCAGGTAGAGGGAGGTTATCGGGTAAAGGTAGGGCAGTTGCCCCATCCCATGCAGGGCGAACACCACATTGAGTGGATCGAGCTGATCACCCCACGCACAGTTCAGCATCAGGTATTGCATGCCACAGGCAAGCCCGAAGCCACCTTCCTGACCGATGACACCCCCATGGCTGCCCGTGCCTACTGCAATCTGCACGGCCTCTGGCGGAGCGAGTGGTGGTAACAGGCACTGTCACCCCAAATCAGTACACATCATAACGGAATAAGTGGACAAAAAGAGCAACGCTAACTGCATGACTGACGTGCAATTAGCGTTGCTTTGCGATGTGGACCAGCTTGGGCTTGAACCAAGGACCTCCAGATTATGAGTCTTTTTGCGATATATTTCATGAAACTTTAATAAATTGTAAAACGCTGAAAATCAGTAATATTTTAATTTTGCAGATTGCAGAAAATTGCCTAACTTTGCACCACTTTTCAATTCGTAAGGTCACCTGAAGGTCACCAAAAAGGTAACCTTAATCATTGATAAACAAGCAAGTTCAAGGCAATATGAAGTCACAAAAAGCAGAAAAAGCCACAAAAGATGCAATAAAAAAGCAGAAATCCAGTACCAGAGGCGACAAGTGTCTTGCCAAATTCACGTCTTCCAACGGTAGTGTATATGGGTCTTTGACTCTTGATATTCGTAAGGCTGGCGATTATAGTCAGCCTATTCCTGTTGCCGTACGTGTTTGTCATGGAGGACAGAAGGTTTTTCTTAGACTGGGGAGGACTTATACTTTGCAAGAGTGGTTGGATATTTGTGAATACGAGAAAACTGGACGACGTGTCCAGTTGGCAGAGCGTGATGAAATGAAGGGGCAGATGGAGAAAATCTGCCAACTTGTAAACAACTTAATTAATACTAGCATCTTCTCGCTTCGAAAACTTCAAGACATCTATCAAGGAAAGAAGGATGATAATACTACCATCTATTCAATCTGGGAAGAGTATATGCAAGGTAAACTCAACGAAGGCAAAGCCGGCTCTGCAAGATGCAACAAGGATGTGTACAGGCACTTCGTCAAAGATATGGGTACGGACGTTGCTTTGGCAGATATTGATAAGGCTTTTGTGCAAGAATGGGTGAAGCGAATGAAAAAGTCAGGCCTTGGTATAACAACCATTGCCATCGGTTTGCGTAGTTTCAGAACCATCGTTAATATCTGCATATCAAGAGGACTTGTAAAGGGCGACACAAAGGAAATGTTCAAAGATTCTGGCTACAACAAGTCACAAAGTCGTAAGCATGAGTTTCTTGATACGGCAACAATGCGAAAATTGTATGATTTCTGGAAGAAGGACGAAGCCGTTGATGAAAATGGGCATGAGTTGTATATGCCACGAGAGAAGCAAGCCATCTTCCGTGACTTGGGCCTCTTCTTGTTTATGTATCTTGGCGATGGGCAGAATCTTGCTGATACGCTCCGCTTGACATATGATGATTGGTATTACTCGACCCACGGAAAGCAGATGCGATTCCTTCGCCATAAGACACGCGATAGAAACGAAAGTGCCAGTGAGGTAATCTTCCCTATAACTCCGGAGCTAAAAGCTATTCTTGACAAGTATGGCAATGAACCTCGCTTGGGTAGAAGAGTGTTCCCGATAATGAGTGATGAGATAACGCCTGAACAGGAAGTGTGGGTTATCCAACGTTACAACCGCTACATTCGGGAGCACATGAAGAAAGTCGCTGATATGCTTGGAATGGAGCAAAAGCCTTCACCAACATGGGCAAGACACAGCTTTGCAACTAACCTAAACAATTCGGGTGTGGTTCCTTATAAGTATATAAGTGATAGCATGGGGCATAGCGGCAATGGTGATATCACATCAAACTATATTGGTGCCTACCCTCTGGCAAAAATGCTGGAGTATAACCACTACTTGCTGAACACCCAAGCTAAAAAGGTAAAGTCGAAGAAAAGTGACAACAAGTCGCTGATTGAAATGCTGATGGGACTGAGTGAAGAAGAAAAGAAAGCAATAGTCGCTGCATTGTCGTAATAAAACCCGTCGTGGCGAATAACAACTTAACTTAATTAATATACAATCATGGTTAAAGAACCTACAATATACCTCCACGATGGCATGGAACTGCCTATCGAGGATTGGAGTCAGAATGTACATTCTTTTGATGATCTGACCAAGATTATTCGAGATACTCATGATGTAGCCCAAACCACTGCAATCAAAGCCATAAACCGTATGCAGACAATGCGAAACTGGCTATATGGCTATTACATTATTGAATTCGAACAACATGGTAAAGATAGGGCTGAGTACGGAACTCAATTGTTGAAGAGACTGGAAGAAAGAGTGAACAGGAAAGGACTGACTGAAACCCTTTTCAAGAATTCAAGAAAGTTTTACCGTCTTTATCCTCAAATGGTTGAGAATATCATTGGTGTAATAAGTCCGACAGTGTCGGACAAATTGTTGGTGTCCAAAGATGCAGCAGCGTTGCGCAATACTCAAATAGCTGAAAATGAACACATAGAAAAAAGTCCGACAGTGTCGGACGAATTCAGAACGACTGGCCAGATGATTATTTCCAGACACTAGTGTCTATTAAAATATGCTAATCGAATTCAAAGTCAATTTCAAGCTGGCCATCCAGTGTGTCCTCCCCATCTTCAGACGAGGTAAACAGTTCCCTAATATCATCCTTTGTGAGCAAGGAACTGCCCAATATCCGCATGACTTGTATGATTGGACGTCCCAGTTTGAGGTCGTGTTCGATGATT
>CAMACX010000041.1 GCA_945831575.1 uncultured Mediterranea sp.
CATCCTGGAGCTGAAGTACCTCCCGAAGGCCCGCTACACCGAGTCCGCTGCCCAGGCGCAATGGGACGAAGCGGTGGAGCAGATCAACCACTACGCCGAGGCCCCACAGGTGGAGGCCCTGCGCCAAGGCACGCAGCTGCACAAAGTTATCATCCAGCTCTGCGGCTGGGAGGCAGTACGCATGGAAGAGGTATAATGGAGCCGAAGGGCTTTACCTCCTCACGCAGTGAAAATAAGTACAACTTATTGTCCTGTTATTGTAAATCCTAAAGATTTGGAAAGGATTGGAAGCTTACTTAACAATAGACAACTATGTTAATATCCTAATGTGATGGAAGGGAGTATTCAGGCTGTGCTTGATACGAAGGGCGCATTGAGGTGCGTGCGCTTTGAATCGGGCAATGTGGGCGTGGTGACTACGCAGGGAAAGACGAAACTGGTGGTCGGGCCGTGCCAACAATTGAGCTTCGCCGACAACGGATTTCTGAGGGTCTTCAACGGCAGGGAGTTCTTCATCGACATGAAGAATGGTGAGCTGTATGCCCAGATGCCGGAGTTCGTGCAGTTCGGGGACTTTGAGATCGCGTATATCGGCGGATATTTGTGTACAAGAACCAGGAAACTGTATGAGGTCAAGGCTATCCCGGCTGAGGCCTGGCATGGGAAGTATGGGTTGTATCTGTCTCTGCCTTACAGCGGGGAACCAGAGGAACGAATCAAGCGGATGATGATATGGACTCTCTCTCGCTATGTGGTGTGCCTGCTGAATGGGGATGAGAGCGGGGTCTATTGGAAAATGAGGGATTTTGATGACTACACGCTGCTGGTGATGGACGATAAGGGAAACTATTACCATGTGAAGAGGAGTGCGAGGTCAAGCAAAGCTGTAAAGGTGCATCTGGGACAGGTGAATAACGAGGCGGACAAGACAATGATGGTCCATGCCGTGCGTGAGATAGAGGAACAGGTGGCTGACCTCTTGAAAATGGAGGCTGAGAAGGCGAAACGGGAAGCGGAGAAGGAGCGTGAACAGCAGATGGCGATGCTCGTTTCGGCAGAACCGTTCAACATTGGCAACAAATGGGGACTGCGCAGCAAGGGGCGCATCGTGGTGCCTCCCATCTACCGAAGCGTGAAATCCCCTGTGGGACGTTACTGTGCCATGGAGTCCTATCCCGGTATATGGGGCGTGATTGCCGTAGATGGCAAGGTGGAGGTTGAGGCAAGGTATGAGGATGTGCTGATCCATTCGGACGGAACGGTGGACTTGACGGTTAGGCCGGGGAAGGTGATTTCCAAGAAACTGCCTTAACCTTGACCTTAACCTTGACCTTAACACAGATGACCATTGAGATTGACATGCTGAGAGACTATCAGACAGAGATTTGCGAAAAGGTCAATGAGGTACTGGAGGCGCATCGCAGCGTAATGATGCAGATGCCTACCGGCACGGGGAAGAGCGTGGTACTGGCTTCGCTGGTGAAGGAGTATCTGGATAGGGAGGCTGATTGCTCGGTGCTGATTGTGGCACACCGTATAGAACTGATTGAGCAGGCAGGAAGGTTACTGAACCATTTCGGAATGGACTATGGGGTCATCCTAGGAGGCAAACGACCCTCTGTGTTCAAACGGGTGATGGTGGCCTCTGTACAGACGTTGTCCAAGAACCTTGATATTGACCTTGCCCCTTCGTTGGTGGTGATTGACGAGGCGCACCATGCACTGGCTAAGAGCTATCAGATGCTGTGGACGGCATGGCCGGAGGCGAAGTTTCTGGGACTGACGGCAACGCCCTACCGTATGAGCGGCGACGGATTCACCGATCTGTTTGAGGTGCTGGTGGACTCCTGGAGCGTCAAGCAGTTTATCGCTGACGGATGGCTCTCGCCCTATGACTATTATTCCATCCGCCCTGACAGCGAGGAGCAGAAGGAGATAGACTCTCTGAAGAAGCGGGGTGCGGACGGGGATTTCCAGATGAAGGAGCTGAGAGAGAAACTGGACGTGCGGCCAACCATCGAACGTCTGTTTGAGTCGTACAAGCGGTTTGCCTTCGACAAAAAGGGAATCATCTATGCGATTGATATCGCCCATGCGGAACATATTGCTGAGTTCTACAGGCTGCAAGGGGTGAATGCTGTGGCCATCAGCTTCAAGACTCCCACCAAGGAACGGACTGAGGTGATAAGGGCATTTAAGGAAGAAAACCGCATACAGGTACTGGTGAGCGTTGACCTCTTTTCCGAGGGCTTTGACTGTCCTGACGTGGAGTTTATCCAGCTGGCGCGTCCTACGCTGTCGTTGGCGAAATACTTGCAAATGGTGGGACGTGGACTGCGCCCCTGCAAGGGGAAGCTGTGCTGCACGATTATCGACAACGTGGGACTGTACCGGACCTTCGGCCTGCCCTCCGTGGATAGGGACTGGGGAGCGTACTTCGCAGGTGATGAGGAATTGGAAATGAGGAATGGGGTATTGGCCAATGGGAACGGGCAGTTCCTATGGCTGGGGGCTGGCACCCTGCACGAGGAAAATGACTCTGAAATCGTCAAGATTATCTCGCATGAGGGCATGCGGTCACAGTTTGAGAAGCTGAGTAGGGGAGGCTTTGAGCGCAGGAAAAGGGAGGTGTCGGTGAACGGAAAGCGACGACAAGTGTGGGTATGGATAGACAGGATGAACGGTGTGGAGTTTGACCGACATCCCAAGGTCATCAACTACAGAGGAATGGAGATGAGTACCGCTGACGGCGAAATCTTCTTTCCAAGAATCAGCTCGAAATGGATCGACGCGAAGCATGGCATCAGCCGCAAGGCTTTGGAGACGCAGGTGGGAGAAGGTATCGGCTGGATGAAGCTGTACATCTCGTTCGCCATGCCCGACAAGGTGCTGCAACTGCAAGCCGTCAAAGCAAACCTGGCTAGGATATACAAGGATGAACAGGGGAAAGTGTTCCTGCAACAAGACCCTGACCACGCTCCTGTCGGTGAGGATGAGGCTGGAGGATGGAAGGTATTCATGACCCTGTGTGACAAGGAGCAGAAAGCATGGGAAGAGATGAAGAAAAGCCTCTGCAAGAGTTCCTTGAATTATGATGTCCAGAAGAAACGGTGGCAACTCCCGGAAGGTAGTATCAAGGAAGCGTGTGACGGTCTGAAAAGTTCTTCCTTATACCATATTGTATGTAAGGAGAATGGGAATGAGCTGTCGAGCCATGGCGAAAATAGCAAGGAGTTCTGGGTAGATAGGGCTTCAGGCTTTACCTACCGCCACCGTCCGGTACTGCGCAAGCGGGGATTTGTGGAGTTGCTGCTTGATGGCGATGTGGTCTATATCCTGAACATCTGGGAGGAACGCTTCATGCCTTACCGCAACTGGGAGATACGGGCCGATGAGCGCATCTGTACCATTGGCAACAAGCTCTATCTCAACGAGGAGAAGGATGCGAGCAGCTATCGGATTAAGAAGCGCAGCGATGACTTCCGCATGTTCGTCGTGGAAGATCGGTACACCAATGACAATCCCGACACGAGAGCATATGATGAGTTTATCCTAATCAATGAGGCCGGAAAGAAATTGGAGATAAAGACCATGTGATGTCACGGCTACCATATATGACGAAAGCCTCCCAAGTGTGCTGCCTTACAGCTCGCTTGGGAGGCTTTTTTTTATCTATTTTTTGCGTTTCTAATTCATTTCCAACCATTTACCCCCCCTATCGGCCTTTTCCTTGTTGCCGTAGTAGGAGGCGTAGCCGTAGTGGTAGCCGTAGCGGTAACCGTAACGGTAGCCGTAGCGGTAACTGTAGCGACCCTGGGCGCTCTCGGTGCCGTTGAGGATGACGCAGAGGTTCTTGAAGCGCTTCTCCTGGTAGATGGTCTCCAGCTCGGGCAGCATGGAGCGGTCGAGCAGACCGGCACGGACGATGAAGATGGTGCGGTCGGCCATGCGCTCCAGAATCTGGGCATCGGCCACGATGTCGATGGGCGGACAGTCGAGGAAGATGAAGTCGTAACGGCTGCGCAGCTGGGCGATGAGCTGAGGCAGGCGGCCGTTCTCAAGCAGTTCGGTGGGGTTGGGCGGCATCTTGCCGACGGGGAGCACGTGGAGGGTGTCGTGCTTGGGGTCGTGGACAATCAGCTCTTCCCAACGGTCGTTGAGGCCACTGAGGTAGTCACTGAGGCCGTGTTCGGGTGAATCGACGTAGGCGGAGGTGGAGCCGTGGCGCATGTCACCGTCGATGACGAGCACGCGCTTCTGCTTGATGGCGAAGCTCACGGCCACGTTCATGGCCAGGAAGGACTTACCACTGCCGGGGTTGAAGGAGGTGAAGACGATGACGTTCTGCTCACGCTGCGCACCGAGCATGAACTCGATGTTGGTGCGGAGCACGCGGAAGGCCTCGTTGATGACGTTGCGGCTGCCCTCCTTGACCACGATGCTGCGCCCTTCGGGACGCTGCCTGCGGTCGAGGCCCCAGCGCTTCTTGACCTGAAGGTACATGGGGATCTCACCCACGATGGGCACGGTGAGGTCGTTGAGGTCCTTGCGTCCGCGCACCACGGTGTTGGTGTTCTCGCGGATGAAGATGATGCCTACGGGGATGAGCAGGCCCAGGGCGAAGGCCACGAGCAGGATGTTCTTCTTGACGGGTGCAGTGGGAGCCATGCTGCCGCCGGGCTTGTTGATGATGCGGGTGTTGTAGGCGGTGAAGGCCTGTGAGAGCTCGTTCTCCTCACGCTTCTGGAGGAGGTAGAGGTAGAGGGACTCCTTGACCTTCTGCTGGCGCTCCACGCTGAGCAGGTACTTGGCCTGCTTGGGGTTGGAGGCAATCTGTGAGGTGGCGTTCTCGCTATATTGGCGCTGGCTCTTGACCTGAGCATCGAGGGCTACGAGTTGGTTGTCGATGGTCGAGACAAGGGCGTTGCGCAAGGCGGTGAGGTTGCCGTCCATCTCCACCACGAGGGGGTTCTTCTCGCTACTCTTGGCCACGAGGTTGTTGCGTTCGAGCAGCTGGGTGTTGTACTGCGTGATCTGCGCAGAGAGGCTGGCGTTGTCGATGCCCGAGTTGGCGGGTAGTAACTGGAAGCGGTTGGTCTCGTTGGTGAGGGTGTTGCGGATATAGCGGGCCATGTAGATCTGGTTGTTGAGACCCTGGATGGCGTTGTCGGCCTGGGTGGCCTGCGTCATGTAGATGCTGGCTGCGGCATTGACGTCGGGCAGAAGGTGCTGGCTCTTGTAGGAGGAGATGTCGTTATCGACGTTGCCCAGCTCGCCCTCGATGACGCCCAGACGCTCGTTGATGAACATGCTGGTGCTGACGGCTATCTGGTTCTTGTCCTTCACCCAGTTCTCGTTATAGACGGCGATGAGGGTGTTGAGCACGTTCTCGGCCCGCTGGATGGAGACATCCTGGAAGCTGAGGGTGATGATGTTGGACTTCTCGTCTTCCTGGTTCACGGCCAGACGGGCAGTGGCTCCTTCTGTGGTCCCCTTGATGGGGGAGCGGAAGAGCTGGATGCGCTGTTCCTCTCCGCTCTGGTAGTAGGCGGTGGGGAGCAGCACGCAGCGGCCGACGGGGGTCTGCAGGGTGTCGTTGAACTGGCCCTGCACCTCCTGACCATCGTACTCCTCGCCGTTGCGCGCGAAGTCGGTGAGGCGGAAGCTACCGTCGCTCTGCAAGCGGATCTCGCACTGGGCTGACTCTTCGTCCTCAAGCTCCAGTAGGGAGAGCTGTACGGGGAGCGAGGTGCCGTAGAGGGTGTTCTTGTGGAAGCGGCCATCGACCATATAGTTGACGTTGAGGTGGAGGCGCTTGACTACTTCGCGCATGAGGTCAAACGAACGGAGGGTGACCATCTCGTTGCCCACCTTGGTGTTGGAGGTGAACATGCCGAAGTCGCTGAAGTCCATCTCGGCACTCGTGGATTTGCCCTTGGTGTCCTCCTTGATGAGGATGGAGGCGGTGCGGGTATAGACGTTGGGCGTGCGCAGCAGGTAGATGCAGGCTACACCCATGCAGAGCACGAGGGAGACGACAAACCACTGCCACTGCGCCAGGCAGAGGTAGAGGAGGTCCTGGATGCGCAGAAAGTCCTGATTGGTGGCATTCTGCGTGTTTTGGCTTTTGACTGTTGCAGGCATAGGGATGTTATCAGTTGGTTATAAGTACAATGATCGTGGTGAAGAAGGAAGCCAGAGAGAGCCAGAAGGAGGTCGATACGACGGTGTTGCCGTTGACCGTGGATTGGCGCTTGCGCATGACGTTGGGCTCCACATAGACGACGTCGTTCTGCTGCAGGTAATAGACGGGCGAGAGGAGCAGGGAGTCGGTGTGGCAGAGGTTGACGCGGTGGGGTACCTGCTTGCCACCCTCCTCGCGCAGCACGAGGATGTTGTCGCGGCGGCCCTGGATGGTGAGGTCACCTGCCTGGCTGAGGGCATCGAGCAGGGTGGGGTTGTCGTAGCTGATGAAGTAGCGGCCGGGGCGGCTTACCTCGCCAAGTACGGCGAAGTGGAGGTTCATGTATTCTACGGTGACTACGGGGTCCTTGACCAGCTCGCGACTGATGAGTTCGCGGGTGATGTAGTCGGCAATCTCCTCACGGGTGAGGCCGGCCACCTTGATCTTGCCCATGATGGGGAAGTTGATGAAGCCTTCGCTATCCACCGTGTAGCCCGAGAGGTTGCCGTTGCCGTTGGTGGCGGCAGTGGAGCTCTGCATCCCGATACGCTGTGAGGCTTGAGGCAGGTTGAAGAGGTTGGTGAGCTTGAGGTCCGGCGTGTTGACCAGGATGGAGATCTGGTCCTTGGGACGGATGCGTATATTGGTCGAGGGACCAATGGAGAGCGACTTCACGTCAGGCTGCAGATCCTGGAAGTAGCTGATGTCCTTGGGCGTTTTGCAAGAGCTGAGCAGCAGAATCGCCAGCAGGACGAAGGGAAGGAAATGTCTGGTTTGCATATGGTTGTTGTTTTTTGATTATCTCTTGGAGACTCATTGCTCGACCGTAGATGAATCTTTCTTATAATGTAGTTATCTGTTTGTATTTCAGTTCTCTATGTTTCCAAGCTAGAGTGCGCCGGCTTCTGGCCGATGTCCTTCAGCGAGGGTGGAAATCGCGTTTATCTCCCTGAGAGAAACGTCTTTCACGCTGCAAAACTATGTATTATATTTGTAATTACCTAATTATTTAGCGATTATTTTTAAATTTGGATTATTATGAATAGGATGGCTTCGGGGAGGATGCGTTTCCCGCCTCTGAGCGTAAAGCGTCAAGTGTCAAGTGTTGCTGCCCCTGTGCAGCATTTCTTCCCCGGGTCGCCCTATTCCGCCTCCTGACCACCGTTAATCTCCTCTACATACCTTTATATTACGCGCGCGATATATTTCTATATATATTAATTAATTATGTATAATACCTTTAATGAATAGAATATCAATAAATTAGCTTTTAGAGGAAAGGGGGTGGGGTGGTTGGTGCAGTGCGTGCATCACCAGTCGCTTACACTTGACGCTTGACGCTTTACGCCCCCTCCGCATACCGCTCCACTTTCTCTTCGGGACTTCGCACTCGCTCCCACGGGGAGAATTTTTTTTTTCCTCCCGAGGTAGCAAAAATCTGCCCCTCTCCTCCCACTCGGTCCACCTTGCTCGCCACACCCCTTCCGTCAACCGTCAAGAACGTCAAGTGTCAACTGTTACCGAAGTGGGTAATCAGGTTGAACGAAACAATGGTCTCATGCAAACTTCTCATAAGGATGCCTGTTCGTAATTTTTTCTGCAAAAAAGCGGTACAATGCTTGTATGAAAAAGGAAGAAACCCTATATTTGCACAATTTTTCGCGAAGTGAGCAATAAAAACACAATGTGTGCAACATATACCTATAAATAGACAAGACGCATGGAGACATTACCCGGCTTGACCGACTATATCGAACGAAGCATCGTGGCCCACTGGGACCTGGATGCGCTGACTGACTACCAAGGGGCCACCCTGCAATACAAGGACGTGGCCCGCAAGATGGCAAAGATGCACATCGTGCTGGAGGCGGCGGGCATACAGCCCGGGGATAAAATCGCGGTGTGCGGACGCAACAGTGCACACTGGGCGGTGACCTTCCTGGCTACGGTGACCTACGGGGCGGTGATCGTGCCCATCCTGCACGAATTTAAGGCGGACAATATACACAACATCGTCAACCATTCGGAGGCGAAGCTGCTGCTGGTGAGCGAACGGGTGTGGGAGAACCTGGATGAGAAGGTGATGCCCGGGCTGCTGGGCATCGCGCTGCTGGAGGACTTCAGTATCGTGGTGTGCCGCCACGAGGGGCTGATGCAGGCCTACGAGACGCGCAACGCCATCTACGGGGAGCGCTATCCGCGCAACTTCCGGCGGGAGCATATCCACTACCGGGGCGCTGCCGGGGCTGCCGGCGGTGACAAAGCTGCAGGCGGTGAGGCTGCCGACCCGCTCTGCGTAATCAACTATACGTCAGGTACGACGGGCTACAGCAAGGGGGTGATGCTCTCTTCGCACAGCCTGAGCTCCAACATCGCCTACTGCCAGGAGATGTTGCCCGTGGAGGCGGGCGACCACATCGTGTCGATGCTGCCGCTGGGTCATGTGTTTGGCATGGTGTATGACTTCCTCTTCGGGTTCAGCGCAGGGGCGCACCTCTTCTTTCTCACGCGGATGCCGACCCCGAAGATCATCGCACAGTCGTTTGCGGAGATCCGTCCGCGTGTCATCTCCTGCGTGCCGCTCATCGTGGAGAAGATCATCAAGAAGGAGATCATCCCGCAGGTCGATAACCGCATCGGACGGCTGCTGCTGCGCCTGCCGCTCATCAACGACAAGATCAAGGCGGAGCTGCGCAAGCGGGCGATGGAGGTGTTTGGCAACCGCTTTGACGAGATCATCGTGGGTGGGGCCCCCTTCAATGCCGATGTGGAGCGCTTCCTCAAGTACATCGGTTTCCCCTACACGATAGCCTACGGCATGACGGAGTGCGGACCCATCATCTGCTCCTCGCGGTGGGACCGGCTGAAGCTGGCCTCCTGCGGACGGGCGGCCTCGCGGATGGAGGTGCGCATCGACTCGCCGCAACCCGGGGAGGTGGCAGGGGAGATCGTGTGCCGCGGCGACAACCTGATGCTGGGCTACTACAAGAACCCCGAGGCGACGCGGCAGATCATCGACGTCAACGGCTGGCTCCACACGGGCGACCTGGGCACGATGGACAGCGAGGGCAACGTCTATGTGAGGGGCCGCAGCAAGAACATGCTGCTCACGGCCAGCGGACAGAACATCTACCCCGAGGAGATCGAGAGCAAGCTCAATAACATGCCGCTGGTGAGTGAGTCGCTCATCGTGCTGCAGAAGCAGCAGCTGGTGGCGCTGATCTATCCCGACTTCGACGAGGCGTTTGCCCAAGGCCTGCAGCAGGAGGGCATCGAGCGGGCGATGGAGGAGAACCGCCAGGAACTCAACCGTACGCTCCCCGCCTACAGCCAGATAGCCAAGGTGAAGATCATCTTCGAGGAGTTTGAGAAGACCGCCAAGAAGAGCATCAAGCGCTTCCTCTATCAGGAGGGGTGAAGTGGCTGTGGATAGAGATAATAGATAGTGGATAGAGATAATAGATAGTGAATATAGATAATCGGATATCAATCATAACATAAGACATCAAGCAAGATGGAACTCAACGCACACAATAAGCAAGAATATCCGCCGATGCACACGGCAGAGCACATCATCAACCAGACTATGATTCGTCTCTTTGGCTGTGGACGGTCGGTTGAGGCGCACATCGAGCGCAAGAAGAGTAAGCTGGATTATATGCTTGCCGAGGCACCCACTGAGGAGCAGGTGAAGCATCTTGAAGAGGCTGTGAACGAGGTCATTGCCCGCCAACTGCCCGTCACCACTGAGCTGATTACCCAGCAGGAGGCTTGCAAACGGTTTGACATGGGGCGCCTGCCTGAGGGAGCCAGCGACACGGTGCGAGTGGTACATGTGGGTGATTACGATGAGTGCCTCTGCATCGGTACGCACGTGGAGAATACGTCGGAGATAGGCCGCTTCCAGATCATCAGTCACAGCTATGAGCCCGAAACCCGTCGCTGGCGCATGAGGTTCAAACTCCTGCCACCGCAATAGCTGCTCTCTCCAGCTGCCAGCCTGAAATCCCGCAAATACAATGCTTCGCATGGGTTTTCTACCCGATTATTTGCTCGTTTCAGAGATTATTGCGACCTTTGCGCCCCGAATAATGTAAATGTATGAATCATTATGGCTGGATATATTTCAGATGACGCACGTAAAGTGACGACGCATCGCCTCGTGGAGATGAAGCAGCGGGGCGAAAAGATCTCGATGTTGACTTCGTATGACTATACCATGGCCCAGATTGTGGATGGGGCCGGTGTGGATGTAATCCTGGTGGGTGACTCGGCCTCCAACGTGATGGCGGGCAACACCACCACGCTGCCTATCACGCTCGACCAGATGATCTATCACGGCAAGTCGGTGGTGCGCGGCGTGAAGCGTGCCATGGTCATCGTGGATATGCCTTTCGGCTCCTACCAGGGCAACGAACTCGAAGGACTGGCTTCGGCCATCCGCATCATGAAGGAGAGTCACGCCGATGCCCTCAAACTGGAAGGGGGCGAGGAGGTGATCGGCACGGTGAAGCGCATCCTGAGTGCAGGCATCCCCGTGATGGGACATCTGGGACTGATGCCGCAGAGCATCAATAAGTATGGTACCTATACCGTCCGTGCCAAGGACGAGGCGGAGGCGGAGAAGCTGGTGCGCGATGCCCACCTGCTGGAGGAGGCGGGATGCTTCGGCCTGGTGCTGGAGAAGATTCCCGCGAAGCTGGCTGCCCGCGTGGCCCATGAACTGACCATCCCCGTGATCGGCATCGGTGCCGGTGGTGAGGTGGATGGACAGGTGCTCGTGGTGCAGGACATGTTGGGGATGAACAATGGCTTCCGACCCCGCTTCCTGCGGCGCTATGCCGACCTCTTTACCGTGATGACCGATGCGGTGAGCCACTACGTGTCGGACGTGAAGAACCTCGACTTCCCGAATGAGAAAGAGCAATACTGAATCCCTGCTGACGGCCGACTTCCTGCGCATGTGCGTGGCCCACTTCCTGCTCTTTGCCTCGCTCTTCCTGTTGCTGCCCTGGCTGCCTGTGGCGCTGAAGCAGCAACTGGATGTCCCGCTGGGGCAAGGGGTGTGGCTCTATGCCGCCTTTGCGGCGGGGATGATGGGGGTGGGACCCTTTCATGCACACCTGGGGGACGTCTATCGGCGGAAGAATCTCTTCCTCCTCCCGGCCATCGGCATGGCTGCGGCAGAGGTAGGTTACGGCTACGCGGAGCAGTGGAGCTACTGCTGCCTGCTGGCGCTGGTCCAGGGAGCCTGCTTTGCGCTGGCTCTGGTGGGCGACTTGACGGTGGCCATTGACATCACTCACTCGCTCCGGCGTACGGCGGGCAACCTCACCTACGCCTGGATAGGGCGGATGGGGATGATGGTGGGCTGCTGTGTGGGGGCGTGGCTTCTGCAGTACCTGGGCTTCCGGCAGCTGACGCTGGTGGCGGCGGCTGCGATGGGGCTGGGCTGTCTGCTGGGGATGCGGGTCTATCTCCCCTTCCATGCCCCGATAGGGGTGCCCGTGGCTACGCTGGACCGCTTTCTGCTGCCCCGGGCGTGGCTTCCCGCCATCGGGGTCTTCCTGCTGGCGGCGGCTGTGGGGCAGTTGATTCCGTTGCTGCTCACGGGCGATTACTGTCCGCTGCTGGGTCTGGGCCTGCTGGCCGTGGGGGTGATTCCCTTTGTGCGGCTCTTTGTGCGGCTCAGTCACCACTGCCAGCGGGGCACGGCCAATGCCTCCTGCTATCTGTCGCTCGATATGGGGGTGCTGCTGGGTCTGGCCCTGAGCTACCGGCAGCTGGATGCAGTCACCATCCATCAGTCGGCCCTCCGCTGGGGCGTAGTGGCCCTGCTCTTCCTCCTGCTGGCAGCCTATCCCTACTACCGCACGCACCGCGTGCGGTAGTAGGGGGAAGATTTTACTTCGCTTGATTCTGCGAGAAATGCTTCCACAGGGGGGCGGTCATGAGGGCCTGGCGGAACTCGCCGCGCTGCAGCAGGGCGTAGAGACGCTTGCGGCTCACCAGGTGGACGGTGAGGTCTTCGGTGGGCTCAAGGTGCTGCGTGGAGGTGCGCTTCACCCCCGTGGCCAGGTAGCAGTAGGTGGTGTTGGTCATCGAACTGGCGTTGGCGGAGAGGGTCATCCACAGCTCCCACTGACCGCCGCTGTAGCCGGTCTCTTCGAAGAGCTCGCGCTGGGCAGCGGCCATCGGCTCTTCACCCTCTTCGCAGACGCCGGCACATAGCTCGAAGCGTGTCTCGCCCAGGGCGTGACGGTACTGGCGCACGAGCACATACTGGCCCTCGTCGGTGATGGCCAGCACATTGACCCAGTCGGGGTACTCCAGGACGTAATACTCGGGGATGATGGTGCCGTTGGGCAGCTTCACCGTGTCGCGACGGGCGGTGAGCCAGGGGCGGCGGATGAGGTACTCGCTCTCCAGCGTCTCCCACTTGCGCTCGGTGAGGCGGCTGTCCGGCTTGTGCTCCTCCTGCGGATGCTCCTCCTGCTTGCGCCGGTGTCCCTGGATCATCGTGGCGGAGACGATACCCGTGGGCACGGCGATGATGGTGTAACCCAGCAGCATGACCACGGCGGAGAGGAAGCGGCCCACGGGGGTGACGGGTGTGATGTCGCCATAGCCCACGGTGGTGAGCGTCACCACGGCCCAGTAGATGCAGTTGGGGATGTTGTCGAAGGCGGTGCCGGGCTGCTGACCCTCGACCATGAACATGAGGGTGCCGATGGAGATGACCAGAATGAGCACGAAGAGGAAGAAGACACCGATCTTGGCACTGCTGGCGTAGAGCGAATGGAGCAGCAGGCGACCCTCCTCCAGGAAGTTGAAGAGCTTGAAGATGCGGAAGACGCGGATGAGCCGGAAGGTGCGGATGATGAGCAGGTAACGCGCCGGACCGAAGATCCAGGTGAGGTAGAGGGGCAGCGTGGAGAGCAGATCGACCACACCGAAGAAGCTGAGGGCGTAGCGCCGGGGGGAGGGGGCGCAGTAGAGCCGCAGCAGGTACTCGGCGGTGAAGAAGAAGGTGAAGAGGTACTCGGCCACCCGCAGGAAGGGACCGGCCACCTCGGACACGCCCTGGATGCTCTCGGCAATCACGACGAGGATGCTGAGCAGGATGAAGAGGATAAGGGCGACGTCGAAGAGCTTGCCCGCAGGGGTGTCGCTCTCGAAGATGATGATGTAGATGCGGCGCTTGAGCGCCTCGTCGTGCATCAGGCGGTGCCAGTGGGTCTTGAGATTCATAGGCGGAGCATGGTCAGGTTACAGAGGATGTCGAGGTCGGAGGTATCGATGCCGTTCTCCTTAAGGGTGGTGCGCAACTGGTGGTAAGTGCGGTGAAACTCCTTGTCCCCCAGCTCCTCAAGGGCCTCGGTGAAGTGGCGGATGCCGGTGGTGTGGTCGCCACGGAGGGCAGCGGCGGCGCCTGCGGCAACCCGCTCGTCGGCAGGGCACTCCGCCTTCCTGAGCAGACGGTCGTAGTAGCTGCACGACTCCTCGTAGCGCTGGAGCAGGAGCAGGCAGCGGGCGATGTGGGAGAGGGCCATCGGGTGGTCGGCCTGTAGGTAGTAGAGCTTGTGCAGGTAGGGCAGCGCCTCGTCGTAGAGGTGCAGCTGCATGCAGAGCACGCCCATGCGGAGGAGGAGCTCCGGACGGTCGGGCTGGAGCGAATCGAGCTGCTGGTAGCAGACCAGGGCCTGGCTAGGGTCACAATGCTGGTCGTAGCACTGGGCGAGGTGGCGCAGGGTCCAGGGGTCATCGGGCTGGGCGAGGTCGGCCTTGGTCAGCCAGCGGATGGCTTCGCTGTACTGCTTCAGCAGCTGATGGCAGTAGCCTACCTTCTGGAGCAGGAGGGCGGAGGGGGCGTGTATCTCTGAGAGGAGGAGGTCGTGGTAGATGATACGGGCTTCGTCATAATCCTTGAGGGTGAGCAGCAGGTCGGCCAGCTGCTCGTAGAGCTCGGTGCGCTGCGGCTTAGTGAGCAGGCGGCCCAGCAGCTCCTCGGGGAGATTGGCGTAGAGGTAGTGCTGTAGCGGTTTGTAGGGGGCAAAGAGCTGGTGGAAGCGGTAGATGTCCTGGACGTAGAGCTGCATGCGGTGCTCGAAGTTGTCGGCAGGGAGCAGGTCGGCCTCCTGGATCTGACTAAGCTCTTCGGGCAGGTCGGACTGGCTCAGCCGGCTGCGGAACTCGTCTGGCAGCTTGCTGAACACTGTGCAGAAGGAGTAGCAGTCGCTGTCGCAGTAGAACCCCGTGGAGAGGATGCGGAAGATGAGGTTGCTGTCGGGACGGGACTGGGGCAGGCCGTAGAGCCCGACCACGGTGGGGTGGAGCCGGTGGAAGGGGAGGAACCAGTGGGCCATCTCCTGGAAGAAGGCGTGCTGCTTGGTCTGCATGAACGAGGTGTACTGGATGTCCTCGCCCCGCTTGGTGCGCTTCATCAGCTCCTTCATGTGCTTCTCCATCCGCTCCATCCGTTCCTCCATCTGCCGGTTGGCCTCGGGGTCGAAGGTGGGCTCTTCCTTCTCTCCCTCCCCGGGGTTGAGATGGATGCCGCCAAACTTGACGAGGTCGGGGAGGATGGTGTCGCGCAGCCGCTTCTGGGTGGTCTTGGTCTGGTACTGGCAGTGGATCTGCAGGATGGTCTGCCTGAGGTGGGTGGTGAGGCGGGTGTCATCGACCAGGGCCTGCAGGTGGCTGACTACCTCGGGGTAGCGGTCGGTGAGCGACTCCTCCCCGCTGTACACGAAGACGATACCCACCAGGGCACGCGCCTTGACGCTCCACGAGCGACCGTACTGATAGGCGGAGACCAGCCAGTCGAGCTTGACGGGGTCGGCGTACATCAGCAGACTGAGGGTGACGGCGGAGAGGGCGAGGCAGAGCTCGTCGTCAGGTAGGCCCTCCTCCTCACCCTGAAGCGCCTGAAGCATGAGCTGCTGCTCGTCGCTCTGCCAGCTGAGGCGGGTGAGATGGTAGTAGAAGAGGTCACGCTGCCGCTGGGCGTGGAGCTCAATGAGCTGCCTAGCCTGTACGGGGTCGGCCTGGGGAGAGAGGGCGCTGAGGAGTGCGTGACTGCGGTGCAGGTCGCTGAGAAGCTCCTGCAGCGTGTCCACCCCATGGTGACCGTTCCACCGCTTGACCTGCGCATCGTAGCAGGGGCACTTCTGCTTGATGTCGAGGAGCGCCCCGAGTTGCTTCAGTAAGCACCACAGCTTCTCCTCCAGCCCGAGGTAGGACACCTTGCGGGTGGGGTCCTCCGCTCCACGGCGGAGGTAGTCCATCATGTAGTGGAGCTGCGTGTCGTACGCATGCAGCCGGTCGCACAGGGACCACTGTTCGAGTGACTGGGCCAGGGGAAGCATCGCTTCGATGGCCTTGCTGAAGGTGGAGGTCAGCAGGTAGCTCTGGGCATCATCATACCAGGCCTGCATCTGCTGGAGAGTGGCTGTAGGTTGGGTCATCTTTTGAGTGATTTAAAGGGTATCAGAAGCGCCAGTACATCTGCAGGTCGAACGTATTGTAGCGGCCGTCCTTGGCGGTCGATTTGTCGCGCGTGTAGCTGTAGTTGGCCTGGAGCTTGAAGTTCTTGTGGAAGTAGTAGTTGGCGGTGAGGCAGTAGAGTGACTTCATGCTGTCCCACTCCCGGGTGTCGCGATAGACATCCCACTTGGCATAGACCTTGAGCTTCTTGCTGACGGGGGCACCGACGGTCATGTACCAGGCATCGGCCTTGTCGCAGGCGCTGGCCTTCAGGGAGCCGTCCTCTGCGTAGTCGCTGATCTTGTAGCCCTTGCTCGTGGCGTACTCGGCACGTACGGTCCAACGGCTCTCGTACTTGAGGCCCACGGCCATGCGGTTGCGATTCACGGTGTGGCCACTCTTGGTGTAGGAGCCGTTCCAGCCGAAGACGCCCACGGCCAGCTCCTTGATGGGATAGACATAGAGGCCGCCGATGAGGTCCTTGCCGTTGTTCTGCTCCTTCTGGTTGATGCCCTGTCCGTTGTAGAGGGCCAGCTGGTAGTGGAGGAAGTTGTGGTGGTCGCTGCCCACGGGGAGGAGGTCGCCGGCCACCTGCACGCCGATGTCACGGCCACCCGAGCTGTGCTCGCCGACGCGGTCGCCCATGCCGGCCAGCTTGGTGGTGAGCTGTGAGTAGGCTCCGAAGCCGATGTCCCAGGGGTTCATGGGGTTCTCGAAGGTGAAGGCACGCTTGAACTGGCCGAAGCGCACGGTGAAGGACTTGTACTTGGCCCACTCGCCGTAGGCATCGACGATGCGGACGCTCTTCTCGTTGGTCTCGCCCACACCGCCACCGGTCACCTCCATCTGCAGGCGGTACTTGAAGTCGAGCACCTGGCCGTTGACGTAGGCACGGGCCATGCGGAGGTCGAAGCTGCTGTGGTTGGAGCCGTCCTGGTCGGTGGCCGAGGCTTTGCCCATGACGTAGCCGCCGAAGGTGCTCTTCTGAATCAGGTCTTGTTTGGCTTTGTCTGCCACGCTCTGCTGGGCTTGAACGCCCGTGGCCAGCAGACCAGCCGTGAGCAGGCAGAGGATTCTCATTGTTTTCATTCTGTTACTTTTACTCTTTGGTTTCTCTTTTTCTCTTGGGTGGTGATTGGGAATACGCTTGTTTACTCTTGGGAGGGAGATAGGGATATCTCAGGATGGGGTTAGGGATGGCAACAAAACGCAGAGATACAAAGCCACAACGGCTGTTGCTCTCCATTGTGAACCAACGGGATGCCGTTGTGCCTCTGTATCTCTGTGTCAGGCTATGATGCGCTTATTCGTTGATGGCTGCGATACCCGGCAGGATCTTGCCCTCGATGGCCTCGAGCAGGGCACCACCACCAGTCGATACATAGGATACGCCCTGAGCCAGGCCAAACTTGTTGACGCAAGCTACAGAGTCACCACCACCTACGAGGGAGAAGGCTCCATTCTTGGTGGCCTCGACGATGGCTTCGCCGACGGCACGTGAGCCGTGAGCGAAGTTGTCAAACTCGAATACGCCCGTAGGACCGTTCCACAGGATGGTCTTCGAACTCTTGATGACCTCGGCGAAGGCCTTCTCGCTGTCGGGACCTATGTCAAGGCCTTCCCAGTTGTCGGGAATCTCGTTGACAGCGCAGATGCGGGTGTTGGCGTCGTTAGAGAAGGAGTCGGCAATCTTGGCATCGGTAGCCAGTACCAGGTTGACACCCTTCTCCTTGGCCTCTTTCAGCAGGTTGAGAGCCAGGTCGAGCTTGTCGTCTTCGCAGATGGAGAGACCGATCTTGCCGCCCTGGGCCTTGGTGAAGGTGTAGGTCATACCGCCCGTGAGGATGAGGTTATCCACCTTGCCCAGCAGGTTCTCGATGATCTCAATCTTGGAAGATACCTTCGAGCCACCCATGATGGCGGTGAAGGGACGCTGGATGTCGTTGAGCACCTTGTCAACGGCCTTCACTTCCTTCTCCATGAGGTAGCCGAACATCTTGTTGTTGGTATCGAAGTATTTGGCAATCAAGGCCGTAGAGGCGTGTGCGCGGTGAGCGGTGCCGAAGGCATCGTTGACGTAGCAGTCGGCATACGAAGCCAGCTTCTTGGTGAACTCCTTCTGGCTCTCCTTGACGGCCTTCTTGGCAGCTGCCTTCTCTTCGTCGGTAGCGTCTTCAGCCAGGCCACGGGGCTTGCCCTCTTCCTCGGCATAGAAGCGGAGGTTCTCGAGCAGCAGCACTTCGCCCGGTTGCAGGGCAGCAGCCTTGACAGCAGCCTCTTCGCCCATGCAGTCGTTAGCAAACTGAGCCTCTACACCCAGCAGCTCGTTGAGGTGAGCCAGGATGTGCTTGAGGGAGAACTTCTCGGCTACGCCTTTCGGACGACCCAGGTGTGAACCAATGATGATGCTGCCACCATCGGCCAGGATCTTCTTCAAGGTAGGCAGAGCGGCACGCATACGGGTGTCGTCAGTGATGTTGAAGTTTTCGTCCAGGGGTACATTGAAATCCACGCGGACAAATGCCTTTTTACCGGCAAAGTTGAATTGATCAATCGTCATAATTCCAAAAATGTTTAAAAGTGAAAATATCTTCGTTTTTAAAGTATTCTATGTCTTCTCTTTTTGCTGTTTATTTGTTCGTACTAGCTGTAAAGCGTTACTTATCGCCTGCAAAGTTAGCACTTATTTCTATTCTAATACCATATTTCCTCATTTTTCTTTCTCTTCACGGGGCGTTGCCTCCTTAAGTTTGTGGGTCTGAGTGAATTGTTTGCATGCAATTTGCAAACCACACTTGTCACATTGGGGGTTGCGGGCCGTGCAGACGTAGCGGCCGTGGAGGATGAGCCAGTGGTGGGCGATGGGGATGTCCTGCTCCGGGATGTGCTTCATCAGCTCGCGCTCGACGCTCAACGGGGTGGTGCAGCGGTCGCTCACCAGGCCCAGGCGGTGGCTCACGCGGAAGACGTGGGTATCGACGGCCATGGCCGCCTTGCCCCACACCACCGACTGGATGACGTTGGCGGTCTTGCGCCCTACGCCGGGCAGCTGCACCAGCGACTCGAGCGTGTCGGGCACCTCGCCGCCGAAGCGCTCCTGCAGCATACGGGCCATGAGCACCAGGTGACGGGCTTTGTTGTTGGGGTAGGAGACGCTCCGGATGTAGCTATAGACCACCTCGGGCGTGGTGACGGCCAGCGCCTCGGACGTGGGGAAGGCTTCAAACAGGGCGGGGGTAATCTGGTTGACCCGCTTGTCGGTACACTGGGCGGAGAGGATGACGGCGACCAGCAGCTCGAAGGGGTTGCGGTAGTGGAGCTCGGTCTCCGCTATAGGGCGGTTGATGCGAAACCAGGCCAGGATTTTCTCGTATCGTTCGTTCTTTCTCATGGTGGGATGGTATGATAAGTATTTAGCCCCTGACCTTGTGACGGTGGAAGTGGGGCGTGACGTGCAGGCGGAAGTAGAGGGTGGAGACGACGGTGAGGCAGGCTCCGAAGAGGTAGGCCTTGTCGAAGGTGCTCACCTCGGCGATGTAGCCGCCGGCCAACATGCCGATGCCAATGCCTACATCCCACGAGGTGAGGTAGGTGCTCGTGGCGGTGCCGCGCTGGTTGTTGGGGGCGAGGTTGACGAAGAGGGTGTTGTAGGCGGGAAACATGATGCCGAAGCCGATGCCCAGCAGCAGCGAAATGGTGAAGAAGAGGAGGGTGCAGGCGGTGGGGTCCCACGCCTGGACATAGACGCAGGCTGAGAGCAGGAAGAAGCTGACCACCACCAGGTAGAGCCCGGCGGCGATGACCTCAGTCACCTTGCCGCGATCGACCAGACGGCCGGAGAAGAGGCGCGATACGGCCATGCCCAGGGCCATGAAGGTGAAGAAGAAGCCCGAGGAGGCGGTGAGGCCGATCTGCTTGGCGTACATGGCCACGTAGTTGGTGGTCATGCCGTAGGGGATGGAGAGGAGCAGCAGGCTGATGCCGGCAGGGAGGCCCTTGAGCAGGATGAAGCGGTCGAGCGAGATGGGCTGACGCACCACGGGGGGCTTGTAGGGGGTCTTGACGGCCGAGGCGCAGAGCAGCCCCACGCAGGTGGAGGCGAGCGAACAGCCGAAGATGAGTGGGTAGCTGGCGCCTGCATCGTGGAGGAAGAGGCCCGTCATGGGGCCGATGGACATGGCCATGTTGTTGGTCAGGCCGTAGTAGCCGAGTCCCTCACCCCGGCGCGAGGAGGGCATGATGTCGATGACGATGGTGTTGCCGCTCACCGTCACCATGCCGAAGGAGAAGCCATGCACGACGCGCAGGAGGATGAAGAGCGTGAGCGTGCCGGCCAGGATGTAGCCGCCAAAGAGGGCCATGAAGATGAAGTAGGCCAGGAGGTAGAGCGGCTTGCGGGCGAAGGTGTCGAGCAGGTAGCCGGAGAAGGGGCGGATGCACAAGGCCGCCACCGTATAGCACGAGAGTACCATACCGATGGCGGCCTTGTCGGCCTCAAACACTTCCGAGAGGTAGAAGGGCAATACGGGCATCAGAAGCCAAAAACCGAAGAAAAGCAGGAAGTTGGCTGCCAGGATGCAGCAGTAGCTGCGCGTGATGAGTCGCTCTTTACCCATGGTGTGTGTAGGCTAGCTGTACGGGTGCCGCTTAGTAGGCACTCTCAAACTCCCGGAGGAAGCGGGTGTCGTTCTCGGAGAACATGCGCAGGTCCTTGACCTGGTACTTGAGGTTGGTGATGCGCTCCACGCCCATGCCGAAGGCGTAACCGCTATAGACCTTGCTGTCGATGCCGCTGGCTTCGAGCACGTTGGGATCGACCATGCCGCAACCCAGGATCTCTACCCAGCCCGTGTGCTTGCAGAAGTTGCACCCTTTGCCGCCGCAGATGTTGCAGCTGATGTCCATCTCGGCACTGGGCTCAGTGAAGGGGAAGTAGGAGGGGCGCAGACGAATCTTGGTCTCTTCGCCAAACATCTCCTTGGCGAAGAGCAGGAGCACCTGCTTGAGGTCGGTGAAGGAGACGTTCTTGTCGATGTAGAGGCCCTCCACCTGATGGAAGAAGCAGTGGGCGCGGTAGCTGATGGCCTCGTTGCGATAGACGCGGCCCGGGCAGAGGATGCGGATGGGGGGCTTGGCATGCTCCATGGCGCGTACCTGCACACTGCTGGTGTGGGTGCGGAGGATGATGTTCTTGGTGACATCCTCTTCGTTGGACTCAATGAAGAAGGTGTCCTGCATGTCGCGGGCAGGGTGGTCGGCGGCAAAGTTGAGCTTGGTGAAGACGTGGAGGTCGTCCTCCACCTCGGGGCCTTCGGCGATGCAGAAGCCGAGGCGGGAGAAGATGTCAATGATCTCGTTCTTGACAATGGTCAGGGGGTGGCGGGTGCCCAGCTCCATGGGGTAGGCGGTACGGGTCAGGTCAAGGGCGTCGCAGCCGTTGTCCTGGTTGTCGAATTGCTCCTTGAGGGCGGCAATCTTCTCCTGAGCCTTGCCCTTGAGGATGTTGAGACGCATACCCACCTCCTTCTTCTGCTCGGCAGGCACGTTACGGAAGTCGGCCATCAGGTCGTTGATGGCTCCTTTCTTACTGAGGTATTTGATGCGCAGGGCCTCGAGCTCCTCGGCATTCGAGGCTGTCATGGCTTCTACTTCCTGTAGAAGTTGTTCGATTTTGGCTATCATATCTTAAGCTTCCAAATATTATTTTTGTTTCGTGGCGGCAAAGATACGAAGTTAATTTCATTCAAGCAAACAGAAGCGGAGAATGCAGCAAAAAAAAGGTACCCACCTTCGCAGGCAGATACCCCGGCAACCTTCCCTCTTGGGGGTGAGGGAGAGGTTATGAAAACAAACCGATTGAATATATTATCATATTATGAAGCCGTGGTAATTAAGATTCATAAATAGTTTTTTAATCTGATAATGTGGCGTCTCTCTCGTTCATTCTGCAAATAAACACATTTATTTGGCTTCTTTGTTTATGTCGTCTTTATATTTAAGAGATATTATATGTTGTATAGAATCGTTTATGTTAAACAACTGTTTTCTACATAAAAAACCGCTGTATTCCCAACGGGGAGTACAGCGGTTGATTGGAGAGGGCGCCTGTGCGCAGGCTTACTTGCGGTAGTTGGCCAGCTGGCCGGCATCCATCTTGCGGATGAAGTTAAAGTGCTTTTCGACCTCAGCCTCGGCGTAGTTGACATAGACCTGGGCCGACTTGGCGAAGAGCTCGGGGGCCTTGGTGGCATCCTGGATGATGAGGTGCGACATGACGCAGACGGCGGCCATCTCGTAGAGGCGACGGGCTACGAAGTCGAGCAGCTCCTGACTCTGTGCCTCCTTGACGGCGTTGGTGCAGGCTTCGAGCTTGTTGGTCATCTCCTTGACGCGCTCCATCAGCGGTTGCATCTCCTCGCTGCAGGGAATCAGTTCGTAGCTGCGCAGGGTGGCGGCGTAGGAGCCGTTGGTGACGTAGCGGATGGCGGCTACGGTCTGCAGCTGAGTGGTGCCTTCGTAGATGGAGGTGATGCGGGCATCGCGGTAGATGCGCTGGCAGGCGTACTCCAGCATGAAGCCCGAACCGCCGTGAATCTGGATGCAGTCGTAGGCGTTCTGGTTGGCGTACTCGGAGTTCATACCCTTGGCCAACGGCGTGAAGGAGTCGGCCAGTTTAGCGTACTTCTTCTGCTCCTGACGCTCCTCGGGCGTGAGCTTGCGCTCGCGGGCAATGTCGTCGAGGGCCTTGTAGATATCGACGTAGCGGGAGGTCTGGTAGAGCAGGGCACGACCGGCATCGAGCTTGGCCTTCATGATGGCCAGCATGTCATAGACGGCGGGGAACTCGATGATGGCTTTGCCAAACTGCTTGCGGTCCTTGGCGTAGGCCAGGCCTTCGTTGTAGGCGGCCTGCGACAGACCCACCGACTGGGCGGCGATACCCAGGCGGGCGCCGTTCATCAGGGCCATGACGTACTTGATCAGACCCAGCTTGCGGTCGCCGCAGA
>CAMACX010000042.1 GCA_945831575.1 uncultured Mediterranea sp.
CGTCCCAGGAAGCCCAGAAGTGTACCAGAAGGTATTGGTCGCGGTAGTCGTTCTTGTTGACACGCTTCTTGGTGAGTCCTGGCAGGGAGAAGTAGGGAGCTACGCGTCCCACATCGCTCTTCTTCATCTCCTGGAGCCGGGCGTTGAGTCGGTCTATGTAGGGGCGGTCCTTGAGGGCGCTGCTGAGCTGCATGATCAGTGTATCAATGCGTTGCGGGTCGGGGTAGGGAGATTGCACAATGAAGCGGTCGAGCAGATAGAGGATGCCCAGATTGTCGGGGTGTTTGCTGATATACTGCTTGGCTTGCCGGGTGAGACTTTGGGCGGACGTAATGGTGTCGCAGGAGGTGAAGAAGGCGTTGAGTAGCTTATGCTCTTCGTTACCCGTCACTTTGAGCCGGTCGAGCCGGGCCGTATCTCCACTTACGTTCAGTTTGTCTCCTGGACGGAAGTAGAGCGGGTACTCCGTACCATCTGCAAAGCAGAGCCGCGTCTCCGACAGGGTGTCGGTATGAAGCCACACCTTCAGCTTGCCCTCACTGAGGGCGATAGTGTCGGTATGGTGATAGAACTGATCCACGCCATACAGGTAAATCGTGTCGTTGCCCAAACCGCTGATTTCTCCTTGCAGGAGCACGTTGCCGTTGTTCTCTTTTCCACATGCTGCCACGAGTAGAGCCAGCAGGATGCAGCCGATGTAAGCCTTCCAATGATTCATTGTCATTACATGTTATAATATAGGGTTGGAGTACCCTTTGGTTGATTCGTGTGCGAAAATACATCTTTTTATCAAGAAAAAAAAATTGCCTGACACATTTCTCTGTGTCAGGCAACCTTTTTATGACGAATCAGTTCGTTTTTACTTGATGATGCTTACGAAATCAGCGTTGGTGAAGTACTTGGCAAACTCCAGGTCGCTGGCAGCCTTCTTAGCCAGAGAGGCATCTTTAGCCACAGCGCTCTTCAGGCTGCTGGTAACCATTGCAGAGTTGTTGGTGCGGGCACCGAGCACAGCCTTCAGGTAGTCGGTGTATGCATCGGGGTTCTCAACGGCATCCAGCGTGTTCTTAGCCTTGTTGTAGTCCTTAGCCAGAATCTGAGCCAGAGCGGCACTGTTGGTCTTGGTGTCACCAAAGGCATTTACTGCACGGTCGTACTGACCCTGAGCTACATAGAGGTTACCGAGTGCCTCGTTGAGTTCCTTCGAGCCAGCAGCCTTACCCAGGTAAGATTCAGAAGCGGCCTTATCGCCCTTAGCTAAAGCAATCAAGCCCAGGTTGTTGTTGACCTCAGGAGCGTTGCTGATAGAAGCAGCCTTCTTGAAGTAGCTTTCAGCCTTTTCCAGATTACCTGCCTCGTAAGCCAGCTTACCGAGGTTGTTGAAGCCGCGGAAGTCGTTGGGGTAGATCTGAGTAGCCTTGGTGTAGATAGCTTCCTTCTTGGCGGGATCTTTGGTCAGTGTAGCAGCATAGAGCAGTTCCTCTACAGTCAGCTGCTTGGCGTCGGTATCAGCCAGCTGGGCAATCTCCTCATCGCTCTTGCCGATGATCTCGTAGTTCAGCGTCAGGCGTGAACGACGCAGCTGAGGCAGAATCTCGTCGGCCAGGTTCTTATATACAGAAGAGATGTTCTTGATTTCCTGCTCTCTCTGTTCGGGATCCTGGTACATGGAGAGCACGCGCAGGATGAGCTCCTTATCCTGAATGTTGGACTTGGAAACCAACTCCTGGAAGCCTTCCCAGTCTTCAGCCGTGTAGCGAGTGTCAACAGCTACGTCCAGCTTGCCCTTCTTCAGGTCGCGACCTACTACGCTAGCGGTGTTGTCCTGACGCTTTTCAGCAAGACCGGTATTCAGGTCCATGCCACCATCGGGTGAAGCGTAGGCAGAAATCTCGATGTTGCTGATACGCTTGTTGGCAGCGTCGTTAACGGTGCGAACCTCCTTACCAAATTCCTTGGCAGCCTTCAACTCGCTAGCGCGAACGTTGGCTTGCTGGATAAGGAACATGATGTTAGCCTCATGCTTCTCCTTGATGATGCGCTGGAAGGCATCGTCACCCAGAGCGGGATTGGCGCTCTCCAGTGTCTTTTCTACCATAGCAGAGGTAGCAATAACGCCATCTGCTACCTTTACGGCAGGGATTTCAATCGTCTTACCACCTACAGTAGCCTTGAATCGCAGGTAGAGTTCCGACTTAGCCATTTCGGGAATATAGTCAAAAGAGGCCTTCATCGTGTAGCTGCCACCCATCTTATAGGAGATGGTCTGGTCGTTACCTTCTACCTTTTCACCTTGGAATACAGCGGGCTGACTGGCAGCTTCGCCACCTTCCCATACCAAAACAGGGGTTACCTCAACAACTGCTTTCTTGTTGAAGTACTTCTCGGGGAACTTGCCATTGATGGTAGCAGGTACCTTACCACCTATGGCCTCAAGAACTTGAGGAGTTACCGTGAAGTAGTCTGACGACAATTCACCCATCTTGCTGCTGCATGATGACAGCAAAGCGACAACACATGCCATGATAAGAGGCAAATAAAGTTTCTTAGTCATTTTGGAATTTAAAATTATAGTTTGTAATGGTTTTTATTTATACTATTCTATTTGGTTATACTTCTCTTTCATTAGCTCTCGCAAAGTTAACAAAAAACGTCTCACATTGTTAACTCTACAGTCAGTTTTATCATTATTTAATGAAATCTGACCCGTTCGAAGCCCTATTTGTGTTCGTTACGGTATTTAATGTTGCGCGGATGGTGCTCGATGATCTCGCTGCGCAACATCTGGCGGTCGATGTGTGTGTAAATTTCTGTTGTAGCAATGCTCTCATGACCCATCATACATTGGATAGCCCGGAGGTTGGCTCCGCCCTCCAGGAGATGGGTGGCAAACGAGTGGCGGAAGGTATGGGGACTGATGTTCTTCGTGATGCCGGCACGCTCGGCCAGCTCCTTGATGAGGTGGAATACCATGATGCGTGAGATGCCGTTGCCCCAACGGGCCAGGAAGAGGGTGTCTTCGTGTCCGGGCTTGATGCGCCATTGGTTACGCTCCTGCATCCAGTAGGTAATCTCCTTGATGGCACGGGGAGAGATAGGTACCAGACGCTGTTTGCTTCCCTTGCCTTCCACCTTGATGAATCCTTGCTTGAAGTAGAGTTCGGAGACCTTCAATCCACACAGTTCTGATACGCGCAAGCCGCAGCTGTAGAGCGTCTCGAGCATGGCTCGGTTGCGCTGTGCCTCGGGCTTGTCGCAATCTACCGCAGCGATGATACGGTCAATCTCTTCTACCGTCAGTACTTCGGGAAGTCTCAACCCAATCTTAGGCCCTTCAATCAGTTCGGAGGGATCGTCGTCGCGGTAGTCGGCCAGCACCATGAAGTGGAAGAACGACTTCACCCCCGAGAGGATGCGTGCTTGTGAACGGGGCACGATGCCGATGTCGTGAAGTCCTGCAAAGAAGGTTTGCAGTTGTTGCATGTTGACCTCCAGTACGCCTGTCTGCTCGCTTTCGAGGTAACGGAGCAGTTTCTCCAGATCAAGCTTATAGGCCTCCTGGGTATTGGGAGAGAGCGATTTCTCCAACTTCAGGTACTGCATGTACTTCCTGATAATCAAGGCTTGCTTCTCCTTATTTACTGAATGTGCTTCTGTTTTCATTTCTTTTTAGTAACTTTGCAGCGCAAAGATATAAAATAATTGTGTTATGAAGATACAAATCATCAACGGACCCAACATAAATCTGCTGGGTAAGCGCGAACCGGGCATTTATGGAAGCACCTCGTTTGAGGATTATCTGGCGCAACTGCGCCTTCGCTATCCTCAAGTGGACATCGATTATTATCAATCCAACGTGGAGGGATTGATGATTGATAAGATTCACGAAGTGGGTTTCAGCTACGACGGCATCATCTTGAATGCTGGGGCTTACACCCATACGTCGATTGCGCTGCAAGATGCCATCCGTGCAGTGACCACACCTGTAGTGGAGGTGCATATCAGCAACGTACACAGCAGAGAGGAGTTCCGTCATCGCTCCATGATCTCAGCCGCTTGCATGGGGGTAATCCTGGGGTTTGGATTGGATTCCTATCGTCTTGCTCTTGAGGCACTGTTGGCTAAGGCGGAATAATCGTTTGTAGCTTAGGGCATTGGAATGTAGATCTAGGATAAAATAATAAGATATGTATAGCTGTAAAGGGAGGTCAGGACAGGAGGCCATGACCATTGATGATTACATCCTCAGTCATATTGATCCGGAAGGTTCCTACCTGGAGGCGCTCTACAGGGACACTCACCTCAAGTTGCTCTATCCACGGATGGCCTCAGGACATCTGCAGGGGCGTATGTTGAAGATGTTTGTGCAGATGATCCGCCCCCGACAGGTGCTGGAGATTGGCACATACAGTGGCTATTCTGCGTTGTGCATGGCTGAGGGACTTTCTGAGGGGGCCATGCTTCATACATTTGAGATCAATGACGAACAGGAGGAGTTTACTCGTCCATGGCTGGAGGGTTCACCCTGGGCCGACAGAATCAGGTTCTATATCGGTGATGCACTCAAGCTGGTGCCTGGCTTGGGGTTGACGTTTGACTTGGCGTTTATTGATGGGGATAAGCGCAAGTATGTAGATTACTATAAGATGGTGTTACCCCTTTTGCGTCCAGGTGGTTACATTTTGGTCGATAATACGCTATGGGATGGGCATGTGGTAGAGGAGGGGGTTCACGATGCCCAGACCCTGGGCATCATGGCATTCAATGACCTGATAGCAGCTGACCAACGGGTGGAAAAGGTCATCTTGCCTCTGCGCGATGGATTGACTCTCATACGGAAGAAAGAATAGAAAAAACCGTCCCTGCCCTCACGGGTAAGAACGGCCAAGTCAATAATACATGAAAAAACGCTATTTAGAGAGAGTCTCTTCTATGTTACAGTATATATTTTATTTATGTTACGAAGGTATTCTATTTCCTTTTCACATGGCAAAGGTAGGAAGGTTTTTTTTCACTGACAAATCTTATCGACAAACGTTCTAATTTTATCGACAAAATTACCATTATTTTGAAGTTTTTCTTTAACTCACCGAAATAATTTCTATTTTTCGAGGAATAATGGTTAGAATTTTGTAGTTTTGTGCTCGAAACAAATTTAAATAGGTATTTATGGAAACAACTCGTCAGAATAAGATAGCTCGTTTACTTCAAAAAGAGCTGAGTGATATTTTCTTGCAGCAGACCAAGTCGATGCATGGTGTATTGGTGTCGGTCAGTGCGGTGCGTATCAGTCCAGATATGAGTGTGGCTCGGGCTTATCTGAGCATCTTCCCCTCAGAGCGGGCGGAGGAAATCATCAAGAACATCAATGCGAATATGAAGTCGGTGCGTTATGAGCTGGGTACGCGGGTGCGTTATCAACTTCGGATCATACCTGAATTGAAGTTCTTCGTGGATGATTCGCTGGATTATGCTGAGCATATTGATGAATTGCTGAAGAAGTAAATCGATTTCCCTCATTTTCAGGCATGTCTTTCCCGTTATATATGGCCCGTCGCTATCTTCTTTCACCCAAGAAGCATAGTGCGGTCAACATCATTTCGGCTGTTTCAGTGTGTGGTATTACGCTATCTACCATGGCTTTGGTATGCACGCTCAGTGTGTTCAACGGCTTTCAGGAGATGGTGGAGGGCTTTTTTACGGCTTTTGATGCGCAACTGAAGATTGTACCGGTACAGGGTAAGGTGTTTGACCCGTTGGAGAGTCGTCTGCAGCAGGTGCGCTCGATGGAGTGGGTAGAGGTGTGGAGTGAGACAATTGAGGAACAGGCGGTGGTGCAGTATAAGCAGCGGCAAGCCATGGTGACCATCAAGGGGGTGGAGTCCAATTTTGAGGAGTTGACGGAGATTGACAGTTTGCTGATTGGTTCGGGCAGCTTTTTGCTAGCCGATTCGGTAGTGGAATATGGTGTGCTTGGGGTGGAGTTGATTAGTGAGTTGGGTACAGGGGTGCAATTTATTGACCCATTGCAAGTCTATGCACCTAAACGCAACGTCAGGGTGAATATTGCCAATCCTTCTACAGCCTTCAATCGCCGTTATCTCTACTCCCCAGGGGTGGTGTTTGCTTGCAATCAGCAGAAGTATGATGCCAATTACATCCTCACTTCGTTAAGTTTTGCCCGCAAATTGTTTAATTACGACACCCAGGTTTCCGCCATCGAGATTCGGCTCAAGCCGGATGCGGATGAGAGTAAAGTGGAGCGGGAGATGGAGCGTAAGCTAGGTGACCGGTTCAAGGTGCTTAACCGCTATGAGCAACAGGAGGAGGTGTTTCGCATCATGGAGATTGAGAAGCTGATTTCCTATTTCTTCTTAACCTTTATCTTGGTGGTGGCTTGTTTCAACCTGATTGGTTCGTTGTCGATGCTGATGCTTGACAAACGTGAAGATTTAGAGACGCTCTATCGGCTGGGAGCTGACCGAAGGATGATTTCGCAAATTTTCCTTTGTGAGGGTCGTCTAATCTCGTTGATTGGAGCCTTATTGGGAATAGGGCTTGGAGTATCGCTTTGTTACTTGCAACAAACTTTCGGTTTAATCAAGTTAGGTAGTGGGGAGTCGTTCTTGGTAGATGCTTATCCCGTCAGTGTGCATCTCTCAGATTTGCTGCTTATCCTCTTGACTGTACTGTTTGTGGGTTTTGTCAGCATATGGTATCCGGTGAAACGGATGAGGATAATAAAGAAAGGCTAACTATCAAAATACATTGATAATTAGCCTTTTAAGTGTTGGACTACCAGGACTCGAACCTGGGCAAACAGAACCAAAACCTGTTGTGCTACCATTACACCATAGTCCAAACTTCTTGGTGCTTTCTTGTGAAAAGCGGTGCAAAGATAGGGGCTTGATTTGATTTCTGCAAATAATTGACCTACTTTTTTTATTACTTGGCAATAATTAAGTAGTAATTCTTCTTTCCACGTTGTACGAGCAGGTACTTTTCATCCAGTAGATCTGCGGGGGTAATCACCTGGTCAAAGGCCTTGAGCTTCTCCTTATTAAGTGATACGCCGCCTCCCTGTACCAGTTTGCGCATCTCGCCTTTGGAGGGGAATACGGGAGCAAGCTCTACGAATAGATCGACAGCCTTGACTCCTTCCGTAAGGGATTCGCGACTGATTTCAAACTGCGGAACACCTTCAAATACAGCTAGCAGAGTGGGCTCATCGAGCTTCTTGAGCGCTTCGCTAGTGCCGTTGCCAAAAAGAATACCCGAGGCTTCAACAGCAGCTTGATACTCCTCTTCGGAGTGAACCATGACGGTCACTTCCTGAGCCAAACGCTTCTGAAGGATACGCAGGTGGGGAGCCTCTTTGTGTTGGGCAACCAGGGCGTCTATCTCTTCCTTGTTGATGGAGGTGAAAATCTTGATGTATTTCTCCGCTTCCTCATCACTTACGTTGAGCCAGAATTGGTAGAACTTATAGGGTGAGGTACGTTGGGGATCAAGCCAGATGTTGCCGCTCTCGGTCTTGCCAAACTTCTTACCGTCGGCTTTGGTAATCAGCGGACAGGTCAGGGCATAGGTCTCCACCTCATTACCCAGGGTGCGACGGATCAGCTCGGTACCTGTGGTCATGTTGCCCCATTGGTCGTTACCGCCTAACTGGAGCTTGCAGCCCTTGTGCTGATAGAGGTAGAGGAAGTCGTAACCTTGCAGGAGTTGGTAGGTGAACTCGGTGAACGACAATCCGTCGCGAGCAGTACCGTTGAGGCGTTGCTGCACGCTTTCCTTAGCCATCATGTAGTTCACCGTGATGTGTTTACCCACCACTCGGGCGAAGTCGAGGAAGGTGAAGTTTTTCATCCAGTCGTAGTTGTTTACCAATTCTGCTTTATTGGGGGCATCGGTGTCAAAGTCCAGGAACTTGGCTACTTGCTTCTTGATGCACTCTTGGTTGTGATAGAGTGTAGCATCGTCCAGAAGGTTGCGCTCTTGGCTTTTACCAGAGGGGTCGCCTATCATACCTGTGGCTCCGCCTACCAGAATGATGGGCTTGTGGCCGCAGCGTTGCAGATGGCGCAACATCATGATGCCACACAGGTGACCGATGTGGAGGGAGTCGGCCGTGGGGTCGGTGCCTAGGTAGGCCGTAACCATCTCCTTTTCGAGCAGTTCTTCGGTGCCCGGCATAATCTGTGCAAGCATGCCGCGCCACTTAAGTTCTTCTACAAAATTCATATTGTTTGCGTATTATTTATGTAATATTCTTGATTTTAGGGTGCAAAAATACAACACTTTCTGTGAATGTCCAACTCTTAGGGCTTAAAAAAGAGCCTTTGGACGTTTTCATCGAGAGATTGGCGCAATTCTTCATTGGTTTGACATCTGGCCAGAGCCAGTGCTTGACACAGTTGCTCTATGTCCTCCTCGCGTTCGTCGGTCTCCAATAACAGGCGGTCGTTGGGTGTAGAACGCATGGCATCGAGGTTAAAGTGGGTCCCAAAGGAGAGGTAGAAACCTCTCTTGAGCAGTTGCTGAGCCAGTTGAGGCTTGCCTCTGAAACCGTGGATAATCCAAGGTACTGTAGGGTTCAGGTGATGGTGGAGGAATAGCAGTTCATCTGTGGCTTTGACTAGATGAATCACTACGGGTTTCTGGAGCGATTCAGCCAATAGGGCTTGGGCCTCAAAGATTTTCATTTGCTCAGGGATGCTTGTTCCATGGAGCCTGTCAAGTCCGACTTCACCTATTGCGATGACTTGTGGGTGGTGGGCAAGCCGCTGTATCTTTTCCATTTTTGCGGTGAAATCGGTGATTTTGTCTGTATCCCAGGGATGAATGCCTAGAGCATACCAGTGGGATGGCTGCGGGGTAAACATCTCGGGGGAGACACTCACAATGGCCTTGCCTGCTACGGCAGGCAGTTGGTGGGTGTGGATGTCGATAGGGAATACTTGATTCATAGGGTAGGGAGATGGATGGTTGAGTCAGGGTACAGGGTCGTAACCGGAACCTCCCCAGGGGTGGCAACGCAACAGGCGTTTCACGCTGAGGTAAAGGCCCTTGAAGGGGCCATGTTTCTTTATGGCCTCTACGGCATATTGCGAGCAGGTGGGAGTAAAGCGGCAACTGGGACCCAGTAAGGGGGAGATGCACCGTTGGTAGAAGTAGATGGGCAGGAGAAGTAGCCCTATCAGTAGTCGTCTCATGACTCTTGGCTCTCCTCTGTCTTGTTGTCCCGTAGCGGATTGGACGTGATGGTTTCGGCAAGCCGATGGAGGATGCGCTTCATCTGATTATTGATGTGCGAGGAGGAGGCCAGTTGGTCGCTCAAGTAGATGAAGGCTACCGCCACCTGCAGCTTCTCTTGCTCCAGAAGGGGGAGGAGGAGTTGCTTGTTGAGGCGATAGGCTTCACGTACTTGGCGCTTGATACGGTTACGCTTAACGGCCCGTTTGAACCGTCGTTTCGAAACGCTTACCAGTATGGTGGCATTGTATGGCTGCTCTGTTACGGGGAGGTAAACCACCCGTAAGGGGAAGCAGGCGAAGGAACGGGCTTTGCCCGAGAACATTTCGCCAATAATCTTCTTACGACAGAGCCTTTCGGCCTTATGCAAGGTGTTGGGCATAGGTTACTGGTTGTTCTCCTTGAGGAACTGTTCGAGGGCAGCTGTCATCGAGGGGGCTTTCTCGCTGGGTGCAACCAGGTCAAGACGCAATCCGGCATCGCGTACAGCCTGTGCTGTCACGGCGCCGAAGGTACCAATCTTCACCTCCTGCTGGTCGAAGTTGGGGAAGTTCTTCTGCAGTGAGGCCACTCCAGCGGGGCTGAAGAAGATCATCATGTCATAACCGGCCAGTTCTTCGGGGGCGAAGTCGTTGCTTACCGTGCGGTACATCACCACTTCATGGTGTTGCAGCTTGCTCTGGTCGAGCAGGTTCTTGATGTCATCGTTGTGTACGTCAGACATGGGCACAAAGTACTTCTCGTTCTTGTGCTTCATCATGATGGGTACCAAATCTTCAAACTTGCCCGTAGGTCCTGGGAAGATTTTCCGTTTACGGTATTGGGTGTACTTTTGGATGTAATTGGCGATTGTGTCAGATACGCAGAAGTACTTCATCGTTTCAGGAATCGTGACGCGCAACTCGGTACACAGATTGAAAAAGTGGTCGATGGCATGCCGCGAAGTAAAGACTATGGCGGTATGATCGAGAATGGAGACTTTCTGTTGTCTGAATTCCTTGGGTGTGAGGCTCTCCACCTTGATGAAAGGGCGGAAGTCAATGGTCACACCATACTTTTCGGCGATGTCGAAGTAAGGCGACTTTTCCGAAGTCGGCTTAGGCTGCGACACTAATACTTTGCTTATTTTCAACGTCCTAAAATTTTATTATCAAATAATCGGTTAGCTGAAGCATGCCGTTATACAGAAGTACGCAGGGCAGCATTTCAAGGGCGCAAAAGTACACAAATAATAGCAAACAGCCATAAAAATTTTCGCAAAAAAGCTTTATCCATTTATAAATCATCAAGATTTTGGTAATCGACACGAAAATTAACGAAAAAACGATGATTATTGCTGCTTCTTGGTCAAAATAGACCACTACCATAATGAGGGGGAAAAGTGCAAATCCTAGATAATAGATGAGCGTGGAGTAGGATTCGAGCCAGATAGACGTTTTTGCCCTGTCAAAAAATATCCACCCGAGCAGGTTGTAGAGCATCCATTTCAGTGCAAAATATAGTAGGCAGAGGGTGAAGAAAAGGGCAATCCATTGCAGGGAGCTAAGGTGTATGATAAGCTGGGGCGATTGCTTGACGAGGAGGCAAAACAGGGTGACTGAGGCCAACATGCCGGTTTGCAATGAGAGGAGCAGGAGACTGCGCATGTCACCGGCTGTAGAGGTGGAGAAGATGCTGGTGCGCTCGCGGTGGAGCATAAAGTCCTTGAAGAGCTGACCAAGAAACTTGTGGTGGCGTGACAGGACCATGGCGCTGAGCAGAAAGCATACGATAAGGATAGCAGCGATGGTGTTGTCGTTGCTGGGGGCATAGGGTAGGGGAATGCCTTCCACTCGTGGGGTCAGTGTGAGCATGGAGGATAGCATGGCATCAGATGGCTGCAAATTTACGGACAGAAGGGTCCCACTTAGGGGTGGTGAAGAGCATCTCCACGGCCTCTTCGGGCGTTTGGGCCACGCGCCAGATGTCGGCATGTTGTAAGCGCATGAAGTGCTCATCTACAGCATGTCGCATCATCTCCAGCAGGGGGTTGAAATAGCCCTTGGTGTTGAGCACGATGATGGGGTTGAGGTAGAGTCCCAGCTGCTTCCAGGTGATGACTTCGAGGAGTTCCTCCAGGGTGCCACAGCCTCCGGGCAGGGCGATGACGGCATCGCTCAGCCGGGTCATGGTCTGCTTGCGTTCGTGCATGTCGCTGACCACCATCAGCTGGCTCATGCCCTGATGGTGCCATCCTTGCTCTACCATGAATTGGGGTATCACCCCGATAGCCTTGCCTCCATGCTGCATGACGGCATCGGTCACGGCGGCCATCAGTCCCATCTTGCCAGCTCCGTTCACCAGACAGATACCTTTCTCGGCCAGAAGCTTGCCCAGGGCACGTGCAGCCTCAAAGTAGGTTTCGTCAATCTGTGTGCTTGATGCGCTATAGACGCATACCTTATTAATAAGATTCATCTTAATAGGATTCATCATCTTCATTATTATCGTTGGTACCTTGAGGCTGTAGCTTACTGAGCAGATGGCATCTGCGCTCGACCTCGCGTAGGAAATCCTCTTCGCGTTGGGGAACGAGGGTGAATTGCTTGCCGTCGTAGAGTGTCACTTTGATGCCGTTCCAGAGGCTGAGGTGTGTGGTTTGCACGGCTCGAGAGCGCTTCAGATGGTGTATGTCTGCCAGATAAATGGCGCTCCTGCGGGCAAAGCGCCCCTCCTCAATCAGCAACCTTTGGTCGGTGGTTAGCGTATAAGTGGTGTGAATCAGTCGTTCAATCCACCATAGGAGCAGGAGCATGGCTGGAAGTGCCAAGAGTGGCCTTCGACACCAGAGGGTGAAGAGCGTCATCGCAGTCAGCGCAACAAGCACCAATCCACGGCAAAAAGTGACCTTTGCATGATAAATTCTGTTCATTACAGCCATTATTTTGGGGCAAAATTAAGGTTTTTGTGAATAAGTAGCAACCAAAGCATACAAGAAAGCAAGCTTTTTTGTAAATTCGCCGCGAGAATCGTTCAATTTAGGATGAACCTTTCCCCAAATAAAACAATATGTAACCTGTTTAATATGGTAAGAAAGTACGATTTCCTCGTCATCGGCTCGGGTATTGCCGGTATGAGCTTTGCTTTGAAGGTGGCAGAGAAGGGTAGTGTGGCCCTGATCTGCAAAGCGGGTCTGGAAGAGGCCAACACCTATTTTGCCCAGGGAGGCATCGCCTCGGTCACCAACTTGAAGGTGGACAACTTTGACAAGCACATTGAGGACACCATGATTGCCGGTGACTGGATCAGCGACCGTGCAGCCGTGGAGAAGGTAGTCACTGAGGCTCCGGCTCAGATTCAGGAGCTGATACGCTGGGGAGTGAACTTCGACAAGAGGCCCGACGGCGAGTTTGACCTCCACAAGGAGGGTGGTCACAGCGAGTTCCGCATTCTCCATCACAAGGACAACACGGGGGCTGAGATTCAGACCAGCCTGATTGAGACGGTGAAGAAGCACCCTAACATCACCGTCTTTACCAACCACTATGCCGTGGAGATTATCACCCAGCACCACCTGGGCATCATCGTGACGCGTTACACTCCAGGCATCAAGTGCTATGGTGCCTATGTGCTCAATGAGGAGACGGGCGAGGTGGATACCTTCCTCTCCAAGGTCACTGTGATGGCTACGGGGGGCTGTGAGGCGGTCTATCGCCACACCACCAATCCGCTGGTGGCTACGGGCGACGGCATCGCGATGGTCTATCGTGCCAAGGGGGCAGTGAAGGACATGGAGTTCATCCAGTTTCACCCCACGGCGCTCTATCACCCGGGCGACCGGCCTTCGTTCCTCATCACGGAGGCCATGCGTGGCTATGGTGGTGTGCTCCGCACACTCGACGGCAAGGAGTTCATGCAGAAGTATGACCCCCGGTTGTCGCTCGCTCCGCGCGACATCGTGGCCCGTGCCATTGACAACGAGATGAAGCAGCGGGGTGAGGACCATGTCTTCCTCGACGTGACCCACAAGGACCCCGAGGAGACCAAGCGTCACTTCCCCAATATCTACAAGAAGTGCCTAAGCATAGGCATCGACATCACCAAGGAGTATATCCCCGTAGCTCCCGCTGCCCACTACTTGTGTGGCGGCATCAAGGTGGACCTTGACGGACAGAGCAGCATACGCCGCCTCTATGCCATCGGCGAATGCAGCTGTACGGGGCTGCATGGAGGCAACCGCCTGGCGAGCAATTCGCTCATCGAGGCTATTGTCTATGCCGAGGCCGCTGCCAGACATTCGCTGAGCGTGATAGACCGCTACGATTTCAACGAAGATATCCCCGAGTGGAACGATGAGGGTACCATATCGACCGAGGAGCGCATCCTCATCACGCAGAGCATGAAGGAGGTGAACCAGATTATGGAGGCCTATGTGGGCATCGTGAGGAGCAACGTGCGCCTGACCCGTGCCTGGAACCGTCTCGACATCCTCTACGAGGAGACGGAGCGCCTCTTCAAGCGCAGCAAGGCCACGCGTGAGCTGTGCGAGCTGCGCAATATGATTAATGTGGGCTACCTCATCACCAAGCAAGCCATGGAGCGCAAGGAGAGCCGCGGGCTGCACTACACCATCGATTACCCCCATGCCACCACGGAGGGCGGCAGGTAGTCCTTGCCCTCTGTTGGGGTAGGCTTGTCGCTGGGGGAGTTGTCTGTCTCCCACCATGATATAAGAAGGCCCGGTACGAAGCATCCGTCTCGTACCGGGCCTTTATCCGTTGTGTCTGTCAAGCTTGTGATTCTCTTTGCGGAGTTTCCGAGCGGAGATTACATGTTGCTCTTCTTCACCTCAAAGTAGGCTTGTGGGTGCTGGCATGCAGGGCAGAGTTGGGGAGCCTCTTTGCCTTCATAGATGAATCCGCAGTTGCGGCACTGCCATACGGTCACCTCGTCTTTGGCAAATACTTTGCCATCCTCGATGTTCTTCACGAAAGCCAGGTAGCGCTCCTCGTGTCCCTTCTCGGCCACAGCGATGTTGCGGTACATCAGGGCGATTTCGGGGAAACCCTCTTCGTCAGCAATGTCAGCAAACTTGGGGTAGTCCAGGCTCCACTCTTCGTTCTCACCGGCTGCAGCAGCCTTCAGGTTGTCGAGCGTCTTGCCGATTACGCCTGCGGGGTAGGAAGCGGTAATCTCCACACAGCCGCCTTCCAGCCACTTGAACATGCGCTTGGCGTGCTCTTTCTCCTGGTCGGCCGTCTCGGTGAAGATGGCGGCTATCTGTTCATAGCCCTCCTTCTTGGCCACGCTGGCAAAGAAGGTGTAGCGGTTGCGGGCTTGCGACTCGCCTGCGAATGAGGTCAGCAGGTTCTTTTCAGTTCTTGTTCCTTTAATACTCTTGCTCATGTTATTCTTGTTTTTTTAGGTGAATTGATTTTGTTTGCAAAGATAGTACTTTAATTGTAATTATTACAATATTGCTAACATAAATTTTCTACATTTAATTTATTTAAGAAATAAGCGCTTTCTCCCCCATATTATATAGGTATATATCGGTTTTATGCATGGTTTCGATGATTCTTTAGCGGTTTTTGTTCTAAAAGCCATTAAATCTCACACTTTTTATCTAATTTTGCAGCCGATAACAAGTAATGTATTAGCAAAGTGCATGTCCATGTGGGCGTGCATCAAGAAAAGATTGTGAAGAAATGAAAGCGTTCGACTTTTTCAGACCCAAGCTCGTCAGTTCGTTGAAGAGCTACTCCAAAGAGACGTTGATGGCCGATATGATGGCCGGTGTGATTGTGGGCATTGTGGCCTTGCCTCTGGCCATCGCCTTCGGTATTGCTTCGGGTGTATCGCCCGAGAAGGGTATCATCACGGCTATCATTGCCGGATTCATCATCTCCCTGATGGGAGGCAGCAAGGTGCAGATCGGCGGACCTACGGGTGCGTTTATCGTGATTATCTACGGTATTATCCAGCAGTATGGTGAGGCAGGACTCATCGTGGCCACGCTCATGGCCGGGGTGATACTGGTGTTGCTCGGTGTACTCAAGCTGGGAGCCGTCATCAAGTTTATTCCTTACCCCATCATTGTGGGCTTTACGAGCGGTATTGCGGTGACCATCTTCACCACGCAGATAGCTGACGTGCTAGGGCTGCAGCAGCAGGCCATGGATCTGGAGGGCAACCTGCTCTATACGGAGAGTGGCGATGCGCTGATGATTCCGCTCAAGACGCCGGGCGACTTCCTGGGTAAGTGGATGGTCTATTTGGACCACCTGGATAGCGTGAACTGGTGGAACACGCTGGTGAGCATCGTCAGCATTGTGATTATCGCCCTCACCCCCCGCTTCTCGAAGAAGATTCCCGGTTCGCTCGTGGCCATTGTGCTGGTGACGGCAGTGGTTTGGGCGATGAAGAACTATGCCGGCATCGAAGGTATCGATACCATTGGTGACCGCTTCAGCATCAAGGCGGAGCTGCCTGATGCCGTGGTGCCCAACCTCAACTGGGAGGCCGTTCGCAGCCTCTTCCCTGTGGCCTTGACCATTGCGGTACTGGGGGCTATTGAGTCGCTGCTCTCAGCTACCGTGGCCGATGGTGTGATTGGCGACAGGCATGATTCGAACACCGAACTGATTGCCCAGGGTGTGGCCAACATGGTGACGCCCCTCTTCGGCGGTATCCCTGCCACGGGTGCCATTGCCCGTACCATGGCCAACATCAACAACGGGGGCCGCACGCCCGTGGCTGGCATGGTCCATGCGGTAATCCTTCTGCTGATTTTGCTGCTGCTCATGCCACTGGCTCAGTTCATCCCCATGGGCTGTCTGGCCGGTGTGCTGGTCATCGTGTCGTACAATATGAGCGGTTGGCGTACCTTCAGGGCCCTGCTCCGCAATCCCAAGAGCGATGTGAGCGTGCTGCTCGTCACCTTCTTCCTCACCGTCATCTTCGACCTGACCGTGGCCATCGAGGTGGGTCTGCTCATTGCCTGTGTACTCTTCATGCGCCGTGTGATGGAGACCACGGAGATCTCGGTCATCAAGGATGAGATTGACCCCAACAGTGAGACCGATGCCACGACCCATGAGGAGCACCTCACCATCCCCGATGGGGTGGAGGTGTATGAGATTAACGGGCCCTACTTCTTCGGCATCGCCACCAAGTTTGAGGAGATGATGGCCCAGATGGGCGACCGTCCCAAGGTGCGCATCATCCGTATGCGTAAGGTGCCCTTTATCGACTCTACAGGTATCCACAACCTGGAGAACCTCTGCAGTATGTCGCAGAAGGAAGGCATCACCGTGGTGCTCTCGGGAGTAGTGGAGAAGGTACACCTCGTGCTGGCCAAGTCGGGCTTCTACGAACTGTTGGGCGAAGACAATATCTGCCCCAACATCAATGTGGCCCTCTACCGTGCCAAGGAGATTATGAAGCAGGAATAAATATAGGATAAGGAGTAATTTGCAGTAAATGCAAGTATATCGCCATGGCAAGAAGAAAGAAGCAAACTACGAAACAGCCGCTCAGCGTCACCCTGTTGGTGGCGCTGATTGTGCTGGTTTGTGCTGCATACGAGCCTGTCTCAAGCTGGCTTAAGGAAGAGGTATCCTTGGAGCAGCTCCAGAAGCAAGTCGGCAATACCTCTCAGAAGAAGCTGAGCGACCTCCCTGCCGAGGGTAGCGGACTGGAACTGCCTGAGTCGCTCAAGGGTACACGCAGTGAACTCATCCTGAAGCGGATGGGCTACACCGTGTCCTACAACATGGAGTGGAACCTGCCCAACTGGGTGGCTTGGGAGCTGAATGCCGACAAGCTGGTGGAGCGGGAAAGCCGTAGCGATAAGTTCCTGCCTGACCCTGACCTGATGGAGGAGGAGGCCGTGACGACCGATGATTACAAGGGTAGCGGTTGGGACCGTGGACACATGTGCCCTGCGGGCGACAACCGCTGGCACTGGAAGGCCATGCAGGAGAGTTTCTACATGACCAACATCTGCCCGCAGGACCACAACCTCAACCGTGGCGACTGGAAGGAGCTGGAGGAGAAGTGCCGCCGTTGGGCTGAGCAGGAGGGTCCGATCTACATCGTCTGTGGCCCTATACTCTACAACCGCAAGCATCAGAAGATTGGTAAGGAGCACACCGTAGTGGTGCCTGAGGCCTTCTTCAAGGTAGTGCTCTGCCTCTCGGGCGACAAGCCCAAGGCAGCTGGCTTCATCTTCAAGAACAGCTCGGGCAACCGCAAGCTGGAGAGCTACCTCAATACGGTAGATGAGGTGGAGCGCATCACAGACATCGACTTTTTCCACCGCTTGCCCGATGACGTAGAGCAGGAGGTAGAGGCCCAGGTTGGCGACTTCTTCCGCAAGTGATAACGTGATGAGCGCTGCTGCGCCATCCTTTATAGCGCTGTTGTACCATACCTTATTATATATAGTACCAAAAAAACATTTTATGAAAACAATGATGAGACGAATCCTGTTCACGCTTTGTATGATGCTGATGCTCTGCTTGCAGGCTATAGCAGAGAACTACCCCTACCGCAGCGACCTGCTGTGGGTCACTGTGCCTGATCATGCCGACTGGATCTATCGCACGGGCCAGAAGGCCACCATCGACCTGCAACTGTTGCGCTACGGTGTACCCGTGGATGGCGTAGTGGTGCGCTACGAGCTGGCTGACGACCTGATGCCTGCCGACCGCTGCGACTCAGTCGTGCTCCGTAGAGGGCGTGCCACGATACCCATAGGCACCATGCGTAAGCCCGGATTCCGTGATTGCCGTATGGCAGTCACCATCGATGGCAAGGAGTATAAACACCATATCAAGGTGGGCTTCTCGCCAGAGCAGATAGAGCCCTATACGCAGATGCCTAGCGACTTCCGGCAGTTCTGGCAGCAGCGTATTGATGAGGCTCGTCAGTTCCCCTTGACCTATACCCTTGAGCCTGCTCCCGAGTACACCACTGACAAGATAACGGCCTACCTGCTCCGCCTACAGCTCAACCGCCAGGGGCAGGCCATCTACGGCTACCTATTCTATCCCAAGAATGTGCAGTTGGGGAGCTGTCCCGTGGTGCTCTGTCCCCCTGGGGCCGGTATCAAGACCATCTCTAAGCCCTTGCGTCACAAGTATTACGCTGAGGGTGGCTGCATCCGGTTGGAGATAGAAATCCATGGTCTCAACCCCACGATGAGCGAGCAGCAGTTCAAAGAAGTGTCCGCAGCCTTCAACGGCAAGGAGAACGGCTACCTCACCAACGGCCTGGACCATCCCGACAACTTCTACATGAAGCGCGTCTATCTGGCTCTGGTGCGCTGCATCGACCTGCTTACTTCGCTACCCGGTTGGGACGGCAAGAACGTGGTCGTCACGGGAGGCAGTCAGGGAGGAGCCTTAGCTCTGGTGGCTGCAGGACTCGACCCACGCGTCACTCTCTGCGTGGCCAACCATCCCGCTCTGGCCGATATGGCTGCCTTCAAGATGGGCCGTGCCGATGGCTATCCCCACTACTCGCGCATGCAGGGGATGGACACCCCCGAAAAGCTCCGTACCATGGCCTACTACGATGTGGTCAACTTTGCCCGTCTCATACAGGCCGAATGCCGGCTCACCTGGGGCTTCTGCGATGACACTTGCTCCCCCACCACAAGCTATGCCACCTACAACGTCCTGTCTTGTCCCAAGGAGGCCGTCATCACCCCCATCAACGAGCATTGGACGAGCGACGATGCCGAGTACGCCCACTGGCTCTGGGTAAAGTCGAAACTGAAATAATCACCTTCTTCCTATTATTACAACTGTAAAGCAATCATGAGCAACCAACAACGTATTGTCTTCGTGGATTATATCCGCGTCGTAGCCTGTTTCCTGGTCATGCTGGTCCATGCCAGCGAGAATTTCTATGCCGCCGATGCGTCGGGACTGGCGGGTAATGTGTCAATGCTGGCCAATGAGGCCAATCGTTTCTGGGTGGCCTTTTATGACGGAGCCCTGGGCCGTATCAGTGTGCCCCTCTTCATGGTGGTGAGCGCTTTCCTGCTCGTACCTGTCAAGCAAGGAGTCACGATGGCAGCCTTCTACAAGCGCCGCTTCTTGCGCATCCTTCCACCCATGATCAGCTTCATGCTGCTCTACACCTTTCTCCCCCTGCTTTGGGGACAGATGACGTGGGAGCAGTCGTGGCACGACTTCGTGATGCTGCCCTTCAACTTTCCCTCGATGGCCGGTCACCTTTGGTTCATGTACCCGCTTATCTCCCTTTACCTGATTATTCCCGTGGTGTCGCCCTGGTTGGAGCGGGCTTCGGCCAAGGATGAGCGCCTCTTCCTCTCTATCTTTGCCCTATCCACGCTGGTGCCCTGGCTGGTGCGCTTCGTCAGTGCCGACCTGTGGGGCAACTGCTTCTGGAATCCCTACTTCGGTATGCTCTACTACTGCTCCGGCTACCTAGGCTACCTGGTGCTGGCCCATTATATCCGGGTACATCTGGATTGGAGTCGGGCCAAGCGGATGCGCATCGGGTGGATTTGCTTTCTGGTAGGAGCCGTCTTCACCGGCTGGTCGTTCTGGCAGGCAGGAGTGCCTGGGCAACCCATAGAGACCCCCATGCTGGAGTGGTCGTGGGAGTTCTGCACCCCCAACGTGCTGTGTGCCACCTTCGGAGCCTTCCTGCTCTTCACCTGTATCAAGCGCTCTGTGGCTCCTCGCTGGATTACCGAGGTGTCGAAGCTCTCGTTTGGCATGTACCTGATGCACCTCTTCTTCCTGAGTAACATTGCCCCCATCTTCGTGGCTGGCAATCAGGCCGAACCGCTGATACCCGTAGCCCTGGCCATCCCCTGCATTGCACTGCTGACGTTCATCTGCTGCGTAGTGACCACGAAGCTCATCTCCCTGCTCCCCGGCAGCAAGTGGATTGTCGGCTGAGCTCAACAGGGTACTTCATCTCTTTTCATCTCGCAGGTAATTTGTTATCAGCAGGAAGAAAATCTTTTTTCCTCGCGATGAAAAACGTTTTTCCTCGCGATGAAAACGATTGATACTGTGGTTTAGCGAATTAGACGGCTTATTCACGATTTTGGTTGGGTCTTCGTCACTTTCGTTGAAGGCTCCTTCCCTTTGCTGTAGGGGCGGAATATTTTCCGCCCCTACAGTGGATGATGGGCATGAAATGAAAATCCGTCCTGATGATGAAAAACACTTCACACTTCACAATCCTTTGTATATTATTGATTATAAGAAGATTACAGGTGTGAAGTCTCTTTTTGATACTTCACACACACTTCACGTCTTAATTGTCTGTATTCCAAATATATACAAGCTTTTGTGAAGTGTGAAGTGTTTTTCTACAGACTCTGCGTTTTTTTACGCAGCAATAGCGTTAAGTCTGTACACCATGCCTTCTCTGGTATGCTTCGACTCGCAGCCGAGGAAGCGGAGCACCTTGCCCAGCCGTACCTTGGTGGAGTGGTCGCACCGCAGCTGCGGAAACTGGCGCTTCACACCACTCAGCACCTCGTTGCTGCTCAGCCAGATGCCTTCACCCTCTCCCTCGGGCAGCTGATAGCAGTGGCACACCAGTCACTCCAGGCTGCTCTCGCTCCGTTGGTAGGGGAGGTTAGCACGCTGGATGCGAGCCACTTCGGCGTTGCTGAACCAGTAGGGCACTTTGTCCACTAGCAGCTCGTGCTTCAGCTGGGCAAAGAGCTGCGTGTAGTCGATGGGGCTCTCGTTGTCGATGAGCTGACCCTTGGGTATCTTGATGCAGAGGTAGCGGCGGCTGCCCGTCTCATCGCAGAGCGGCTGAGCCTCGTTTGTGGTAGCCAGGAACGAGGCAAACCTCGGACGGTCCTCCTGCGCTTTGCCGAAGATGGGGCGACCATTGACCTTCACCTTTGAGAGCATCTGCTTCAGCCGCCCCTGCTGCGAGGGACCCATGTTGGCAAACTCGTCGATGTTGACCAACAGGTTGTGGGTCAGGGCCATCTCGCTGTCAAACTTGTTCCCCAGGTTGATGTGGTCCAGGAAGTAGATGCGCAACGGCTCGGGGAGCAACCGCACCGCAAAGGTACTCTTGCCGCATCCCTGCTCACCCATCAGCACAGGTACACACTCGTTGCCGTGGAGGATGATGGAGTTGACGGCCATCTCGGTCAGCACCTCCCAGGCCGTCGCATCGGGGAGCCGCATGAATTCCGTCTTGCCACTGAGCAGGTTGTGGCGAAACCGATAGTTCTCGTTGAGGAAGCTCTCTGCCTCAAGCAGCGCCTCCTGTACCTGGGTCATTGCCTGCAATGCCGAGGTGTCGTTAAGAAAAGCATTTTCCATATACATACTATATATAAGGTATAAAGAGTAAATCATTCCACCTTGTGAAGGGGCGGATCTGTGTGTTCGCCCTCAAAAGCTGATGCAAAGTTACTCCAAGAATTATCCGAAAACCAAATTTTCCCCACGCTCTGTCCCTCATTTCGCGGAAAATAGGGAAAAAATCGGCCAAAATAGGGAAATGAGCAGGGAAAAAATCGTTTTTATTAGTCAAATAATTCGTGGAAACTGTGGCTATATTGGAATTAAGTCGTAACTTTGCACTATCATCTGTGAATAATATGCAGATGATTTAAAGCAATAAGTATAACAATAACAAATAAAAGAAAGGAGAAACCTAAGAAACAGACATTGATTGACCAGACATACTGATTGGTGAGATGAAGATTCATCTCGGCCACTTCCGTGATACGAGTAATAGGCCCACTCTGCAATTATGCTAAAGGGCTACCAATTATTAACTCGAAGGAAGCGACAACCAATTCGATACATATACATGAGCTTTCGCTCTTGTTCTCTAAATCCGAAACCGCCAAAATGAAGATTGGGAAGAACAAGGATGCGATAGGCTCACGTCCCGTATGGGGCGTGACCTTTCGTCCTACTTGTTTCCCTATAAGGCTCTTGGCGGTGCCTGGATTTAGAATAAGTGATCGGACAAGGTTACGCCCCTTCTCTTATTCTTCCTCAATTCCGCAACTGTTTCAATAAATCGCTTGTTGGACTCAAAATTGTCATCATGATGTCTTGGGGCTTTATTTGAATGCAGTATTTCTCGTGACAAGCCATTTCATCCCCTTACCCCACAAATCGACTTGAGACAATACGCTGTATCATACCCATAAGTTGAAGACGTTATCCAAAATCAGTCTGGAATACATCTGCGTAAGCATTGTTACAGGTATAGATATTCAGTACATATCGCCTTGATGTCTTGATCCACTTGGCAGGTACTGAGATAAACTTGAAGACAAACGCTTTTATGCGACTTGTAGCATTGAGTCCGAACCTCTTGATGTCAAGTCTTTGGATAATGACCTTGTAAAAGTTACGGATAAGTGCTGTAAGAAGAAGGAACACAGTGTTCTCTGC
>CAMACX010000043.1 GCA_945831575.1 uncultured Mediterranea sp.
TCTGCTTATGTTTGCAGCGACAATAGGTGAAAGGGATATAAGTTCCGGCAGAACTTATGTCGTTTTCCTCAGTTAACTGTATTAATTATTAATTTAAACTATGGTAAAACGATTCAAATCGGTTAGTATGTTGCTTATCCTGTTGGCTGCGTCAACGGGAGCAACGAATGCCCTGGAGAGTAACGCACCATTGGACGTGCGGGTCGTACAGCAAAGCGGGACTTGTTCCGGCGTGGTAAAGGATGCTACTGGAGAGACTGTCATCGGTGCATCGGTAGTGGTCAAAGGTACTACCAATGGTACGATTACTGGACTTGATGGTGACTTTACTCTGAGTAATGTAAAGAAGGGCGATGTGATTCAAGTATCATTTGTGGGTTATACCACGCAGGAAGTGACGTGGAACGGTCAACCACTCAACATCACCTTGAAGGAAGACACCAAACTCCTGGATGAAGTGGTCATCACGGCTTATGGTGGTAAGCAGCTCCGTTCGAAGGTGACCAACTCAATTGCCAAGGTGGATAAGGAGACCATTGCCTCGGGTGTGCATGCCAACCCGGCACAGGCTCTTTCTGGTGCTGTAGCCGGTCTGCAGGTACGTCAGACCAGTGGTGACCCGGGTGCAACGCCTACCTTGATTCTGCGTGGTGGTACCAGCCTGGACGGTTCGGGTTCGCCCCTCGTTATCATCGACGGTGCACAGCGCTCGATGAGTGACATCAACCCTTCAGACATTGAGTCCATCGAGGTGATGAAGGATGCCGGTGCTACAGCCATCTATGGTGCACGTGCAGCCAATGGTGTTATCCTGGTGACCACCAAGCGTGGTAAGGAGGGGACGACACAGATTGGTGTGAAGGCCAAGTTCGGTCTGAATTACTTCCAGAACAACTACGAGTTCCTTGGTGCTGAGGACTACATCTACTGGATGCGAAAAGCCTACCAGAACGCTTCTCAAACCTACAAGACTTCTACGGGTGACTGGGCAGGTTGGACGAACATGAGCAGTTTGTCGGGTGCTCAGCCTTACGGTACGGGTAACATCTACTTCAATGCAGATGGCACCGTGGCCGATGGTAACAAAGTGAATAACGCCAACTGGAGTGTTATGAAGTACACTGAAGACCTTGCTTTCTTGCTACAGCAGGGCTGGCGTACTATGATTGACCCCGTCTATGGTGACAAGCTTATCTTCAAGGAGTTCCACATGGAGGATGTGAACATCGAGAGCCCAGCCCTCACGCAGGACTATACCGTTGATTTCTCTGGTGGTAACGACAGAGGTAAGTACTACTCCAGCCTGGGTTACTACAAATCAGATGGTAATGCTACGGGTAACTGGTACAAGCGCTTCACCTGGACTTTCAATGCGGACTATAAACTGAGAGAGTGGTTGACCTCTTCCTCTTCGCTTAACTATTCGCACAACACGTGGTACGGCATCGTGGGTGGCACTGATCCTGCCAACTACTTCAGCCGCGTCTTCTCCGTTCCGCCTACGTTCCGTGGCACCAATGCCGATGGCGAATGGCTGATCGGTAACCGTGGTACGGGCGATGCCAACGTAAAGACCTATATGGATGCTCTGGAGCGCGACAACAATACCGACAAGTTCACCATGACACAAGCCTTTACCATCAATATCCTGAAGGGTCTGAGCTTGAAGCTGAGCGGTAGCTGGTACTATGAAGATACCAAGCAAGAGGCCTTCAACCACGACTACATGACGGGTGTAAACAGATGGAATCGTGACCGTTATACTTCTGATTACTACAACCGTACGCTCAATCAGACGTACAACATCATCGCTACTTACAATGGCTCCTACAAGAACCACAACCTGAATGCTATGGCTGGTTTCGAGTACTACGACCAGAATCAGAAAGGCTTCCAGGCTTATGGTTATGGTGCTCCCACCGATTCGTTCCAAGACTTGAACCTGACTGACCCTGAGCGTCGGTTCATGGACTCTTGGCACAGCCAGAACCGCATCATGTCGTTCTTCGGTAAGGTGGATTACGATTATGACAGCAAGTACCTGGTATCAGCTGTTCTCCGTCGTGATGGTTACTCCCGTCTGGCCAAGGATAACCGTTGGGGTTTCTTCCCCGGTATCTCTGCTGGTTGGGTGTTCGGTAAGGAAGAGTTCATGGAGCAGTTCAGGGATGTCATCTCCTTCTCGAAGGTTCGCTTCAGCTACGGTGCCAATGGTAACCTCGATACCAACTACATCGGCAACTATACCGTACAGGGTGCCTATAGCCCGCAGACCAAGTACAATGGTCAGGGTACGACACTGATGTCCACACTGCCCAACCCGAACCTGCGTTGGGAAAAGTCCTACACCTTTGAGGCCGGTCTTGACCTGGGCTTCTTCAATAACCGCTATACATTGAACATGACTTTCTATAACCGTCGAACCAAGGATAAGCTGGCCAATATTACCCTACCTTCGCATTCGGGTGTAAGCAGCATCCTGTCAAACAACGGTGAGGTACAGAACCAAGGTATCGAAATGGAAGTCACCACGCGCCTTATCGATCAGAAGGACTGGAAGTGGAACCTGAACTTCAACATCTCTTATAATAAGAATAAGGTCATCTCACTGCCTAACAACGGTCTGCAAAACAACATGCAGAATGCCTTCCAAATCTATACCGGTAACGGTGACGAGAAAATCTGGGTAGGCGGCTATCAGGAAGGACAGGAGCCCGGTGCCATCTACGGTTTCCTCGCAGAGGGTATTTATAAGAGCTACGATGAGATTCCTGGCAACCTCAAGGATATCAGTAGCGGTAACAATGGCTCCAACAACAAGCCGCTCTATGGCCCCGATGCCTGGGCAGCCCTGTCGGATGCAGAGAAGGCCAAGGGTCTCCCCATCCAACCGGGTGATGTGAAGTGGAAGGATGTCAACGGTGACGGTGTCATTGACAACTACGACTTGGTGAAGCTGGGTAGTGCCGTACCTCACTGGACGGGTGGTATCACGACCAATGTCTCCTGGAAGGGCCTGCGCCTTGATGCACGTTTCGACTATGCCCTGGGACACAAGATCTTCGATGGCAGAACACCGTGGATCATGGGTAACATGCAGGGTACATACAATACCATTAAGGAAGTGTTTGACACCTGGACAGAGGATAATCCCGGAGCAAAGTATCCGAAGTACGTATGGGCTGACCAGCTGGGTAAGCGCAACTATGCCCGCAATAACAACAGCCTCTTCGTAGATAACGCCAGCTACCTGGCCATCCGTGAGATCAGCTTGAGCTACAACCTTCCGAAGGTATGGGTGAAGCACCTCGCCATGGAGAACGTGGTCCTCAACGTATCGGCCCAAAACCTAGGTTACATCACTGGTGCCAAGAAAGTGGCTTCGCCTGAATATGGATCAAACGGAATGGGTGGATATCCCCTGCCGCGTACGCTGATTTTTGGTATTAACGTATCATTCTAAACATCTAAAAACCATTTGAACATGAAAAAGATTTTCTCTATGATAGCCAGTGCGTTGTTGTTAGGCTTCAGTAGCTGCGACAACTTGGACCTGGCGCCAATTGACTACGCTGCCACGGGTAACTTCTGGCAGAATGAGTCGGAAGTGACGACCTTTATGTATGGTCTGCACGGACATCTGAGAGCAGACTATCAGTCCCTGATGGTCTTGGGAGAACTCAGAGGTGGTGCGATGATGGACGGTACCTCTTCCATCAACACCTCACTCAACTCTTCAGCCATCATCGTGAGCAACCTCACCACCTCTAGCACAGGTATCAGCAACTGGAACAGCTACTACAGCCGCTTGCTGCAGGTGAACCACTTCATCGAACAGCTTACCAATGGCTGTCCCTTCCTGAGTGATGCTAGCCGCAATACCTTCCTAGCTCAGGCTCACGGCTTGCGTGCTTACTACTACTTCATGCTCTACCGTACTTTTGGTGGCGTGCCTCTGGAGAAGGACGTAAAGGTGATGTCGGGTAGCATCGATGTAGTGAGCCTCTATCTGGCTCGCTCGTCAGCAGAAGATGTACTGCAGTTCATCAAGGATGAGATTAAGGCCTCGGAAGAGGGCTTCGGCAGCAGTTCATCGTTCGACTGCTACACCTGGAATGCACTGACGACGCAGTTCCTCAAGGCTCAGGTTTATCTCTGGTCGGCCAAGGTGACCACCAATGACTACGAAAAGCCCCATACGGCAACAGGTGCTTCGGACCTCAACGTAGCCAAGGAGGCATTGGATAAGATTATCAACAGCGGGAAATTCAGTTTGCAGGCTAACTTTGCTGATATCTTTGAATACAACAAGAAGAAGAACAGCGAAATCATCCTGGCCATGCCTTGCGACTTCAATGAGTATTCCAACTGGGGTGTGAACTTTGTCTATACACCCTCTATCGTAGTAGGTTCTTACTATGCTCCCGATGGTAGCAGGATGGAAGATGTCCTCGGACTGGGTACAGCTGGTATCGTGCGCTATGAATGGAAGGAGTCACTCGTTAAGTCGATGGATCTCACCGACAGCCGTCGTGCAGCCACCTTCCTGGAGTATTACCAGGACGAGGCACTGACGAAGTTTGGCTCCAGCATGTTGAAGCTGAAGGGCCATATCGAGAGTGGTATCCGTCAGTTTGACTCTGATATCATCATGTACCGTTACGCCGATGTACTGCTGATGCGTGCTGAGGTGGAGAATAGTCTGACAGGCAAGTGTGCTACGTACATTAACCAGATTCGCCAACGTGCTTATGGTGACAACTACAGCAATGAAGTGGCCTATGTGGATGGTTCGTTTGCTGAGAATGAGCTGGCTATCCTCCACGAGCGCGACAAGGAGTTTGTGAGCGAAGGTTGTCGTTGGTTTGACGTAGTCCGTCTGCAGGATGCTGCCAAGCAGCCGTTGGTCTTTTCTGCTGAAGCTGCTTATCCCAAGGTGTATGGCGCAGTTGCACATCCTGTACTTGACAAGGCAACTGAACAGCATAAGCTCCTGTGGCCTGTGAATGTCGCTACGCTGACCGCTGACCCTGAGCTGAAGCAGACTTGGGGCTATAACGAGGCCGAAGGCAAGTAACTATTTGTTCGTTAATGCTTTTACTAAGGGCATAATTCAATAGGCTAGATTAGATATGGTGCCAAGTTTGGGGTAGTAAACAGATTTTTCTTCCTACAAGCTTGGCACCTTTTAGTAATCTTTTTGCAAGAAAATAGGAGAAAAAGTTGGCGGTGTCAGAAAAGTATCGTACTTTTACGCCGACAGATTGAACATCTAGTATAGTTAACTTTATAATTTACTGATATGGAAAAAATTATCGGACTTATCAATGCTCCTTTTACACCGTTTTATGCAAACGGTGATGTGAATTTCGAACCTATTCCCGCCTATGCTGCCATGCTGGCCAAGAACGGGCTGAAGGGTGTGTTTATCAACGGCTCATCGGGCGAAGGCTACATGCTGACTACCGAGGAACGTATGCAGCTGGCTGAGGCCTGGATGGCTGCACGGCCTGAAGGCTTCAAGGTGATTGTCCATGTGGGTAGCTGCTGTCTGCGCGAGAGTGCCAAGCTGGCCGCTCATGCCGCCCAGATTGGTGCGGATGCAATTGGTGCCATGGCGCCTCCCTTCCCGAAGATTGGACGCATTGAGGAGCTGGTGAAGTACTGCGAGGCCATCTGTGCCGCTGCACCTGAGCTCCCCTTCTACTACTACCACATCCCCGCCTTCAATGGCGCTTTCCTGCCCATGCTCGACCTGCTGAAGGCCGTAGATGGCCGCATCCCCAACTTTGCCGGTATCAAATACACCTTCGAGAGCCTCTATGAGTACAACCAGTGCCGCCTCTACAAGAACGGCAAGTACGACATGCTCCACGGTCAGGACGAGACCATCCTCCCGAGCCTGGCTCAGGGCGGTGCACAGGGTGGCATCGGCGGTACGACCAACTACAACGGCTGCAACCTGGTGGGCATCATCGAGGCCTGGAAGGCCGGTGACCTGGAGAAGGCACGCGAACTGCAGAACTTCTCGCAGGAGGTAATCAACGTGATCTGCAACTTCCGTGGCAACATCGTGGGCGGTAAGCGCATCATGAAGCTCATCGGCCTCGACCTCGGCCCCAACCGCGTGCCCTTCCGCACCGTGACCGACGAGGAGGAGGTAGAGCTCAAGAAGCAGCTGGAGGCCATCAACTTCTTCGAGCGTTGTAATAAATTTTAAGGAGATAAATGGAGATAAATGGAGATAAAAGGAGATAAATGGAGTTTTTTCCTCTATCTTCCTCTATCTTCCTCTATCTCCCTTTATCTCCCTTTAACTCCTTATAAAAAAAAACCATTCATTATGAAAATAAACGATTCTCAGAAAAAATACCTCCAGCAGTGGCGCGACATGTACCGCAGCGAACTGCTGGACAATGTCATGCCCTTCTGGATGGAGCATGGACTGGACCGGGAGAACGGTGGGGTCTATACCTGCCTGGACCGCGACGGCACGTTGATGGACCCGACCAAGTCGGTGTGGTTTCAAGGGCGCTTCGGCTTTATCTGCGCCTATGCGTATAACCATGTGGAGCAACGCCCCGAGTGGCTGGAGGCTTCGCTCAGCTGCATCCGTTTCCTGGAGGAGCATTGTGTCGATGCAGACGGACACAAGTTCTTCACGGTTACGGCACAGGGTGAGGGCATCCAGAAGCGGCGCTACGTCTTCAGCGAATGCTTCTGTGCCATGGCCATGGCCGAGTATGCCAAGGCTACAGGTAGCCGTGAGTATGCTGAGAAGGCGCTGAAGGAGTTTCAGAACATCCGCCGCATGATGGCTACGCCGGGCTTCCTGCCCCCCAAGACTACCGTGGCCGGACGGAGCCACAGCATTACCATGATGCTCATCAACGTGGCGGTGATCGTGAAGCAGGTCATCGACCACCCCGACCTCGATGCTCAGGTGGAGAGTTCGCTCTACGACATCGAGCACTACTTCATGCACCCCGAGTTTGAGGCGCTGCTGGAGAGTGTGACCCCCGAGGGCGGACTGATTGACACCATTGCGGGACGCGTCATCAACCCGGGACATTGCATTGAGACGGCCTGGTTTATCATGGAGTGTGCCAAGGGGCGTTCCGACCGTGACCACCTCAACGAAGTGGCGCTCCGCATCCTCGACTGGTCGTGGAAGTGGGGTTGGGATGAGCAGTACGGCGGCATCATCAACTTCAAGGATTGCCGCAACTTCCCGCCGCAGGACTACTCGCAGGACATGAAGTTCTGGTGGCCGCAGTGCGAGACCATCATCGCCTCGCTCTATGCCTACCAGCTCTCGGGCGATGAGAAGTACCTGGAGATGCACCGCCTGGCCAACGAGTGGGCTTTTGCGCACTTCAAGGACCAGGAATACCCCGAGTGGTACGGCTACCTGCACCGCGACGGCACCGTGGCCCAGCCTGCCAAGGGTAACATCTTCAAGGGTCCCTTCCACATCCCCCGCATGCTCATCAAGGCTGCCATGCTCTGCGATGAGCTGCTGGCCGAATGAACTGTCGTAACCGCTCCTTTAATAACCTCTAACAACTTAAAATCCAATAATTGATGATGAAAAACTCGAAAGTATATCCTTGGGTGGTGGTGGGCCTGCTGTGGATCGTGGCGCTGCTCAACTACATGGACCGGCAGATGCTCTCCACGATGCAGGAGGCCATGGGACATGATATCGTTGAACTGCAGAATGCCGAAGCATTCGGCTTCCTGATGTCAGTATTCCTGTGGATCTATGCCGTGATGAGTCCCGTGTCGGGCGTGATCGGCGACCGGCTCAACCGCAAGTGGCTCATCGTGGGCAGCCTGTTTGTCTGGTCCTCGGTCACGCTGGCCATGGGCTTTGCCCAGTCCTATAATCAGATCCTGGTGCTGCGTGCCGTGATGGGCATCAGCGAGGCGCTCTACATGCCTGCTGCCCTCTCACTCATTGCCGACTATCACCAGGGCAAGTCCTGCTCGCTGGCTGTGGGCATCCACATGACGGGTCTCTACTGCGGCCAGGCTGTGGGAGGATTTGGCGCTACGGTGGCTGCGGCCTTCTCCTGGCACACGGCCTTCCTGGGATTTGGCCTCGTCGGCGTAATCTATTCACTGATTCTCATTGCTTTCCTGCATGATAAGGGTAGGGGACGTGAAGCCGCTTCACCCGCCCAGCTGGCGGCTCAGCAGGCTGCACAGCAGTCGGCTAACCAACCCAAGGAGAGTATCTGGAAGGCTTTCCCCATCCTCTTCAGCAGCCTCGCCTTCGGCGTGATCCTCTTCTACTTTGCCGTGCTCAGCCTGCCCGGATGGGCCACGAAGAACTGGCTCCCCACGCTCTTTGCCAACAGCCTCGATATCCCCATGTCGCAGGCCGGCCCGATGAGCACCATCACCATCGCCTTCTCCTCCTTCCTCGGAGTCATCATCGGCGGTGTGCTGAGTGACAAGTGGGTGAAGGTCAACCTGCGTGGACGCGTCTATACCAGCGCCATCGGTCTCTCGCTCACGATCCCCTCGCTCGTGCTGCTGGGCACCTCTCACGACATCGTGGGTGTGGTCAGCGCCGGACTGCTCTTCGGCATCGGCTACGGCATGTTTGACACCAACAACATGCCCATCCTCTGCCAGTTTGTATCGAGCAAGTACCGCGCTACGGCCTATGGCATCATGAACATGACCGGTGTGGTCTTTGGTGCCATTGTGACGCAGCTGCTCGGCAAGCTCAAGGACGGCGGCATGGACCTGGGCGTGAGCTTCGCCTGCATGGGTGCTGTGGTGGCCGTGGCTGTCATCCTCCAGCTGCTCTTCCTCAAGCCCACCAGCGACAACATGGAGTAATCCTCCAAGGAAGGTGTAACCCCAATTCCGTATTCATTCAATCAACTCAATTAAAAATACCCTTTAGCCCATGAAAAGAACTGTTTTAACTGGACTATTGACCCTGTGGGTCGCTACCCTTTGCCTTCCCGCCTTCGCTCAGAAGGTGGAAGAGGCGCTCTATGTATCGAAACCCGGTGAGCGGATCTACCGCATCCCGGCCATTGCCTGCACGGTGGATGGTACACTCATCGCCGTGTCCGACAACCGCTACCACCACGGTAGTGACGTAGGCTATGCACAGCCCATTGACATCATGTTCCGCCTGAGTCACGACAACGGACTGACCTGGGACTCCGAGCAGGTGTTGGCCAACTGCCGGGAGGAGATCTACAAAGGCCGTGTCTATGGATTTGGCGATGCAGCCCTCGTGGCCGACCGCGAGAGTGACCGTCAGATGGTACTCTGCGTGGGCGACAGCACGGGACGCACCGTCTTCCAACAAGGATTCCAGCAGGTCTATCGCTTCTATGGCACCAACAACGGCAAGAGCTGGGGCAAGGGTGAGAACATCACCCACAAGATCTACAGCCTCGTGCCCCAGCTGCCCTGCCTCTTCATTGGCTCCGGCAAGATACACCAGAGCCGCTACGTGAAGAAGGGCAAATACTACCGCCTCTACTGTTCGCTCATCTCGCTGAAGTACGGCAATGCCGTCATCTACTCGGATGACTTCGGTGAGAACTGGTCATTGCTGGGCACTACCGAGTCCTGCTGCCCCGAGGGTGATGAGCCCAAGACCGATGAACTGCCCGACGGCTCGGTCATCTTGAGCAGCCGTACCGAAGGACGGTGGTTCAACATCTTCCGCTTCGACGACAAGAGCTACACCACCGGCCACTGGGAGCAACCCGTCAAGGCCCGCGACATCATCTGCCTGCAGAATGCCTGCAACGGCGAGATCATGGCCCTCAAGGCTTACGACAACCAGACCCGCAAGAAGGTGTGGCTCTACCTGCAGTCGGTGCCCTACGGACCTAAGCGCAGCCACGTCTCCATCTACTACAAGGCCCTGCCCTGGAAGGTCAACTGCAAGGAGATTACCCCCGAGAGCTTCGGTCAGGGGTGGGAGCGCTACGAGGTGCTGCCCGATGATTCGGGTTACTCCACCTGCTGCCTCACGGCCGACAAGCAGATTGCCTTCCTCTATGAGCGTGCCCCCAAGAAGGACCAGTGGCTCTACGACGTCTGGTTTGAGAAGCTGAGCCTCGAACAGATCACCGGAGGACGCTACTCCATCAAGAAGTAACCAACTCAAGTTTCGCATGTCTCCGACATGCTGTTAGTTTACTGAGAGCAAGTTTTAACTTGCGAAACTTAAATAACTAAAAGATGCTTTAACCCCCTTCAGACAGCGATATGAAAACCATCCCTTCACTCTTCGTATGGACCATGCTGGCCATTGCTCTCCTTACTTCGTCGTGCACGGCGGTCAATCCCTATGCAGCCGATGAATTCAGCCTCAATCCTCAGTCTCTGCCACTCTTGACCGACGAGCGTAGCCCGGGCATTGAGCAGGGTGTTTCGGCCATGCTGACCGGTGTGGTGGATGGCCATCTCCTTGTGGCCGGGGGCTGCAACTTCCCTGAGCAGCCTGCTTCTGAAGGGGGTAAAAAGCGTTATTACGACGGCATCTACAGCCTCCGGCTCAATCAGGACTCCCTCTCCTGGCAGCGGATAGGCACCCTGCCTCAACCCTTGGCTTATGGGGCCTTTGTGACCTGGGGCAATCGGTTGATCGGCATCGGCGGTCAGACCCCGGATGGGGCGACCGACCGCGTCTTTGCCTTCCGCCTCCAGCAGGGGCATGCGGTGACTGAAGAGCTGCCCTCGCTGCCCTGCACCCTCGACAATGCCTATGCCGCCTTGCTCGGCGAGGTGCTCTACGTGGCTGGCGGTAATGCCGACGGTACCCCCTCGGATGCGCTCTTCGCCCTCCGGCTCGACCGGTTGGGGGAGGGGTGGAGCCGGGTGGCCACCTTGCCCGATGGGCCGCGTGTGCAGCCCGTACTGGCCGCGCTTGACGGGCAGCTCTACCTGCTGGGAGGATTCTCCAACAGACAGGGAGAGACCCCCTGTGTGCGCCGCACCGCCTGGCGCTATCAAGTCAATCAGGATGAGTGGACGGAGATAGCGGCCCCTGATGCCTTCGTGGGCGGAGGATGCGGCGTGGTGCTCGATGCGGATCATATCCTCTGCGCGGGAGGGGTGCATGCTGACATCTTCGAACGGGCCATCCGGGGCGAATACCCGCAGCCCGACTATCTGCTCCATCCCAAGGAGTGGTACTGCTTCAACCGCCTCCTGCAGTGCTACAACGTCAAGACGGGGGTGTGGAGTGCGCTGGCTGACGACTCACGCTTGGCGCGTGCCGGTGCCGGACTGGTAGCGACCGATGAGGGATGGATCCTCGTGCAGGGTGAGGAGAAGCCGGGCATCCGCTCGCCGCTGATGACCTGCTTCAGCCGCGGGGGGATGGACCGTGCACTCCCCATCGTGGAGCAGCTGCCCCTGCTGCCGCGCCCGCAGCACATCGTCTTTGGCCCGGGCCGGTGCTTCGTCCCAGGAGGCTTCAGCCTGAGTGGAAGCTCCTCCGACAGCCTGCGGCTTGTGGAGGGGGCCACCATCCGGCTGGTCGATCACCTTCAGAATGAGGAGGCCTATACCCTCGATGTCACTCCCGAGGGTATCCATATCCAGGCCATGAGCGAGCAGGGAGTCTATTGGGCCAAGCAGACGCTGGCCCAGCTGGCTATCTACGAGGAGGGGAGATTTGCCGGATTCATGGGATGTCATGTTGAGGACTGGCCCTCGTTTCGCATCCGGGGCTTCCTCCAGGACGTGGGGCGGAGCTACATCTCGCTCGACGAGCTCAAGAAGGAGATTGCCCTGCTGAGCCGCTACAAGGTCAACGTCTTCCATTGGCACCTCACGGAGAATCAGGCGTGGCGGTTGGAGAGCCGACGCTATCCGCAGCTCAACGACCCGGCCATCACCCTCCGTATGCCTGGGAAATATTATACACAGCAGGAGGCCCGCGAGCTGGTGGAGTACTGCCGCGCCCACGGGATGACGCTGATACCTGAGATTGACGTGCCTGGCCACAGCGCGGCCTTCGAGCGTGCCTTTGGCTGCTCCATGCAGAGCGAGCAGGGGGTACCCATCGTGCGCGAACTGCTCACCGAGGCGTGCGACCTCTTCCACGACGTGCCCTACTTCCACCTGGGCACCGACGAGGTGGCTTTCACCAACCCCGACTTCGTGCCCGAGATGGTGGCGCTGGTGCGCTCCAAGGGGAAGAAGGTCATCTCCTACAATCCCGGATGGCGCTATGAAGTGGGCGAGATTGACATGACCCACCTCTGGAGCTACCGGGGCAAGGCGCAGCCGGGCATTCCGGCCATTGACAGCAAATTCCACTACCTCAATCATTTTGACACCTTTGCCGACCTGGTGGCGCTCTATGGGAGCCGCATCTACAACACGCCCCAGGGGACGGATGACATTGCCGGGGCCATCCTGGCCCTGTGGCACGACCGCCTGTCGCCCACCGAGGGTGACATGATACGCAACAACCACCTCTACCCCTCGATGCTTGCGCTGGCCGAACGGGCCTGGCGAGGTGGGGGATATGCTTACTTCGACGGGCTGGGCACGATGATGCCGCCGCGTGGCAGCAAGGACTTCCATGCCTTTGCCGACTTCGAGCGCCGCATGGTCTATCACCTCAGCCGCTACGCCGACCCTGATGACTACTGCTATGTGAAGCAGTCGGACCAGGTGTGGGCCATCACCGATGCTTTCCCCAACGGGGGCGACCTCGCCGCCATCTTCCCACCCGAGCGCCTTCCGCTGCCTGAAAGCCTTGCCGAGGCCACTTACCGCTACGACGGCAGGGACTACGGGGTGCGCACGGCCACCGGTGCAGGCATCTATCTGCGCCACGTGTGGGGCACCTTGGTACCCGGCTTCTATGAGCATCCTGAGCCTGACCACACCGCTTACGCCTATACGTGGGTCTATTCGGAAGAGGAGCAGCAGGTGGGGCTGCTGGCCGAGACGCAGAATTACAGCCGCTCCGAGAAGGACTTCCCACCCGTGCAGGGCACGTGGGACTACCGGGGCAGCCGTATCTGGCTCAACGGCCAGGAAGTGGCACCACCCCTCTGGAGCAACCAGACGATGGAGCACGACAACGAGTTGCCCTTGGGTAATGAGAATCTGGCTGTGCGCAAGCCGATACCCGTCACCCTGAGGAAGGGCTGGAACAGTCTGTTGCTCAAGCTCCCCGTGGGGCAGTTTAATACCCCCGAGGTGCGTCTTGTCAAGTGGATGTTTGCCGCTACGCTGACCACCCCCGATGGGCGCGAGGCTGCTCTCGGCATCCGCTATGCCGTGGAGAAGCGGTGATGCTCCAACGACGACCCAAAAGCATGAGATACGACATGCTGTTAGTTGACAAGTTGACAAAAATGACAAAAAGACAAAATGACAACTTGTTTTACTGAGAGCAAGTTTTTACTGAGAGCAAGTGTTGTACTTGCGAAACTTAAATAATCTAACGATAGAAGTCTGCTCTAATGAAACGTAGGTTAGCGAAATGTAAGTCAGCAAAATGTGATTCTGCGAAATGTGAGTCAGCGAAATGTAAGTCAGCTCTGAGGGGACTGTACCTCCTCCCTCTCTTGCTCTGGGTGGCCCTTGCGGCCAGTAACACCCTCTGTGCGCAAGTCCGGGTGGCCTGTGTGGGCAACTCCATCACTTACGGGTATGGCACGGCCTGTCCTGCGACCGACTCCTATCCGGCGCAGCTCCAGGTGCTGCTGGGTGAGCAGTATGAGGTGGGCAACTTCGGCCTGTCTGGTGCCACGCTGCTCCGACGTGGCCACCGCCCCTATGTGGAGACGGAGCAGTTCAAGCAGGCTCTCGCCTTCAAGGGCGACATCGTGGTGATTCACCTGGGTGTGAACGACACCGACCCACGCGACTGGCCCAACTACCGGGATGACTTCATCCCCGACTACATGGCGCTGATTGACTCCTTCCGGGTGGCTCGTCCTGACTGCCGTATCTGCATCGCCCTCCTGTCGCCCCTGGGCGTACACCATCACCGCTTTGAGTCGGGCACACGCGACTGGCAGGGAGAGATTCAGGAGGCCATCAGGCAGGTGGCGCACAATACGGGCGTGGAGCTGATTGACTTCCACACCCTGCTCTACGCCTATCCTCATCTGATGGAGGACAGCATCCATCCTGTCAAGGAGGGGCTGGGCATGATAGCGGCCTATGTGAAGAGCGTGCTCACGGGTGACTTTGGCGGACTGCGGTTGCCCGAGGCTTACAGCAGTCACATGGTGCTGCCTCACGGCCGTCCGCTGACCATCCGGGGTACAGCCAACGCCGCTGCCGAGGTGCAGGCCACGGTGTGGGGTCCGGATGCGAAAGCCCAGGGCACGACATCACGTCCCGCCCCTCGCGGGAAGAAGGGGAAGAGTGCAAATAGTGCAAAGCGTGCGAAGGTTCTCGTGGGGCAGTATATGGCTGTGGCTTCGCATCTCGGCGAATGGGAGGTGGAGCTGCAGCCCCTGGCCGCCGGTGGTCCCTATACGCTGGAGCTGACGGACGGTGAGCAACGCATCGTGCTGGACGATGTACTGGCTGGTGAGGTGTGGCTCTGCTCCGGTCAGTCCAACATGGCCTTCATGCTGAGTCAGGACAGGCAGGCCGGGGAGGTGGTGCCTCAGGCAGACCATCCGCTGATCCGCCTGCTTGACCTCAAGCCACGCTGGGAGACCCAGGCCGTGGAGTGGGAGCCCTCCGCGCTCGACAGCCTGAATCACCTGGACTATTTCCGGCACAGCGGTTGGCAGCATTGCACCCCCGCTACGGCACGGCATTTCTCCGCCGTGGGTTATTACTTTGGCCGTATGCTGGCCGACTCCTTGCAGATACCCGTCGGATTGGTCTGTCAGGCGGTGGGTGGTGCAGGCACCGAGGCCTTCATCGACCGCAGGACGTTGGAGTATCAATTTCCTGCCCTGCTCCGTAACTGGCGGCGCAACGACTTCATCCAGGATTGGGTGAGGGAACGTGCTTCGCTGAATGTGGCTAAGGCGACGAGCCGGCTGCAGCGCCATCCCTACGAGCCCTGTTACCTCTTCGAGAGCGGTGACCGCATCCTGGGCAGGTTGCCCATCAACGGGGTAATCTGGTATCAGGGAGAGAGCAATGCCCACAACTGGGATACGCACACCCGGCTCTTCCAACTGCTGCTCAGCTCCTGGCGCACCTACTGGAATGACCCCCAGCTGCCCTCCTACTACGTGCAGCTGTCGAGTCTGGAGCGGCCCTCCTGGCCCTGGTTCAGGGATAGCCAGCGCAGGCTCCTCTCCGTGACGCGCCACACCGGCATGGCCGTGACCCACGATGTGGGCGACCGCACCGATGTACACCCCACTGACAAGCAGCCTGTGGGTGAGCGTCTGGCACGCTGGGCGCTCCATAGCACCTACGGCAGGCCGTGCGTACCCTCGGGTCCGCTCTTCCGCTCGATGCAGGTGGCCGATGATAAGGCCGTCGTCCTTTTTGACTACGCAGAGGGACTCAAAGGCAGCGGCGGGCAACCTGTGCGGGGCTTTGAGGTGGCGGGAGCTGATGGTCTCTGGCACCCGGCCCAGGTGAAGATAGAGGGCGACCGTGTGGTGGTGTGGAGTGCCGAAGTCGGGCATCCCGTCAAGGTCCGTTATGCCTGGCAACCTTATACCGATGCCAATCTGGTCAATGCCGCAGACCTCCCGGCCTCCACGTTCGTGAGCGAATGATCGGCTTTCACGTTCGTGAGCGAATGATTGGCTTCTCCGATTCAGCCGAGTGCCTCCAGGAGTCCCTGGCAGGCATCCTCCAGCAGGTCAAGCACCAACTCGAAGCCTTGCGCACCACCGTAATAGGGGTCGGGCACGTGGTCGGCCTCGGGATGGCGACGACAGTAGTCGGTCATGCGGTGTATCTTGGCTGAGGTCTCCAAGGAGGGAGAGAGGCGGTGCAGGTCGTCCAGGTTGCGGTCGTCCATGCCCAGGATGAGGTCAAACTCCAGAAAGTCGTTGGTTGTCACCGGCCTCGAACGGTGGGTGAGCTGCAGGCCTCGCCGGGCAGCATGGCTACGCATCCGCGCATCCGGCAGTTCGCCCCGGTGGTAGTCGAGGATGCCTGCCGAGTCAATCACAAACTCCTCCGTCCGTCCCTCACGCTCCACGAGTCGCCGCATCACCCCCTCAGCCGCCGGCGAGCGGCAGATGTTGCCGAGGCAGACAAACAGGATGGCCACCTTCTCTTTCTTCTCCTTCTTCTCTTTCTTCTCCTTCTTCTCTTTCTTCTCCTTCTTCTCTTTCGGGTTATTCATATCTTGTTTATATCGTTGTTTTTATCATTATCTATATCATTGTCAATATTGTTGCGTAGTCCCTATCTTGTATGGGGGGTGCACCAGGGTTCCGTAGAGGGGGTTAGGCGGGGTCTGACGGCAGGATGCGCTCCAGCGCCTTGCCCTTGGCCAGGTCATCGACCAGTTTGTCAAGGATGCGCAGGTCTCTCATCCTAGGATCTTCAATTTCCTCCACCTTGATGCCGCATACACGTCCCTTCACCTTCAGCCGCCTGGGGTTCATCCGTGGGGCATTGTCCAGGAAAGTTCCATAGCTGCAGTCGCCCTCCAGCAGTGCTTCGAGTGCTTCGCGGCTGTAGCCCGTGAGCCATTCCGTCACGGCATAGACCTCGTCGGCCGTGCGCCCCTTGCGCACCGCTTTGCCCACGAGCAGCGGAAATACCTTCGAGAATTTCATTTCAAATACATCCATCACCATATACTGATTGCTACTTATTATTTTCTCTAAGTCAGTGACCTTCATCGGCAAAAGTACGGCTTTCCTCTTAACCAACCAATGCGTTTGACGTTTTTTCTTCAATTGGGTCAGTGTACATGTCCCTTCTGATTCAGCTCATCAATCTTCTGAGACGTCTCCTGGATGAGCGCCTCTAATGCCTCTGCGCACTCCTTAGGATATTTGTTGCGAATCTCTTCCATGGACATGGCTACTTCATTGCGCTTCTCCTCTATGTCAGCCGCCTTATTCGCTGCGGCCAATCTCTTCATTTCATTGTATAATGTTTCGTTCATAACTTTTTTACCTCACTTCGTGTCTTGGATTACGGTGCTAAGATAATCAATATTTGTTTATCATGTAAGTCTCTCACTAATATACTTAGAGACCCTGGTTGCATCTATTATGAGATTGTATTTTTGTAGGAGATGTGGGGTCTCCCACGAATGGTCAAGATTGCATTCAGCTGATGCGGAGCCGGACCCAGAGCCAGCGGGGTATCAGCTGCCAGAAGAAGACCAATAGCCGGTAGAGCCCGTTGATGGTGACAACCGATCTGCGGTGCTCCAGGGCTTCGATGATAGCGGTGGCCACTCGCCCTGCATCCAGCTGCATGGGGAAGTGACTCCCCTCGATGAGGGGGGTGCGCACGAATCCGGGACGGATGTCGGTGATGTGGATATGGCCCAGGCGCTTGATGCGCGTCAGTTGGCAGAGGCACTCCAGGTAGTGGCTGGTGAACCTCTTGGAGGCTGAGTAGGCTGGGGCGGCCCCGAGCCCCTTGGTGCGTGCGATGGAGCTGATGACGGCCAGCTGTCCTTCCCTCTCGGGGTGGGCCTCCAGGTAGCGGAAGGCCTCGCCTACGAGCCGCGTCATGCCTAGGCAGTTGGTCTCTACGGTGCGCAACTCCTTCTCCGCCTCAAGCGGTGTGTTATGGAACCCGATGCCCGAGCTGTGGAAGTAGAGGTCCATGCCTCCCAGTTTGCCGATGAGCCGATGCAGTCCTTCAGTAGCCTCCGCAGTCGTCACGTCTATCACCTCACACTCCACGATACCCTCCTGCTCAGAGACCATCCGGCGCAGGATCTCCTCCCGTCTGCCGGCTACGCCCACGCGCCATCCCCGCTTGGCAAGCTCCAGCGCCACCTCCTGGCCAATCCCTGAGGTAGCCCCCATGACAATGGCCGTCATCTGCTTCGTATGTTCTGTCATCTGCTTCATGTTATCGTTCAATTTTTCAATTGCAAAGATAGCCCTTTTTGCTTGAACCACGACGTTAAAGGGATAAAAATGTCAGATAAATGTCAGATAAACGTCAGATGAACTACAACAAAAAGGGACTGGCCTTATGGTCAATCCCTTATTCTATAGAACGTTTGGAGTGTTTATTTGATTTCAATCACCTTGTATTCCTTTGCCTGCTGGTCCTGTGTCTTCTGCTTCTTCGGCAGATTGATGGTCAGTACGCCATCGTTGACCGTAGCGCTGATGTGCTCCTTCTCCACGTCATCAGGCAAGATCAGCGTCTGCTGGAACTTGGAGTAAGAGAACTCACGACGCAGGTACTTGTTGTTGTTATCCTTCGTCTCGTTTTTCTTCTCCATCGAGATCACGAGCTGGTCTTCATCAGCTATATGTACGCAGAAGTCCTCTTTGGTCATACCCGGAGCGGCCACTTCCACTTTGTAATCCGTCTCGTTCTCGATGACATTCACGGCTGGCGTTGTAGCGTTAGCTTTCATCATCCAGTCGTTGTCAAAGAAATCACTAAAGATGCTCGGTAACCATTCTTGATTGTTTCTTCTAACGGGTGTCATAATCATAATCTCCTATCATTTAATTGTTTAACATCTATCTGATTGCTTTCGCAATACACCGATAGCTCGGCAAAAGCCGTGCCCTCTCCACTCAAGGCACGTGTTGAAGCGTGGTGTTTTAACCCCCGTTGCACATTGCGGTGCTGGATTTATACTTGTGCAAACATTGCTGTGGTCATAATGTCTGCATAATAGACAAATTGTCACCAACTTTGACAAAACGTCACCAAATTACCTTCCTGATGACAGGAAACAAGAAAGACGCATCCCTTGCACAACATACTTGTGCGGTGGGTGCGTCCTTCGCGATTTATTTCAGCAAGTCGCTGTATTTATTTCAGCAAGTCGCTGTATTTATTTCAGCAAGTCGCTATTACTTGCTCCAATCCATCTTGGTCATGCGGACGTAGCTCTGGTAACGCTTCTTGGCCATTTCTTCGCAGGCGTTGAAGAGGTCGGCGGCTTCTGCAGGGTACTGCTTCATTACCGATGCGAAGCGTACTTCGCCCTTCAGGTAATCCTGGAAGCCTTCCCATGCGGGCTCCTTGGAGTCGAGCGTGAACGGATTCTTGCCCTCTTCCTCCAGAGCGGGGTTGAAGCGCCACAGGTGCCAGTAGCCGCAAGCTACGGCTGCTGCTTCTTCGGCCTGAGCCTTGCCCATACCCTTCTTCAGACCGTGGTTGATACAGGGGGCGTAGGCGATGATGATGGACGGACCGGGATAAGCCTCGGCCTCGCGGATGGCCTTCAGGCACTGAGACTGGTCAGCACCCATAGCAATCTGTGCGACATAGACGTAACCGTAGGTCGTGGCAATCATACCCAGGTCTTTCTTGCGAACGCGCTTACCAGAAGCGGCAAACTTGGCGATGGCACCGAGCGGAGTAGCCTTTGATGACTGACCACCGGTGTTAGAATATACCTCGGTGTCGAGTACCAGGATGTTGACATCCTCGCCCGATGCGATGACGTGGTCGAGACCTCCGTAACCGATATCGTAAGAGGCACCGTCACCACCGATGATCCACTGGCTGCGCTTCACGAGGTAGTGGCTCAGCTCCTTCAGCTGTGCGCAAGCACTGCAACCCTTCTCGGCACCAGCCTCGATGAAGGGCAACAGCTTGGCGGCAGCAGCCTTGCTGGCATCGGCGTTGTCCTTGCCGGCAATCCACTCTTCAGCAGCAGCCTTGTAGTCAGCAGGTGCAGCCTCGTTGGCGATTACTTCCTTCAGCAGAGCCTCGATGCGGGCACGCATCTTCTTGTTGGCCAGCGTCATACCCAGACCAAATTCGCAGAAGTCCTCAAACAGGGAGTTGGCCCATGCGGGACCCTGACCCTTCTCGTTGGTAGTATAGGGGGTAGAAGGAATAGAACCAGAATAGATAGACGAGCAACCCGTAGCGTTGGCCACGATCTCGCGGTCACCGAAGAGCTGAGAAATCAGCTTCACGTACGGAGTCTCACCGCAACCCGAGCAAGCGCCCGAGAACTCAAACAGCGGCGTAGCAAACTGCGATACGCGGGGGTTCGACTTGATATCTACGAGGTTCTGCTTGCTCTTCACGTTCTTCACCAGGTAGTCCCAGTTGGCAGCCTCGCCCAGTTCGCCTTCCAGCGGAACCATCTTCAGGGCAGGACCGGTCTTGGGCAGACCCGGACATACATCGACGCAGTTGCCGCAACCCAGGCAGTCCATGACGCCTACCTGCATACGGAACTTCATGCCCTTCAGGGCAGCGGGAGCCTTCACCTCGAGCGTAGCGGCGTTGAGACCGGCAGCTTCCTGCTCGTCCATGACGAACGGACGGATGCAAGCGTGAGGACATACGAAGGCACACTTGTTACACTGGCTACAGTTGTCAGCTGTCCATACGGGTACGAAGGCAGCCACACCGCGCTTCTCGTAAGCGGCAGTGCCCTGCGGCCAGGTACCATCCTCGATGCCCTTGAAGGCGCTCACGGGCAGCAGGTCGCCATTCTGTGCGTTGATGGGGCGAACCACCTCGTTGATGAAGGCGGGATCATCGTTGGCAGCCTTCTCATCAGCGGGCAGGTTGCTCCAAGCGGCATCCACGGGGAGCTGCTTGTATTCGCCACCACGGTCCACGGCTGCATAGTTCTTGTTCACCACGTCTTCACCCTTCTTGCCGTATGACTTCACGATGAACTTCTTCATCTGCTCGATGGCCAGGTCAACGGGGATAACGCCTGTGATGCGGAAGAAGGCGCTCTGCAGGATGGTGTTGGTGCGGTTGCCCAGACCAATCTCCTGTGCAATCTTCGTGGCGTTGATGTAATATACAGAGATGTTGTTGTCAGCGAAGTACTTCTTCACGTTGTTGGGCAGGTTCTTGGCCAGCTC
>CAMACX010000044.1 GCA_945831575.1 uncultured Mediterranea sp.
TTAGCCCGACTCCCCTCGGAGTAGCCCCGGAGGTGCAGCCGGCGGGTTTTTCTTTTGCTTCTTTTCTTTTTGCCCGTGCAAAAAGTAAAAGAAGGAGTAACTCAAAAAAGAGAAGCAGCAACTCAAAAACAGAGGAATAGAAGGAGAGCCCTGGGAGTCGCAAAGATTCCCAGGGCTCTCTCATAACCCCAATCCCCCCGCCAGGGGGGAAAAAGGGGGGAGAAAAAAGAAGATTTATTCCGCACCGCCTCCCAGTGCCTGGTACAGAGAAATCAGGCTCTGGAGTTCGGTAAAGGTATTGGCAGTCTGCGACAGACGGGCGCTGAGGTAGTTCTGACGGGCCGTCATCACCTCCAGGTAGGTAGCCGTGCCATAATCCATCAGCAGCGTGGTGCTCTTGAGCGCCTTCTGCTGGGCAGCCACCTGATTGCTTATCAGCACGCTCTTCTCACGGGCCGTCTGCCAGGCGGTGAGCGCTTCATTCACCTCCACACCGGCGTTGAGCAGCGTCTGCTGGAAGGCCAGCGAAGCCTCCTCCTGCTGGGCACGGGCTATCTTATACTGAGCCAGCAGCTTACCCTGCGCAAAGAGCGGCTGGGTGAGCGAACCCACGGCGGCAGCCACAAATTTACCCGGGTTGATGATCATCGAACCGGCCGAGTTGGTCCAACCTGCGCTACCGCTCAACGTAATCTGCGGGTAGAACGACGAGCGAGCCGCATTGGTCGAGTAGAAAGCCTTCTCCAATGTGCGCTCAGCAGCACGTACATCAGGACGGGCAGCCAGCAGGGCCACAGGCACCCCTACCGTGAAGTCAGAGGGCATCTGCTGCTCACTCAGCTTGCCACGGCTGTAGTGACGGGGAGTCTCAGCCAGCAGCAGGGCCAGCGAGTTCTCCACCTGATTGACCTTATCCTCCAGGTCGAGCACCGAAGCCTCCACCTGGTAGCTGGCAGCCTCCATCTGAGCCACGCCAGCCTCATTGTAGCGTCCAGCAGCCATCAGGGCGCGGGCCGAGCGCACCGTCTCCTTCCAGGCCTCGCTCGTCTGGCGCGTGATGTCGAGCTGCTCATCGAGCATCAGCAGCGTGTAGTAAGTATTGGCAATGCCGGCGATGATAGCGGCACGCGTGGCCTGCTGGTAATCCTTGGTCATGGCCAGCTGAGCCTGCGACTGCCGCTTGGCGTTGCGCAGGCGGCCGAAGAGGTCAAGCTCCCAGCTGGCCACCACGGGCAGCTGGTAGGTCTGCGTAGCCTTCATCTTGTCGAAGCTGCTCACCGTGCCCTGCGGGGCAAGGGCCAGCGAAGGCAGGTAAGCCAGCTTGGCCGAGAGCAGGGCGGCCTGAGCCTCCTCCACGCGCAGCTGCGCGGTGAGGTAGTCGGTGTTATGCTCCAGTCCCTGCTCAATCAGTGCCTGCAGCTGCGGGTCGGTGAAGAGCTGACGCCAGTCCATCAGTCCGAGCGTATCGGCCTCGGCATGGGTGGCATCCCATTGGCTGACCTGGGCTGTCATCTCCTCGCCGTACAGGTTTTGGGGCACCTCGTCAGCCTTCTTGTACTTTGTGTAGATGCCGCAGCTGCTGAGCAGCAGCGAAGCGGACATCAGGGTTAATATGGTCTTTTTCATTTTTCGTATATTCTGTTTATGGGTCAGTCGGATGGGTTTCCTTATTTCTCCTTGTTCTCTTCGTTGAAGGCACTGCGCTCACCCAGGCTGCGTTCGCGCTCCTGAGCCACCTGCTTATCTACATCCAAGTGCATGGGCGGACGAACCTTCTCCTGCATGAACTCGAAGAAGATGTAGAACACGGGCACCACAAAGATCAGCGCCAGCGTACCGATGGCCATACCGCCTACCACACCCGTACCGAGTGAAGAGTTACCGTTGGCACCGGCACCACTTGAGAACATCAGCGGGAGCATACCGAAGATCATGGTGAGCACCGTCATCAGGATAGGACGCAGACGGGCCTGTGCAGCCGAGTAGGCGCTCTCGATGATGCCCATGCCCATGCGGCGACGCTCCAGGGCAAACTCGGTAATCAGGATGGCCGTCTTGGCCAGCAGACCAATCAGCATGATCACACCCGTCTGCAGGTAGATGTTGTTCTCCAGGCCGAAAATCTTGGCGAAGAGGAACGAACCCATCAAGCCGAAGGGCACACTCAGGATTACGGCCCAGGGCACCAGGAAGCTCTCATACAGACAGGAGAGGATGAGGAAGATGAGCACGATACAGATACCGTAGATCATGATGGTCTGTCCTCCGCCGATGTTGGCCTCCTCACGCGCCATACCACTATACTCGTAGCTGTAGCCCGTGGGCAGCGTCTGCCGAGCCACCTCTTCGATGGCCTTCATCGCCTCACCCGATGAGTAACCCGGAGCGGCATTCACCTTGGCGGCAATCATCGAGTAGAGGTTGAAGCGGTTGGCCGACTCAGGACCGAGCACCTTCTTCAGCTTCACGAACTGGCCGATGGGGGCCATCTCCGAGCCGTTGCGCACGAACATATTGTCGAGGTCGCTCTCGCGCAGACGGTACTCGGGCGAAGCCTGTGCCATGACACGATACACCTTACCAAACTGGTTGTAGTTGCTGATGTACGAACCGCCGGTGTAGGCTCCCAGCACGCTCAGCACCGTAGAGGGCGAGATGCCTGCACGCTTACACTGCGCAGCATCCACATCCACGCTCACCTGCGGGAAGTTCATGGCATACGATGAGTAGGCCATGGCCACCTCGGGACGCTGGTTGAGCGCACCCAGGAACTTCATCACGTTTTGATAGAAGACACCCTTGTCGCCGCCCGTGCGGTCCTGCAGGTTGAGCTCGATAGAGTTACCCATACCGTAACCGGGAATCATACCGGGCTGGAAGGCAAAGATCTGGGCCTTCTTGATCAGGAAGGCAGCTCCGTTGATGCGGGTCATCACGGCATCAATGTCGTGGCCATCGGTCTGCTTCTTCAAGCCCAGCTTGCACATCAGGCTGAAGAAGGGCGGGTTCTTACGTTCGCTCCAATCCTTCAGACGGACGATGAGCATACCGTAGGCAGAGCCTTGTCCGGAGATCAGACCATAACCCGTCACCTTGGCGTACGACTCAATCTCAGGCTGTGCCTTCAGGATCTGCTCCACCTCGGCCATCACCTTGTGGGTCTCCTCCAGCGAGGTACCCGGCGAGCAGCTCACGTTCATCATCATCACGCCCTGGTCCTCCTGCGGCACCAGACCGGTCTTGGTCGTAGCCATGAAGTAACTCAGCAGCACCACGGCACATACCAGCGATACCCACACCATCCAGCGGTGGTGGATGGCAAACATCACACCTTTCTTATACTTGCCCAACATGGCATTGTAGGAAGCGTTGTAGGCAGCACGCACGCGGCCATTGAAGCTCTTGGCGCTCTTCGTGCCGTCGCTCGGGCGCATCATCATGGCGCAGAGGGCCGGACAGAGGGTCAAGGCACAGATACACGACAGACCTACCGAGGTGGCCATCGTCACACCAAACTGCGTATAGAAGATACCACTCGTACCACCCGTGAAGGTCACCGGCACGAACACGGCCATGAACACCAGCGTACAGGTGATAACGGCCATCGTCACATCGCCCATGGCATCCTTCGTGGCCTGATAAGAGGACTTGTAGCCGGCATCAAACTTGGCCTGCACGGCCTCTACCACCACGATGGCATCATCCACCACCGTACCGATGGCGAGCACCAGGGCAAACAGCGTCAGGATGTTGATGGTGAATCCTGCTGCCATCAGGCAGGCAAAGGTACCAATCAGCGAGACGATAATCGAGATAGAAGGGATCAGCGTAGCCTTGAAGTCCTGGAGGAAAAAATAGACCACCAGGATAACGAGGATGATGGCGATAATCAGCGTCTCCACCACATTGTAGATAGAGGCGAAGAGGAAGTCGTTGGAGCTCATCATCTTGCGGAACTCCAGTCCGGCAGGCAGCTCCTTGGCCATGGCATCCAACTCCTTGGCAATGCGCTCATTCACCGCCGTAGCATTGGCACCAGCCACCTGGAACACCATGAACGTCACACCCGGGTGACCCGTGTTCTCAGCATGGAAGGCGTACGACTGGGCGCCCAGCTCCACTTCGGCCACGTCCTTCAGACGCAGCACATTGCCGTTGGCATCGGCACTGACCACGATGTTCTTAAACTCCTCCACACTCTTCAGACGGCCACGATACTTCATCGTCAGCTGGAAGGTGTTGTTGGAGTGCTCACCCAGCGAGCCCGTAGGCGCTTCCAGGTTCTGCTCAGCCAGCAGGCCGGCGATGTCGGAAGGTACGAGTCCATACTGGGCCATGCGCTCAGGGTTCATCCAGATACGCATGGAGTAGGTGTTACCCAGCTCCATCACGTCACCCACACCTTCCACACGCTTGATGCGCGGCACGACGTTGATGTCGAGGTAGTTGCCCAGGAAGTTCTCATCGTAGAGCCCGTTGGTGCAGACCAGCGAACCAATCTGCAGGAAGGAGGTCTGACGCTTCGTGGTCGTCACACCGATCTTCGTTACCTCGGCAGGCAGCAAGCCCTGTGCCTTGGAGACACGGTTCTGCACGTTCACGGCCGCCATATCGGGGTCGGTACCCTGCTTGAACACCACGTCAATCGTACCACGTCCGGCATTGGAGGCGGTAGAGGAGATATACATCATGTTCTCCACACCGTTGATACTCTCCTCCAGCGGCATGATGACTGCATTCATCATGGCATTGGCATCGGCACCCGTGTATTGAGCGGAAACCTGCACCGTAGGAGGTGCAATGTCGGGGTACTGCTCCACCGGCAGGGTGAGGAGCGAAATCATGCCGACTATCAGTATCAGGATAGATACTGACATGGCCATCACTGGCCTTTTGATAAATATATTACCTTTCATTTCTGTCTCTCAATAAATTAATTATTTCACTTGCGTTCCCTCACGGATCAGACCGGCACCTTCGGCCACGATCTCATCACCGGCATTCAAGCCGCTCAGCACCACGTACTCGCGGCCATCGTCTGTGGGAGCCACCTTGATGATGGCCGATACGGCCTTGCCATCAACCACTTTATACACCAGGATCTGGTCCTGCAGCTGTACGGTGGCAGCCTGCGGGATGACGAAGCAGTTATCATACTGGTCGGGCACGATGACCGAAGCCGTGGCACCACTGCGCAGGAAGCCCTTCTCGTTGGGGAAGAGGGCACGCACCGATACGGTACCTGTCTGCTTGTCAATCACACCACTGATACTCTCAATCTTACCCTCGGCCTCATAGATTGAACCGTCATTGAGCTGGAGCTGTACGGCCGGCATGCTGCTGGCAGCTGCCTCGGCAGAACCATGCTGACGGATGAGCGACAGCAGCTGATTCTCCGTCATCGAGAAATAGACATAGACCTCTTTATTATCACTCACCGTGGTGAGGGCCTTGCCCATCGAGGGGCTCACCAGCGTACCTTCACGCATGGGGATGGCACCTACCACACCGTCGCTCGGGCTCTTCACCTCGGTGTAGGCGATGTTGTTCTGGGCGTTCACCAGCGAGGCATTGGCCTGCGCCAGCTGAGCCTTGGCGGTGAGGTACTGGTTCTCGGCCGTCTGCAGCGTGTAGGCCGACACCACCTTCTGGTTATAAAGTTCCTTGTTGCTGTTGTAGTTGAGCTCGGCCGTAGCCAGCTGAGCCTTGCACACCTCTACGTTGGCCTTCGCCGTGTTGAGCGCAGCCTGGTAGGGCACCTGGTCGATGACGAAGAGCGACTGACCCTTACGGACCATCTGACCCTCCTTGACCATCACTTTCCAAATCGTACCTGATACTTGCGGCAGAATCGAGGCATCGTAACGACCGCGCACCGCTGCCGAGTAGGTAGTGGTAAACGCCTTGCTGGTAGGCTGAACGGTCATCAACTTGTAGGTCATCGGCATCTGACCTGCAGCACCTGATTGTTTCGAGGCATCTCCACACGATGCCATGCACAAAGCACAAGCGGCCAAAACCATCCCTTGTGCCCAATTTCTCATAATTCTAATCATCTTCTTTTTTGCTTATATTGAAAAACTGGGTGCAAAGATAGAACAATAGAACATTCTAGACATAACGTATAAGTCTTATTTTATGTCCTATATTCAATATTATACATGCTTAACAAAGGACAAAAAGGTCATTTGGTACATTTTGAACAGAATTAAAGCGAAAAAGAACACGTTTATTGGTCTAAAAATCCTCATCTTTGCACCGCAAATCAAGGATAAAAAGAACAAGAACATGGAAAATGACATCAAGGTATTGAATATCGAGGACTTCAAGCAGGCGAAGGACTATGTGGATTACGTGGACGATGACCTGCTCATCACCAACCGCATCGAGGTAATGCCCTACGCCAACGACGTGGTGCGGCTCAACTTCTTCCTTATAGTAATATGTATAGAGGGACGTATCCAGTTTGAGATCAACGGCACCCCCTATCAGATTGAGGCGGGTGACACCCTGGCCTGCCTGCCCACGATGATTCTCTGCCACGGCATGCACAGCTCCGGAGCCAAGATACAGATGATAGGATTCTCCATCGACTTCATGCGACGCACCATCAAGCAAGGACTGGATATCCGAAAAGCCTTCAGCTACATGTTCCAAAATCCTATACGCCATACGCGCAACCAGACACAGGCAGCTTACTTCCACCACTACGGCAGCCTCATCACGGCCAAACTGAAAGACACCACGTTGCGCTACCGCAACGAAATCCTGGAGTACATCTTCTCTGCCCTGATCTACGAGATGCTCTCCGACATCTACACCCATATCGAACATCTCGACGAGGAGGAGACACGCTCCAGCGCACGACGGGTATTCGGACAATTTATCGAGGCCGTAGCTGCCGATGGCGGACGCCACCGCTCCGTGACCTATTTTGCTGACAAGCTCTGCTACTCCTCGAAGTACGTCTCTGCCGTGGTCAAGCAGAGCAGTGGACGCACCGCACTCGACTGGATCAACGAGTACGCCATCCAGCACATCAAGTATGAGCTGAAGCACAGCACGCAGAGCATGAAGGAGATTGCCGAGAAGTTTGACTTCCCCAACCAGTCCTTCTTCGGCAAGTACGTCAAGGCCCACCTCGGCATGTCGCCCGCCCGCTACCGCAACAGCGACAACTGACGCTCCCACGATGCAGGCAACAAAAAAAATGTGACCTTGTCACCTGTTACCAGTCATATTTTTCTCTAAATTTGCAGCCTCATTTTTGACAATACATCGTGATTATTGAGACAAAACAAAGAAGACGAGGTTATGATGAAGCTTTTGAGAGAACTGATATGCTGCCTATCTGCTGGAATACTGACCATTGGCACGGTGCCTGCCTCGGCCGGGGAGACGGCCCAGACAAGAATGCCTGCGCAGACGGTCCCCCCTTCTGCACCGGCCCAGCTACGCTATAACCAATTCCGATACGACCACCTAGGCTTTGCCAACGGACTGAAGAGCCAGCGTGTCTATTCCATGGTAGAGGGACGCCACGGCGAGATGTGGTTCAGCATGAAGAATGGGGTAGCACGCTACAACGGACAGTTGCTGAAGAACTATACGCTCGGGGTGAAAGGAGTGTCTGCCGAGTCGGGAGGCAAGGTCATCCGCCTGCTTACAACGCCCGACCAAAAACTGCTGGCCTACGACAACAAAGGGAATATCTTCGTCTATCATACGGGTATCGACCACTTCGAACCCTATGCCACCCGATTTACCACACTCTTCCGCCAAATAGACAACTCTTACAACGGGGTGACGCTCAACCATGTCAATGTGGATGAGGAGTCGTGGATGTGGATGTCCAGCAGCCGGGGGCTATTCGTCATGCGACCCTATGACGAGACCATCTTCCATTGGGATGCAAAGAGCCACATCAATGGCGTAGTAAACTGTGGTCAGGAGTGCGTGGTCTATACCAGCAACGGAAGCTACCTCATCGACCGCCATACGGGACGCAAACTACGCCAACTCTCACAGGGCAACGTGGTGGACGCTTTCTATGATGCGCTCTATAACCGTCTTTGGATGGGCACCTCCAATGCTGGAGTGCAGCTTTTCGATGCGGCGAGCTGGCAACCGGTGGACAATGCCTCCTCCCTGCTCCCCTCCCTACCTGCGATGGCTATCGAGCAACTCGATGCATCCACCATGCTCATTGGCTTCGATGGAGCAGGAGTCTTTGCGGGAAGCCGCAGTGGCGGGAACTTCTGCCCCCTCTTCAGCCAGGATGACCAGCAGGGCGGCGTGCTCCATGGCAATGGCATCTACGACATCTGCCGAGACCACGAAGGCAACATCTGGATATGCAGCTATACCGGTGGAGTCGATATAGCCTACCCCACGGGACAACGGATGGAGCTCTTCGAACACAAAAGGGATATGGAGCGCTCGCTGATAAACAACGGAGTGAATGCTACGCTGCAATGGCACGACTACCTCGTCTTCGGCACCGACAGAGGGGTCAGCCTGCTCGATACACACACCAAGCAATGGCGACATACCCTGCACGGACGGGTGGTGCTGGCACTCTGTGACGATGGTGAGAACCTGCTGGTGGGTACCTACGGCGAAGGGGTCTATCGCGTCAACGACTCAGGAGAGTACCGTAAGGCCTACAGCTGCGAGCAGGGCAACCTGGAGAGCAACCACGTCTATAGCCTTGCCAAGGATGCCCAGGGCGGACTCTGGATAGGCTGCCTAAACGGTGCGTTGATGCACTACACCAAGCAGAAGACACAGCGATTTGACATACAGACCGTGGAGTGCATGGTACCGATGCCCAACGGACATATGGCGGTCGGGACAGCCAATGGATTCTTCGACGTGGACTCCGAGCGAGGGGTATCGACCCACTTCTTCCTCAACGACGAGTCGAGGGAGCAGAAGGTGAACAACTACGTCAAGTCAATGCTTTTCGCCTCAGCCGACACAGCATGGATTGCCACGGATGGCGGTGGCCTCTACGCTTACCGACTCTCTACACGCACCTTCAAGGCCTATACCACAGCGGATGGACTCAACTCCAACTGCATCTATGGCCTGGCCTTCGACACACAGGGACGCATCGTAGCCAGTACGGATTGCGGACTCTCCATCTTCTACCCCACTACGGGAAAGGCCATGAACATCAACTACATCCCTGACGTGGAGCGGGAATACAACCGTTCGGCAGTGGCTACGCTGAACGACGGCAAGCTGCTCTTTGGCAGCAACAACGGAGCCGTAATCATCGACCCCAAGCTGATAGCCCCCATCTCCTATCAAGCTCCGCTACGCTTCTCTGCCTTACGGGTCAAGGGAAAACTGACCACCCTACAGCAGACTCGCCTCTATGAGGCGCTGCGCGAAGGACAGGTCAACCTGGATTATGCCTACCGCTCGCTGGAGGTGGCGTACGAAAGCATCAACTACCGCTTCCGTGGCGATCTGCTCTATCAATATATCCTGGAGGGATTCAGCAAGGAGTGGAGTGCCCCAGCAGAGCAGTCAGTAGCCCGTTTTGAGAACCTCCCGGCTGGCAGCTACACGCTGAAGGTGCGTTGTGTGAGCCGCATCAGCGGACGGATAATCGACACGCAGCAGGTAGGCATCCACATTGCTGAGCCTTGGTGGAACAGCTTCTGGGCTTGGATGATCTATCTGGCACTCGCTGCGCTGATTATGTGGACGGCCCTGCGCATTATCGGCAAGTATTATGGTACTTTTATCTTGAAATTCAAACCCCTGTAAGGGTTCCCCACTCCCCAGCCGTGCCATCACGGCAGAACTGGGGAGAATTACCAACATCAAAATGAGGGAAACCCATTTAGAGAGAGAATATAATAGATAGTATTTGTCGGTTTAGTTTCTTGTTGGCCGGGTTCCTAGCAGCCTAGATAGCATGGACTTCCTAGTAACCCGGATTCTGCTTCATGTTCGGATTGGCATTCATCTCGCCCTTGGGGATGGGGAGGACAATCTGGTAGAAGGTCCAGTCATACTCCATGTACTTGGTGTCGTGCTTGGTCTTGCTGATGGCCTTGTCGGAGAGCTGCACACGCGTCACGGTGCCTCCGTTACGCATCACGTCGTACATGCGGTGCCCCTCAGCCACAAGCTCTTTTCTCCGCTCAGTGAGCACGTCATCCAGGGTGAGCGTCGTCCCCTCCAGGCTGCGGGCTGGATTGGCACGCTCTACGATGGGGTTCAGATAAGCCACAGCCTTCTCGTTGTCACCCAGCTTCACGGCAGCTTCGGCTGCATTTAGATAGGCTTCGGAAAGGCGTATCAAGGGGATGTTGGCATCAGCAATGTTCTCACCCTCCTGAGGCTGGTACTTGTTGACATAGGCATAGTAGGTCTTGTCGAAGCTCAGCAGCTTGAGACGCACATCATCGGGGTCCTCCTTCAGCAGTTTGTAGAAGGAGACGGTGATGCACATGTCGTCGTAGCCGTTGTAGGAGTTGAGGTAGCCCATGCTCTCCTTGCCTGGGCTGTCGGTGGTGAGGTTGACAATCTCGAAGAGCACTTCGCCCGGTTTCGAGGAGGAGGCATCATTGCCCCAGGCAGTGGGGTACTCCTCATTGGTCCAGAGGGCATACTTGGCCTTCTTGGCACCCACGATGGCTTCCTCAGCACACTGCAGGGCATTGTGGTTATAGCCCTGATAGAGATAGACGCGGCTCAGGAGGGTCATGGCGGCCCAGCGATTGATTTTTCCCTTCTTAAACTTGCTGCTCAGCAGGGTAGTGCTCTCCTTGAGATCGGCGATGATGGCTTCGTAGCATTCGGCCACGGTATGGCGCGAGGGACGACTCTCGATGGTGGAGAACTCTGTCACGATGGGCACGCCGAGCGAAGCACCATGATCCTTCAGGTAGGGATAACCGAAGATGCGGGTCAAGTCAAACAAGGCCAGGCCACGGATGGCCAAAGCCTCACCCTTGAGGTCATCACGATAGGCGGCATCTTCCTCACTGACGCTGATAGCATCTATATTCTTCAGTATCAGGTTGCAGCCTTGTATCATGGCGTAGAGCAGGTTCCAGTGGGTAGAAGGCCCTGTATCACGCGAGAAACGGAAGTCATAGTAACTGCCGGTGCGCTTGGTGGAGCTCACGGCCTGCATATCATCGCCCGTCACGTCACCGTAATAGACCAACCGGCCCGAGTAGGCGTAGGGGTCTTGCATGGTGCTGTAGATGCCGTTGAGCGAAAATTCGATATCGGAGAGCTGCTTGATGCTCTTTTCTGTCTCCACAGCGGTGGAGGGACTGCGGTCCAGCCAGTCGTTGCCGCACGAGGTGGCCAGAAGCAGAATCAGTCCAAATGAAAGGTATTGGGTCAGTTTCATAATGCTGCTATTTGAATTGAATGGTTATAATGGTTAGAAGTTCACATGGACACCAAAGGTGACACTCTTCAGTGGCGGGGTGCCCCAAGAGGCTACGCCGTTGATGGCCGACTCGGGGTCGTAGTAGTCGTAGGCAGCCCAGGTCCAGAGGTTGTTAGCTGAAGCAAAGAGGCGCATCTGGCTGATGCCGGCACGGCTTGTCCACTCCTTGGGCAGAGTGAAGCCGAAGGTGATTGTCTTGAGACGGACGAAGTCGCTGCTATGCAGACGGCGCGTGGTGGAACAGGAGCTCATGGCCTTGCTGGGCTTCTCCATGAAGACTTCGTATGTCGATACGTCGCCCGGTTGCTTCCAGTTGTCGCGATAGTAAGTGGGTATGTTGGCCTTCAGGTCATTGCCACCATGCTCCGTCTTTTGAGCCCAGTTGTCGTACGAATAGCCTCCAAACTGGTAGGAGAAGAGGAAGCTCAGGTCAAACCAACGGTAACGCAGGCTGTTATTCAGGCCTCCTATGACGGTAGGCTCGGCATGTTTGTCGAGGGCGATGGCGTGAGCCTCGCTGTACTTCTCGGTAATCTCCTTCACATAATGGCCGTTGGCATCGAGGTCGTTGGTATAGAACTGAGGCACACCGGTTTCGGGATTGATACCGGCAAACTCCACGAGGTAGAAGGTGCGGTAGGGTTTGCCTATCTGATGAATCTGCGTGCCACTGATAATCTGTGTCTGCATCCCGTCGAGGGTCACAATCTCGTTGCTGTTGTGAGAGATATTGAAGGTGGTGTTCCAGTTGAAATGCTTGGTGCGGAGATTCTGCGACTGGATTTCGAGTTCGACACCCTGATTCTTCACCTCGCCGATATTCATCAAGTAGCTACTGAAGCCCGTAGTCATCGAGATGGGACGGTCCATCAGCAGGTTCTTGGTGGTACGGGTATAGTACTCCAGGGTAACGTTGATGCGGTTGAAGAGCGCGAAGTCCAAGCCGAGGTTGAGGTTGTAGTTGGTCTCCCACTTCAGGTTGTCGTTGCGGATTTGCGTCTGCAAGATGCCCGGTTCCTCCTGGTAGCCTTCAGTCAGGCTGCTCAGACCCATATAACCGTAGTAATCGGAAGGCAGGGTGCCATTTACTCCGTACGAGGCACGCAACTTCAGGTCAGTAAGCCACTCCTTTACAGGCTCCATGAAGGGCTCCTCGATGGCACGCCAGGCGGCAGAGGCTGACCAGAACTTACCCCAACGGTTGTCGCGATGCAGGCGCGAGCTGCCGTCGGTGCGGAAGCTGGCTCCCAGGTAATAGCGATTCAGGTAGTCGTAGTTGGCGCGGGTCAGATAGGAGACCATGCGAGTCTCGTTGTAGTTGCCACCCACCGACTCCGTCTTCATGCCATTGCTCATCTCGTTCTTGTCAGCCGTGGCAAAGTTGGTAGCATAGGCCGAAAGGTAGTCACGCCGTTGGGCATCGATTTCGTAGCCGGCCAGCAGGTCGAAGTGATGGTCGGTGCCAAGGTTAAAACGATAGGTCAACTGGTTGGCCCACACCATCTTCTTGCGCTCATAGTAGCGTTGCGACATGCCGCCGTTGATGTCATCGCCATTGGAGGTTCGTGGGTCGCTCCAATCCACACCCTTGGTGGTGGTGTAGTCGTAGCTGAAGGTGGATTTCAGCCGCAAATCCTTGAGCAACTCGTATTCGGCAAAGAGCGTATTGAACGAGCGATGTACATATTCCCGCTGGTAGTCGTAGGTATTGGCCAGCAGAGGATTGCGGTCGCCGTTGCGGATGAAGTCACGGTTCCAGCTGCCGTCTTCGTTATAGACGGGATCGTTGGGCACCACGGCATTGCGCGAAGCGTAGAAGGGCGAGGTGTAGCTGGTGCCTTCGCTATAGACATCCTGATTGACGGTGGCAAACAGCAGGTTGGCCCCCAGCTTCAACTGCTTGGTGGCCTGGAAATCTACATTCAGTCGGCCACTGATGCGTTCCAGACCCGAACGTATGCCGATACCCTCCTGCTTGAGATAGGCGATGGAGGAGTAGTATTTGAAGCGGTCGGTGCCACCGGTGAGCGAAGCCTCATAGGTTTCGTGGCTCCCCTTCTGAAAGAGGATGTCGTCCCAGTTCACATAACCACACCAGGGGATTGGCGCGTAGTCGTCAATGGTCTCGTCAGCATAAGCCTTGGCCTCTTCAGTTGAAGCTCCCTTGCGCAACTGACTGGTCATAAGGCCGTTGTAGATCGTCTCACGTCGCTCGGCACCATCCATTACGGGACGATAGTCCATGGCGAAGTCTGAGAATCCCCAGTCGGCTTTCAAGCTGATCTGCGCCTTGCCACTCTTGCCTTTCTTGGTGGTAAGGAGCACCACGCCGTTGGCGGCCCGCGACCCGTAGAGCGAGGCGGCAGCCGCATCCTTGATGATGGTGATGCTCTCAATGTCGGAGCTGTTGATGGTGGCCATCACATCGAGGCCGGCATCCGAGGTCATGGCGTTGATGGAGCCGGAGATGACAGGCACACCGTCGATGACGTAGAGGGGTGAGTTGCTCGCATTGAACGAGCCCATGCCACGGATATTGAGGCTCGAAGAGGCTCCCGGCTGGCCTGAAGAGGCGGTAAACTGCACCCCGGGAGCATTGCCCTGCAACAGGTCCTGGAAGGAGACGGCTGGCACATCAGCAATGCGTTCGGACTTCACACTCGATGCGGAGCCGGCGTAGGCCGACTTCTTGAAGGTACCGTAGCCCGTGATGACCACCTCCTCGGTGAGGTTGCTGTCCATCTTGAGGATGATACGAGCTGGCTGGTTGGCGCTCACTTTCACCTCCTGACGCATATAGCCCACGTAAGTCACGACCACCGTGGCCGAAACCTGGGCAGCCTCGATAGTAAAGCGACCGTCGTTGTCGGTCAGCACACCGGTAGTGGCCCCCTTCAGCAATACATGGGCCCCGATGATAGGTTCTCCCTGCTCGTCGATGACCACACCCTTCAGTTGCTGCTGTTGCTGCGGTGCAGGGGAGTGTGTCTCAGGGCGCTGCCGTATGGTGATGACTCCCTCGTGCTCCTGCCACTCCAGGTTACTGTGGGCGAGACATAGGTCCAGCACATTGCTGATGGACTGCTCGCTGGCATCCAGTGGTCCTACTGTCACCCCTTCCACATCCGCCGTGTTGTAGATGAAGGTGAAGCCCGTCTGCTTCTGTATCTCCCAAAGTACTTCGTGGAGTGTAGCCTGCTTGAAGTGTGCAGTGACTTTTGTTTGTGCCAGCGCCTGGTTGGCCGCTTGCACCATTCCCGTGGCCATGAGGCCGAATAGCAGAAGCACTAGTATGAGGTGTCTGCCGTTGCTCCGTTGCGGAGAGGGGTAATGTTTCCTGTTCATGAATAGAGTTTTTTATGTTATTGAATAGGTGAATTAGTCCGGTATGTAGGTGTGGTGGATGGTGTGCTGATGGTGAGGCGATGCCCGTCAACCTTTATGCTCACCTTGCCAGTCTGCTCCAGCAGCCTGAGGAAGGGAGTGATGTCGTGGTAGCGGTTGAGGTGGCAACCGAAGCGCAACGCTTTGAGGCTAGGCTCAGCGAAGTTCACCTCCATATCGTACCAACGTGACAGTTGCTTCATCATCACGTCAAGTCGTTCGTCCTTGAAGAGGATTTTCCCTTTGGTCCAGGCTGTAAAGCAGTCGGTATCTACTTGCTTCACGCACAGACGGTCTTCACCTGGAGTGAGTGAGGCCTGCTGTGAAGGGACGAGCAAACGGCTGCCAACACCCGATGCACTCACCTTGACCTGCCCGTTTACCAAAGTGGTACTGGTCACCTCATCGGGATATGCGGAGAGGTTGAAGGCCGTGCCCATCACCTCCACTTCCATCCGTGGAGTCCTGACGATGAAAGGTGTACCGCTGTGCATGACCTCGAAGTAAGCCTCGCCACTCAACTCCACGACACGCTGTCCGCCACTGAACTCCACAGGGAAGCGCAACGTGCTCATGGCATTGAGATAGACTCGGGTACCGTCACTGAGTGTGAGACGATACTCGCCTCCCTGTGGGGTCTGGATGCTGTTCCAGTGTGGGGAGTACAATATGGTGTTCGTTAAGGCGGTCTCAGAGGATGGAGCCTCTGCATCGAGAGCAGCGTGTTGGTAGGTCAGCTGAGCAGAATCCAGACGAAGGGTAATGGAGGTGGCTTGTGTGAGCAAGGTGTCGGTCGTGGCACTTAGGGGCAAGGTGCTTCCGTCCTCCAGGATGAGCAGCGCTTTGGAGCTGCCCGGGGTAATGGGGATGTGGGTTGTCAGTTGCTCGGAAAGAGGAGTTGAAACTGGTGCTTGGAAATAAGTCGTCAGGGCACTCCAGAGCAGGGGAAGCAGTAGGACAGCGGCCACATTGGCTACCCGGCTAAGCAGACGCAAGTGTCGCTGTCGTCGTTGCTGCTGAGGATTCAAGAGCTGCTGATGCTGCGGTGATTGTTGCTGCAACTGCTGTTGCAAGCGTTTCCATCCCTCCGCCTCATCAAACCAGCTCCTTTGCTCGGCATAGTGGAGCAGGCGCTGCTCATTGCAGAGCCTTTGGAAGAGTTCCTCGTGGGCAGACGACTCCTTGCGCCAGCGGTCGAGCTGTATCTGCTCCTTGCTGCCGAGGCTCCTGCTCAGGTGAGCCGCTATCCAGCGGGCTATCTCAAAATGCGATGTCATGTGCTCCATGTTTTGCTGCTGTTTTTATGGATATAACAGGTCAGCAGCAAAAAGGGGTGATTCCCGCATCCTATTTTTATTTACTTGTCTAGATTTTTCTCCTTTTATCACTATTCACTCCTACAATTCCGGTTATTCGGTTCCTCCGTTCTTCCTCTACACTTCCTCCGTAGTAGGAATAGGATGAACTCGATTTGAAGTCGATTTGAACTCGATTTGAAGTCGATGAAAAATTAGAGATTCATCGAGTTCAAATCGACTTCAAATGGGCTTCACTTTAGCGTTGCTTTAGAGTTACCTTAGCGTTGCTTTAGAGCTACGATGAAGATATTTGTCTGGATTTTTCTTTAATGAGGTAACTGTAGGATGAAGAGGAGCAAGCTGTAGTAGTAATCCTTGAGGAGGAAGCGGAGGCGCTTATAGGCCTGTTGACGCAGGGAGCGGACGTTCTCTATGCTGCACTCCAGCTGTTCAGCTATCTCCGCATTCTTCTTGCCGCTGAGGGCCAGACGCATCACCTCCCTCATGCGCGTAGGCAAGCTGTCGATAGCCTCAGTCAGGATGCGGTAGGTCTCCTGCTCGATGAGGGTCTCCTCAAAGAAGACCTCAGAGGCTTTCAATTGATAGTTGCTAGCATACTCCTCCACCACGCGCCGGTGTTCCAGCTCGTTGAGCGCCCTGTTGCGTACCGTCAGGTAGAGGAACGAACGCACCTGATGCAGGTAGCTGAAGTTAGCGCGCAGTTCCCACAGCTTGATGAAAGCCTCCTGCGCCAGGTCGGCTGAGAGTTCCCTGTCGTCAGTAAACTGGTAGGCAAACAGGCAGAGCGGTGCATAATATCGCTTGAAGATGTCATGCAGACCCTGCTCATTGAGCTGGACAGATTCAGGCTGTGACTGAGCTTCGGATGAGTGGCTCATCAGCCGGGCTTCGGTGGTTCTTGTCATCGTTGCTTCGGATTGTTTGGCCGCAAAAGTAGAGAAAACTTTCTTTCCTACCAATACTCCACCCCAAAAACTTCTGTTACATTTCCATTGCAGAGCATAGTGAGTAGTACAACCTACAGCCCGATTGCAGATAGATAAAGCTCAACTGCTCAGCATAATAGTAACTCGGCACAATCTATCTAAAGAGATGAGATTGCGCCGAGTTATACAGCCTGATAGTATCTTATTGATAGTATCTTATAACCCGCTACATTACTTACCGGGCCCGCTTCACCGTATTGCCGTAGCAGACAATCACCACGAAGCAGATGAGCGGCAGGACGAACGAGACATTCACAGCCGGCATACCGAAGAGCTCATGGCAGTCGATGATGGAGGCCTGCAGCGGAGGCAGGATGCTGCCACCCAGAATGGCCATAATCAGACCGGCGGCACCAAACTTGGCATCATCGCCCAACCCATGGAGCGCAATGCCGTAGATGGTGGGGAACATCAGCGACATGCAGGCTGACACACCCACCAGACAGTACATGCCCCATATGTTCTGGAAGAAGATGACTCCGCACGTGAGCAACGCCGCACCGATGGCCAGGGTCATCAACAGACGGCCCGGGCAGAAGTAACGCAGCAGGAAGGTGCAGATGAAGCGACTGCAGCAGAAGATGATCATCGCCACAATATTGTACTGCTGCGACAGCACCTCGGCAGCCTGCTCCTCCATCCCCTGACTCATGAAGAGACGTGTGCCGTACTGGATGACAAACGTCCAACACATGATCTGAGCACCCACGTAGAAGAACTGCGCCACCACGCCATAGCGGTAACGGTGCAGGCCGAAGATGCGCTTGAGCGTGGGCAGGAAATTGATGGAGTGGCTCTTATCAGCATTGCGCGGCATGGGCGTGAGACGAATGACAAGAAGCATCAGCAAGATAACCACGCCGATGACCAGATAGGGCGCGATGAGCACCCCCAGGTCTGACTGCTTCACCGCTTCAAACTCCTCAGCCGAAAGCTGCGCACGCTCCGCCGTGCCCAGCGGGTTGAGGCGGTTCTGGATGAAGTTCATGGCCACAAACATGCCCATAAGTGAACCAATAGGATTAAAGGCCTGCGCCAGGTTGAGCCGGCGCGTAGCACTATCCTCATCGCCCATGGAGAGGATGTAAGGATTACAACTCGTCTCCAGGAAGGAGAGGCCGCAGGTCATAATGAAATAGGCCGCCAGAAAAGGATAGTACTCCCCCGTGTATTTGGCGGGGAAGAAGGCCAGCGCCCCCAGGGCATACATGCCCAGCCCCATCAGCACGCCCGCCTTGTAACTGTAGCGACGGATAAACATGGCAGCAGGGAAGGCCATGGCAAAGTAGCCCCCATAGAAGGCCACCTGCACCATGGCACCATCGGTAACACTCATGCGGAAGATCTTCGAGAACGCCTTCACCATGGGATTGGTGATGTCGTTGGCGAAGCCCCACAGCGCAAAGCAGGAGGTAATCAGGATGAAAGGTACCAGGTAGGAGGTTCCCTCTTTACTCAGTATGGATATTTTCATGATACGAATTTTTGGGTTATTTCTTAGTCGCCAAGCAGTTATTGTATAGCCTGCTGTTGACAAAGTATATTGCCGATGGCAGTTGCTTCCACGGGTCCCGCATCTACGGGCAAACCTGTAGCCTCGGATGTGAGACGGTTGAGGTAGCCATTCTGCGAGCCACCGCCAATGATGCGCAGACGCTCCACAGGCTCAGGCAGCAGGGCGTTGAGTCCATCGATGGCGCGGCGGTAGCGGTCGGCCAGCGAGCGCAGTACGCACTTCACTATCTCACCCTGTGTCACGGGCACCTGCTGACCGCTCGTACGGCAGCATTCGGCAATGGCTTCAGCCATCGACTGTGGGCTAGCCAGGCGGGGGTCATCCACGTCGATGAGCGACTCCATCGTGGCAGCCTCAGCCTCGGCCAAGAGCACACCATAGTCTGTCGTCAGACCCTCCTCCTTCCAGACGGCCATCAGCCGCTGCAGGATCCAGAGCCCCGTGATGTTCTGCAAGAAGCAGATTTTGCCTCCGGCACCACCCTCGTTGGTAAAGCCGCCCAAACGGGCCTCCTCGCTGAGAATAGGCGCATCAGTCAGTACACCCAGGAGCGACCAGGTGCCTGAACTAAGGAAAGCAGTACGACTCCCTTCCGGCGAAGCAGGGATGGCATGGACGGCACTGGCCGTATCATGCGAAGCCACAGCCACCACAGGTACCTCGTAGTCGATACCCAGCTCCTGCATTAGCTCGGGTCTGAGCACACCGCGATGTCTGCCCGGGCGCACGATTTCACCGAAGAGTCGGCGTGGCAGTCCCAGTTCATCAATGAGCGGATAGTTCCACTCACCCGTACGGATATCCATCAGCTCCGAGGTGGAGGCCATGGTGTACTCGTTGTTGGCCACTCCTGTGAGGAAGAAGCTGAAGAGGTCGGGCATGAAGAGCAACCTGTCTGCCACCTCCAGCTGCGGGTCCTCCTGCTGCTTCATGCTCAGCAGCTGGAAGAGCGTGTTGATGGGCATCACCTGCGTGCCACACTCGGCGTAGTGGGCCTGAGCATCGTGATTGGCAAAGAACTGCTCAGGCAAGCCATCGGTACGGTGGTCGCGGTAGCAGACGGGGTTGCCCAGCAGATGTCCATGACGGTCGATGAGACCGAAGTCCACACCCCAGGTGTCGATGCCGATGCTACGTATGCGGTAGCCCTTCTCCACAGCGGCACGTATGCCGCGCTTCATGTCCTCAAAGAGCGATAGGAAGTCCCAGTAGATGCGTCCGCCAAGCTCCACCTGGCGGTTGGGAAACCGGCTGACGGTATCGAGTTGCAGCGCCCCGGCCTCCCCGGAGCCGGCAATGACTCTGCCACTGCCGCCTCCGAAGTCTATAGCCAGATATGCTTCTCTCATTTCGTCTTCTTGCCTAAGATGTAGGTCTCCAGGTCATCAATCTCTTCCTTGGTGAGGGTACAGTATTGCCCACGGGTAAGGATGGCGATGCGACAGGCCATCTCGAAGAACATGGCACGCTCAAAGGCCTGGTTGAAGTCCTTGCCGCACACCACCTGTCCGTGCTTGCGCAGCAGGCAGGAGTTGTGTGCCGTGAGGGCCTCCACCACAGCGTGAGCCAGTTCGGGCGATCCCGGGCGGAAGTAAGGGATGACAGGAATCTCCGCACCCACATGGCAGGGCACCTCGGCTGTCACGTTGAGATCCTCAGGAATCTCCTTGGAGCAAGCCATGGCCGTGGCGTAGGGTGATTGGAAGTGGAGTACCACATTGACATCGGGTCGTGCGCGGAGCACACCCAGGTGGAATCCATGCTCCATGGAGGGCTTCACGCCGTTGAGCACCTCACCCGTAGAGAGACGGCAGAGGGCCACCTTCTCACGCACCAGGTTAGGAACCCACGAGCCCGTGCCCGAGAGCATCACCACATCCTCCTCCACACGCCAGGAGATATTACCACTACTGCAGACCGTAAGCCCTGCATCGCCCACGCGATGCGCCTCGGCCAGAAATTGTTCAAAATGTTGTTCTGTTATCATAGGTTTTTAGCATTTTAAGAGTTAGTTATTTTACGTCTCATTTACACGTAGCTCAGTAATAACTTGTAGCTCGTAGCTTACTTATAAATAGGACCATAGTTTTGGCAGGCGCGGTAGTCGGCACCCTCCTTATCCATACCGAAAGCATTCCAGGCGGCAGGACGGAAGATCTTGTCATCCTCCACGTTGTGCATGCAGACGGGGATGCGCAGGATAGAGGCCATCGTGATGAGGTCCTGTCCGATGTGACCGTAGCTGATGGCACCGTGGTTGGCTCCCCAGTTGTTCATCACCGAATAGACAT
>CAMACX010000045.1 GCA_945831575.1 uncultured Mediterranea sp.
TAAGGAAAGCAGGCATATATAAAGTAGAAACGTGATTCTATCTTAAAGGGCTCATATTCTTTGATGATAGTATCCATTGTTCCATCTTCATTATAACTTGCTGTTTGATTCCACAGCACATCATCTCCGCAATAGTACTTAATATTCACGACTTGTCCTTTTTCGTTATAAACAGCCTTTGTATGATGAACTTTTCCTTCTGATGTCGGTGGCGCAATCACACATGGAGAGCTAATCATGTCTTTATTTTGTATATACTTTTTTTCCTTAAACAATATTTCTCCATCAAGTCCATATCCAACAGTATTTTTGACGTTACCGTGATTGTCAAAGTCTATACTTATATTGATACCATATGTTGTTAAAGTATACTTCGGGTCAAACGTTTTGGCGAACATCTCCGTAAGTGGCATGGAAGACTGAACAATTGTTTCAACCTTTACAACGTTGCCGTTAATCCCCATCTTGTCTAAGTGGCAGCCTTTTTCTCTTACATATTCATTCTTGCATCCTGTCAGACAAATGATATTCACTAAATACAAAGAAAGTATAAACGAGTATTTCATGCTATTTGATAATGTTATATAGGAAGTGAATCATTAATTTGTTTATCGCTGATATAGTCCAATTCAAAGGTGTTGTCGTTGTAATAGTTCACGCACAACACATGCTTATTTTCAGAGATATCTTTTGCCTCAAAAGTCGCTATCTGCTTAGAAAGACCAACTTCTATTGTCTGTCCATCAGAGGAGGTAAATAGGCAATAGTGTTCCTGAGATCTTGCATCTTTACAGGCTTTACTCACTACTTGCATTTTTCCATGCCTATTAGCAAATTCAAGTAATATTTCCGAATTAACCAATGATCTGACTGCTATGCTAGATGTAGCATTATGTTGCCTTGTAGCTTGACGTTCATTTCCCTTCACCGAAGTGATGTGTTTCTTTTTCTTTAGGAATTTGTATCTTCGATATATATACCACAAACAAATAGCTAAATACGGAAAGAACAAACCATACGCAAAAAAAGGTGCTACATAGTCCCGAAAAAAATCATGATTATCTGCATTTTCAATTATTATGCAAATCCATACCAAATAGACCAATGAGCACAAAATGATTATCAATTGCTTTTTCATCGTTAGAGAAGTAAAGCGCTTAAGCATACGATTACTATTAGTAAGGATGCTGGATTTCTCCGATATCATCTTCCCACAATGCTTGCAATAGCAGGAGTCATCATCTATCAGTTGTCCACAATACTTGCAATACATAGTTATAAATCTACGTCGGTAACTACTTCATATGAATTCACTTTAGGCTTTTTAGTAAAACAGGCTTCTTTATGTCTGTTTTTCGTAAACCAAAAAATCATTGCTATTATAATGATATATAGAATAGGCCAAATGAGTTCATAAGAGTCAAAGTATTGAAGATTGGTTGCGTTGACTAGAAGCATATATAGGAATAAGCATAAGAGTATCTTACCTGCTTTAATCCATACATTAGTATTAGAAGACCTAAAGTAATGGCAATAAACAGCAATAGCAAGACAGGCAAACGTGTTTGCTGTGGCAATAAATACTTGCATCTGAAAGAATGTTGGATTTCCCCAAATTTGTTTTGTTTCTGCAGTACGAAGAATCATATATTCAGAGAATCCAGGCTCTATTGATCGATCGGGAAAATTGACTTGAGATAAAGCTCCGCACGCCATTATGCAACACAAAACTGCAAGTACAGCAAAAATTGCACCAATTACTTTTGAGGTTCTGTGAGAAACATTTCTTTCTTCATTTGGGTTATGTCGGGCCATTCTCATACATGCAACGACAAAGAATGCTCCAAAAAATACGAGCAATAGCAATCTAAAATAAAAATGATGCTCTAACATACCTTACTCAAATAACATTTATACTGAGCCGGCTCCATAGCTGCATGGGTTAATTATCAAGTACGTACATAAAAAAACGTGGAGCCAGTCTGTCACTCGTTCCACAATTCGTAGGCCTTCGCATTGCCCTGTTCGTCGAAACGAGCAACGCCGAAAGCCCCACGCTGATGTATGTATATAAACACCTATTTCGGCTACAGCAGGTGCTAAGCAAACGCTATAGTCGTTTAGGGTTATTTATAATACACCCAAGGGGCGTTCCCGTTGCTTTGTTTTTGACGAACAGATGAGTTTGCGAAGTTCACGAATTGTCAAAACCAAAGCGTACAGATACGCCTTTATATGTATGACCCACCCATTACCGCGCCTTCTGAAGGCATCAGCGTGGGCAGGCAGAGGCAAAATTACACATTATTATTGTTCGCGCAATGATTTTCGTAGATTATCATTGGGTTTTGAGAAATTTTAGCATAATAGTTTATAAAAGTCTAGCAAAACAATGCTATAGAACATCATATTAGCTTGTTATTTCTAAGGTTCACTTAGGTTTCTTTATATTTCTAGGGCCTTTCATTGCTTATCGCTACAATACGCTGAGATGCTATCTGCATTCCCCATAAGATTAGACAGTTTTTCTTTGCAAAGTAAATCCGATATTTTTGTAATGTATTGCTGTTCAGTAAGTTCTTCTTTGCAAAGTAAATCCACATTCCCGTATAGCTACGATATGCTAGATATACTATCTGCATTCTCCGTAAGATTAATAACCTTCCTTGATTAAGATTAATAAGCTTGCTGCTAATCAAAATTCCTCCGCAAGCAAATGAATACTTCATACCATACTTCATACTGTATCATTTTGTATATCAGTCGTATAGAATGAAATATGAAGTATGAAGTGTATTTTTTGAAGAGAAATGGTTTTTTCGTCCATTTAGGTGCTGTATCGTGAGCATCAACTTGTAGGGGCGGAACATATTCCGCCCAACAATGAATTGGTCATCCTATTATGCCCAAAAAAAATTACCTCGCGTAGAAAATCTTTTTTCTACGCGAGGTAACAATTTTTCCAATGTGCTGGAAACGGCTGAAGTGTTTAACTCTCCTAGCCGTGGGAGGCTAACTCTGCAGCGCCCTATCTCCTACTCCTGTATCTCGGTGGAGACAACTTCGAGCTTCAGCACTTCGCCGGTGGGGCCGCCTACGAGCTTGGCGTAGGAGGGCTTGAGGTCGTGCTGCACGCCGATGAGCTGTGAGCTGTTGTTGTCGTAGCTCAGGGTGACGGGGATGAGCAGCACCTTGTCCCAGTCGGGGTTGTCGAGCTTCCACTGGGCTTCCCAGACGGTTTCGTTCCAGGCAGCACCTGCGGCGGTACGTGCCTCGTTGCGGGCCTTGTTCTTCTCGGTGATGCAAGTTGAGATCAAGCGGGCAATGTTGCTGAATACGTACTGGTTGGTGGCTACGCTGTTGTGCGTGGCTGAGAAGGAGGTGACGTTGTCGGTCACCTCGTTGTTCTCGAAGAAGGAGGTGTAGGCCGACTTGCGCACCAGGAGCACCGTGCTTGGGGCATCCATGCTGAAGTCGTACTTCGAGTCCTGATGGTAGTTGGTGAAGGTGAGCTTGGCCCCGTTGAGGGTGTCCTTCTGGAGCTGGGCATAGATTTCATCGTAGGGCAGACGGGCTTCGGTGAAGATGCCTGCGGGTGACTTGAGGTAGGTATTGCCCTGTTCGCTCACGCGCTCATCGATGCGCTGCGAGTTGCTGAAGCGGTTGGCCTGGATGACCTCCTTGGTCGAGACGAAGACCGTGTTCATGCTGTAATAGAGTGAGTCACTGCCATCCACGCATTGCAGCTTCACACCCAGCGAATCCACGGCATGGAAGCGGAACTGCATCTGCAGATCGACGCGGTCCACGTAGAGGATGGTGCCGTCACCCTGGTCGGTCTTGATATAGACCCCCTTGAAGACGTTGTTGATAAACGACTCGGCATCAGCGAAGTACTCGGGGTTGCTGCGGTACTTGTAGAGGATGCGGTCCTCGCCGAAACTGTGCTTGTCAAGAGGAATCGTGATGTGGGGATAGTAGGCCGGGTTGCCGTCGGAATCGGTGGCATTGCGTAGGCTGTCGCTCACCGAGGTGTCGTAGGCCGAATAGGCGGCACGGCCCATCAGGGTGCTGTTGTCGCAGTACTTTGAGCCATCAATGCTGGTGTAGCGGTAGTTGGTGCCCTCGGCGTTGCGCTCCTCCAGCCAGCGGTCGTTGAGCTCATAGACGCTCAGCCGGCAGGCGTTGAGTGAGTCGCCAAACCACGACGAGTAGTAGATGACGAGCTGTGCTGATACCACCGAGTCGCCCGCCATGATGCCGCTGGCCGTCTGGGTGGCCTCGTCATAGTGATAGACGTCGGGGAAGCGGTAGTTGTCCGTACAGTTGAGCTCCGTGAGGAAGCTGCACTCGTAGAAGCCGAAGTCGGCATCTGAAAAACGGCCCACATAGCCGGTGCTGGTCTTGGCGAACACCGAGTCGGCCTTGATGGAGCGCGTGGTGACGTCAAACAGCGTGGTGTGAGCCTTGAGATGGTCGGTGGGAGGCATCATGTCGATGCCCATCGACCCCGTATTGTCATCGCAACTGCCCAAGGCAAGCAGGAGCAGCAGCGATGCAAAGGGTACTAACTTGAAAAGTCTTGTCAAATTCATTACATTACTTTATTAAATAGGTGAAGGAGCTTTGACCACTCCTTCCATTCCTAGGGATGAATCATCGTTTGGATGCAGGGGCAGCGGCGGTGGCAGCAGGGGCGGCAGGCTCGTACTCCATCACCTCATCGTAGAATTTGTTGCAAGCCTCGATGTAGCAGTCGGGCTCCTGGTAAGGCAGGAAGGGCTTGCCCGTGCTCTGGATGTGCTCCAGCAGGCGCGGGTCGATGTTGGGGTCTTGCTGGATGATGCCGTCGCTGAAGTCGATGGCCAGCTTGCAGAGGTCGAAGTAAGTGATGGGCTCCTTGAGCTTGGCCACATCCTTCTTGGCCACACCCTTGAGCATCAGTTTGCTCACAAAGTCGGCCTTGAAGGGCTCGTGCAGTCCGTCCTCATAGAGCGAGATGACCACTTTCGACGAGCGGAAGGAGGGCTCGTCCTTGTAGGCCTTCTTGATGTAGAGCGGAGCCAGCAGCGAAATCCAGCCGTGGCAGTGGATGAGGTCGGGACACCAGCGCAGCTTCTTGACCGTCTCCAGCACACCGCGGGCGTAGAAGATGATGCGTTCGTCGTTGTCCTCATAGTCCACGCCGTTCTCATCCTTCACCTCCAGGCGGTTCTGGAAGTAGTCATCGTTGTCGATGAAATAGACCTGCATGCGGGCAGCCTGGATGGAAGCCACCTTGATGATCAGCGGATGGTCGGTATCGTCGATAATCAGATTCATGCCCGAGAGGCGGATCACCTCGTGCAACTGGTTACGACGTTCGTTGATGGCACCCCATTTGGGCATGAAGGTGCGTATTTCGCGACCGTGCTCCTGTATGGCCTGCGGCAGCGTACGGCCCAGCAGCGATACCTCATTCTCTGCCATGTAGGGAGTAATCTCCTGCGTGATAAACAATACCTTGTTTGCTTTACCCATAATCAATCGTTACGTTTATTCTTTCTTATCTGTCTGCTCAAAGGGCTGACACCCCCCGAAAGACAGTGCAAAGATATAAAAAAAATAGCTCAAACGAGCAAGATTTGTGCGGCAATATTTCCTTATTTTTTATTAAGTCGCTGATAATCAGACATGGTGAAAAATCGCCTAAAATGCCCTTTTCAAGAAAAAATGCAATAAATTACGATTTTTCTTCTGTATGTGGCAAATTATGACTTATTTTGCACCCGTTTTTTAAAACAATATTTTTGGAAAGAATGAAAACAGTGCATACCATCAATGCGTTGCAGGAAGAACTCAATGCCCTGCGACTGCAAGGTAAGCGTGTGGGACTGGTGCCTACGATGGGCGCCCTGCACGCAGGTCATGCCTCGCTCGTGAAGCGTAGTGTGGCCGAGAATGACGTCACCGTGGTGAGCGACTTTGTCAATCCCACGCAATTCAATGACCTTAACGACCTGGCGAAATATCCGCGCACACTGGAGGCCGACTGCCGCCTGCTCGAAGCCTGCGGCGTGAACTTTGTCTTCGCCCCCTCGGTGGAGGAGATCTATCCTGAGCCCGATACGCGGCAGTTCAGCTTCGCACCGCTCGACACGGTGATGGAGGGCATCTACCGTCCGGGTCACTTCAACGGCGTGTGTCAGATTGTGAGCAAGCTCTTTGACATCGTCAAGCCCGACAAGGCCTACTTCGGCGAGAAGGACTTCCAGCAGCTGGCCATCATCCGCGAGATGGTGCGGCAGATGCATTTCCCCCTGGAGATCGTGGGCTGCCCCATCGTGCGCGAAGCCGATGGATTGGCACTGAGCAGCCGCAATGCACGCCTCAGTGCGGAGCAACGGCAGCAGGCTCTCAAGATCTCACAGACACTCTTCGAGAGCCGGGACTTTGCCAAGTCGCACAGCGTGAGCGAGACCCGTCAGATGGTGGAGGAGGCTATCAACCAGGCTCCCGGTCTGCGCCTGGAGTACTTCGAGCTGGTGGATGGCAACACGCTGCAGTCCATCGAGTCGTGGGACGACACCACCTATGCTGTAGGTTGCATCACCGTGTATTGCGGCGAAGTGCGGTTGATTGACAACATCAAGTATGTATAATATATAGGTAAATAGGATAATTTAAGGAAAGGAACACTAGAACGATGATGATTGAAGTATTGAAATCGAAGATACACTGCGCACGGGTCACCGAGGCCAACCTCAACTACATGGGCAGCATAACGATTGATGAAGACCTGATGGATGCTGCCAACCTGATAGCCGGCGAGAAAGTGGCCATCGTGGATAACAACAATGGCGAACGTTTTGAGACCTACATCATTAAGGGGGAGCGTGGCTCCGGCAAGATTTGCCTCAATGGGGCCGCAGCACGCAAGGTGCAGCCCGATGACATCGTCATCATCATGTCCTATGCGCTGATGGACTTCGAGGAGGCTAAGCGCTTCAAGCCAAGTATCATATTCCCCGATCCGAAGACCAACAAAGTGGTCTGATATATGATTAAGTGATTTGATATATTATTATACGCTTCACATATAAAGGCTCAGCTGATTAACACGGAAGTGTCGGTCAGCTGAGCCTTTTCTCTAATGTCTATACATTGTGCCCACGCAGCTTAGTACGAGCGGGCGAAGATGACACGGCAGGCCGAGGGTTTGCCCGTCACCATGCACTGTCCGGGCTCCTTGTCGCCGGGCACGAAGCTCTCAAACGGGATGCAACGGATCGTGGCCTTGGTCTCCTCCTTGATTTTCTCCTCGGTCTCGGTGGTACCATCCCAGTGGGCCAGTACGAAGCCACCCTCCTCGATCTTCTGCTTGAACTCGTCGTAGCTGTCGGCCGTAGTGATGCGGCTGTTGCGGTAGTCGAGGGCCTTCTTGAAGATGTTGGCTTGAATCTCCTCTAGCAGCTGCTGTACGTACTCCTCGATGCCATCGCACGTGCGCGTCTCCTTCTCCAACGTGTCGCGGCGCATCACCTCGATGGTGTTGTTCTCCAGGTCGCGGCCACCCATCACGAGGCGCACAGGTACACCCTTCACCTCGTAGTCGGCAAACTTGAAGCCCGGGCGCTTGTTGTCGGCATTGTCGTACTTCACCGAGATACCCATGCTCTTCAGCTTCTGCACCATGCCCTCCACCTTGGCGTCAATCTGCTTCAACTGGTCGGCGTTCTTGTAGATAGGTACGATGACCACCTGTATCGGTGCGAGGTGGGGCGGCAGCACGAGGCCGTTGTCGTCGCTGTGGGTCATGATGAGCGCACCCATCAGACGGGTTGATACGCCCCACGACGTAGCCCATACATATTCCAACTGGTTCTCCTTGTTGACAAACTGCACGTCGAAAGCCTTGGCGAAATTCTGCCCCAGGAAGTGCGACGTACCGCTCTGCAAAGCCTTGCCATCCTGCATCATGGCCTCAATCGTATAGGTGTTGAGGGCACCGGCAAAGCGCTCGTTGGCACTCTTCACACCCTTGATGACAGGTACAGCCATGTATTTCTCAGCAAAGTCGCTATAGACGTTGAGCATCTTTACTGCCTCTGCCTCTGCCTCTTCGCGCGTAGCATGTGCTGTATGTCCCTCCTGCCACAGAAACTCGGCCGTGCGCAGGAAGAGACGGGTACGCATCTCCCAACGGAAGACGTTGGCCCACTGGTTGCACAGGATGGGCAGGTCGCGGTAGGAGTTGATCCAGTTCTTATAGGTGTTCCAGATGATGGTCTCGGATGTGGGGCGGATGATGAGTTCCTCCTCCAGACGGGCAGCGGGGTCCACCACTACGCCACCGCCGTTGGGGTCATTCTTCAGACGGTAGTGGCTCACCACGGCACACTCCTTGGCAAACCCCTCCACATGCTCAGCCTCGCGGCTCAGGAACGACTTCGGAATCAGCAACGGGAAGTAGGCGTTGACGTGTCCCGTCTCCTTGAACATATCGTCGAGCTGACGCTGCATCTTCTCCCAAATAGCGTAACCATAAGGCTTGATTACCATACAGCCACGTACGGCCGACTGCTCGGCCAAGTCGGCTTTCACCACCAACTCATTGTACCATTGCGAGTAGTTCTCGCTTCGTTTGGTCAGGTTTTTCAGTTCTACTGCCATAATATTTTGAGTTTTTAAGTTTTTGAGTTTACGTATATCACTTGTAGCTTGCAGCTTGTAGCTCTTAGCTTGAAATCCACGTTTGGGCGACAAAATTACAAAAAAAAGCCATTCAGTGTTGAAATGGGAGCAAAATTATTTGTATTTTTGCACACGCTTGCAATGATTGCAGGTAGATTAGAGAAGTGATAATTCAAGTTAAGCGCACGATTATGAATGATATAGAGACAGAATTGGATGGTATCTGTAGGGCTTTGAGCAAGTGGGTGCTCCCCGTGGCCGTGCTGCTGCTGACAGCCTGTGGCGGTGTGCGAACGCCTGTGGAGCAGAAGGAGGACCTCACGGCCAAGGCGCTTCTCCAGGGGATATGGCTCGATGAAGAGGACGATATGCCGTGGATTAAGGTGGAGGGAGATACCCTGTTCTACGCTGACACACAGAATGCTCCGGCCACTTTCCGGGTGGTACACGACTCCATCTACGTGACCAACGCATTTGGTGTGATGGCCTACAAGATTGAGCGTCAGACAGAGTACAGCTTCTGGTTCTGCGCCAACGAGGAGGATGGCCTGGTCAAGCTCTACAAGTCGGAAGATGTGGCCGATAACCTCTTCTTCAAGCAAAAGCAGGTGGAGATACTCCCCTCTACGCCTGAGGTGGTCAAGAAGGACAGCATCATCTTCTACCAAGGCAACCGCTACAGGGGCTACGTACACATCAACCCTTCCACGATGAAGGTGCAGCGCACCACCTTTACCGAGAATGGGGTGGCCGTGGACAACATCTACTACGACAACGTAATCTACATCTGTGTCTATCAAGGTACGCAGATGCTCTATGGTAAAAATATTCAGAAACAGCAGTTTAGTACCGTCCTTCCTGAGGAATACTTGAATACGGCAGTGCTGACCGACATGGACTTTGTGGGAGTAAATGAGGAGGGATTCCGCTTCAAGGCGACCCTCACCGTACCCGAGACGCAGGTCTTTGTGGTGCTCTATCTTACAATCAAGGATGGAGAGATTCGGCTTTCCACCACGTGAGGTCTCCCGCAAACTGCTGACCTGCTAAAAACGATAATGTGTGTATATGAGAAAGAAACGACTGACATATCTGCTGCTCCTCCTGCTTTGCTCTCTCAGCACCGCAGCGCAAAACCGTATGCCGACCCGCATGGGCCAGATGGACCGCGATCAGTTTGGCAATCAGATTGACCCCTCTACCCGGCCGGACAACCTGGAGGACAGTACCCATACCGAGATTCAGAGTCTGGCCCCGAAGCTCTACCAATGGCAGCTGAGCGAGACGCTGGGCGACCGTACCATCGTGCCTGCCGATACGCTGAGCTTGAACTTCCAGAACTCCAACCTGGTGGATGGCATGAAGGGGCACTACAACTACCTGGGTAACCTGGGTTCCCCTCGCCTCTCGCGCCTCTTCTTTGAGCGGAGTGACAAGTGGAACAACATTTTCCTCAATCCACTGGACAGCTACCTCGTGCGCCCCGATGAGTTTAAGTTTACCAACAGCAACGTGCCCTATACGAACTTATCCTATTATAAGGCAGGCGATAAGCTCAACGGTGAGGAGCGCTTCAAGTCCTACTTCTCCGTCAATGCCAACAAGCGCATGGCCTTCGGCTTCAACATCGACTACCTCTATGGCCGAGGCTTCTACGCCAACCAGTCCACCTCCTACTTCAACGGTGGACTCTTCGCCTCCTACATCGGCGAGCGCTACCAGATGCAGGCCATCTACAACCACTACTTCATGAAGATGAAGGAGAATGGTGGTATCACAGATGACCAGTACATCACCCACCCCGAGAATATGGCCGAAGGCAAGAAGCAGTACGAGGCCAGCAACATCCCCGTCAACCTGGAGCAGACGGCCAACCGCAACCACGTCTCCTACCTCTACTTCACGCAACGCTACCGCCTGGGATTCAATAAGGAACAGCTGGATATCAAGGAACGCAAGGGCCCTGACGGCGAGGTGAAGAACGACACCACCCGGCACGAGGAGTTTGTGCCCGTGACCAGCTTTATCCACACCCTGCAGCTGGAACGTGTCAACCACAAGTTTCGCGCCAACAATGAGCCTTCCGACTTCTATCCCCATGCCTACCTCGACCCCACATCGAGCCGTGACTCAACCCTGGCCTTCAGTGTGAAGAACACCTTTGGCATCGCCCTCCTGGAGGGATTCAACAAGTATGCCAAGGCCGGACTTACCGCCTATGCCTCGCACAAGATGAGCCGTTACGACCTGATGAATGTAGATACCACGACCCTGATGCCTCGCCAGCGCTATACGGAGAACGAGGTCTATATCGGTGGCGAACTGGCCAAGCGTGAAGGCAAACTGCTGCACTATAACGTGAATGGGGAAGTGGGTGTGGCTGGTAAGGCTACAGGGCAATTTCGTGTCAAAGGGGTCATGGACCTCAACTTCCGCCTCTGGAAGGACACGGTCAACTTCATCGCGCGTGCTACCTTCAGCAATACGCTGCCCTCTTTCTATCTGCGTCATTACCACTCCAACCACTTCAGTTGGGACAATGACAACATGGAGAAGGAGATGCGTACCCGTCTGGAGGGTGAGCTGAACATCGCCCGCTGGGGGACCAACATCAAGGCCGGTGTGGAGAACCTGAAGAACTACACCTACCTGGGCAGCGATGCCTACCCCACGCAATACACAGGCAACGTGCAGGTGATGTCGGCTACACTGTCGCAGAACTTCAAGCTCGGTATCTTCCATCTCGACAACGAGGTGACCTGGCAGAAGAGCAGCGAGGAGGCGATACTGCCCCTGCCCGACCTCTCGCTCTATCACAACTTCTACCTGCTGGCCAAGCTGGCTAAGAAGGTGCTCACCGTACAGCTGGGAGCTGATGTGCGCTACTTTACCAGTTATTATGCTCCCGCCTACCAGCCTGCCACGCAGCAATTCCACTTGCAGCGTGAGGATGACCGCGTGGAGATTGGCGGTTATCCCATCGTGGATGTCTATGCCAACCTGCACCTGAAGCGCACACGCATCTTCGTGATGATGTCGCATGTCAATGCCGGCATGGGGCAGCCCAACTATTTCCTCGCTCCCCACTACCCCATCAATCAGCGTGTGTTGAAGATAGGACTTTCGTGGAACTTTTATGATTAACAACGTATGAAGCAGCCTTCCTCTCCCTTGGTCCGCCGCGTGGGCCGTATTGTCATCCTGGTGCTCATGGGCACAATCATTGCCTGGATTCTGGCCAAGAAAGAGATGAGTCCGCTGATTATCGGTGCTCCACGCGACTATCCCGAGATTGCTACGGAAGGTGTGCTCCATGTGGTGACTGATTATGGTCCGCTAAGCCTTCAAGCTGAGGGGGACAGCATCAATGGCTTCCACTATGAGTTGGTCAACGACTTTGCGCACGACCATGGACTTAAGCTGGATATCCATCCGCAGATGGAGTTTGGCGACCAGCTCGACGGATTGGCGCGTGGACACTATGACCTGATTGCGGCAGGCATCCCCTTGACAACCGAGGTCCGTGATTCGCTCCTGCTGAGTCTGCCGTTGCTGACCAACCGGCAGCTGCTCGTGCAGCGCAAGCCGCTGACGGCTGAGGACTCGGCACGCTTTGTGAAGAGTCAGATTGATCTGGCCCAGAAGCGCATTCACCTGGTCAAGAACTCCCCTGCCCTGATGCGCATCCATCATATGGCCAGTGAGATGGCTGATACCATCTATGTGGAAGAGGTGGATCGCTACGGTGCTGAGCAGTTGCTCTTCCTCGTTGCTCATGGTGACCTGGACTATGCTGTATGCGATGAGAAGACCGTACGTGCCGCTATCGACAGCTTGCCGCAGCTCGATGTGCATGTGGCCATCGGCTTCACGCAGCTCTATGCCTGGGGAGTCAGCAAAGAAAGCCATGCGCTGATGGATAGCATCAACACATGGCTTGCACATTATCTCAGTTCGGATAGGGGGCGTGCCCTCTACCGCAAGTACCGTCAGTCGTTACCTGCTGCGGTCAACCTGAAATCTTCACGCCAAAGAAGATAGTACGTGGCTGCGTGGGGCCATAGAAGTAACCTGCATCGCGGTATTCTCCCTTGTCCAGGTCTTTCTGAAAGCTGTTGAAGAGATTCTGTACACCGGCGTTGAGCTGCAGGTTGATGTGGTCGTGCAGGATGAAGGTGTAGTTCAGCTTCAGGTTCAGGTCGAAGAAGTCGCTGCTCTTCTCCATCACATCGTTGGGGATGTAGCCCGCATAGTGGGGCACAATCATGGAGCCGGTATAGGTACCTGACAGGGAGAAGTCAAAGTGCTTGAGCGGTGCGGAGCTGAAGGTGAAGTAGCCGTAGTAGTTGGGTGTGCGGGGCATACGGCGTGTGGTCTGCTCTACGCCATCCACCTCGGTCCAGGCTTCATCGTGGGTATAGCGGCTCCGCTGTGCAGTGAATCCTAGCTGAAGCTGTGCCTCCCTCCCATGAGCCACCTTGGCATCAAGGTTCACACCATATACCCGTGCCCCGTTGCCGTTGCGGCGCTCCTTGATCATGTAGCCTTGCTCGTTGCGCCCCATGTCTTGCAGCACAAAGACGTGGTGCAGGTCGGTGTAGAAGCCTTCCATAAGCAGGTTAGCCTGCCAGTGTCCCATGGGGAAGGTCCAGTCAATGGATCCACTGTAGCTGTTGGAGCGTTCCTCCTTCAGTCCGTCAGCCAGGGTGATTTGCACACCTTCGCCTCCTACAGCCGTCACGTGCAGGTCTTCATCGTAGGCTTGCGGCGCACGGAAGCCGGTGGAGTATGTCAGTCGGCCCTGCAGGTTCTCCGAGGGTTTCCAGAGCAGGTTGATGCGGGGGCTCACAATGAGGTGGTCGATGAGGTTGTGCTCGTCAAAGCGTACACCGGCCAACAGCGAAATCCACCGCATCTTCCATTCATTCTGCAGGAAGAGGCTTCCGATACGTACCTGCTGCTTCATGTCGCGTTGGTATCCGGTCATGACATCGTGGAGCGAGTTGTCCTGATACTCCATGCCGGCCGTGAGCGTGGAGGGTGCAAAGAGGCATTGGTCGAGGTTACCCACATACATGCCTCCTGCCACCCAGGTCAGGTCGTTGGTCTTGCCATAGGCGTTGGGATCTTGCTGCGCACCGTAGTAGCTGTTGCGGTCGATGTGCTGCATGGAGCCATAGAAGGATAGCTTGTGTTGGTACTCCTTCCAGAAGAGGTCGTAGCTGATGCCACCGCTGTTGATGACGTGGCGGGTCTGCTCGGTGATGTCGGTCTCATGGGGTTGCAGGTCAAACTTGTTGCCCCCTCGGCGCAGTTCGTTGGTGGTGTGGTACTCCAGGTTGATGCGGCTGAAGTGGGTGGGCCGGTAATAGGCCCGGAAACCGAAGGTGTTCATGTTGAGCTTGCCCAGTTCGGAGAACCCGTCTCCATCGCGGTCGTAGGGATTGCGGTTGCGGTAGGTCTCGTAGAGGGCGATGCCGTAGCTGTTGTCCTTGGCCACGAGGGAGACGTTGCCGTTCATCACTTGTTCCCAGCTTCCTTCATCGGTGGTGGAGAGCGTGGAGCCAAATTGGAAGGAGTTGTTGATGGGGTCTTTGGTGATGATGTTGATGGTGCCGCCCACGGCATTGGCACCAAAGAGGGCCGAACCGCCACCGCGTACCACCTCCACACGTTCAATCATATTGGTTGGTATCTGCTCTAGGCCATACACCCCACTCAGGGCGCTGATGATGGGGCGACTGTTGATGAGAATCTGCGAGTAGGGTCCTTCGAGACCGTTGATACGTACTTGTGGGAAGCCACAGTTCTGGCAGTTGTTCTCTACACGGAGCCCACTCTGGAAATTGAGTGTCTTGGCCAAGTCGGACGAGTTGACCATCTCAAAGAGCTTGGCACTCATTACGTTGACCACGACAGGGGCATCGCGCCTTTTCACTTCGTTGCGATTGGCTGAGACCACCACCTCATCGGTGAGGTAGCTCTCCTCTTCCAGCTGGAAATGGAGTAAAGTAGTGTATTGGGTATTGACTTCTACACTCTTCTCTTGCGTCTTGTAGCCGATGGCCGATACGCGCAGGGTGTAACGGCCTGGCTTGAGGTCACGGAACTGGAACTGACCCACCTCGTTGGAAGTGGTACCCAGATCAGTTCCTACAATCAGTATGGTGGCATACGGGATATTCTCTTCGCTGTGCTTCTCGACCACGTGGCCGGAAATCATATTGCCCTCCTTGATGGGATTGACGGGCATAGCGATGCAGGTACTCCAGAGCAGGAGCACCAGCACCGTGATGTACTGTTTCATTGATTTGTTACGTTAATTTTGTATGACAGTTTGTTGACTAAGTATTCTCGGTGGGTTTTATCCAAACAAACTGTCCTGCGGAGGGGCACGTAACAGGGGAAGTTTAAGGTGAATGCCACTGTGCATGGGCACAATGGGCAAGACCTCCAGTGTGGCAAGCAACGGGAGCTGCGGACGCTGAACGGTCATCTCGCTCACTTCGGTCGTGAGGAAATGGCTCAGCTGGGCCAGCTGGATGTAGCTGCCGGCCTGGTGGTCGTGGGTTCCGGTGAAGGGGTGAGAGTGGACTATGGTCACCCCGTTGATGATATGGGTATGGGTAAAGCCGAGTACCGCCCATTGGTAACCTACGAAGAGCAGGAGCAACCACAACGCTTTCAGCATGCGGCTACGCTCTACGTGGGGGCAAGGGGAGGTAATCGGGTGACTCATCGCTTCGTTCCAAACAACAGTTTATAATCACGCTCTGCAGCTGGCTTGGTCCACTCCTCGGGGATGAAGCGCCAGTTGTTAAGCGGTTTCGGTGAGAGAAAGGGGTGCTCCTCTACGTACTTCATCAGGTAGTAGCGTAGGTCCATCTCCGTAGCATACACTACGCGGCTGGGCAGCTCGTCGAATGAGATGCCTGCACCGAGTGTAAGCAGATTGCCACCCCCGTTGCCTCGGTAAGAATTGACCGCCACCAGGTAGTTGGCTTTCAGGTCAAAGGACGTACCATCAGCCAGTGTGGTAATCGTTATCTTCTCCCCCTTCGGGCGGGTGACATCGACTGTGTAGTTGATGCCCGCAGCCGAGTCAAAGTTGAAGGTGAAATAGACGAAGCGATACTTCTTGTTGCGTTGCTTCTCGATGCGCAGCAGGTGGTCGTCGGGACTCTCCATACGGTTGGTCCAATCGGCATACGAGGCTTCCAAGACATCCTTGATCTCCTGTCCCGTGAGCCGCATGGTGTAGAGCTTGTTCTCATATTTATAGAGGTTAAACATGTCGCTAACGCGGATGTCTCCCTTATGAATCTCCGTATCGTAAGCCAAAGGAGCTGCCAATGAGATCTGTGCTCCGCTGATCTGTAGTTGCAGGGTGTGAATCAAATCGACGAAGGCCGAACTGCCTAAATAGGCGTTGCGGGTGGTGATGGTGCGGTCGATGGTACCAATAGTGCGGTCCACAAATGCATTGACTGTGTCTATCTGCTTCTTGAATTGCTGCATATAGGCTTCATCAGGCTCATAGTCGTGCATGGAGACCAATCCCGCTGTAATCACTTTCTTCTTCACCTTATTATTATATAAGGTGAAGTTCATCTCCACTTCGCCCACCTGCAGGGCATTGCTTCCCGGGTCAACCACCCATACCGATTGGCCCTCACAATTGGTCACTTGCTGTACCGAGGGGGCATGGTCGTGACCACAGAACACGACATCAAACCCGGGTACTCTTCTGGCCACTTCAATGGAGGCATTCTCGCGGTAGCGGTCGGCCAGTGTCTCAGCTTGTACTCCTGAGTGGAAGATGCCCACCACGATGTCAGGCTGCTCTCGCTTGCGAATGACCTCAATCCATTGGCGAGCAGTCTCTTCCATGTCGCGGAAGTGCCACCCTTTCCAGAGATATTCCGACAGCCATACAGGGATGGCTGGGGTAATCAGTCCGAGGACGGCAATCTTAACCCCTCCGCGTTCGAAGAGTGCGTAGGGTTGGAATGCCGGTTCGCCCGTAGAGGTGTTGATGATATTGGCACCTAGGATGGGATAGTGGCAACTCTTCTGGACGCGCTTGAGCACATCGACGCCAGTCTCCACATCGTGATTGCCCACATTGCCAACATCGTACCTTAAGTAGTTAGTGACCAACGATTCAAGATGAACCGAGGTGGTATCGATGTAATTATAATAGTAGAGCGATGGTTGCCCTTGGAGGATATCACCATTATCAAGCAGCAAGAGGCGGTTGCCATAGATGGCCCGCTCCTGGCTGAGGTAGCTGCTTACCCGTGCCAGACTACCTTGGGCGGGTTGGCGTAAAATAAAGTCATAGGGGAAGAAGGCACCATGTACGTCGCTCGTCTCCACCATTTTGATTTTCACTTGACGTTCTTGTGCCGATACGATACCTACCAAAGCCAGAAATGCCAAGAGTAAACAAGGTATTTTGCGCATATACTACAAGTTTTATTCCATTTTGCGTGCAAAGATACAACTTTTCTTCCTAATTTTGCACGCGCTTATAACCCAATAAATGTGAAAAATGGAACTAAATGTTATCGATAACGGGAAGTGTTGCTTCCTTTTCTACAGAGATGCTCTACTGGCAAAGTCAACTGACCATGACCAGATGGATATACCTACAGTACAAGAAGTGGCCGACTTGGGACTCTCTACAGGTGGCATGCTCGATGTGGTGGCTCAGGATGGTACGTTGATCAAAGCCCTCCAGCTGGGCGAACAAACTCCGCTCCCTGATGGTTGGGAATGGATTGGGCTGCGCGCTTCGTTTGACGTGTTGCCACTGCAACGCTACCACCAGGCAGGCAAGGCGTACCAGATTCTCTACTGGGACAATCACAGCCGTTACTGTCCATCTTGTGGTACGCCTACCGTACGGATGGAACCTATCATGAAGCGTTGTCCTCAATGCCACTATGAGCTCTACCCGCCCATCTCCACGGCTATCATTGTACTGGTGAAGCGAGGTGAAGACGAGGTGCTGCTGGTGCATGCGCGCAACTTCCGAGGCAACTTCAAGGGGCTGGTGGCTGGCTTCCTGGAGGCTGGCGAGACGCTGGAGCAGTGTGTGGAGCGTGAGGTGATGGAGGAGACTGGACTGCAGATAGCCCATATCCGCTATGTGTCAAGTCAGTCGTGGCCCTACCCCAGCGGTCTGATGGTGGGCTTTGTGGCCGACTATGTGTCGGGTGACATCAAGATGCAGGAGGAGGAACTGAGTACAGCGGCCTTCTATCACCGCGACCATCTGCCTGAGATTCCGCGTAAGCTGAGCATTGCACGCAGGCTGATTGACCTCTGGCTGGATCGGAAGATTTAACCCTTCTTCCCCTTGCGGTACTTGAGTGGAGTGATGCCCTCCATCGTGCGAAACATGCGGGTGAAGTGGTTGGGGTAGCTGAAACCCAGCTCTTCGGCTATCTCGTTGACGCTCATCGTGGTGGAGTCAAGCAGAGCCTTGGCTGCATGGAGTATCTTCTGCTGGATGTAGTCGTGGGCCGTGACTTGCAGTTCGCGTTTCACCAGCTCACCGAAGTAGTTGGGTGAGAGGTTGAACTGCTGTGCGCACCAAGCCACAGTGGGCTGCCCCTGCCCTGCCGGCAGTCCGCTGCTCAGGTAGTTGTCTATCAGGATGTCGAGCCGGCTCTTCAGACTGTTCTCCACCGAGGCTCGCTGGGCAAACTGCCGCTCGAAGAAGCGCTTGCAGTAGCTCAAGAGGTGGCCGATGCAGAGGCGTATCAGGTGGTTGGTGAGGTAGTCGGGTGAGGAGTTGAGTTCGGCATAAAGGTTGGCGAAGCTGTTGAGGATGATGCCCCGCTCAGCTTCATTGAGCTCCAGTGCCTCATAGACATCTTTCTGGAAGAAACTGAACATATAGAAGTCGCGTCCCAGGCCGCAATTCTCCAGCAACTCGGGGCGAAAGGCCAGCATCCATCCCCGTGGCTTACGGGTGTAATCCAGGTTCATCGACACTATCTGCCCCGGGCGCAGGGAGAAGATGGTGCCTGCCCGATAGCGCATGGAGTGACCACCACGCACCAATTCTCCAAAATCCTCGTCCATCAACACCACGCAGTACATGCCGAAGTCAAGCGGTTCAAACAAGGTAAGGTCTGCACGCGAGAGGTCGCCCACAGCCACGTAGGGATGGAGTGTGGGCTGATGGAAATAGCGGTTGTACTCATCAATGTTGGCTACTAGCTTCATATGGTCTGTCTGGAGTTGATTTGCGAGGGCAAAGATAGGTAAACTTGGTAGAAAACAAGTAATACTGGTCATAAAAAATGGTAGTTACAGATTAAATAGGTAAAAAAGGTCTTTTTATCCGTAAAGATGTTCGCTCTTATCTGCTGCTTTTGCTCTACTTTTGCTGCCGACGAAAGCACCCCTTTTTGTAACCAATAATAATAACATAAAAAACAACCATTATGGCAGTAAAATTTTACCAACCCGAGAATCAAGTGCCTTTGGAAATGCACAAAGTGCGCGTAGTACAGAAACTTAACCTGCTCCCTGTGGAGCAACGCTTGAAGTGCATACAGGAAGCTGGCAACAACACCTTCCTCTTGCAGAACCGCGACATCTATATGGACATGCTGACCGACAGTGGCGTCAATGCCATGTCTGACAAGCAGACGGCAGCCATGCACATTGCCGATGACTCGTATGCCGGCAGTGAGACCTTCAACCGCTACAAGGCAGCGGTAAAAGAGGTGTTTGGCACCGACTACCTGCTTCCCGCCCACCAGGGACGTGCCTGCGAGAACATCCTGGCTGAAGCTTTCGTAAAGCCGGGCATGGTGGCCATCATGAACTTCCACTTCACCACTACCAAGGCCCACGTGACGCGCTGCGGTGGCGAGGTACTGGAGCTGGTGCAGAAGAAAGGTCTGTTGCCGCAGAGTGATGACCCCTTCAAGGGCGACTTTGACCTGGAAGAACTGAAGAAGACCATCGAACGCGTAGGTCCTGAGAAGGTGGCCTTTGTTCGCGTAGAGGCCGGGACCAACCTGATAGGTGGTCAGCCTGTATCACTGGAGAACATGCTGGCCGTGGCCGACATCTGCCACAACTACGGTGTGCTGAGTGTGCTCGATGCTTCACTGCTGCAAGACAACGTCTATTTCATGAAGACCCGTGAGGCACAGTGCAAGTACATGACCACCAAGCAGATTTATCACCTGCTGGCCGACAAGATGGACATCATCTACTTCTCTGCCCGTAAGCTGGGCTTTGCCCGTGGTGGTGGTATCACGAGCCACAACGGCGAGCTTATCAAGAGCATGATGGAGTACATCCCTCTCTACGAAGGCTTCCTGACCTACGGTGGTATCGACGTACGTACCATCGAAAGCATCACCGAAGGCCTTTACGAGAGCCTCGACATGGACTATCTGAGCCACGGACCCGAGTTTATCGCCTATCTGGTGAAGGAACTCGACGACTATGGCGTGCCAATGATCAAGCCAGCTGGCGGTCTGGGTGCCCACCTCAACTGTTCGGAGATTGTCCCCAACCTGCCTCATAACCAATACCCAGCCGCTGCCGTTGGTGCCGCCCTCTACATTGCTGGTGGCATACGAGGCATGGAGCGTGGTACGGTGAGCGAACAGCGTGAGCCGGATGGCACGGAGCGCTATGCCGAACTGGAACTGCTGCGTCTGGCTCTGCCCCGTCGCGTCTTTACACTGAGTCAGGTGAAGTACTGTGCCGACCGTGTGAAATGGTTGTGGGACAACCGCGAACTGATTGGTGGACTGGAGTGGACCGAAGAGCCTAAGGTACTCCGCTTCTTCTTCGGTCGTATGAAGGAGATAGGCTACTGGCAGGAAGAGCTTGTGGCCAAGTTCCGTCAGGACTTCGGCGACAGCCTGTAAGGAGTCTGCTCTCTGTAGCGTAACTACCCACCCCTTTATAGTTATATCTAACAATCTGTCCGAACAGGTCTGGAAAAATTTCCCGGCCTGTTCGGAATTTTTTCCGGGTATGCATGGAAAAATTTCCGCAAAAACAGGCTCAAAATGCCCCTGACGTGTACTGATTTTGGTTGACAGTTTTGTTTGTTAATACTAAAGTTGTTTA
>CAMACX010000046.1 GCA_945831575.1 uncultured Mediterranea sp.
GCGTTGCCAAAACTGCCCGTACCGCCTGTGATTAACAGGACTTTGTCTTTGAATATACTCATGATATAATTGATTTTCAATAGGGAGGGTCGTCGTCCATTATTCTTCGACGATATCCAGGTCTTCTATCGGGAATTCCATCTTGGCACAGCCCAGATAGTCGATGTAGATGGCCAGTTTGACCGCACCATTGGGCTCACGGGAGAGGTATCCCTCTATTCCGGCCATACATCCCGTCTTGACCCGCACCTTGGTGCCTACATGTAGCTGTGAAGGCTCGATGGTAATGGGATTCTTGGCATCGCCGATCATCCGCATGAAGTTCTCCATCTGGGTATGGGGAATCCGTGCGAGGTTTCTCTTGCCTGTCTCGTCGGTGCGGGCACGGTCGGTGATGAATCGCAGGATGAACTTGGCCCTGCAGGCGAGGTCATAACGGTCTTTCTCTGTACATTGCAGGAAGAGGTAGCAGGGACATAGTACCTTATCGACCCATTTGCGCTTCTTGATGCTGGGCCACTCATGCAGCTCCCGCTGTATGGGGACGTAGGCATTCACCTTGTTGTCTGCATTGTATGGCTCATCTGTCTCCTTGACCCCAACTAGATTTTTTATCTTTTTTACACACTCTTTTTCAGTGTTTGGGGTGACAAGGGCAATGTACCAATCATTCGTATTCTCCATCCTTCTAAGCCTTAATCCTGTATTTAACCTTGACTGTATCAGGGTGTTATGGATGCATCTGCTCTATGCTGAGGCTTCCCTGTAATCTGTGCGTTGGAGTTGAGAGAATGCCTACGGCGTCGGCAAGTTCGTGCAACCTGTCGGGGTAAATCGTAAGATTTAAAACGAGTTTATTTCCTCGTGTATGTCTTTTTTTACCAGCAATCATTGCTCTATGCTATTGCCTCACTCTTGCTAAGAGAGAGGCAATAGCATAGAGTGCAATGAAAACCAACGGGATATAAAGGCTCTAAATGACATCTTTGCTAAACAAATAGGGCAAAATCCACGCAATTTGACTGAGATTGGCAGCTTGTTTGTTAAGAAAATAGGAATATTTTGCTGGAAGATGCTTTGATTTGATTATTTATTTGTAACTTCGCCCCCGAAAGATACACTCTTAGCAAGAGTGAGGCAATTCCAGCTCACCAAATCCCTTCTTCTCTTATTGCAGCAAACGGTTTATGATCATACTGTTTGCCTCGTCGATTTGCGCGGTCTGTATCGAAGCCAGGTAGATCTGTGTGGTCAGCTCCGAGTCGTGTCCCATGGCTCCGGATATGATGCTCGTGGGGATATGATTCGTTTGGGCGATGCTTGCCCAACTGTGGCGGGCGACATACAGCGTCAGGGGAGAAGATAGACCGAGCCTTGCCGTGAGCTTCTTCAAATGCCTGTTGATCTGCTGGGTGCTGTTGCGGTACTGCGTATGCTCCGTGCCGTCTTCCCGCTTGATGAGGGGCAGGAGGTAGTGCGTACTGGTTGCTCGGTATTTGTCCAGGAGGCGCTGGATGTCCGGCTCGATGTGGATGCGCATCTGCTGTCCCGTCTTGCTCCGCGAATAGACGATGTCTCCTTGCCTGATGTCGCTCTTGCGCAGGTAGGCGAGGTCTATCGGGGCGATGCCCCGCAGGTAGAATGAGAGGAGGAACATGTCACGTGCAAAGTCAAGCGACGGGCTGTGGCTCAGCTCGGCCTCCTTGATGCGCTTGACGTCGTGAATGGTGATGGCTCGCTTGGCGGTCTTGTCGATGCCCGTATAGACCTGACGGAAGGGGTGACAGTCGGTGGTGATGCCAGCCCTTACCGCTCTATTATATAATGTACGCATGATGCGCATGTAGAAAGAGGTGGTGTTGCGGCAGAGATGGTGGTTCTTGAGCCAGGTCTCGTACGACAGTGCCAACTGTGGGGTCAGCATGTCGAAATGAAGGTCACAACCTTCACGGAAGTGCTTGAAGCTCCGCAAGGTCTGGTCATAGTGCTGGGCCGTGGTGTGCCGTCCTGCCTCGTGCAGCTGGACGATGTGCCGGTGGAAGAAGTGGAATACGCTCTCCTTGTGGATGACCTGATAATACAGTTGTCCTTGCGTCTCCGAGGTGGCGGAGGCGCGAAATTTCAGTTTTATTGTTGCCATAATTCTCTATTTATTGAAATTGCTCGATAATATAGAGAGGGCGCAAAGAGGCTGGGAGGCTGACGGGGTGCTTCGTGGGCAAAAAGAAAAGAGCCCCGCAGCGGTTGTTGCGGAGCTCCTGGATTCCTTATTGCCTGGAAGGGCGGCTACACGGCTTACTTGAAGTAGCGGTTGTAGAGGCCTTCGAAGCCCTTGCCGTGACGAGCCTCGTCCTTAGCCATCTCGTGTACGGTGTCGTGGATGGCATCCAGGTTGAGGGCCTTGGCGCGGGTAGCGATGCGCTTCTTGTCGGCGCAAGCACCTGACTCAGCGTTCATGCGCTTCTCCAGGTTGGTCTTGGTGTCCCATACGCAGTCGCCGAGCAGTTCGGCAAACTTGGCAGCGTGCTCTGCCTCTTCCCAAGCGTAGCGCTTGAAGGCATCAGCTACCTCGGGATAACCCTCGCGGTCAGCCTGACGGCTCATGGCCAGGTACATACCTACCTCGGTGCATTCGCCCATGAAGTGGTTGTTGAGGTCCTTGATCATCTCTTCGTCGCAACCCTTGGCTACGCCAATCACGTGCTCGTCGGCAAAGGTCAGGGCGCCACCGGCAGCCTCTTCTACGACCTCGACAAACTTGCTGGCAGGAGCCTTACACAGGGGGCACTTCTCGGGAGCAGCATCGCCTTCATAGACGTAGCCGCATACTGTACATCTGAATTTCTTCATTTTTCTTCTTGAATTAGTTAGTTAAACAATCAATAATTCTTTTTTTTCTTTATAGTGTCTTGTTAGTCACTTCTTCGCATGCGTTGTATGTAGAACAACCGGCGGGGCGGCATTGTTTGCATACTCCTTTATAATAATAGTGAATCTCCTCCACGTCGTGCCCCTCGCTGTCGGCGGCCTCCACCTTGATGGGGCCGGTGGGAAGGGGCAGGTCATACACCTGGCCGCACTTGCGGCAGAGGAAGTGGGCATGGGGCTCGGTGTGCGTGTCGTAGCAGGTGAACCGCTCGTCGATGCTCAGCATCCGCACCGCACCCTGGTCGGTGAGCAACTTGAGGGTGTTATAGACGGTGGTCTTCGACAGGGTGGGCATCGTGGGCGAGAGGGCAGAGTAGATCTCCTCCACCGTGGGGTGCGTACAATGGGCCATCAGGTAATCCATGATGGCCATGCGCTGCACGGAGGGCTTGATGTGGTGCGTAAGCAGGATATCTACGGTGTCCATAGGGTTCAAACTTGTAATCGTTACACTTTTATTTCGACCACAAAGTTACGACTTCTTTTTATTCCTGCAAAAAAAGTGGCGAAAAAGTTTGCAGGATTTGTTGAAAATAGCTTTCTTTGCATCCGAATTAGGACAATTGAATGACCATTTAGCGGTTAAATAACTGATTTAAATAGAATACGAAGATGAAGAAAGTGATTTTGTTCGGATTGGGAATGTGTACGATTATGGCATTCTCATCTTGTAAGACGGGCAAGGAAAGTGCATATAAGAAGGCGTATGAGAAGGCGCAAGAGCAGGAGTTGGCTACTCAGCAAGAGGCCGCTCCCGTGGAGGTGGTTACTCCCGTAGTGGCCGCTCCCGTGACTCCCGCTGAGCCGAAGGTGGTGGAGGCTGCCCCCGCAGGTACCCGTCAGGAGAAGGTGACGGTGGTATCGGGTAATGCCCAGCTGAAGCGCTTCAGCGTGGTATGCGGTGCATTTGGCGTGAAGGCCAATGCCGAGGGCGTGAAGCAGAACCTGACTGCAGACGGCTACAATGCGATGGTGGTATTCAATGCTGAACGCAACCTCTACCGCGTCGTAGTGAGCACCTTTGAAGACCGGGCCGCTGCTGAGCAGAGCCGTGATGCCTTCAAGGCACGCTATCCGCAGAATGCCGACTTCCAGACGGCATGGCTGCTCTACAATGTCGATTAAGGCTTCTATCTTTTATTAAGGCTACTATATATTATTTGGGTGTAATTTATAGTCTGGAGTGGTGAGTCTGTAGGTGTACAGGTGCTCACCACTCTTTTTTTGTGCCCTCCCTTAGATGATCTTGAAGGGGGTGGTGACCTGTGGGGTCAATACCTTCGCACCTAATTATCATAACAGTTTGATTAAATCCGTGGTGCTTATTATCCTATTTGTTACGATTAACGGCTTTTCGATGGATGTGAAAAAAGGCGTTGTGAAATATCAAATTTGCAAAAAAATAGGGGTAAATATGCTAAAGTATGATGGAAAAACAGTAATTTCGGCCGATTTTTCACAAAATAGGCAAGAAAATAACGATATCGCAATATGGAAAATTTGAATGAAGCCTTGAAACTGATGGTGGTCGGTATGGCTACTGTCTTTGCTATTCTTCTCATTGTCATTTATTTAGGCAAGGCCTTGATTGCTCTTGTCAACAAGTACATCCCCGAGGAGGTGCATCCTGCCCATGCTGCTGCCGCAGCCGGTAAGCCTGCCCCGATTCCTCCCCATGCCATGGCCGCCATCGCCGCTGCCGTGTCTGTGATCACCAAGGGCAAGGGTAAAGTAGCCAAAGTAGAACCGATAAAATAAATCAAAAACTAGATACCCGTATGAAAAGAGAAATCAAATTCAGCCTGGTCTTCCGTGACATGTGGCAGAGTGCCGGCAAGTACGTGCCTCGTGTGGATCAGCTGGTCAAGGTGGCTCCCGCCATTGTGGAGATGGGCTGTTTTGCCCGTGTAGAGACCAATGGTGGTGGCTTTGAGCAGGTCAATCTCCTGTTTGGTGAAAACCCCAACAAGGCCGTGCGTGCCTGGACGAAGCCCTTCCACGAAGCCGGCATCCAGACCCATATGCTCGACCGTGCCCTCAATGGACTCCGCATGAGTCCCGTGCCTGCCGACGTGCGCAAGCTATTCTATAAGGTAAAGAAGGCACAGGGCACCGACATCACCCGTACCTTCTGCGGACTCAACGACGTGCGCAACATCATCCCCTCCATCGGCTATGCCCATGAGGCCGGCATGATCTCGCAATGCTCGCTCTGCATCACCTCCTCACCCGTCCACACGGTAGAGTACTACGTCAACATGGCCAAGCAGCTCATTGAGGCCGGTGCCGACGAGATCTGTATCAAGGATATGGCCGGTATTGGCCGACCCGTGTCGCTCGGTAAGATCGTGGCCGGCATCAAGCAGATCAAGGACATCCCCGTGCAGTACCACAGCCACGCCGGACCCGGATTCAACATGGCCAGCATCCTGCAGGTGTGTGAAGCTGGATGCGACTACATCGACGTGGGCATGGAGCCCCTCTCCTGGGGTACAGGTCATGCCGACCTGCTCAGCGTACAGGCCATGCTCAAGGATGCCGGCTACCAGGTACCCGAGATCAACATGGAGGCCTACATGAAGGTGCGTGCCCTCATTCAGGAGTTTATGGACGACTTCCTCGGCCTCTACATCGCTCCACGCAACCGCCTCATGAACTCGCTGCTCATCGCCCCGGGCCTGCCCGGCGGTATGATGGGTTCGCTCATGGCCGACCTCGACAGCAACCTGGAGAGCATCAACAAGTACAAGGCCAAGCGCAACCTCCCCTTCATGAAGCAGGACGAACTGCTCATCAAGCTCTTCAACGAGGTGGCTTACGTATGGCCGCGCGTGGGTTATCCTCCCTTGGTGACCCCCTTCAGCCAGTATGTCAAGAACCTGGCCATGATGAATGTCATCGCCATGGAGAAGGGCAAGGAGCGCTGGGGCATGATCGCCGACGACATCTGGGACATGCTGCTCGGCAAGGCCGGCAAGCTGCCCGGTGAACTGGCACCTGAACTGGTGGAGAAGGCCGAACGTGAAGGACGCAAGTTCTTCACCGGCAACCCGCAGGACAACTACCCCGACGTGCTCGACAAGTACCGCAAGATGATGAAGGAGCAGAAGTGGAAGACGGGCGAGGACGATGAGGAGCTCTTCGAATACGCCATGCACCCCGCACAGTACGAGGCCTACAAGAGCGGCAAGGCCAAGGAGGACTTCCTGGCCGATGTGGAGAAGCGCAAGGCTGAGAAGGAGAAGTCGCCCATGGACGACGCCAAGCCCAAGACCCTCACCGTACAGGTGGATGGACAGGCCTACCGCGTGACCGTGGCTTATGGCGACATCGACCTCCCTGCATCGGCCACCGAGAAGGTGACCTCACCCGTAGGCGAAGGCAAGGACATCGTGGCACCCCTCGAAGGCAAGTTCTTCCTCACCAAGAATACGCAGGAGACTCCGATCAAGGTGGGCGACAAGGTGAAGGCCGGCGACCTGCTCTGCTACATTGAGGCCATGAAGACCTACAATGCCATCCGTGCCGAGTTTGACGGTACCGTCACTGAGATCTGCCTCCACCCGGGTGACTCCGTATCAGAAGATGATGTATTAATGAAGATAGGATAATGGAAGAGATATTGACCAAACTGTACGAGATGACGGCCTTCAGCAACATCGCTGCCCAGCCGTCGTTCCTCGTGATGTACCTCTTGGCCTTCGTACTGCTCTACCTGGGCATCAAGAAACATTACGAGCCGCTGCTGCTCATCCCCATTGCCTTCGGTGTGCTCATCGCCAACTTCCCCGGCGGCGACATGGGCGTGATCCAGGCCAACAGCGAAGGCCTGGTCACACTGGCCAATGGCGAGATGAAGAACATCTGGGAAATGTCGTTGCCTGAGATTGCTCACGAACTCGGATTGATGAACTTCCTCTACTATGCGCTCATCAAGAGCGGTCTGCTGCCCCCAGTCATCTTCATGGGTGTGGGTGCGCTGACCGACTTCGGACCGATGCTGCGCAACCTGCGCCTCTCCATCTTTGGTGCTGCAGCCCAGTGCGGTATCTTCAGCGTGCTGCTCATCGCCGTAGCCTCTGGCCAGTTCTCGCTGCAAGAGGCTGCTTCGCTCGGCATCATCGGTGGTGCTGACGGCCCTACAGCCATCTTTACCACCATCAAGCTGGCTCCCCACATGCTCGGTCCCATTGCCATCGCCGCCTATAGCTACATGGCCCTGGTACCTGTCATCATCCCCTTGGTGGTGAAGCTCACCTGCTCCAAGAAGGAGCTGATGATCAACATGAAGCAGCAGGAGAAGCTCTACCCCTCGAAGACCGAAATCAAGAACCTGCGTGTGCTGAAGATTATCTTCCCCATCGCCGTAACGACCGTCGTGGCGCTCTTCGTCCCCTCGGCTGTGCCCTTGATCGGTATGCTGATGTTCGGTAACCTCATCAAGGAGGTGGGTTCCGACACGAGCCGCCTGTTTGAAGCCGCTTCGGGTGGCATCATGAATGCGGCCACCATCTTCCTAGGCCTCTGCGTAGGAGCCACGATGACGGTCGATGCCTTCCTCAACTGGACTACCATCGGTATCGTAGTGGGTGGATTCTTCGCCTTCGGCTTGAGCATTGCCAGCGGTATCTTCCTGGTGAAACTCTTCAACCTCTTCACCAAGAAGAAGATCAATCCGCTGATCGGTGCCACCGGCCTGAGTGCTGTGCCGATGGCCAGCCGTGTCTGCAACGAGATCGCTACGAAGTACGACCCCAAGAACCACGTGCTCAACTACTGCATGTCGAGCAACATCAGCGGTGTCATCGGCTCGGCCGTAGCGGCTGGTGTGCTCATCTCCTTCCTGGGATAAACGCTCTTACCGCGCGATACAGTAATACTGCGCGATACAGATTAAAATAAGTGCCGCAGAGGTCATGGAGTTTCCATTCATCCTCTGCGGCACTTGCTGTCTATTTTGCTGATTTAAACTTTTCCCTTATTGCTGATTTCGCGGAGCCATTTCTCCAACTCTTCTGTCCATTGGCGCTTGTAGGTGAAGCTGTCGCGGAATCCCCAACCGTGTCCGCCGATGGGATAGATGTGCATCGTGGCGGGTACCTGGTGGGCGAGCAGTGCCTCGAAGTAGCCCAGACTGTTGGCCGGTGGCACGGACTTGTCGTCGGCTGAGAGCATCAGGAAAGCTTTTGGCGTGCGGCTGTTGACGCGGCGCTCCAGGCAGTACTTCTCCTCCAGCTCCGGCTTGGGGTCGCTACCCAGCAGGTTGCTGCGCGAACCGGCATGGGTGGTGCCTGGACGCATGGAGATGACAGGGTAGAAGAGCACCTGGAAGTCGGGACGTGTGGCTTCGCTGCTGCAGAGCGTGGCCAGCGAAGCAGCCAGGTGACCTCCGGCAGAGGCACCCATCACGCCCACTTGCTGCGGGTCGATGCCCCACTCCTGAGCGTGCTGACGGATGAGGCGCATGGCCTGCTCGGCATCGCTCAACGGCACCTCATCGTGTCCGTTGGGCATACGGTACTTCAGCACCACGTAGGTGATGCCCAGAGCGTTCATCCAGGGGGCCATGTCGTGCCCTTCGTGGTTCATGGCCAACCGGGCATAGCCTCCACCGGGACACATCATGATGGTCATGCCGTTGGACTTGGCCGGCCGATAGACCGTGATGGAGGGGTTGATCACGTTGGCCACACGACCACCTTGCAGGTCCTCCTCCGTACCTGTGAGGCCGTTGGAGTTAGGTGCCCCGTCGGGCCACAGGCTGATGACAATAGGTTCCTGGGCCTTCATCAGCGAGAGGCCCGTAAGCAACATCATTAGCAATGAGATACGTTTCATGATTTGTGTTAGCATATCGTTTGTTTAAAGACTTTGTGCAGCAATAGCTCCCATCTCTTGCGGCAGGGTGATTGCAGTTAGTTCATGACCTACTGCATGAATGGCCTCAATCATCTCGCTCAATCGTTTTGGGGAGATCTTTTTATCTCCGCTTATATATTGTGCAAACTGGGTTTGTGAAAGGCCTATCCTTCGTGCTATTGCTGAAGCGTTCAGCTCTGGATGTTGCAAAAAGAGCTCATAGAGCAGGTTCCTTTCCTTCTTGTGTAGAAAACCTTCAAAACAGAGGTCTTCATCAAGCTCATCCCAATGTATGCCTTCGCAGCATACCCGATAATTATTGCGTTGTTCTGCTGTCGCAAATTTTAGTCTGGGATAGTCTGCAAACTGTTCAGAGTACTCCATACCATCAGCCGTGCGTATCCATACAGCCGAATCTGTCAACCAAATTTTTTCAATGTTCATATCCTCTTCCTCCTTTTAATGTTTTGTATTTCTTTGGTGACATGCACGTGGATTGGTTCATGGTCGTTTGCATAGAACATGAACCTGAATCCAAAAAATATAAATATTGTAGGCATACCAGCTTTATTTTTGTACTTGCAAAGGTATGAATTTTTTTTGTTTACCAAGCGTTTTGCTGAATATAATTGCAGTTTTTCCCTGTTGCTTAGGGCATTTTGCGGAAAATTGCCGATATTTGCACAATGTTTATTTATAAATTGATTGACGGAGATTTGGATATGATGAATTTGTTTGGATGGCATTGGGTGATACGCTTTGTGCTGACGGTCGTGATGGCATTGGCACTGGGGAGTCCTGCGGGGGCTCAGGTGGCGGATGCGTGGTGTGAGGAGGGTGTGTCGTGGAGTCTGGCTGAGCATCGGCAGAGGCAGTTGGCGGAGCTGAGCTATGAGCTGGCATTCTATCTACCCGAACAGGTGGGGGAGCCTGTCATGGCTGAGGAGGTGGTGCGCTTCTGTCTGAAAGAGGCTGAGGAGGTGGTGCTCGACTTCCGCAAGGAGCGTGGGCGGATAGGCTCCGTGTGTGCGAATGGACGGCCCTGTGAAGGCGTACGCTTCGTCAATGACCATCTGGTGGTGCCGGCATCGGCCTTGCGCAAGGGGAACAACGAGGTACAGATCAGCTTCCAGGCCGGCACGCAGTCGCTCAACCGCCGCAGCGACCTGGTCTATACCCTCTTTGTGCCAGACCGGGCGCGTACGGCCTTCCCCTGTTTTGACCAGCCCAACCTGAAGGCCTCCTTCTCGCTGCGGCTTCATCTGCCTGAAGCGTGGAGCGCCGTGAGCAACAGCCGTCAGTTGCAGCCTTCGGTGCCCGGCGAGCCGGCCCGTCCGGGCTACAAATGGTTGCGGTTTGCTCCTACTGAGCCGCTGCCCACCTACCTCTTCGCCTTTGCTGCCGGGCGGATGGAGTACCGCTATTTCCCTGAGTATGGGGTGGGGGCCTTTCATCGCGAGACTGACCCTCAGCGTGTGGCTCAGCTGCCCGAGATAGCGCGTCAGGTGGGCTTTGCGCTCCGTTGGCTGGAGGAGTTTACGGCCATGCCCTATCCCTTCAGCAAGTACGACATCGTGGTGCTCCCCGGGTTCCAGTTTGGGGGTATGGAGCATACGGGTGCCACCTTCTACAACGACAACACCCTCTTCCTTCCGCCCAGTCCCACGCCCGATGAGGAGCTGCGCCGCACCGAGCTTATTGCCCACGAGACGGCCCATATGTGGTTTGGCGATGCCGTGACGATGAATTGGTTTAACGACGTGTGGACCAAGGAGGTGTTTGCCAACTACTTCGCTGCTGAGATTACGCAGCCCCTCTTCCCCGGCATCAACCATACCCTCAACTGGCTCAAGACCTACACGGCCGCTGCAGTCTCGCAGGATCGCACCGAGGGACGTACCAGCATCCGTCAGCCGCTCGACAACCTGCGCAATGCCGGCTTGATTTACAATCCTATCATCTACAACAAAGCACCCGTGATGATGCGCCGCATGGTGCAGCTGATGGGCAAGGAGGCCTTCCGACGGGGCATCCAGCGCTACGTCAGTCGCTTCCGCTACGGCAATGCCACCTGGGACCAGCTGATAGAGATACTCGACAGCGAGACTTCGGAAGACTTGCAGCAGTTCAGCCGTCAGTGGGTAGATAGTGCCTATTGGCCTCGCCGACAGGCTGCCCACTTCCGTGACGGAAGCGATGGCTCCTTCTACGGCTCGATGCAGCTCTCCATGCAGCAGCTAGATAGCCTGATGGCCTATTGGCCAACCGAACGGGATGCCACTGCCCGGCAGGCTTTGCTGATGAATCTGCATGAGAACTACCTGGAGTGTCTCCTGAGTGACAACCGCTGGCTGGGGTTCCTGATTGACCGCCTCGCTGAGGAGCGTGAACAGCTTACCGCCTCCACCCTGGTGAGTTACCTGCACGAACCGTTGCTGCTGCGGCTGGCGCGTTCAGCAGCGGATTCTGCTGTTGCCGGAGCTTCTTCTGCTGTCGGAGCTTCTGCTGCTGTCGAAGCTGCCGCAGAAGATGTAGAAGGGCGGTTGATGGCCTTAGCTGATACTCATCCCTTGCCTTCGGTGCGTACGCAGCTGTTGCGCCTATTGAGTGGTGTGGCTTCCTCGTCGCGGTGCGTGGAGTGGCTCTATCAGCTCTGGGATGCTGCCACAGATCAGCGTCTCTCTGAGCGTGACTACATGACCCTGGCTTACGAATTGGCCGTGCGCCTGCCGCAGCAGGCTGATATCATTGTAGAGAAGCAACGCAGCCGCCTGACCAACCCCGACCGCCGTCGTCAGTTTGACTTCATCGCCCGTGCCGTCACCCCATCAGCCACTCAGCGTGATGCCCTCTTTGCCTCGCTCGCTGAGCCTGAGAATCGCCGCATCGAGCCTTGGACGCTCTCCCTGCTCTATTACCTCAACCACCCCCTGCGCGATCAGCAATCCATACACTACATCGAGCCATCCCTCGCCCTGCTGCCCGAGCTGCAGCGCACAGGTGACATCTTCTTCCCCGCCAACTGGTGCAGCAACCTGCTGGCCGGCCACCGTTCTCCAGAGGCTGCTCAGGCCGTGGCTCACTTCCTTGCTACCCATCCCGACCTGCATCCCCTGCTGCGCAACAAGATACTGACCGCCGCCTACCGCCTCCAGCGTGCTACGCAGCCACATAGCATTTAGTAGTCTGAATCCAATGAATCTTCTTCAGTATTATCCGACACTCTTCCAAAAGTGTCGATTCTATGATTTGTGATGCAGGGACAATCTGAGCGTCACGTCAATTCCTCGCACACCACCATCTCCACGCCACGGTACACCACATATACCTTGTGCAGCCGGGTATGGGCGATGTGCTCGTGTACGTTCACCGTCTCGGCATAGCGGCACACCTGAGCCTTAGCCTGCTCCACGGCCGCCTTGACCTCTGCCTCCGTGGCATGGCTCTTGAGATACTTCAGTTCGATGATGTAGGAGTGCTCCATGTCCGTATAAATCTCGTGGAGGGGACGCAGGAAGATGTCGGCATAGCCATTCTGGTTGTCCAGCTCGGAGATGGGGCGGTAGAAGCTGCATTGGCTCGTCAGGGCCAGCGTGTAGCCATGCACGAAGGCCTCCCCCTTCTGGCGGTCACGCTGGGAGGCGTAGGTGTAGATGCTGTCGGCAATGAACTGGAAGAAAGGTTTGAATTCGCCACGATATGCCATCATTTGTTCCTTCTTGCGGACATCGTAGCTCTCCAGGGACAGGTCGTTCTCCTTGTAGGCTTCCAGAAGATAAGTGAAGACCTGCTCGCGAACCACCTCGTTGGGGATGATGAATTTAGTGTCTCCCATGCAGGTCCCACCGATGGTCACCAGGCCGAAATAATAGAGCAGGCTGATGAAGTTGTCATTGTCGGCAATGTTCTCTGCCGGGAATCCCATCTTCAGTTCCCCCGTCACGTACCCCCTGGAGACGAGCGTCTGGATGATGGAGGCATCGTGCGAGAACTCCTTGTCCTTGCGGATGAGCATGCGCAGCTTGTTGTAATCCACACGGATGTTCTCGTCGAGCATTCTGCTGGGAATCCGGCAGCGGTTGTCTATATATTTATACAGGAAGGAGAGCACCATGTTGGAGTTGTACATCGTTGTCTCGCCATACGCCTCCTCGGCAAAGCAGTAGTTGTCGTAGTAAGGCTTCATGACTTCGATGAGTTCATCCACCGTATGGTGGAACTCATAGTGCCCTGAGTAGTAGGCCAGCATCTGGCGCACCTCCTGCTCGGTGAATCCCACCATCTCGTTGAAGCCGTAGTCGAGCGAGTAGTTGGTGCCGATGTTGAAGCCGCTGGTGAGGTCGTCGAGGGTCACGGGACTCACACCCGTCACGAAGACACGCTCGATGCACGAATAGGTACCTGCCTTGATGGTGTCGAAAAAGGTGCGCAGATAGCCTGTGCCGTGCGTCTCCTTCCTGTATTCGTCGAGACGTGCTGCATCGGAGAGGATGTGGTTGGTGAAGTGGTCGTACTCGTCGATGAAGAGATAAATCTTGAGGCCAGCCTTGGTGCATTTGTCACACAGATAATCCAACTGTTCTACACAACCGTTTTTGCTCCTCAGCCCTTCTATAGTTCCATTAGGCAATAGATTTTCATAAGCATCGCAGAACGACTCAAAACGGGTATTGCAATGTGCATCCAGCCTGCTTTGGTAGTTGCCCAGTTCGGCATTGACGACAGCGAAATTGAGGTTGATGACGAGATATTTATTGTGGTTGGGCGTGGGATGCTGACCGATGTACAGGTCGCCGTAGAGCCGTTCGAACTTGTCGGCATCATTGATGTCGTAGTAGTGGTGCAGCATCGACATCGTGAGACTCTTGCCGAAGCGGCGTGGACGGATGAAGAAGAAGAACTTGTTGGCCTTCTCCACCTTCTCAATGAACCGCGTCTTATCGACATAGTAGCAGTTGTCTTCGCGTACAGCCACGAAGTTCATCATACCGTAGGGTATGCGTTTTGCCTCTTCCTTTATCATCTTTTCTTCCATAAGCCCATGTTTCAAATTTCACCGCAAAGATAATGATTATTTTTGTGTTGTCAACGAGAAACGTGAAAAAACAGTTTTCAAGGTTTTGGTCTATCCAAGCCATATTACTAATGTTTATAATATTTCTCTTGCAATCCATGCACAGGCTTCTGCATCGGCCAGGGCGTGGTGGTGATTCTCTAACTGATAGCCACAGGCAGCAGCCACGGTGTGAAGCTGATGATTCTCCAGTTCCGGCATCTTGCGACGCGACACGCAGAGTGTGTCGTAAAACTCGTAGTCGGGATAGTCCATCCGATAGACACGGAACACGGCTTTCAGACAACCTTCGTCGAAAGGTCTGTTGTGTGCCACAAGCGGCAGACCTTCTATCAGAGGCTCTATCTGTTTCCATACTTCGGGGAATACAGGAGCACTGTCTGTATCATCGCAACACAAGCCATGTACCTGACTACACCAGTAGTTATAATAATTAGGTTCCGGTTGGATGAGCGAGTAGAACGAATCGACTATCTCTCCATCCCGAACAATGACGACACCGACGCTGCACACACTGCTGCGCTCATTGTTGGCTGTCTCGAAATCTATTGCTGCAAAATCTTTCATTTCTTGTCATTTTCCCCTTTTATCCTATGCTATAATCTCTATTTGTCAGGCCTTATCATTTGTTATTGATTGTCCTTGTTGATGAGATTGACCACTACTTTTACCATGACATCTTTCTCTTCCGTTCGGCTCTCGGCTATCATCAACGTCAGAGCGACAAGAGTATTGTCCGCTATACGCTTTCTGCCGTCTGCAGTATAGAGGATGCCATTCTTCTCCATGAACCAGAGGAAGAGCATAGCTGCAATACGTTTGTTGCCATCGCTGAACGAGTGATTCTTCACTACGAGATAGAGTAGCATGGCCGCCTTCTCCTCCACAGAGGGGTAAAGGTCTTCGCCACCGAACGTCTGATAAATCTGCCCTATGCTGCTTTTGAACGAATCGTCCTTCTCATTGGCAAACCATTGACTGCCACCAAACTTTACCTTCAAGGCATTGATGGCATCCAGGGCATTCTCGTAGGTGGCACGGAAAGGCTCTTCTTTGGTTGTCTTCTCAATGCCCAATGTCTGATAGTCGTAGCGGTCGAGCGTGTCAAGGGCATAGACATAGTCGGAAATGACATTGAACAGTCCGGAATATTCACCCTCTGACACCTTATCTTGAAGTGTGAGGGCACGCGACATCAACCGCACCACATCCTTCAATTCGTCATAATGGTCAAGGCGGCGTTGGTCTATGGCATATCCTTTGATGAGGTATTGCTTGATGAGTGCTGAGGCCCAAATCCTAAATTTTGTACCATTGATGCTCTTGACCCTATAACCTACAGATATGATTACATCAAGATTATAGAATGTCGTTTCAGCTAACTGGATATAATCGTCTCGACGACCATATTTCTTGGGTTGTGCATTTTTTGCACATACCAAGGTTTCGTCTAGTTCGCCCTCTTTAAATACGTTTCTTATATGTCGGGCTATTACAGACCGGTCTCTTCCAAACAATTCAGCCATTTGGCTTTGTGTAAGCCATACAGTATCTTTCTCCAACTTCACTTCAAGTTGGGTTTTACCATCATCCGTTGTGTAGAGCACAATGGATGAACCGTTGTTCGCAACAATCCTATTCTCTGTCATACTGCTCTTATGCTAAAATCTCTATGTGTCAGACCTTATCATTTTGTCCACAAAGTAACGAATAATAATTCAATTAGCCATGTTTTTCCCTCGTGTTTTGTCCTGTAAGCTGGTCAAACTTTAGTTATTTGGCTTTGGCCACGCCTGTCTCGGTATCCTTCAGGCGGTCTGTGTCACGTTCGACTCCTTTGAATTGGCGCCCTCTTGACAAGGTCCAGGTCAGCTTGATGCCAACGGCACAAGAGGTGTCGCGGTTGCGGATTAGTTGATGTCATCCACTTTGACATTTGGCAACGGTAGCATCTTTAGGAGATTGTAGCCCGATGAGGCCGACTGGGCTATCTCTTCCGTATCAGTATCCTTTTCAGTTCATAGCTTTTCCCTCTTTCTGATTCAATCTCCCAGTCAGACGATGCGTGCAGTTCGTTCCTAAGCCGGCGTATCGTGGTATTGCCATGAGGATTTCAACAGTGCCCCAGGCCGTCGCTCTTACCATGGCTTCCCACTGCCTGATTATGCACCACCTCACCCTGATGAGCAGTCGGAGTGGGACTATGATGAAGAGTGTTGGCTCAGTCCCCGTCACTGACCCCGACAGGATGTCGTACCTTTGCAGCAGAATCAATGATAAACAGCAGTGACAACAGTAGCAACAATGTAGCGTATGGCAAAGTCTATTCTTGTATTTCAGCAGGGTGATGGGACAGCTTCCGGCAGGGAGCCGCAGGGAGGAGGGTTACAGGTCCTTCAGCAGCACGTTGTCGGCCTGCTCGAAGTAGGCCTTGCGGGCCAGCATCAGCACGCTCCACTCGTGGCTGTAGGTCTGCTCGGTGTCTATCTTGAAGTCCTCGCTGCCATGGCAGTCCAGGCGGTTGAGCAGCAGGCCCACGCTGAGCTGGCCCACGTCTATCGAGGGCTGGTAGGCTATCTCCTCGCTCTTCTCGTCGGTGGCTACCTCATGTATCAGGTTAATCTCTTGCAGCTTGAAGAGGGTGTGGTTGACCAGCCGGAGCGGTATCTGATACTGCTGGCTCAGCTCCGAGGCGGTGTAGGGGGGCTCGTTGAGGCTGAAGCGCTTGACGATGCGCGAGGTGATGAGGATGGCGATGAAGTCGCGGTAGCGGCGGCTGATGTTGCGCGTGTCCTTGTCGAAGCTGAAGTTGCCGATGTTCTGGCAAGCGTAGGTGAGCTGCGCCCCGAAGAGGCAGATGGTCCACGACACCTGCACCCAGAGCAGGAACAGCGGCAGGGCGGCAAAGCTGCCGTAGATGGCGTTGTAGCGCGACACCCACATCTGTCCGCCGATGTAGAGGTACTGGAAGAACTGGTAGGCCGAGCCGGCCAGAATGCCCGAGATGAGCGCATGGCGCAACTGCACCTTCGTGTTGGGCATGAAGATGTAGAGCGCCGTAAACATGCACCAGGTCAGCACGTAGGGGATGCTGCGTATCAGGAATTTGCCCAGCGGAGCCAGCAGTGCGTAGTCGCTGAAATTCTTCACCATCGTGCCGATGAAGATGGAGAGACCGCCCGACAGCACAATCAGGATGGGCATGAGCAGCAGCATCGACAGGTAGTCGGTGGTCTTGCGATAGACGCTGCGTGCCTTCTTCACCTGCCAGATGTTGTTGAACGTGGCCTCCATGTTGTTGATCAGCATCAGCACCGACCAGAGCAGCATCACCAGGCCCACACCGATGAAGATGCCGTTCTTCGTCTCCGCCAGGTAGGAGTTGACGAAGCGCAGGATGTACTGCACGGTCTCCGTATTGCCCCCGAAGCCCTCCATCACCTGGCTCTCCATCAGCTGGTCGAAGCCAAATCCCCGGGCGATGGCAAAGACGATGGCCAGTATCGGCACGATGGCCAGCAGCGTGCTGTAGGTCAGCGCCGAGGCCTTGTCGGGCAGGCGGTCCTTGGTGAAGTTGTTGATGCAGAGGTAGATGGTCTTGACCACGGTGATCAGCGAGAAGGTGGTGCGCGTCACCTCATTCTCCGTGATGCGCCAGATGTCATAGGTGAGGAATTTCCAGAGTTGGCTGATGCGTCTGTTCATTGGCTATCCGTTGCGGGTGTTAGTGGGTTCAACAAGCTATAAAAAAAAGAGAAGAGGGCAGTCGGCCTATAAGCCGGGTTCTGTGCCTCCACACGGGGCGGAGGTGCCTGTCATTTATCTGCGTGGCATGTCGCCATGTCACTGTAGCGGTCCACCCTCCGGCTTGGGCGAGCAACCCTCATAACGCCGGTTTACATGACCTTACAACTCCCAAGACGCACGGCCCCTGTGTCGCCACAGGGCCGGTGGGCTCTTACCCCACCTTCTCACCCTTACCTCGGCACGTGGCCGGGGCGGTTATTTTCTTCTGCGTTACTTTGCCCTCGCGGACAACTTTCCGTTAGGAAGTGAGATGCTCTGCGTTGCCCGGACTTTCCTCATACATCGCAAGGATGCAAGCGACAGACCGGCCCACTGCACTCTTCTCGGGCGGCAAAGATACAACAAATCCTTTGTTTAGCCAAAAATCGAATATATAATCTTATCAATTATCCTATCAAAGTATTGTTCTTTAATGAAACAATTCCTTTGACTCATAATCTCTTCAATCCTATACATTCCCATGATATGAGTGATAAAATAAGATTGCTTAGGCATAGGTTTGCTAAGCCAATCGTTTTAAATTTTTATCGTATATTCGGGATGATGATTCTTTGAAGAGATGAGCAATACGTAAATCAAGCCATCCTCTACAGCCTGTAGTTTATCTGATGAGACGACTAACCCGGGATGAACAATTACACGACCGTCAGGTAAGGTAAACGGGACTTCTACAATTTCCCTCTGTCTAACTCTCATAACCATTTTTCTATATTTTGGGGTACTGGTCTTGAATGAATCAACTCTTTATAATCCTCATTGGTCAGAGGCTCATAGTCATTCATGTCAAGCACAGGGAAATCCTTGAGCTCGGCTTCGAGTTCTTCATCAGATGATGCTCCTCGGCGACGTCTGAATTGAACATTTGCAATGTCTTTGTATAAATGGTCAGCCAACCATTTCTTATTACTGACACTCAATGACGACAACATGTTGTATATGTTTTCGATTGTCAATGTTGTATTCATCTCCATTTTCTCCTCTGTTTTTATTTCTTCTCGGCAAAAGTATAAAGAAATAATGAAACCACCAATCGTATGACGCAAATTCTTGATAATTTTCTTTTGCTTGGCCGCTCTTTCTATTTGTACGGCTACATAAAGCGACCACAATGTAACTATATGTTAAAGGATGGGCCGATTGTAAGTTATTGCTTGTTAAATGAGCGCACTTACAGCGTTACAAGCGTCAGCTTTTCTTCGTATTTTTACACCACGAAAACCATTAAACAGCAAATTAATATGTCGAAAACAACTGAAATCTTAAGCGAAAAGTGCCGCACATTCATTGCGGGAATGCAGCAACATCTTACCGAAGCCCAGTCGTTGGGCATCCAGCTGGAGCAGCTCCAGCAGTTGGATAAGGAGTTGCAGGAACTGGATGGTATCAGCCGTGCCACTGAGGCCCTGCGCGAGGAGCTCCACGTCAAGGTAGGCGAGCTCAACCGCAAGATGGACGGCATCAAGTCGCCATTCCAGGAGATGAAGTCGCGTGTCAAGAGTAACTATCCGCAGGAGCAGTGGCAGCGCTACGGTGTCACTGACAAGCGGTAAGACACTCCGTCCATCACATGCCGTATCGGGTGGGGGAGCAGACTCAAGAAGAGCCAGCTCCCTCACCCACTTTTTTTCTCCTTTTCGGTTCGTAATTCAGAAAATCCTTCTATCTTTGCACAATGTAAAGCTTGTTATGGTGTATTTTTATTATGTGATTTATGAGAAATGCATTCGCAGTGATAGAAAGAGCAAGGATTTACACTCTAATAAAATAGTAACGTTATGGGAAACAATGAGAATACTCAGGTTGAGAATCTGACGATGAAACAGAAAGTGTATGATATATTATTGGCCGTTTCATGGGCTGATTTAGGCAGAAATTATTTCGGGAAATCTAACTCATGGCTCTATCATAAGCTCAATGGAATAGATGCAGACGGCCAGCCGACAAGCTTCAGCAAGGAAGAAGCAGAAACTTTAAAAGGTGCTCTTGTTGACTTGTCTGACAGGATACGGAGATGTGCTGATGCAATTTAAAGCCTTAGGAGCAGAAACTCATTATTTAATTAAAATATATTTGGCATGAAGGAAGAACTCAGAAAGAAAATCGATGAAGTTGTTGCCAGCATCGGTAACAGGCAGCTCGAAGAGACCTTAATGGAACAGGCATTTGCATTGGCTGATACGCCCGAGGAGAAGAAAGAGGCTGGTGCGTACCTGAAGGAGGCTATTGCGATGCAGAAGAAATAGCGTACTATGGTGCGGAAGCAGAGTGCCCTATCAGGGGATGCTCTGCTGCTCTGGCCTACAGTGGAAAAACATTTGTCCCGTTTCTGTCCCGATAGAAAAGAAAAATTGCCGGTAAAGATTGAAAATCAAATCTTTAACGGCAACTCGTCGGAATGAGGCGACTCGAACGCCCGACCCCTACGTCCCGAACGTAGTGCGCTACCAACTGCGCTACATTCCGATGGCCTTGCGGCTCATTCTCTTGCTAGCCTTGCGGCTCTCGCTCTAAAAAGTGGTGTCACCAGGAATCGAACCGGGGACACAAGGATTTTCAGTCCTTTGCTCTA
>CAMACX010000047.1 GCA_945831575.1 uncultured Mediterranea sp.
GCTGCTCCACTCCAACCAGGTGCCCCTCTTCGACCCCATCCGTGAGTACCTTGACGGACTCCCTGAGTGGGACGGCAAGAACCATGTGGCTCAGCTCTTTGGCCGTCTCCCGGGAGTGACCTCCGAGCAGCTGGCATGGCTCAGCACCTGGCTCCGCTCCGCCGTGGCCCACTGGCTGGGCATGGACACGCTCCACGGCAACGAGTGTGTGCCGGTGCTGATTGGTGAGCAGGGGTGCGGCAAGAGTACCTTTGCGGTGCGGGTGCTCCCCGAGCCGTTGCGCATCTACTTCCTCGACCACATCAACCTGGGGAACAAGTTTGACAGCGAGATGGCCCTGACCCACAACCTGTTGGTCAACATCGACGAGTTTGCCAACATGGGTCCCTCGCAGCAGGGGCGGCTGAAGCAGATGCTCTCAAAGGTGAAGGTCAATGGTCGCCCCATCTTCGGCAAAGCGCAGGAGGACCGTCCGAGGTTTGCCTCGTTCCTGGCTACCACAAACGAGGCTCAGCCGCTCTGCGATGAGACGGGCAGCCGCCGCTACCTCTGCATCAAGATACCCAAGGGTCAGCTCATCGACAACGAGAGCCCCATCGACTACACGCAGCTCTTTGCCCAGCTGAAGCACGAGCTGCTAGTGGACAAAGTGCCCTACTGGTTCAGCAACGCCGAAGTGGCTCGCATCCAGCGTGCTAACCTCCCCTACCAACGGAGCGAGAGCAGCCTGGAGCGACTGGTGTGCCACTGCTATCATCTGCCCGAGGGGGAGGGTGAAGGCACCTGGCTGAGCAGCAACGAGGTGCTGAGCGGCGTGAAGCGGCAGTTCCCGCAGCTGCGGTGCGACCAAGGCATCAAGGTAAGGTTGGGCAAAATGCTCCGCTACATCGGATGTGAGTCGAAGCACTCCAAGGAAGGAACGCTCTATCGCCTGATCCCGATTGCCGCATAAAAAACGCGCAGGAATAAAAAAAATCCTTCACCCTTCACTTTTCCTTCTATTTTACTGAATATCTGATAAATAGAAGGTGAAGGATAGGTGAAGGATTTAAAGGCCATCCTTCACCACTTATCTATCTATCAATCAGCATTATAAGTGGCAAAAGTGAAGGGTGAAGGATAAATGAGCGTAGCAGAGAAACTAATTTATATGTCGCGACATATCGTCTGTGCAAAGCTTTTGAACAGATGTGCAAAGCCTTTGAACAGTTGTTTAAAACCTTGGGATAGCTATACAAAGGCTTTGGATGATACACACCAAGGGGTGCTGGAAGTTGCACCCACTGAACAACGAACCATTAACTCTATCTGATATGGCAAATTACTATCTACAGGAGCTGCCCAACCTGGACAAAGAGGGCAAACGTCGTGTCTATCCGAAATTAGAAATCAACCGGACCATGGATACAGAGGATGTCGTCAAACTGATGCAAGCTCACCACATGGGGGTTGCACCGAGCCTGGTGACAGCCGTTCTGGAAGGTCTGGCCGAGACCATGAGCGACCTGCTGGCTATGGGTTACAACGTCAACCTCGATAGCCTGGGTACCTTCTCCGTATCGCTGCAATTTGAAGATGACAAGGCCACCGAACTCGTGGACGAGGAGGACAAGATGCGGCGGCGCAAAGTAGGGGTGAAGGATGTCAACTTCAAGCCCTCCAAAGAGTGGCTCAAGGAGATACGCCACAAGACCGAGCCGGAGCGGAAGATGGAGGGTGTGAAGACCATCCTCAAGAAAAAGGGTACCCTGGAGGAGCGTATCGCACGTGCCGTGGAGGTCATCAACCGTAAAGGCTACCTGACGCTCGCCGATTATGCCGGCATCAACAACATGTCGCGCTCGGCCGCATCGACCGAACTGCGGAAAGTGGTCGGTATGCCGTCATCACCCCTCACCACGCAGGGCCAGTACACCCACAAAGTTTGGGTAAAGAGATGAGTTAACTGTCCAGCGCTGGACAGTTAAACATCCGCGGCTGGACAGTTAAACTTCCAGAGCTGGAGAGTTAACTGTTCAATGTATGATAATAATCCATGACAAACGAGCATATTTTCGAACGATAAGACTACAATTAGAAACAAATGTAGTAACTTTATACATGAAAAATACAATGTCACCTGCGTTTTATCCTGTCTAGATACTCAGAAGGCGATATGCCCTCCTTCTTCTTGAACAGCCGGCTGAGATGCTGAGGATAATCAAAGCCCAGGTCGTAGGCTGCGGCAGAAATCGTTTCGCCCGAAGCAAGGAGGCTTTTCGCTTTCTGAATGATGAAGTGATGGATGTAGCCCTTGGCAGAATCGCCTGTATGCTTCTTGACCAAGTCGCCGAAATATCCGGCTGACATGCAGAGGCGGCCGGCGCCAGAAGTAAACGAACTGCTACGCAGCGCAACCTCAAGAAGCGCAACATCACGCTGCGCAACCTCAAAAACAGAGGGCCGGCTCCATTCACCAAGAATGCAGAGCCGGCCCCCTGTCAGTATGTATCGTGAAGGCGATTATTTAATCTTAGGTGAACAGAGGGTATCCATGCGGACCTAAAGCAGCCGTGAGCCAATCCAGGCTGCCAGCAAGCCTAGCAGCAGACTGGCCGCAAGGTACGTGAAGAAGAGGAGGTAATGCCCCTGTTGGAAGAGCTGCAGTGACTCGTAGCTGAAGGTAGAGAAGGTGGTGAAGCCGCCACAGAGTCCCGTGGTGAGCAACAGCCGCACCTCTGCCGTCAGCGAGAGACGACTGCTCAACGCGTAGAAGAGTCCTATCAGGAAGCAACCCAACACATTGGCCGCGAAGGTGCCCCAAGGAAACATTCCATCGCCCCGGCGTAGAAACAAACCGATTACGTAGCGAAGCAGACTCCCTGCTCCGCCACCCAGAAAGACTGCAAACCAGGGGGACATCATACGCTGGCCGGTGTTTGGGTATAGAAGAAGCAGGCCGTGGCCAACAGAATCAGCCCCAGCACGCCGTAAAACAAGCGGGCCTGCCGGCGACCGACATTCTGCACCACAAACTGCGCATTGCGGGCCGTGAAGAACCAGTCCCAGTTGCAGAGCGCAGCCAGCAGGGAGAGCACACCCGTCACAGCAAAGATACCGAGTATCAGGTAGTGGCTCATGCCTCACCCTCCTCTTTCTCAGCCGTATCATCAGCTGATTCAGCCGGCCCGTCAGCGGTGGGAGCATCCAGCTCCAGCGGACCCATCGTCACGGTGCGGCTCTCATCGTCGCCCACCTCGATGCAGACCTTCACCGCATCCATCGGTAACAGCTCCTCCACCAGCTCGGGCCACTCGATGAAGCAGAGCGCCCCACTGTAGAAGTAGTCTTCGTAACCCATGTCATAGACCTCCTCCAGCTTCTTGATGCGGTAGAAGTCGAAGTGGTAGATCAGTTCGTTGTCCTCGTCAGAGCGGTACTCGTTGACGATGGCGAAGGTGGGTGAGGTGATGACGTCGCTCACCCCCAGCGCCTCACAGATGGCCTTGATAAAGGTGGTCTTGCCTGCACCCATCTTGCCGTAGAATGCAAAGACGGTGTCGTCGCCCATCTGCCCCACAAACTGGCGGGCAGCCTCGGCAAGTTGGTCGGGCGAAGGAATGGTAATCTTATACATGATGCTTAATGTGTTAGTTCCCTGCTCACCTTGCACAGTGCATAGATGAGGATGGAGATGAAGATAATGGAAGCCCCCGAAGGGATGTTGAGCTGATAAGAGAGGAGTAGTCCGCCCAAGCAGCTGACGTAACCAATCAGCATGGAGAGGAGGACAATGCGCTTGAAGCTGTGGCTGAAGAGGTTGGCCGTCATCTGCGGCAGGGTGAGCAGCGAGATGACCAACACTATGCCCACCATGCGCAGGCAGGCCACCACCGTGAGGGCGATGAACATCATCAGCAGATACTCCATGCGACGCACAGGCAATCCAAGGGAGAGAGCAAACTCGCGGTCGAAGGCAATGGCCACAATCCAACGTAGGAAAATTCCGAAAAAGAGCATCAGCAACGCAGCCACGGCTCCGATGAAGCAGAGGTCAGCTTGCGTGATGGTGAGGATATTGCCAAAGAGGTAGGCGGAGAGGTCGGGCGCAAAGCCGGGGGCCAGAAAGCTGAAGATGATACCGAGCGCCATACCCAGGGTCCAGAAAACGGCAATCGCCGAATCCTCGCGCATGTCCTTGCGCTTGCTCAGCCACTCCACGCCAAAGGCGGAAAGTACGGAGAAGAGGGCGGCAGAGAGGATGGGTGAAACGCCCAGATAAAGCCCGAGACCGATACCGCCAAACGAAGCATGGGTCAGTCCCCCGCTGATAAAGACCAGCCTCCGGGTCACGATGTAGGTCCCCACCAGGCCGCAAGCGATGCTGGCCAGCAGGCTCCCTATCAGCGCTCGCTGAAAGAAGGTATATCCCATGAGTTCGTACAGTTCCGTCATTTCGTTGTCTCTGTTATGAATGTCGTTATCTCTTCATGTTACTGTAGGGGCAGAGTATGCGCAAACGGGCTACGCATGAGCCGTTCCGCCGCTTCGCCGTTCGCCGATGATGAGGAAGACCTCATCTTTCACGCCATCTGGAAGGGCAATGCCCCGCAACTGCAGACTGCGTACCCAGCCGGCCACCTCGTCGTCGTGCATGGTGTAGAGCACATCGCGAAACTCCTCCTCCTGTTCGGGGGTATAGGCCTCGGGCGATGTTCCGATGTAGCGGTCCAGTTCCTCATCGTCGTAGTACTCCACGCCACGGCTCACGGCAGCAAGCAAGCTTTCCTTCTCGCACACCTCGTGCTGGCCGCAGCATTCACTATCCACGGGCTTCACCTCAGGCATCTCCTGGATTTCTCCGCGCTGCATCTGCTGGCGGAGCCTGCGGTTACGCCACATGCCCGCCGCAGCAGCCACTGCCACGACCACAACCAGGCTGATTATCAGTATCCACATTTGCTTTAGGTTCTCCTTATTAAACGTTTCAAGCGGCGAAGATACAACATTTTGCGCATCTATCGGCTATTTTTCCCTAGAAAATCTACGAAAAGCATTCTGAAAGGATGATCACAACATCCCCAATCACCACAGAGAGATTGCACAATTCCCAACGCCCAAGTAATGATTGCGCAATTCCCCCAATGCACGAGCAATGATTGCACAATTCACAACGCCCTGAAAGGGCAAAAGCTCCTAGCCCTGGGTAGAGCGTAGCGGCACCCAGAGTTAGGAGGAACATGATACAGTTCGCCCTGAAAGGGCAAAAGCATTCATATCCAATAGGAAGAGTCTGTTAACTTCTGGACAGGGCGGTGCCCCTTTATCATGCTATTGCCCTTACAGGGCGAACATTACTATTAACTTTTCTACCCAGGGCGTTGCCCTGGGCTAAGAGCTTTTTGCCCTTTTAGGGCGTTATGAATCCGATGCTATTGGGCTTTTGGACCTAATGCTTTCGAGTTTCCTAACTCAATGCTTCGGAATATTAACGTCACTCGGCCTTCAGCGTGAAGGTGAATTCACGGTCCTGGCAGGGCAGGAGGTATTCAGGGCGGGCGGTGCGGCCCCAGCTGTCTTCACATCCCAATCCCATCTGCACGAGGTCGATGCTCAGCGTGGTCAGCTCCTCCTCGGTCAGTTCACCGCTGTGAGTCTGATGCTTACGCAGTCCCTCGTCGAGCGTCTCTTGACGGTAGTGGAGGGCTGAAGCGGAGAAGGGCACCGTAGCGGTTACGGTCAGCTTGCGTCCGGCTGCACTCTGCATCTGCCACCAGCGGATGTCTGTCTTCGTACCCGTCTCCTGCGGACGGATGTAGGGGTAGAACTGGCTGGCTACGCTCTGGCAATAGATGCCCAGGTCAGCTGCCTGCTTGCGGTCGGTGTAGTTCTCCACGGGGCCGCGACCGTAGTAGGTGAGGCGGTCGAAGCTGCGGGGCATAGTGAGCTGCATACCGAAGCGGAACATATTGGCCACCTTGGCACTGGGGTCGGTAGTCATCTTCTCGGTCACCTGAATCGTGCCTTCTCCGTTGATGCGGTAGGTCATGTCCAGCTTGGCCTTGACGTCGGGCAGCTCATAAGCAGCCTCCACGGTCACGATACCGGCCTCATCGGTGCGGTGAGTCAGCGAGGTGAGCTTCATCTTGGGCTCTTTCCATACACGATAACGGTACTGCAGGCCGGCTCCCATGTCGTTGTCAGTCGGTGCACGCCAGAAGTTGGGGGTCAGTGAGCAGCCGTCAAGCAGGTAATCTACGCCCTTCACGCGGTAGGTGCTGAGCAGACCGGTGTAACGGTCGAACTCGATGCGGAAGGCATCACCCTCCACGAGCAGACGGTAGCCCTCTTTGTGGTCGGCAGCGCGAAGTTCAGCCACCTGGCGGTCGGACGTCATAGCGGCAGCCAGCTGCGCCGTGCAGGGTTCGAAGGGACGCAGCGTCAGCTGCTCCTGAGCCACGGCAAAGCCGGCGGGAAGCAGTTCCTCAGCCTGCTTGAGGCGGTAGCTGACGTTGAGCAGCCATTCACCCTCACCATCTACCTTCGGCAGGGGCAGGGTAAGCGAAGCCGTTGCACCCGGGGCGACGTTCAGCTCCTCTACACGGCCGCACTTCACGGCCTTACCATCCTTGGTCACCTCCCAGCAAAGCTCGTAGGCAGAGAGGTTGCGGAAGAAGTATTCATTATAGACCTTGATCTCACCACGGGTCAGGTCGCCGGCTGTGGTGTGGATGTCCTGATAGACGCGCCTTACCTCGTAAGCGTGGGGATTAGGCACACGGTCGGGACTGATCAAGCCGTTGTTGCAGAAGTTCTGGTCGCTGGCATCGGTGGTGTTGAAGTCGCCACCGTAGGCGTAGATCATGCGGCCACCCTTGCCCGTCCAGCGGATGGACTGGTCCACGAAGTCCCAGATAAAACCACCCTGATAGATGGGGTATTTGCGGATGATGTCCCAGTACTCCTTGAAGCCACCTTCCGAGTTACCCATGGCGTGGGCATACTCACACTGTATCATGGGCTTCGTACTGTTGCTGTCCTGACTGTACTCCTCGCAACGGCTGTAGCTACGGTACATGGGGCAGTAGATGTCGGTCTTGCCCTGTGTGCCTGCCTGCTCGTACTGCACGGGGCGCGAAGCGTCCATCGCCTTCAGGTGGTCGTAGGCCGCCTCGAAGTTGGCACCGTAACCGGCCTCGTTGCCGAGCGACCAGAAGATGACGCTGGGGCTGTTGTAGTTGCGGGCCACGTTGCGCTCGTTGCGCTCGATGTGCGCCTTGCGGTAAGAGGGGTTCTTGGCCAAGGTCTTCTCGCCATAGCCCATGCCGTGACTCTCCACGTTGGCCTCAGCCACGAGGTAGATGCCATAGAGGTCACACAGCTCGTACCACTGTGCATCATCGGGGTAGTGACAGGTACGCACGGCGTTGATGTTCAGCTCCTTCATGATGCGGATATCCTCAATCATCCGTTCACGCGACACCACGTAGCCGCCGTCGGGATCCAGCTCGTGGCGGTCAGCTCCCTTAAAGAGCACCGGCTTGCCGTTGATGAGCACCTGCGCGTTGCGGAGTTCAATCTTGCGGAAGCCCACCTTCACGGGAATCACCTCGCAGTTGCCCTCCATCGTGGCAGTGAGTGTATATAGATAAGGTGTCTCGGCGCTCCAGAGGGCAGGATTGTCGAGGGTGAGGGTAGCCTCAGCCGCAGCAGTCGTGGTCTCAGCTACAGTACGGCCTTCAGCATCAGCCAGCACCAAGGTCACCTTACCGCTCCCTTTGCGCTTGAGGTTGACGCGAAGCGAACCCTTCGTGAAACTCTCGTCCAGGTCGGGGGTGATGCGGATATCCTCGATGCGGCGCTTCTCGCGGGCATAGAGGTAGCAGTCACGTCCCACACCCGAGAAGCGGAAGAAGTCCTGGTCCTCCAGATAGGTACCGTCGCACCAACGGAACACCTGGAAGGCGATGAGGTTCTTTTGTCCGGGCTTCAGATAGGGAGTCACGTTGAATTCAGCCTCCAGCTTACTGTCTTCGCTGTAGCCCACAAAGCGGCCATTCACCCAGAGGTAGATGTTGGAAGTCACCGAGCCAAAGTGGGCAATAATCTCCTTGCCGCTCCACGAAGCCGGCACCACCATCTCGCGGCGGTAGGAGCCTACATGGTTGTCTTCTACGGGCACGTAGGGGGGATTGTTAGGGAACGAGCTGCGCCAGGCATAGCCCACGTTGACGTAGATGGGGTCGCCATAGCCGTGGAGTTCCCATACAGCAGGTACCTGCATCTCGTCCCATCCACGGTCGTTGAAGTCGGTGCGGAAGAAGTCGGTAGGACGCGCATCGGAGTTGCGCACCCAGTTAAACTTCCAAGTACCATTGAGACTCATAAAGTTGTCAGACAAGCTCTTATCGCCACGCAGTGCGGCCTCAGCCGACTCGTAGGCAAAGTAGTTGGTGTGCATTTCCGCACGATTGACGGCATTGACGTTGGGGTCACGCCACTCATTGAAAGATTGTGCAGAGGCCGTAGCCAAGGTCAGCGCCAACGCTCCGCAGGTCAGGATTCTTTTCATGTCTATATAGATATTAGTGTTAAGCGAGCACAAATATACTGTTTTTTCGGGAAAACAAGCCTACGGATGCAGAAAAAGCAGAAAAAAAAGGAGACCCACTCTTCGCGAGCAGGTCTCCCCTCTTCATTTTCATCTTCTGTGTTAGAGTAAGACTTATTGACTTATATCATATTAAGCAATACTTCTTCTTATTCTGCTATGGGAGAGTCATTGTCAGCAACGTCCCACCATACGCGTGACCAGCGGTCATCCACACCGTTGCTCAGGTCGCCGAGGATAGCCTTGACGTTGTCCTCGTTGGTCGAGTAGTCGAATGAGCTGAACATGAGGCGCTGCGGGTGGCTGTAGTGACATCCCTGCGATAGGTACAATACGATAGACGGTTATTCTACTGCAATACAGAAAAAGATGGCTTTTGCAGAATATTGTTCCAAATGTTATGCAGCCCCATACCGGGCGCTTACAGCCCCAATCTGAACTTATCGTATAAAAAAAGTGAGATTAGTGCAGCTTTGTGACGAAAAATCCAAAATGAAGCATTACATTTGCCGTGAATTAAGCAATTTACTCAGTGCCTATGGATAAGAACACAGCATCCTCTCCCCTGCTCCACCTACAGCGGCAACAGCTGCTGCTGCGCATGGAGTATGAGTATGAGAAGGAGGAATTCAAGCGGCAGACGGAGACGATGGGCGTGGGACGCAAGGTGAAGCGCGGACTCTGCTGGTTTCCCGCCTCGACGGGACGTACCTATTATAATTCGCTCAATCAGCTGGTCATTGAGGTGATGCGCAGTGAAGATACCGACATCGAGCACCACTTTGAGTTTGGCCGCCCGGTCTGCTTCTTCCACCAGACAGCCGACGGCTCACTCCATTACTACCCCTTCACCGCCACGGTAAGCTACGCCGACGAGGCCCGCATGGTGGTCGTCATGCCCGGAGGTGATGCGGTGATGCAGGTGCAGCAGGCTGAGCGGCTCGGGGTGCAGCTCTACTTCGACGAGACGAGCTACCGCACGATGTTTGAGGCGCTGAGCGACGTGTCACAGGCCAAAGGCAAACGGCTGGCCGAGCTGCGCGACATCCTGCTGGGCCCAGTCAAGGCGGGCTTCCGCGAGCTCTACCCCGTGCGCTTCCCCTGGCTCAACACCACACAGGAGCAGGCAGTCAACCGCGTGCTCTGCGCCCGCGATGTGGCCATCGTGCATGGCCCTCCCGGCACGGGCAAGACCACCACGCTGGTCGAGGCCATCTACGAGACGCTCCACCGCGAGCCGCAGGTACTGGTCTGTGCACAGAGCAACATGGCGGTGGATTGGATTGCGGAGAAGTTGGTCGATCGGGGCGTGAACGTGCTGCGCATCGGCAACCCCGTGCGGGTCAACGACAAGATGCTCTCCTTCACCTACGAACGGCGCTTCGAGGCGCATCCGCTCTACACGGAGCTGTGGAGCCTGCGCAAGGAGCTGAGGCAGCTCGGCAGCCAGGGGCGGCGGGGCAGCTACAGCGAACGGGAGAGCCTGCGCAACCGCATGAGCCGCCTGCGCGACCGCGCCACGGCACTCGAAGTGACCATCAACGCTGACCTGCTGGAGGGGGCGCACGTCATCGCCTCCACGCTCATCAGCAGCAACCACCGCCTGCTCAGCGGCCGGCGCTTCGGCACGCTCTTCATCGACGAGGCGGCCCAGGCACTCGAAGCGGCCTGCTGGGTAGCCATCCGCAAGGCCGACCGCGTGGTGCTGGCCGGCGACCACTGCCAACTGCCGCCTACCATCCAGTGCTACGAAGCGGCCCGTGGCGGGCTGGACCGCACGTTGATGGAGCAGGTTGTGGCGAGCAAGCCCTCGTGCGTCTCACTCCTGGAGGTACAGTACCGCATGAACGAGGCCATCATGCACTTTTCCGGCGAATGGTTCTACCAGGGCCGGCTGAAGTCGGCCCCAGAGGTGCAGTACCGCAGCATCCTCGACTGGGACACCCCCATCGTGTGGGTTGACACCTCCGAACGGGAGTTTCGTGAAGAGTTTGTCGGCGAGAGCTACGGCCGCATCAACCGCGACGAGGCGCACCTGCTGCTGGAGCAGCTCACCGCCTACATCGAGCGCATCGGCAGCCACCGCATCCTGGATGAGCGCATCGACTTCGGCATCATCTCGCCCTACAAGGCCCAAGTGCAGTACCTGCGCAGCTGCATCAAGCAGAGCGCTGCCCTGCGTCCCTACCGCGACCTGCTGACGGTCAACACGGTGGATGGCTTCCAGGGGCAGGAGCGCGACGTTATCTTCATCAGTCTGGTTCGAGCCAACGACGAGGGGCAGATTGGCTTCCTCGGCGACCTGCGCCGCATGAACGTGGCCATCACCCGCGCCCGCATGAAGCTGGTCATCCTGGGCGATGCCGCCACCCTGGGCCGCCACCCCTTCTACCGTAAGCTGCAGACCTATATCAAGTCAGGAATGAGCTTGGAAACCACAGATGAGACAGATGCTGACTGATCTTCACAGATTAACTTGTGATGTCATGAGTTTTAACGATGTCATGAGTTTGACCAAAATGACATTTGACATTGACAGCTACTTGCCGTAGGGAGATAAAAAGATAGAAGCCCCGCCATTTGACTTTGGCGGGGCTTACTGTCTGCAACTATCTTAGCCTCGGTGAGGCTGTGTATTCAATCAGTTGTTTTCGGGACGGAGCTTGCGCACGGTTACGGCCGTCTGCCACATCTCGCTCTCACGCAGGGCCTTCAGCTCGGCTTCCAGCTTCTCGCGGTAGTCGGGCTTCGAGTTGCTATCAATGGAGATCTGGGCCTCGTTACCGCACTTCACGCTGGCATAGAGCTTCTCAACCACGGGCTTGATGGCATCGTGGAAGGGGCCCATCCAGTCGAGCGCACCGCGCTGTGCAGTGGTCGAGCAGTTGGCGTACATCCAGTCCATACCGTTCTTGGCGAAAAGGGGCATCAGCGACTGCGTCAGCTCTTCTACGGTCTCGTTGAAAGCCTCTGAGGGGGTGTGGCCGTTCTCGCGCAGTACCTCGTACTGTGCCAGCAGCAGACCCTGGATGGCACCCATCAGCGAACCGCGTTCGCCGGTCAGGTCGCTGGTAGCCTCACGCTGGAAGGTGGTCTCAAACAGGTAGCCTGAGCCGATACCGATACCCAGAGCCAGGGTGCGATCCATGGCGCGACCCGTAGCATCCTGGTAGATGGCGTATGAAGAGTTCAAGCCACGGCCTTCGAGGAACATTGTGCGGAGCGACGTACCCGAACCCTTGGGAGCTACCATGATCACGTCAATATCCTTGGCAGGAACCACACCGGTGCGGTCGCTCCAGGTGATGGCGAAACCGTGAGAGAAGTAGAGTGCCTTGCCGGCAGTGAGGTAGGGCTTGATGGTGGGCCATACGCTCATCACGGCTGCATCAGAGAGCAGACACATCACGATGGTACCCTTCTGTGCGGCCTCTTCGATGGAGAAGAGCGTCTCACCGGGAACCCATCCGTCGGCTACAGCCTTCTCGTAGGTCTTGCCCGGACGCTGGCCCACGATGACGTTGAAGCCGTTGTCGCGCAGGTTGCAAGCCTGGCCGGGGCCCTGTACACCGTAACCCAGTACGGCGATGGTCTCGTCTTTCAAGATTTCACGTGCTTTTTCCAAAGGAAATTCCTCGCGGGTCATTACATTCTCAATGATGCCGCCAAAATTCATTTGTGCCATTTTCTTTCTTTGTTTTTTAAAGTTTACTATAATCAGTTTTTAATCAAATGCTTATTTATTTTCCCAGACCACTTTCGAGCGGCAGGCCACCTCGCCCTCGGGTTTGCGCACTTCGATGCTGACGGTGCCGTCAGCCTCCTCGGGGTCGGCAAAGAGCTGGAGCGTGTCGCCGTAGTAGCTCTCGGCCACGTAAGCCATCTCGAAGCGGCGGATGCGACGCTCGCGGAAAGCCTCCAGTGGGAAGAGGTCGAGGATATGCTCAATGTAGCGGATGCTGTTGAAGTGGCCGTTGATGTCGATGTCGCTGTACTTGGCCTGCAGGGTGGCCTGCGGCTCGGTGGTGCTCACCTTGATGCGCGAAGGCTTCTCGATGGGACAGGGCGCGTCGCAGACGTAGTCGGTGATGCTTCCACCGTGCAGGGCCAGCAGGTCGGCCGGTTTGCGCGTGTCGAGGTTAATCATGGCCCACACGGAGCGGGCGTAACCCAACGTGCGGCCCTCGCGGTCCTTGAGCGCGAAGTTACGGTCGGTGAAGAGGCGATAGACATTCTCCACCCAGGTCTCCACGGTGAAGGGTTGGTACTGGCGCGGCAGGTCGGTCAGCTCAATGGCCAGGCGCGAGAGCACCCAGGTATAGTTGGACTCATTGAGCGTAGCGATGCCAAACCCGCGGTCGGTGGCGTGGAAGCCAGCGCAGTTGAGCAAGTGATTGCCCAGCACACCCAGCGTAAGCCGTCCACTGAAGTCGCAGTGAAAAGGCTCTGCCACAAAGGAATAACTGCCTATCTTATCGTTGTTCATCTTTTTTTAAGTTACAAGCTCTTTTTTAGTTACAAGCTACGAGCTACAAGCTACAAGTGTTAGTTCTTATGTGGGTTTGACCAAAATGACATTGACATTTTGACCAAATCCCTTTATATTACGGATTGATAAAAAAATAAAAATCTGTGTTCATCTGTCCTATCTGTGTGATCTGTGGTTCCTACACCTCATCACTAATCACTAATCACTAAATCACTAATCACTATTCCCCTGCTTGTCCCGGAGGTACTTGGCTTCGCGGTCGGCCAGGTACTCGTTGACGCGTTCGAAGCAGCTGGTGGTGATGGCCACGCGACCGGAGCGGACAAACTGCAATACGCAGTCCTGCGCCTTGAGTTCCTCAAAGAGCTGGGTGATGTCTTCGCTCATGCCGTTCTTCTCGACGATGGAGAAGACCTCGTTGACCTCCACGATGCGGGCGGAGCGCTTGCGGATGATCTTCGACACCTCGGGACGGCTCTCCAGTACGGAAGTCGTAATCTTGTAGAGCGCTATCTCGTGCTGATAGATCTCGTCGTCAGTGAAGTAGTGTGCCTGAAGCACGTCAATCTTCTTGGTAATCTGCTTCACCACCTTCTCAATCGTGTCCTTGTCGGTCCATGCGGTGATGGTATATTTATGCACCCCCGGGATGGAGGAGGCGGACACATTGAGGCTCTCAATGTTGATCTGCCGCCGCGTGAACACCGCCGTCACCTGATTGAGCAGACCGGCAAAGTTCTCCGAGTGAACAATTATCGTATATAGAGTCATATGGCGTTTATTATGTTGCGGTTTCTGATGGCACACAGATGACACGGATTAGACTGATTTTCACAGATTATATTTTCTCAAGCTTCAAATAATCAATCTGCGGTCATCCCTCACATCTGCGTTATCTGTGTGCCATTCTCACTAATCACTTATCACTTATCACTAATCACTACGCTCAGCACTCCAGCAGCATCTGGTTGACTGATCCTCCTGGGGGAGTCATGGGGAGGACGTTGCCCTCCTCGATGACGCAGGCTTCGAGCAGGAAGGGTCCGTCGGTGTCGAGCATCTCGCGGATGGCCTCGTGCAGCTCTTCACGGCGCTGTACGCGGCGGGAGGGAATGCCGTAGGCGGCGGCTATCTGCATGTAGTCGGGGTTGAGCATCGGGGTGAACGAGTAGCGGCGGTTGAAGAACATGGCCTGCCACTGGCGCACATTGCCCAGGTAGTTGTTGTTGAGCAGGATCATCTTGACCGGTGCCTTCTGCTCCATGATGGTGCCCAGCTCCTGCAGGTTCATCTGCAAGCCGCCGTCGCCCATGAAGACGCAGACGGTGCGGTCGGGACGGCCAAAGGTGGCACCTACAGCAGCCGGCAGGCCGAAGCCCATCGTGCCGAGTCCGCCCGAGGTGATGATGCTGCGCTCGCGGGTAAACTTGAAGTAGCGGGCTGACATCATCTGGTTCTGCCCCACGTCGGTGACGAGCACTGCCTCGTGGCGGCTCTCCTCGCTCACGGCACGCACCACCTCACCCATACTGAGCTCCGGGGTCTGCGGATGGAGTTCGGGGCGAATCACCTTCTCCTCCTCCACGGCCTCGTAGGCCTTGAAGCTCTCGATCCATTCGGTGTGCTTGGCCGGCTGAAGCAGGGCGGTCACAGCGGCCAGCGTCTGCTTGCAGTCACCCAGCACGGCCAGGTGGGTCTTGACGTTCTTGTCTATCTCGGCAGGGTCAATGTCGAAGTGGATGATCTTGGCCTGCTGTGCATAGGTGGCCAATTTGCCCGTGACGCGGTCGTCGAAGCGCATGCCCACGGCAATCAGCACATCGCACTTGTTGGTGTTGATGTTGGGACCCAGGTTACCGTGCATACCGAGCATGCCCTTGTTCAAGGGATGGTCGCTGGGCAGTGCCGAGAGCCCCAGGAGAGTACAACCGGCGGGAAGGTCGGCCTTTTCGACAAACTGCCGCAATTCCTGTTGCGCATGGCCCAGCTCCACGCCCTGTCCCACGAGCACGAGCGGACGCTCGGCCCCGTTGATGAGACGGGCAGCTTCGCGGATGGCCTCCTCGTCCATCTCAGGCACGGGGAGGTAACTGCGCACGAAATCGACGTCAGTCGGTTCATACTCCATCTTGTCAATCTGTGCATTCTTGGCAAAGTCGAGCACCACAGGGCCAGGTCGTCCGCTGCGGGCGATGTAGAAGGCGCGTGCCACGGCCCAGGGCACATCTTCCGCACGGCGTATCTGGTAGCTCCACTTCGTGATGGGCTGCGTAATGCCCACGAGATCGACCTCCTGAAAGGCATCGGTGCCGAGGAATCCCGTAGCCACCTGTCCGGCAATCACTACGATGGGCGTACTGTCAATCATGGCGTCAGCCACTCCGGTGATGGTGTTGGTGGCACCGGGTCCGCTGGTTACGAGGGTCACCCCCACCCGTCCCGACACGCGGGCATAGCCCTGTGCGGCGTGTGCCGCTGCCTGTTCGTGGCGCACGAGGATGTGGTTTAAGGTCTTTCGGTGGTCGTAGAGCGCGTCAAACACGGGCATGATGCTGCCTCCGGGATAACCGAAGAGCACCTCCACCCCTTGATGTTCGAGCGAGCGCATCAACGCTTCTGCACCTGTAATCAGTTCTTTCATATCTTTATTTAGCTACGAGCTACAAGCTACAAGCTACAAGTAGTTGTTTTGCTGCTAGCTACGTGTTATACATTAGTTTATTCTATGATTCTTACTCCTCCCTTGTCGGCTGAGCTGACACTCTGGGCGTAGGCTCTGAGGGCCTTGCTCACGGTGCGGTTGCGCTTGAGGGGCTGCTGCGGGCGGGCGGCCAGCTCCTCGTCGCTCAGCTTGACGTTGATGGTGCGGGCGGGAATGTCAATCTCGATGATGTCACCGTCCACGATCTTGCCGATGTTGCCTCCGGCAGCCGCTTCGGGGCTGATGTGTCCGATGCTCAGGCCCGAGGTGCCGCCCGAGAAGCGACCGTCGGTGATCAGGGCGCACTCCTTGCCCATGTGCATGCTCTTGATGTAAGAGGTGGGGTAGAGCATCTCCTGCATACCGGGTCCTCCCTTGGGACCTTCGTGGGTGATGACCACCACGTCGCCTTTCTGCACCTTGCCACCCAGGATGCCCTCACAGGCATCTTCCTGCGAGTCAAACACCTTGGCCGGTCCGCTGAAGCGCCAGATACTCTCATCCACTCCGGCGGTCTTGACCACGCAGCCGTCCTGGGCGATGTTACCGAAGAGCACGGCCAGGCCACCGTCCTTGGTGTAGGCATGCTCCAGCGAACGGATGCAGCCGTTCTCGCGGTCGGTGTCGAGGCTCTCCCACTGCGTGTCCTGCACGCCGAGCTGATTGCAGAACTTGCCAGCCGGTGCGCTGAGGTAGATGCGGCGTGCCTCAGGGTCGATATTCTCCTTATTTATATTATAGCGTTCGATGTCTTCACCCAAGGTGGCCCCATCCACGCGCTTGCACTCCAGGTGGAGCAGTCCCCCCTTGGCCAGTTCGCCGAGGATGCCGAGGATACCTCCTGCGCGTCCGCACTCCTGCACGCTGTACTTCTGCGTATTGGGGGCGAGCTTGCAGAGGCAGGGCACCTTGCGGCTCAGGGCATCAATGTCCTTCATCGTGAAGTCGGCACCCGCCTCCTGGGCCACGGCCAGCAGGTGGAGGATGGTGTTGGTGCTGCCTCCCATGGCGATGTCGAGCGACATGGCGTTGAGGAAGGCCTCGCGGGTGGCGATGCTGCGGGGCAGTACGCTCTCGTCGCCCTCCTCGTAGTAAGCCAGGGCGTTCTTCACAATCTGGCGGGCAGCCTGCTTCATCAGTTCGCGGCGGTTGACGTGAGTGGCCAGGATGGTGCCGTTGCCGGGCAGTGAGAGTCCGATGGCCTCAGTCAGTGAGTTCATCGAGTTGGCGGTGAACATGCCCGAGCAGCAGCCGCAGCCGGGGCAGGCGCGGTTCTCAATCTCAGCCAGTTCGTCATCGCTCACGCTCTTGTCGGCGCCCTTCACCATGGCGGCAATCAGGTCGAGGTTCTCCCCCTTCCACTTGCCCGCCTCCATGGGACCGCCGGAGACGAAGACGGCGGGGATGTTGAGCCGCATGGCAGCCATGAGCATACCCGGGGTAATCTTGTCGCAGTTGGAGATGCAGATCATGGCATCGGCCTTGTGGGCGTTGCACATGTACTCCACGGAGTCGGCAATGATGTCGCGGCTGGGCAGGGAATAGAGCATGCCGTCGTGTCCCATGGCGATACCGTCGTCGATGGCGATGGTATTGAACTCGGCGGCGTAGCAGCCCAGACTTTCAATCTCGGCCTTCACGATCTGTCCGGCCTCGTGCAGGTGGGTATGTCCCGGCACAAACTGGGTGAACGAGTTGACAATGGCAATGATAGGTTTGCCAAACTGCTCGCGTTTCATTCCGTTGGCCACCCAAAGGGCGCGGGCTCCCGCCATGCGGCGACCTTCTGTGCATACAGCACTGCGTAACTGATGTTTCATCGTCTCTTGTTCTTTCAATTAAAAAGCCTTCCTCAATCCACTTGAGAAAGGCCTATATCCTATTTAACTGCCGGAAGAAGTACAATCAGACATACATACCACCTTTCTCACGCACAAGGTCCCACGACCACGACGAGAATCACGACGCTTAGCACGACGAATAGGTTAATAATAGAAGTATGTAGTCTCATGTTGCTTTTTCCTTTGTTTTTGTTATCAATTCACGTTGTTTTGTTTTAAAAACGCTGCAAAGGTATATGGAATTTTATTATCTGCAAACAAATCGAAGAAAAAAATCACAGAAAAGTGAATATTCGTAAGAAAAGAGGGGCGTCTGCGACCAATTCTGTTCAAAACAGCTCCGAGAGCAGGACCTCCCGCTGCACCATGCCGCTATACATATTCGGCTTCACGCCCCTGGAGGTGATGAAGGTGAGATGAATGCTCTTGTTCTCATCGTGAAGCAGTTGACGCAGGCGCTCTATACGACGGAGCAGCACGTCGTGGTACGCACTGTCAATGACAAAAGGAGACGTAGTGAATTTTATCTCGCAGAGGTTAACGACATTGTCGTTGCGGATAATCACCAGATCCATCTGCGTTCCACCGTTGTTTTCGTCCGACTTCAGGGTAATTGTCGTCTCCTGCGACAGCACGCCACCCACTCCTAACGCCGATTTTATCCGGTCCACGTGGCTCATGCACAGCTCCTCGAAGGCCAGGCCGCGCCATGCCGCAGTGCGTCCTTCGCTCCGGCTGTTCTGCCAGAAGTGAGGGTCGCTACAGCCTTCCACAAAGGTGAGGTAGAAGCGGCAGAAGGGGTCATCAAGCCTGTACAGCACTTCATCCTTCCTGTTACCCAAGGGACATTGGCGGCGTACGAACCCGCTGTTTTCCAGCGAAGCCAGCATGTCGGTCAACGCTCCTCCACTCTTCTTGCCTAGCGCATCGGCTATCTCGGAGCGGGTCAGCCCCGAGCGCTTTCTCGCCAGCGCCACGACAATCGTCTTATACTCGTCGGCGTTGACGAAGAGCGAGCGGAAGAGCCGGTTGAACTCGTTCTTGAGCCTGGCCTTCCGGTCGAAGAGCAGCATATCCACATTCTGCCCCAGACTCAGGCCCTTCTTGAAATAGTTGAGATAGTAAGGTACCCCCCCCAGCACCATATAGGCCTCGGCCATGTCCATAGGGCTCAATGCAATGCCCTTGCTCCGCAAGAAGTCAGCCGTCTCGCCCAGCGTGAAGGGGAGGAGATGTATCTCACGCGTCAACCGGTCGTACAGGCCACCGTGGTTGTTGACGATGTTGTTGAGCATCCACGTCGTTGAGCTGCCGCAGACCACCAGCATCAGGTTGTGCCGACCCGAGCCCCACCCGTTCCAGAACGACTCAAAGGCCTTCAGGAATCCCGACTTCGGCGTATCCATCCAGGGCAATTCGTCGATGAATACCACCTGCCGGCTGCCATCATCCAGGTCCTCCAGCAGGTTTTCGAGCATGAAGAATGCTTCCAGCCACGATGTGGGACGTTTACTCTCATCCAGCCCGGCCTTGACCATAGAGAAATAGAAACTGAGCAGCTGATCCTTCATCGAGGTCTTGCTCGACTCATCGTCAATGGGCGAGAGTCCGGCGTGATAGAAGGTCATTCTAGGACCTAGCACCTCCTTCACGAGGTAAGTCTTACCAACCCGCCTGCGCCCATAAATAGCCAGAAACTCAGCCTTCCCACTCTGGTACAATTCGTTGATCTCCTGTATTTCTGCATCTCTGCCAATTACTGTCTCCATATCTGCTCGCATTATAGTTCGCCACAAAGATAGGAAAAAGACGCGATTTGGCGGATTATACACCCCTATATTCCGCCAAATTATAACAAAAATTATAGTCTTTGGCGGATTATACACCCCTATATTCCGCCAGACAGGCGATGTGGGCATAAAAAAAGCCCCGACTTATGAAAAGCCAGGGCTGCACCTCACGCCGATGCACGGGAGGAGAGGCTCGAACTCCCGACACCCGGTTTTGGAGACCGGTGCTCTACCAACTGAGCTACTCCCGTGTTTGCGGCTGCAAAGGTAAGACAACTTTTCGAATTTACCAAATTTCGGGCAATATTTTTGTGCTCGCGGTCGTAGGAACCACAGATTACACAGATTGGGACGGATTTTACACAGATTTTATTTTGCCTTAATTCCGCAACACTATAATTTAACTTTATTTATAAGTTCCTGAGCAACAAA
>CAMACX010000048.1 GCA_945831575.1 uncultured Mediterranea sp.
ATATAAATTTCTATTTTTCTCTTACTTTTCGAGGCGGTTGTATGTGTTTGTGGTGGCTTTTTGATTCGTCTTACTGGGTATGGCCTATGATGATGGACGGGGTATCATTGTGCCCCGTATTGCATGCCGTCTCGTATCAGCAAAGATGCGCGTGATATGCCGAAAAATAAAACTGTAACTGTAATAACTGTAACGCTTTGCAAGAACATCCCAGATGCACCCACTCCGATGCTTAAATCTTGACAACCCTGTTCACCCCTCCCATGCTGTAAAACCAAAACATAAAAGCCAACCACCTTGAATCAGGTAGTTGGCTTTTTGGCGTGTCGGGGTAACGGGATTCGAACCCATGACCCCCTGCTCCCAAAGCAGGTGCGCTAACCGGACTGCGCTACACCCCGAAGGCTTTCTTTTGCAAAAGCGGGGGCAAAGGTAGGGCTTTTTTGCTTACGAGCCAAATAAGTACCACTTTTTTTTCTAAAAATCTCTCTGTGGTGTGGTTGTTTCAGAAAATAGTTGTATCTTTGCGGTATGAACGAACTGGCCCGACATATTGAATATCTGCTGTTGGAGAATGACTGCGTCATCCTTCCTGACTTTGGTGGCTTCGTGGCGCACTATACGGAGGCGACTTACGAGGCGAAGGCTCAGCTGTTTATGCCTCCGATGCGAACTATCGGGTTTAACCCCCAGCTGCGCCTAAATGATGGCCTGCTCACGCAGTCGGTCATGGAGGTGCAGGGTACCAATTACGGTGATGCGTTGAAAACGATGAAGCGATGGATTAATCAGCTCAAGCAGCAACTCTATGAGGAGGGGAGCGTAGAGTTGACCAACGTGGGGCAGTTGCGTATGTCCATCCGGGGAACGATTGACTTTGTACCCTACAACAGCCGTATCACTACAGCATGGCTTTATGGGCTGGGCAGCTTTGAGATGCCTCTCCTGAGTGAGAAACTGCAGCCTGCTGTCGCCGTCATTCGTCAGAAGCCGGCGTCAGCTCCTGTGCACACACCTCTCTCGCGGCCTCGTCAGCGGGCCTTGATGCCTAGCGTGAAGGAACTGATGCCCTTTGTAAAGCAAGCGATGCCTCGCGTGAGTGGTGTCAACCTTCGTCCGTTGGTGCGCCTTACCCCTGCCATGATGCAGGGAGTGGCGGCCGTGGCGGCTGTGCTCGTGCTGTTCTTCTTTTTCTCCGTGCCGGTGAAGAATACCGAGGTAGTAAGTGGGAGCAGTTATGCTCAGCTGATGCCCTCAGCGCTGTTTGAACGCATAGAGAAGCAGTCGGTGGCCATTCACGAGGTGGCGCTCCCGCAGGATGAAAAGAAGCCTGTGGTCGTGGAGCGTGCTACGCTCCAGCATCATAAAAAGGAAAAGAAGTCCGTTGCTAAACCTTTGCAGCAGAAGCCACAAGCGGCTCAGGTAGCTTCAAGTAAGAATGCTTCAACTAAGGCTACGTCAAATGCTACGTCTGCAAATGCTCCATCAATAAAGGCTGCTTCGACGAAAGCCGGGCAACCTACGGCAAGCTCGGCGACTCAGCTGGGGCAGAAGTCCAAGCAATCGTCCGTGCAGAAGCCTGCTCAATCTGCTTCGCAGAAGTCCGCTCAACCTGCTTCGCAGAAGCCTGCTCAATCGGCTGTGCAGACTTCCCCTTCTCAAACTCGAGTATCACAGACTTCTTCTCAGGCCTCGGTGTCACAGACGCTGGCATCGGCCAACGACTATCACGTCATCGTGGCCAGTGTAGCTACGGAGGCTGATGCTCGTAAAATGGCTCAACAGCTGCTGAGTCAGGGGTACAGTGAAGCGCGGGTGATTGTCCGAGATGGTAAGAATCGCGTCAGTCTGCGCAGTCTTCCTTCGCAGGCTGCTGCCTATCATGCCGTGAATCTGCTGCGTGAGGGAGAAAAATTTGCTGGTGCATGGGTATTACATTGTAAAGTGAAATGAAGCGAATCCGTTGTCCAAAGTGTGAGAATTACTTGACCTTCGATGAGACCCAATACCGCGAAGGACAGAGTCTGGTATTTGTGTGTGAACACTGCAAGAAGCAGTTCAGCATCCGTCTGGGTAAGTCGCCCATGAAGGCGCGGCAGAAGGAGGAAAAGCTCGATGAGCGGGCCTTCGACCAGGAGTGGGGCAGTATCTCCGTTATCGAGAACGTATTTGGCTACAAGCAGGTGCTTCCCCTGAAGGAGGGTGACAATGTGATAGGTCGCCACAGCGTAGGTACCAAGGTGGATGTGCCTATTGAGACCAACGACATGAGCATGGACCGCCGTCATTGCATCATCAACGTGCGACGTAATGCCCAGGGAGAGTTAATCTATACCCTGCGCGATGCCCCGAGTCTGACAGGCACCTTCGTTAACAACGAAATCCTGGGTGACAAAGAGCGGTTGCGCATTGAGGACGGAGCCATCGTCACCCTAGGTGCTACCACCTTCATCCTCCGTGCCGCTCACTAATCCTTAATCATAATCCCTACTCATTAATTCCTACTCATTAATCACTAACTACTGCCTACTAATCCCTACTCACTGACCTTCAGCCTTCCCGCTGCCTTCAGGTACTCGATGTACTTCAGGTAGAGCTGGTAGCGGCTCTCTACGTGGGTCTGCCAGGCTTGTTGCCAGAGCGCTTGTGCCTCCAAGTGGTCGGAGAGTGACTCCATGCCAGCCTCGTACTGGCTCCGGCTGACGCGGCGGTTCTCATCCGCTTGCCGCAGCGAACGTTCGGCTATATCACGCTCCAATTGGGCCTCGTCCAGGTTGTTGGCAGCCTGTGCCAGTTCCAGTAGCATCTGTTCGTTGAGGTTGTCGCGTTCCAGCTGTACCTGCTGCAACTGCACTTTGGAAGCCTTGATTTTGTTGGCTTGTTCGCCAAAGTGAAACAATGGAATCTGTACGTTGAGCATGGCCGTCAACTGCGGTTTGTTGAATAGCGTGCGGTGGTCCATCTCCACGCCGTGCATGTAGCTGTAGTTGCCCATTACGCCCACTTGCGGCAGCGCCTCGCTACGGGTCATCTTCAGTTGTTGACGTGCTATCTCCACCTGATGGTTGAGTATCTCCACTTCAGGGCGCAGGGAGATGTCGCTGGTCTGTAGCTGTGACTCCACCTTCACCTCGGGAAATCGGCCTGTGGTGCGCACCTCTGTGAGGAGAGGACGGCCAATGCAGTGGCAGAGGTTCATCTGGGCCAGCCGCAGGGCATTGTCGGCCTTGCGAATGTTGAGCTCGCTCTCGTTGAGCTTGACCTGCACCTTCAGCACATCGTTCTTCGGCTTCAGGCCATGGCGGTGGGCACTTTCCACATTCTTCATCAGCTCCTTGAGCAGTGCATGGTAGCTGCGGGCCACCTCCTGCATTTCCTGTGCCTTCACTAGCAAGCTGTAGGCTCGATCGGTCTTGAGGAGGACCTCTGTAGTGGTCAGCGTGCGGTTGGCTTCGGCCATTAGCTGTCCGTGGCGTGCCATCTGATAGGCCGCACGGATTTTGCCGCCCATGTAGATGGGCTGCTCCACAGTGAGGCCACCCATATAGATCAGCCCCACTTTGTAGTTCATCTCCACCCCAGGGAAATAGGCAAAGCCTCCGTTGGGCAGAGGTTGTCCCGAAGCATCGGGCAGGAAGGTGGGCAGGTTGCCCCCGGCCAGGCCAAATGAGCCGTCGATGTTGCTGTAGAGCCCCGTTCCTGTGAGAGAGAAGTTGGGGAGGAAAAGGGCGCGGGTGCTGAGCTTGGTATAGCGTGCATACCGGGCCTGCTGCTCCGAGGCTGCCAGCTCCTTGTTGTACTTGAGTGCCATCTCGCGGCATTGCTCCAGGGTGAGTTGCTCCTGGACGACCGGTTTGTCCTGGGTTACCGGTTGCTCTTGGGCAATGAGCTGTGGGACCCATGCAACCACCAGGCTCAGCAGTAGCCCCAGGCGCTGCCATCGGTGGTTCATCAACAAATGATTCATTGTATTCATTGTCATTCGTTTATATTCTATTTTATTCTACTTTAGTTCTTATATGCTTAAGCGTTATGTGATGTCTCATATTTCGGCAAGGGAGGGTACCCTGTCATTCTTCATTCGCCTTAATGTGGAAGAAGAGGGCGTAGAGCACGGGGATGAAGAGCAGCGTGATGACTGAGGCAAAGAGCAGTCCGCCCATGATGCTGGCCGCCAGCGATCCAAACATGGCATCGGTGAGCAGCGGTATCATGCCCAGAATGGTGGTGAGTGAGGCCATCATCACGGGGCGCAGACGGCTCTGTGCGCTATCTATCAACGCCTTTATCGGGGTCACACCACGGCCCAGCTGTAGCGTAATCTCATCCATCAGCACAATACCATTCTTAATCAGCATACCGATGAGGCCCAGCGTACCCACGATGGCCACGAAGTTGAACGTCTTGCCTGTGAGCAGCATTACGGCGACTACACCCACGATAATCAGTGGGATGCAGCAGAAGATAATGAGCGGTTTGCGGTAGTCCTTAAAGAGCATGATTAGGATGGCAATCATCAGGATGATGGCTAGGGGGAAGTTCTTGAAGAGGTACTTCATCGACTTGGTGCTGGCATTCTTCTCACCCTGCCACTCCAGCGCATAGCCTGTAGGCAGAGGAATTTGCTCCACCTGGGCTGACACTTTCTTCCAGGCCTTCTCCGTCTCGATGCCCGGGGCCGGTGAGCATTGCACGCGCTGACTGCGCTGACCGTTGTAGCGTGGTATCACGGGGTCTTCCCAGTCCAACTTTATCTCCTTCACCACCTGACGTAGCGGGGTACTGCCTATCAGGCTTTCCACCATCTCCTCCTTCGAGATGTTGCCGCTGCGCAGCTTCATCATCATCTCCTCGGTCATCAGTCCGTTGAGCGAGGGTAGGGTGGAGAAAACCTGGGCATTGGTCAGTTCCTCCACGGCACGACCATGCTCGTCGAGACACTTCAGATAGATGTTCTCCTTGTGGCGGCCATCGTAGAAGGAGCCGATGGGTATGCCACCGCCGATAGTGAGCAGCGACATGCTGACATCTGAGCGGCTCAGTCCCAAGGCACGGGCGGCTGCCTGGTCGTACTCCACACGGAGCACGGGCACCCGGGGCTCCCAGTCACTGGTGATGAGGCATACCTCAGGAGTCTGCTCCATGATGCGGCGTGCCGAGTCGGCCAACTGGTGGAGTACGGCTGGGTCTGGACCAAGAAACTGCGCCTCAATGGGGTACTTCTTGAACATCAGGTTATAGCGCTTCAGCTTGACGTAGGCCTGCGGATAGTGGGCCGTGAGGTAGTCCTGTATCTCATTCATATTATGGACGAGTGCCTCGGGTGATGTGAAGTCGATGATCAGTTCACCGTAGGCCAATGAGGGGTTGGCCACGCTACGCACCAGGTTGTAACGTCCGGGCGTACCGCCCACCGACATAGTGATGTCCTTTATCTCGCTGCGTCCCTTCAGGTATTGTGCAATCTCCTCCAGGTCTTTCGTCACCTGGGTGGAGTTGGCCCCTTCGGGCAGTTTGTACTCCATGTAGAGCTGGTCATACACCATGTCGGGGAAGAAGCCCTGGCGCATGAAGCGGAAGCCCACGAGCGAGAGCAGCAGCAGGCCCACCATGGCCATCACCATGCTCCAGCGGTGACTGAGACCGAAGACCAGCAACTGACGCAGCGTGCGGTAGGCCCATCCTTGATAGACTCGTTCGCTGCCGTTGCCATTGGCCGGAGCAGAGGCATCGCCGGTGGTCGTAGCTGACTCGTCGCCGCCGGTCGGGACAGCAGGGGTGGGGTGTAGTTTACGGTTGGCCATGAGGGGCACGTGGAGCAGGGCAAGCACCCAACTGAGCAACAGCGATACCGCCAGTACGATGAAGAGGTCGCGGGTATATACCCCTGCCGTATCGGGTGAGAGGAAGATGGGCAGGAAGGCGATGATGGCGATGAGCGTGGCCCCAAGCAGCGGCATAGCCGTTTGACGGCCTATGGCGGTCAAGGCCTCCATGCGCGGTTTGCCTGCCTTCAGATCGACCAGGATGCCGTCAATGATTACGATGGCGTTATCTACCAGCATACCCATGGCCAGGATGAAGGCTCCGAGCGATACGCGCTGCATGGTGCCCCCTGCGCCGAGCAGGAAGAGAAACGATCCGAGCACGGTAATGACCAGGCTGATGCCGATGATCATGCCACTCTTGAAGCCCATGGCCCACATGAGGATGAGCACTACAATGGCCACCGACTCGATCAGGTTGATGACAAAGGTGCCGAGTGAATCACCCACGCGCTGGGGTTGGTAGAAGACCTTCTCCACCTCGGCTCCGGCAGGCAGTTGTTGGGCCTGGATGTGCTCGATGCAGCGATCGACCTCTCGGCCCACCTTCACGATGTCGGCATCGCCCGAGGCAGCCACCAGGATGCCGATGGCCCGCTGGCCGTTGCGGTAGAGGGCATTGCGTGTGGGTTCTTCGTACCCCTTCTCGATACGGGCAATGTCGCTCAGTCGGAGTTGGTCGTCATCATGCCCCTGGATAAGCATCTGGCCGATGTCATCTACCGTCTTCAGTTTGTCGGTGACGTGGAGACGGATACGTTGGTTCCCGTTGTCGAAGTAGCCGCTGTAGGTAGTCTTGTTCTGACCGTTGAGCGTAGCGAGCACTTCGGCAGGCTTCACGCCGAGGTTGGCCATGCGGTCCTGCAGCAGAGAGATGTAGATGCACTCGGGCCGTTTGCCGTAGAGGTCCACGCGCTCCACGCTCTCGATGTTGTTCACCTCACGTTGTATCAGTTCGGCATAGTCGGAGAGCTCGCGCTCACTCAGTCCATCGCCAGTCAAGGCATAAAACATGCCGAATACATTGCCGAAGTCATCCTTTACCATAGGTCGTGAGGCTCCATCGGGCAGTGCAGCTTGGCCTACCTTGCGGCGCAGCATGTCCCAGCACTGCTCCACCTCCTTGTCCTGCGTTGTGGTGGTGAGTTCCACCTGGATGAGCGAGAGGTCGTTGTAGGAGTAGCTCTCCACGTTGTCGATGTGGCTCATGGTGCGGATTTGCTTCTCGATGACATCGGTCACCTCCAGTTCCACCTCATGCGCCGAGGCCCCCGGATAGGTGGTGACCACCATGGCCAGCTTCACCTTGATTTCCGGGTCCTCCAATTTACTCATTTCGTAGCAGGAGTAAGCCCCCCCGGCTACCAGTACCGCAATAAAGAAGTAGATTAAGTTGCGGTTATTGAATGCCCATTTGCTAAAGTCCATTTTTTAGTGATTAGTGATTAGTTATTGGTGATTAGCTACAAGTTGCAAGTTACAAGCTACGAGTAGCTGATGATTTGGCTTTTAGTTCTCTTTTTTATAGTAATCCGCCCACGTTGCTGGCTGAGGGAGCGGGCATGGGGGTTACTTGTGTGCCCTCTTGTAGATGGTGTACGCCGGTGGCTACGACGACATCGCCCTCTTGCAGGGCTGTGGCACGGATGAGGATACGGCCGTTGCTCAGTGCTCTGACAGGCTCCACCTTCATCCGGTGGATATGTCTATCGGCAGTCGCATAGCGGTAGAGGTAGCTCTGATTACCCTCTTCGAAGAGGGCCGTACCTGGCACACTCAGTAGCTCGTCATCCTGTTCCTCGCTCTGGATGGTCACCATGGTGTTCATCCCCGGAGAGGGTAGCGGCTTGCCCTTGCAGTCAATGAGCAGGCGCATTGTGTAGAGTTGGTTGGCATTGGCTTTGGGGGTGATGCTGATGAGCTTCAGCGGATAGCGCTCTCCAGGATAGAGCTGGAAGGTGCAGTGGTAGTTGCTGAACCGATCGCGGTGTATGTACTCGGCTGCGGGCAGGTTAATCTCCACCTCCGGTTCGCCACCGCCAATCATGGCCATCACCGGCATACCGGCACCCACCGTCTCGTGCGCTTCAAACAGGTGCTTTTGCACGTAGCCGTCGAAGGGGGCATAGAGGCGCGTATAGGAGAGCTGGTCCTGATGGTGGCGGTACTTGGCCGTAATTTGCTTCAGCCCATAGACCGCCTTGTCGTACTGGCTGGCCGTGGTGGCACTGTCTGCATAGAGTCCCATGACGCGTTCGGCATCGGCCTTGATCTGACGGTATTCCGCCTCGGTGGCATCGAGTTGCACCTGATAGTCCGTGGGGTCAAGCTCTGCCAAGAGTTGTCCCTGACGTACCCGGGCCCCATCTTCCACGGCAATGCGTTGCAAGGTACCGCTCACGCGGAAAGCCAGGCTGATATCCTGCGCTGCCTTTACTTTGCCCGGATATTGCCTGTGAGACAGTTGCGAAGCCTGCTTCACCGTATCTAGCTTGACTAACACCTGCTGTTGTGTCTCCTTCTTGGCCCCGCCGCAAGCGGTGAGCAGACAGAGCAGCAAAAGATTAAATAATGGATAAAATAAATGCTTCATATCTATTCTCATTAATCACTAATCATTATTCATTTTAATCACTAATCATCATTCATTGATTACTAAACACAATTCATCAAATACTAAAACACCAGAGTGCGATTTTTGTTTGCAAAAGTACGCCACTCCTATTGACTGTAAAAGGTCAATATGAACAAATAATTGTTCGATTTTTATATAAAGTACACTAAAGGTGGTGGTAAATTGGAAAATTTGTATTTAATTTGTGCACTTGCAAGGCTGATGTCCCCTTGCCGAGACCATGAAATGATGAACAAAATGTTGCCTTTTCGCTTTCTCTCCGTGGAGCCTCGTGCGGTGGAGCAGCTGCACGACGGACGTATCATCTCCACGTTTGAGTGCTGCGGTATGTTTCTCTGCACGGGAGGCGAGGTGGAAATCCTTTTCGGTGAGCAGACCTATCGGCTGCGGCGTGGGGATATGTACATCTACGTCCCTTCCACCATCGTCCGTCTGTTGCATCGCAGTGCAGATGCGCAAGGCATTATGGTAGAGATTGACCTCCCTTTTGTGCTGCCTTTGGCTACGGCTTCGCTCAGTGTGGAGAATCTGCTGAACCTGCGCCATGCCCCTTGTACCACCCTGACAGAGCCAGAGTTTCGCCATCTGCTCACCTTGGCTGAAGCGCTGAAGCAGCGTATCGAGCAGACCCACATGGAGGTACTCTCCATGCAGCAGCGCATCTTGATGCAGGACATCCTCAAGTCGATGGCCCAGACCATATTTTACGAGGTCATCAACCTCTATTATGCCAACCGTCCTCTCCATCCGCTGCCTCAAGGGAAGAAGGACCTGGTCTTTCATCACTTCATGGTCTCCCTCTTCCGCAACTACCGCATGGAGCGCGAGGTGGCCTTCTATGCTGAACAGCAGCACATTGATGCCCGTTACTTCTCAACCATCATCAAGGAGAAGTCGGGCTCCACGCCTCAGCAATGGATCGTGCAGATGGTTATCACCGAAGCGCGTCAGTTGCTCGAATCCTCCGATCTGAGCATCAAGGAGGTAGCCGCCAAGCTCAACTTCCCCACCCAGTCGTTTTTCGGTAAGTACTTCAAGCAGTATGTCGGCCTCTCCCCCAAGGCCTACCGTCAGCGCATTCAATAGACCCTATATAAATAGACCTTTATAATATATAAAGGAGATAAATAACCTTCATAAAGAAAGGAAACAACAATACTCAATGCAATATGGAAACAAGAATAGAAGATTGGAAACTGATTGCCTATCCTGAGGCCTGGAACCGTCAGGAGGCTTTGTTTGATGAGTTGGTAGCAGCCAAGAAGCAGGGGGCTAGCTACATCAACCGCATCATCCTCTGCGAACATCCGCATGTCTATACTCTGGGCCGCAGTGGTAAAGAGCGCAACATGTTGCTCTCCGAAGAGCAACTCAAGGCCATAGGGGCCACCTACCACCACATCGACCGTGGAGGAGACATCACCTACCACGGCCCCGGACAGTTGGTCTGCTACCCCATACTCAATCTGGAGGAGTTTGGCTGGGGACTCAAGGAGTATGTCCATCACCTGGAGGAGGCTGTGATTCAGGTCTGCGCCTCTTACGGTATCGAGGCCGGTCGGGTAGAGGGTGCCACGGGGGTATGGCTCGACGGCGGAAAGCTCCGGGCACGCAAGATATGCGCCATCGGGGTGCGTAGCAGTCATTACGTCACTATGCACGGACTGGCTCTCAATGTCAACACCGACCTCCGCTACTTCAGTTACATCAACCCCTGCGGCTTTGTGGATAAGGGTGTGACCAGCCTTAGTCAAGAGCTGGGTCATGAGATGGAAATGACCGAAGTGAAGCAGCGTCTCACCTCGGCCCTATACCATGAGATGCAGATTGAACAGCACTCGTAGCTTGTAGCTAGCGATTTACTGCTGAGCCTGTGCCTCTTGGATCATCTGTTCGCTGGCATACATGTAGATCTCCACACGGCGGTTCTGGTCAGCTGTCTTGCTCTCGTCGTACTGGTCGTAGGCCACGCCTTTCACCTCCTTGAACTGCGCGATGGGCACACCGCACTGCTGTAGATAGTTCTGCACGCTGTAAGCACGGTTGTTAGACACCTTGACGTTGGCCTCGTAGGTACCCACCTTATCGGTGTGGCCTATGATGGCGATGTCGGTGGTCCTGTCTTCGCGCAAGATACGCGACAGGTCCTGCAGCGACGACTTAGCCTCGTTGCTCAGTGCCGATGAGTTGAATCCGAAGAGGATGCCTGCGGCAAACGACACCTTGACGGCGGGCAGACCGTTGACATCGGTCACCTGCTCCACCTTAGCCCCTTCAATCTGGGCAGCGGCAGCAGCTTTCTTGTCCATCTTATTGCCGATATAGACACCTGCACCTGTACCCACAGCCGCACCAATAGCTGCACCGATGGCGGCACTTTTTCCTTTGTGTTTGCCGCCGATCAATCCGCCGATAATGGCTCCTGCGGCAGCGCCAGAGCCTCCACCGATGATGCCCCCCTTGGTGGTATTGTTCATGTTGGTTGTGCTGCAGCTACCCAGCAGCAGGGCCCCGCAGAGGGTCAGAATAGTTAGTTGATTCTTCTTCATATGCTTTACGTATTTAAATAATTCGTGAGCGCAAAAGTACAGAATAAACAAGGGAACCCCGTGCAAAGGTTCCCTTGTTTTATGTCTTTTTATGAAATTTATGACCCGATGGGCTTTGCGTCACAGCGTGGTGTACTTCAGGTCGCCCATCTGCCATACGGCACGTACGTTAAGCTGCTTGTCCAGGATCAACACATCGGCATCCATGTCCTTCTGCAGCGAACCTTTGCGGTCATCCACGTGCATGATGCGTGCCGGAGTCTCAGAAGCCATGCGGAGTGCATCGCCCAAGGGAATGCCTGCTTTGACCATGGTGCGTACCAGTACATCGCTTGTGGCAATACTTCCTGCCAGGGCCGAGCGGTCTGCCAGTTTGCATACCCCGTTCTCAATGATGTAGCGTGGGTCGTTGAATCCCGTACCATCGGTTGCTGTGCAGGAGAGGGCATCAGTTACAAGGCAGGTATTCTCCACGCCTTTCAGCTTGTAAGCCAGGCGCAGGATGGTAGAAGGCAGGTGAATGCCGTCGGCAATCAGTTCGATGGTCATGCCATCAGTCAGATAGACACTCTCCACCGTACCCTCGTACTTGTACTCTCGGCGTTTGTGGAATCCAGGCATGGCGTTGTAGAAGTGGGCCGCATGGGTGAATCCGGCCTCATATGCCGCCTTGATGCCATCGTATTCTGCTTCGGTGTGCGATACCGAAGCCACGATGCCATGCTTTGTGATGAAGCGGGCAAAGTCCAGTGCCCCGGGCAGTTCAGGGGCTGCATCCCAACGGCGGATGCAGTGAGTCTGCTCCACCAGTTCGCGGTATTCACGCTCCTCGATAGGCTTGATTTGGTCGGCAAACTGGTCGCCTGCCATCTTTGGGCTGAGGTAGGGGCCTTCGATGTGGAGTCCCATGATGGGGGAGCTGGGTTGAGCCATCATCTTCTCGCATACGGCTGCAGCTTGGTGCAACTTGTCGAAGGGAGACGATGAGATGGTAGGGAAGATGGTGGTCGAGCCGTGAGGGGTATGGGCATCGATTATGGCCTGGAAAGCCTCCTCGGTGCATTCCGTAAAGTCATGACCACCGCCGCCATGTACGTGCATGCTGATGAATCCGGGCACAATGTACATGCCGCGGGCATCAATCAAGCGGGCCCCGATAATGGCCAGGTCGCAGTTGGTTACTTCAAGAATCTTGCCGTCGCGCATCAGCACGGAGCCGTCGTTAAGCCACCCCTGTGGGGTGTAGATACGTCCATTAATAATTTGAGTTAACATAACTTCTATAGAGATTAATGATTTATACTATCTGTATTTTATCTATTCTAAATATACCTTATATATTAAATACGTTCTATGTTTATATTAAATATGTTCTATGTTATCTGCTTTATATGCTTGTCATGAGCCCAGATGCTTTTCAATCATTGCGAAGATTTGTTCGGGGGTGAAAGGCTTCGTCATGAAATCCACACAGCCCGCATCGAGTGCTGCCTCGCGGTCACTGTCGAAGGCAAAGGCCGTGAGAGCGATGATGGGCACGTCGCTCACCTCGTGGATGATGCGCGTGGCATCCAGTCCGCCCAGGTTAGGCATCTTCATGTCCATCAGGATTAGGTCGGGATGGAGCTCCTCGTTCATGCTCACCGCCTCGATGCCATCCTTGGCCCACTCCAAGCGGTAGCGTTTGCCGATGGTGGCCTTCAGTAGGATGTAGTTGCTATCTACGTCCTCAGCTGCAAGAATCAGCGGTTTGTACTCTTTGTCGTTGTGCCGTCGGGGTGGGGCAGGTGATTTGTTTGTAGCTGTGGCCGTCTGGACCACTGCCTTCGGGTCGTCCTGCTGGGTCAGATTATCGTCAGAGACGGCGTCAGATATCACATCAGCTTGTGCAGCAGCTTCTTCCATTGCCTCCTCTTGCAGGGGTAGATAGAAGCTGAAGGTCGTCCCTCTGCCCAGCTCCGAGGTCACGCTGATTTCGCCACCAAGCCGTTCGATGATGGTCTTGCTGATGGAGAGGCCCAGTCCCGTGCCTTGCACGAAATTGTTGGCTTTGACGAAGCGATCGAATACACGCCCCAACTTCTCCGGGGCAATGCCTGCACCTGTGTCCGTGACGTAGAACGAGACGTGCCCCTCGCTTACCCGGAAACCGTAAGTCACTGAGCCCTCTTTGGTGAATTTGAAGGCGTTGCCGATAAGGTTGGAGATGACCTGGAAGAGGCGGTTCTTGTCGGTATGGAGCACCACGTCACCCACAGGGTCGGCATCGCTGATCAGAGCCACCCCCTCAGGACAGCGCAACAGGTGAGCTTCGTAGATCTCCTTGAAGAGGGCGTAAAGCCGCACAGGTCCCAGGGTAAATTCCACCATGTTGGCCTCAATCTTCGAGAGGTCGAGTATCTCGTTGATCAGACTGAGTAGCCGTTCGTTGTTGGCTTCCACAATCTGATAGTAGTTCTTCCGTTCGGTATAGTCTTCACTTTCGGCTATCAGCCGTGAGAATCCCACGATGGCATTGAGCGGTGTGCGTATCTCATGGCTCATGTTGGCCAGGAAGGCCGACTTCAGTTGGTCAGAGGTCTCGGCCTTCTTCTTGGCCTCCTCCAGCTCCTGGTGCATCTGCTCCAGCTGCCGCTCGTGGCGGATACGTTGTGAGATGTCGTGTCCGAAGGCCCAGAGCACCTCGTCCCCCTCATCGCTCGTCACCCAGTAGGCATTGCCTTCGTAGGCCAGGATGCTCGGGTCGTTCTCCAGCGGGTCATAGACCACGTAGGTGTTGGTATCGGTATCGCGGCGGATAGTCCGCACCAGGTTGTCCCACACTTCGGGATTGTTGGGCGAAGAGGTAAGCTCCGCAAAGTGGAGAGTGCTTACATCCACCGAATGTCCGATGCCGTGGTGGTCGCGAAACTTGCGGTTGGCGAAGAGCAACTGCCCGTTAGCCTTGGCGGCAAAGATGTCCTCGGTGGAGTTGTTGATGGCATGGGTCAGCAGGCTGATGTCGTTGCGGTTGCGCTGTATCTCGGTGATGTTCTGTACGTAGCCCTCCACGATGACGTTTCCATCGGAGAGCACCTCGCAGGTGAAGGCCCTGAGGTGCATATAGTAAATCTCTCCCATCACCCTCAGCCGGTAGTCAGTGCTATAGGTCAGGTCACCGGTGATGTACTCCTCCATGCGTTGCTCAAAGGTGTCACGGTCTTCAGGCAGGACCATCTTCAGGTATTCGTCGTAGCCTATCTGCTGCTTGAACTCCTTGCAGAGTACCTGCGTCTGCCCCTGGTAGGTGAAGAAGTGTTGCTTCTTGTTCAGCTTCCAGATGCCGAGCGATGCCGCCTTCTGCACCTCGTTCAGCTGCCTGCTCTTTCGCTCCAGCTGCAAGCTGTGGCGCGTCTTGTCCGTGATGTCGTTGCAGATCCAGAGCACCATTCCCTCGTAATAGTGCATGGAGCACTCAAAGTAGTATCTGTAGTTGCCGTTGCGTAGCTGGTAGTCTTTTGAGGAGGGATAGCGGTAGGTCAGCACCTCATCAAACTCTTTGCGCATTTCGAAGGCTGTCTCTTTCGGCAGCATTTCGAAGATGTTATTGCCTAATAGGCTTTCCGAAGAGATGAAGGCTGGCGGCTGGACATTGAGCTGGATATCCTGACAGATACCCTTCTCATCGATGAGGAAGAGGGAGTCTGCTGCCAGTGCAAGTAGCTTTGTGGCGTGTTGCGGATCATTGAGTACGTTCTTCATGGATGCTGTGTGTTTTTTGGGGGGATAGGTGGATTTATGCTCGCCGGGCCTTTTCCCAGGTGCCTTTCTCGTTCTTGTTCCGCTTGGACAGATAGACCATGCCGCGCAGCACGTTCACGTTCATAAAGAGGAAATAGCAGGGCACGAAGAGCAGCTTGTTCTTCGTGCGGCGCATGCTCATGTAGTAGCCCAAGCTACCGGCCAGGTAGAAGAGCGTCTGTAAAAGCCAGAGGATGACATAAAGTCCCGTGCGCTCCTCGCCGAATAGCAGCACCAGGTTCAGGGGCAGCAGAGCAAAGAGCAGTACCGGGGTGATGCTCCAGCGCAGGACGCGGTGCGACACGTACTGGAAGCTGAAGATGCCGTAGCGCAGGGGATTGAAGAGTGAGCGGAGGCGGGCGATAGACTGCAATCCACCGGCCGCGATGCGCACCTTGCGCTTCTCCTCCTCACGCAGGTTGGCCGAGCCGGTCTCGATGGCGTAGGCATCCTTCAGGTAGGCTATGCAGTAGCCCCGTTCCACGATGCGCAGCGAGAGCACGAAGTCATCCAGTAGTGTATCCTCTTCCAGCGGTTCGAACAGCTCGCGGCGGATGGCAAACAGTTCACCCGCAGCACCGGCAGCCGAGTAGAGGCGGGAGTCGAGCGCTTTCAGGCTTGACTCATAGCGCCAGTAGAGTCCTTCTCCTCCCTGGGCCGCGTCAGCGGTCTCACCCGTATGAATCCGCTTTTCACCAGCCACGCAGCCCACCTTCTCGTCCAGGAAGGCATGGGCGATGAGCCGCAGCGACTCCTTGTTGAGCAGTGTGTTGGCATCGGTAAAGGCCACGAGTGGGGTATGTACAAACTCAAGGCCCCGGTTGATGGCGGCTGTCTTACCTTTCCGTTCGGGGGCATGGAGCACGGTAGCTTGCGGCCAGCATTGCTGCAGCCGTTCCATGGTATGGTCATTGCTGCCATCGGTACACCACACGATGTGCAGTTTCTCGCGGGGGTAGTCGATGTCCAGGCAGTTGGCCATCTTCTCATCCACCACCTTCTCCTCGTTGTAGGCTGCGATGAAGAGCGTCATCTCCGGCAGCTCCTCATCCGTAGGCAAGGGGCGCTGCACCGGTTTGACAAACCATTCTTTTACCTTGACCATCAACCACAACACCACACCGTAGCCTACGTAGGTATAGACTACCACTGCCAACGCAATCCAGAAGAGTACTTCGATAAAGGCCATATCTTTAGTTGTTAAGTTACAAGCTACAAGCTACAAGTTGCGAGCTTCGTGTTCTTTTATCATTTGCCAAATATAAAGCTTTTTTTTTAGACTGGCAAATTATTGTTCACAAATCATAATTAATTAACATTTGCAGGAATTACTCATCATAAAAACGTCATTGCTCATCACCAAAAATTTGTTTATTTCGATAATTCATCCTAACTTTGTCGGGTTGAAACTTATCATTGTTAATTTTAATACAAATTGAATTGTTTATGAAAAGACAAGCCCTTTCCCTATTCCTATGCTGCATGGCGGCAGGTGCGCTCCATGCCCAGCAGGGAGGTATCTCTCCGGAGATGATGCAGGAGATTCGTTCCGCGTATCAGGCCACTCCTGCCGACAAGGCCCTGCGCAATGCCATGGGTACCACCGACCTGCGTACTTTGGCCATCAATCAGGAGAACCGTCAGGCCATGGACACCTACTTCAGCATCCGCGTCAACTCGCGTGGTATCACCAACCAGCAGTCCTCTGGCCGTTGCTGGCTCTTTACCGGACTCAATGTGATGCGTGCCAAGGCCATCGCCAAATACAATCTCCCCTCGTGTGAATTTTCGCAGGTCTATTCCTTCTTCTTTGATCAGCTGGAGAAGGCCAACCTCTTCCTGCAAGGCACCATCGACACCGGTCGTGAGCCGATGGATAGCCGCACCGTGGAGTGGCTCTTCCAGCACGCCTTGAGCGATGGAGGCACCTTCACCGGCGTGGCCGACGTGGTGGGCAAGTATGGCCTGGTACCCAAGGAGGTGATGCCTGAGACCTACAGCAGCGAGCACACCTCGCGCATGGCATCGCTCATCACGCTCAAACTGAAGGAGCAGGGACTGGCCCTGCGTGAGATGGTGGCTGCCGGTAAGAGCAAGAGCCAGCTGCAGAAGGAGAAGACCGCCATGCTCGGTACCATCTACCGTATGCTTACGCTTAGCCTGGGCGTGCCTCCCACAGAATTTGACTACACCGTGCGCGATGCGCAGGGTAAGCCCCTGGCCGTAGAGCACCACACCCCCATGAGCTTCATGCAGAAGTATGGCGACCCGCAGCTGCTCAAGGATTACGTCATGCTGATGAATGACCCCTCGCGTGAATATTATAAGGTCTATGAGATCGACTATGACCGTCACAGCTACGACGGCCACAACTGGCGTTACATCAACCTGCCCGTAGAGGATATCAAGGAGATGGCCATTGCCTCGCTTAAGGACAGCACCATGATGTACTTCTCCTGCGATGTGGGCAAGTGCCTCGACTCCGAGCGCGGCCTGCTCGATGTGAACAACTACGATTACGGCTCACTGATGGGTACCACCTTCCCCATGGACAAGAAGCAGCGCATCCAGACCTTTGCCAGCGGATCAAGCCACGCCATGACGCTGATGGCCGTTGACCTCAATGCCGAGGGCAAGCCCAAGAAGTGGATGGTAGAGAACAGCTGGGGTGCCTCCTCTGGCTATCAGGGTCACCTCATCATGACTGATGAGTGGTTTGACGAGTACATGTTCCGCCTCGTTGTGGAGACCAAATATGTCCCCGAGCGCATCCTCAAGTTGATGAAGCAGAAGCCCATCCTGCTCCCCGCTTGGGATCCCATGTTCGCTGCCGAAGAGTAATCATTCCCCTGACTTCGGAAGCGTAACCGTCCCTGACTGCGGCATCGCAATACCCCTCGGCAGTCATCGGCCTCCAGGTTACCATTCGAAGACGAACTCCGGATGGTCAGGGTCGGGGATAGGTTGGTCGTACCCATTGACCACTGTCATCTTGAAACGCAACGTGCCCGAATGCGCATCGCCTTCCAGCGATCCGTTCGGGCACGCTTCGTCCTGTGGAATCAGGGCCGTGGAGATATCCTCACGCCGGCATTGCACGTAGCGGCAGCCGTTCTCCACCCAGTAGTAATCCAGTACATCGATGCCGCCATCTTCGCGGATGCGGAACTCCAGGTCATACTTCTCCACACCATACCAGTTGCGCAGGATGTAGCGGTTGTTGCTGTAGGCCTCCAGTGTGGTCTCGATGTCGGGCACGCGCCCCACCAGATGGCACCGTCCGCGTACACTCCATAGCGGAGTTTCCGGCCTCTGTCCCCACATCAACGTGTAGAGGTGACCACCCTTCCACTCCCGTTGTGCATTATATAAATAGGTATAGGCCCACACCCTTCCCTTAACGGCATTGCCATGAAAACCCGAGCAGACGGTATGCGTCTCCACGAACATTGCCGGGTAGATGGTGGCTGTGGGCAGGTCAGGCAGTCCCGTCTTCACGTAGTAATAACCCGAGGCATAACGCTCTGCGTTGGTCACACGGATGATGGTTGAGTCCTCCACCTGCTCTGTGACAAACTGCACATCATAGCCCTTCACCCCATACCAGTCGTGGATGGTGTAGAGCGTGTCCCCTTCGCAGGTCAGGTAGGGCATCGCCTTGTTCTCCAGCCGGTAGGCATCCACGCAGGAGGCCGTCTGCCACCAGTATTCCTGTATTGAGGGCTTCTCGGTCAGCGCGGCATGGTGTATCGTCACCTCCTTCAAGGGTCGGTCGTGCGTATCGGTGGCCTGCTGCTGGATGCGGTCAATCACCTCAATCCCCTTCACCACCTCGCCGAATACCGTATAACTGCCATCCAGATAAGATATGCCCGGTTGCGTCAGGTACTCCTTTCGCAGGGAGCTGTCCATGGCGCATCGTCCATGGCTCCAGGCCCTCATCAGCGAGTCGTCCCGTAGCAGCTCCTTGGCGTTCAGTTGCCTGCCCCAGGCAATATAGAACTGCCGTTGCGCACTCTTCAGTTCCTTGTCGTCCGTACAGCGTCCCATGGCCAGTGCGCCCCGCTTGTGGTAACGCTTGGGGTAGCAGATTTCCGCAGGAATCACATCTTCCGCCTCCTCCTCACCACATTGCACCATGAAGTCACTGATGACGCGGTTGAATGCCGCTCCTTCATAGACCCCGTTACGCACATTGCTTACGAAGTTATCACGGTGCTTGGGGGTCTCGTTGTAGAGCATCAGCACCACCTCGCCCTCCGAGGTATCAAGTTTCACATACGTAGCCTCCTCATCCGAGGCGATTGATCCACAGGCCCCCAGGCCCAGCCAGCAAAGCAGAATTGCCCCCAGGCCCACTGCCGAAAACAGATTCTTCATGGTATTTATCATTAAAGTGTTCGCACGTTATCGCTACTTTTTATGCTTCAGATTAGAGCCTTTTAGTCAGTCTCTATTAGCGTATCTGGTCGAGTCGCAGCAGGTCATATCCTTTGATTTGTGCGATGACGAGGTGCAGCTGCGTGCCTTCGGTCATGGCCTTGA
>CAMACX010000049.1 GCA_945831575.1 uncultured Mediterranea sp.
CATCATCAGCTACAACTACGGCATCGCCCGCTGGAGCGAGATCAGGCAGGCACGCCGATTGCTGCTCGCCACCTCGGTCGGCATTGGGGCCTGTGTCGCAGCGCTCTTCATCAGCGTGCCCAGTTGGCTGGTGATGCTCTTCGTGGATGTGGAGAGCGAGGCGGGGGGGATTGCCGTCAAGGGGTTCCCCTACTTCGCCAGCGGCATCATCTTCTTCATCCTCAATGTGGCCATCATCGGCTACTGCCAGAGCATCGAGCAGATCCGCAAAGCCACGCTCTTCGTGCTGCTCCGCGGCTTCCTGCTGCTCATCCCCAGCTTCATGCTGCTCCCCCTGTGGTTGGGTACGGAGGGTATCTGGCTGGCCATGCCTGCGGCTGAGCTGCTGACCACGTTGCTCATCCTGGCCTCACTACTCCCCTCCCGGCTGTCGGCCTCATCTAGATGAATGCTTATTCTGCCGCAATCGGGTAAAACACCCCATTTGCGGCAAAATAAGCGGAAGATTATGGCACAGAATATCGACCAGCTCTTCTTCGCCAAGAACGCCAAGCTCAAGGAGGAGTTCACCCGGCTCTTCCATTCGCTCTTCACCAACCCCGACGACTACCTTTCGGTGGTCAGGCTATTGGGCAAACGACGTATCGGATATACCCGGAAGGAGATTGCCGAAGCGACCACCGTAGCCTACGGAGGAGGCCTGACCATCCTGCTCAAGGCATTGGAAGCCAGCGGATTCATCGAAGCCTACACGCCCTACAAGGGGACAAGCCGCGACGTGAGGTACCGCCTCATTGACCCCTTCTGCCTGTTCTACACCCACTTCCTTGACACCGGCAGGAGTACCGACCCCCGCTTTTGGCAGAACAACCTGCGGCAGCCTGCCTTGACGGCCTGGCGTGGATTTGCCTTCGAGAATGTCTGCTCACTCCACATCGAGCAGATCAAGCAAGCCCTAGGCATCAGCGGAGTCTATACCGAGTGCTCCTCATGGAGAAGCAAGCAGTCGGCACAAGGAGCCCAGATAGACCTGGTCATCGACCGGGCAGACCGTGTGGTCAACCTTTGCGAGATGAAGTTCACGGCCGATGATTTCTGCATCGACAAGGCTTGCGATGCAGATTTGCGCCATAAGCTCACCGCCTTCATCGACGAGACCCACTGCCGCAGCTCCGTCCACCTCACCCTGGTGACGACCTTCTCCCTGGTACGCAACGAGTACTCCAGCCGGGTGCAGAGCGTAGTCACGATGGATGACCTGTTTCGCTGAAGGTCAGAGGGACAAGGGTCAGAGGGACAGGTACCTCTGACCCGGGATTGAACTTGCTATACGGGGCGGGTCAGGGTACCTGTCCCCTTGACCCTCGCGGTCCTCGTCGATGTCGATGACCGCAGCCAGCCCGGCATAGGGCAATCCGAAGAAATAGAGGAAAGAGGAGTCCTGTCGGTAGGGATAGGTATTGTCCTCATAGTTCATGCCACTCTCGTCGTTGCCCAGGAAGAGCAACAGGCCGTGGCCCACAGCAGATTTCAAGCGGTTACGCCGCTCCATATAAGTCTCTTTTGCAAACATAGTTAATGATTCAAATTGTTTGCGCAAAGATAGGCATATTCTTTTGAAAATCAAAGAATCCGACGACAATTCCGCCATTTGACGTAATTTCGTTCGGCCATTTGACGTAATTTCGTTCGGCCATTTGACGCAAATTCGTTCGGCCATTTGACGCAAATTCATTCCCCCATTTGACGTAAAAGGTTCGACAAGATTACCCTGCGCCCAGGCGAAGAGCGTGAGCTGCCCTTCACCGTCCCCTACGACCAACTGGGCCTGTGGAACGCCGAGATGAAGTACGTCGTAGAGCCCGGACGCTTCACCGTAAAGGTCGGCCGTTCGTTCGACGACATCCGCCTGAAAGGCTCCTTCGTAGTCGCCCAGTAAGAGGGGAAAGATTTGCGTATTTTCGGATATTTTCTGCAAAAACATTTTGGTAAGAGTTAGTGCGTGTTGTGATTTTTTACATCACAACGCACTTTTTTTGCTGTATGCTATCACAAGAGTCACCCTACTATTCCTCTGAACTAACTCTAAAGTAACTCTAAACTGACTCCGTAGTGAAGCCCATTTGAAGTCGATTTGAAGTCGATGAATCTCTAATATTTCATCGAGTTCAAATCGAGTTCAAATCGACTTCAAATCGAGTTCATCCTCTAGTAGCATCAGACTCACTATAGAGTAGTCCTAGAGAAAGAGGGGACGTGGAGTAGAGGGTTTATGCTGCTTCCCTTTGCCCACGTCACGCCTACCTGCAAAAAAACAAAATATATCAGATTGTCAAATAATTTAATCATCAAAGTATCTTCTCCTCCCACTTTTACCACAGAAACAGGACCTCGCCTTCATAAGGAATAAAACGGGGACCCATTTTGCCTCAACTGTCATTTTGTCACAAAAAGTAGCATTCATTATCCGATTTAAGGATATTTAATGCTACTTTTTGCCCACACAAGGAGAATTTTGCTTACCTTTGGTGCGTTAAACTTAAAACAACCAACAAGCTAACATTTTTAAAACTTAGAACGCCATGAATCCTCAAATCGACTTAAGCCCCAACCGGCTGGAGGCTTACCTCCAGAAGCCTTGCACGCAATTCACTAAACTGGACATCATTGATTATATCCGCCACGAGGAGGTGCAGATGGTCAACTTCATGTACCCTGCTGCCGACGGACGACTCAAGACGCTCAACTTCGTCATCAACAACCTGCAATACCTCGACACCATCCTGACCTGCGGCGAGCGCGTGGATGGCTCCAGCCTCTTCCCCTTCATCGAGGCGGGCAGCAGCGACCTCTACGTCATCCCCATCTTCCGCACCGCATTCCTCGACCCGTTTGCCTCGGAGCCTACGGTGAGCATGCTCTGCCAGTACTTCAACAAGGATGGCCAACCGCTGGAGAGTGCGCCGCAATACACGCTCCATAAGGCTTGCGAGGCCTTCCGACGCACCACGGGCATGGAGTTTCAGGCCATGGGTGAACTGGAGTACTACGTCATCCAGCCGGAAGAGCCGGACACTTACCCCGCCACTGACCAGCGCGGCTACCATGAGTCGGCACCCTTTGCCAAATACAACGACTTCCGCACCCGCTGCATGAGCTATGTGGCCCAGACGGGTGGTAAGATTAAGTATGGTCACTCGGAGGTGGGCAACTTCACGCTCGACGGACTGACCTACGAGCAGAACGAGATAGAGTTCCTGCCCGTCTATGCCGAGTATGCTGCCGAGCAGCTGATGCTGGCCAAGTGGGTCATCCGCAACCTGGCCTTCGAGGAGGGGTACGACGTGACCTTTGCGCCCAAGATTACCACGGGCAAGGCCGGTTCGGGTCTCCACATCCACATGCGTCTGATGCGCGATGGGCAGAACGCGATGCTGGCCGATGGCTGCCTGAGTGAGGATGCTCGCCGCGCCATTGCCGGCATGATGGACGTGGCTGATGCCATCACGGCCTTTGGCAACAAGAATCCCACCTCCTACTTCCGCCTGGTGCCTCATCAGGAGGCGCCCACCAACATCTGCTGGGGCGACCGCAACCGCTCGGTGCTGGTGCGTGTGCCGCTGGGGTGGACGGCCCAGAGCGACATGTGCCGCATCGCCAATCCGCTGGAGCCGGAGAGTCATCTGGACACCACGCAGAAGCAGACGGTGGAGATGCGTTCACCGGATGGTTCGGCTGACCTCTACCAGCTGATTGCCGGCCTGGCTGTGGCTTGCCGACATGGATTTGAGATGGAGAATGCCCTGGAGTTGGCCGAGCGTACCTACGTGAATGTCAACATCCACCAGGCCGAGAACGCCGACCGCCTGAAGTCGCTGGCCCAGTTGCCCGACAGCTGCGTAGCTTCAGCCGACTGTCTGGAACGCCGTCGGGCCATCTTCGAGGAACAGGGTGTGTTCAGCCCTGCCCTGATTGACGGCATCCTCAAGCAGCTGCGTGCCTATGATGACACCAACCTCCGTGAGCATCTGGCTGCCCATCCCGAAGAGATGGAGGCTTTGGTGAAGACCCATTTCCACTGCGGATAAATCCTGTGCAGGCCGGGCGAAAGCTCGGCTTGCACTATCTTTAGATAACATAGGCTGCGCCTCGGAAATAAAAAAAAAGCAAGCTTTCTTTTGTATTTCGCTCGGCTTGCACTATCTTTGAATAAGACAGGCTGCGCCTCGGAAATAAAAAAAAGCAAGCTTTCTTTTGTATTTCGCTCGGCTTGCACTATCTTTAAATAACATAGGCTGCGCCTCGGAAATAAAATAAAAACAAGTTTTTCTTTGTATTTCGCTCGGCTTGCACTATCTTTGCCGCCATGGAAAAGAAAGATTTACGTATTGTGTATATGGGAACGCCCGATTTTGCAGTCGAGGCGTTGAGATGTCTTGTGGAAGGCGGATATAATGTGGTGGGCGTCATTACAATGCCTGACAAGCCCGCCGGACGTGGACATAAACTGCAATTCTCACCCGTCAAGCAGTTTGCGCTCGACCATGACCTGCCCCTGCTACAACCGGAGCGGCTCAAGGACGAGGCTTTTGTGGAGGCCCTCCGCAACTGGAAGGCTGACCTGCAGATTGTCGTGGCGTTCCGCATGCTCCCCGAGGTGGTGTGGTCCATGCCTCGGCTGGGCACCTTCAACCTGCACGCTTCCCTGCTCCCGCAATACCGTGGGGCTGCCCCCATCAACTGGGCCGTCATCCATGGTGACACGGAGACGGGTATCACCACCTTCTTCCTGAAGCATGAGATTGATACCGGCGAAGTCATTCAGCAGGTACGTGTGCCTATCGCTCCCGAAGACAATGCCGGCACCATCCACGATAAGTTGATGCTGCTTGGCGGCAAACTGGTGACCGAGACGGTGGACCACATCCTGGATGGCACCATCCACTCCATCCCCCAGGAGGAGTTGGCCGACTGCTCTTCGCTCCGCCCTGCCCCGAAGATTTTCAAGGAGACCTGTCGTCTGCATTGGGATCAGCCCACCATGGCGATTCACAACCTGGTACGTGGACTCTCTCCCTATCCCGCCGCATGGAGCGAGCTCTGTGCCCCCAACGGCGAACGCATCTCCGTCAAGATCTTCGAGACTGCTCCTGAGGCAAGCCCTGCGCCCCATGCTGCTGCCTCCACCGCTGCCCCCGGCACGTTGCAGACAGACGGCAAGCACTACCTGCGCGTGGCTACCGCTGACGGCTGGTTGAGCCTGCTGCAGTTGCAGCTGCCCGGCAAGCGCCGCCTAGGCATCGAGGAGCTGCTCCGTGGATTCCACCCGGATGAATCATGGCGCATGGAGTAGCCTATTCGTCATTCATTATTCGTTATTCATTATTTAATATATACCTTATATTCCTTGTTTCTCTCATCGTATCAACAGCTAATATTCCTCACCGCATGAAACCTATCATAGCCCCTTCTATCCTATCCGCCAACTTTGGCCACCTGGAACAAGACTTCGAGATGCTGAACCGCAGCGAGTCCGACTGGATTCACGTTGACATCATGGACGGTGTCTTCGTACCCAACATCAGCTTTGGATTCCCCGTGCTCAAGCACGTGGCCCGCATGACAGACAAGCCGCTCGACGTACACCTGATGATCGTACAACCCGAGAAGTTTATCAACGAGGTGAAAGCCCTCGGTACCAAAGTGATGAACGTACACTATGAGTGCTGCCCCCACCTGCACAGGGTGGTGCAACAGATTCGCGAAGCCGGCATGGAGCCGGGTGTCACCATCAATCCTTCAACCCCTGTGAGCATGCTGCAAGACATCATCGAGGAGCTCTACGTGGTGCAAGTGATGAGCGTGAACCCGGGATTTGGCGGACAGAAGTTTATCCCCCACTCGGTAGAAAAGGTGCGCCAGCTGCGCGACCTGATCAGCCAGACCAACGCCAAGGCGCTGATTGAGGTAGATGGTGGCGTGAACCTGAGCACCGGGGCCCGGCTGGTCGAGGCTGGGGCTGACGTGCTCGTGGCCGGCAATGCCATATTTGCCGCACCCGACCCCGAACTGGCCATCCATCAACTGAAGAACCTCTAACAGCAAGGAGGCTACAGCGTGCCGGTTCCCAGCCCCTTGGTCCGCGCACTCCTGCCCCTCGGCTTGGGCATCTGGGCAGGCGATTGCTATCCGCTGTCGGGAGGGCACACCCTCTGGTGGGGAGGCCTCTTCGCGCTGCTGGTACTGCTGGCCATCACCTATGCGATGGAGCGGTATCGCCTGCGGCATCCCACCTCACTGCGCTCCTCCACACTGCGCTGCACCTCACTGCGCCCCTCCACCCACAGCGATGTGGCCTTCATCCCATTGGCCTTCTTCCTGACGGGAGCCTCTCTCTCCACCCTGCACCGCCCCGCCGGACCTGAGGCCTCACCCGGCAGTGAGAGGCAGTCAGAGGCCACCTACCTCTTTGAGCTGAGCAGTTCCCCCAAGGAGCGAGCACGCACCTACGTCTGCAGAGCCACATTAAGAGCCAGGAGAGCGCAGACAGACTCCGTGGCCCGGCGAGCAGAGTCAGGCACGTACCTACTCTACGTCAGCAAAGAAGGATTCAACCCCTCCCAATGGGCAGCGGGGCAGTGGCTCGTGGCCCGCACCACCTTGCGCCCCTTCACCCAACTGCCCGACAGCACCACCTTCGACTACCCCACCTATGCCCGCCGCAGAGGGTGGAGCGGAACCGCCTACGTCGCCTCCGGGCAATGGCAACTGAGCCGCAAGCCGCAATACACCGAGCTGGACTCCTGGAAGGGTAAGCTCATGCACGCCATCTCCTCCTGCCGGCAACAGCTCATCAACCTCTTCCGCACCTCCACCCTGGAAGGCGAGTCGTTGGGACTGATTACGGCACTGACACTGGGCGACAAAGAGCTGCTGCCCGCAGAGACCAAAGCCACCTTTGCCCGCACGGGGGTGTCGCATCTCCTGGCCCTCTCCGGACTTCATGTGGGCATCCTCTACACCCTGCTCCTGCTCCCCACCCTCCCCCTGAGGCGGCATCTGCGGTGGACGCGCCCCCTCTTTCTCCTCCTGGTCCTGATGGCGCTGTGGGGATTTGCCCTCCTCACGGGGCTCTCCCCCTCCGTGGTGCGAAGCGTCACCATGTACTCCCTGCTCACGCTCAGCATCCTGATAGGTACCCCCAGCATGAGCCTTGACAAACTGGTCGCAGCGGCCTTTCTCCTGCTCGTCGTGCATCCCTACTGGCTCTTCGACATCGGATTCCAGCTCTCCTGCACGGGAGTAGCCTCCATCCTCTACCTCGGCCCAGCGCTCCAGTCGCTCTACACCACGCACACCCGTTGGCAGCTGTACCTCTGGAACTTCTTCACCGTCTCCACAGCCGCCCAGATCGGTACGGCCCCCCTGGTAGCCTGCTACTTCGGCACCTTCTCTCCCTATTTCCTCTTCGCCAATGCCTGGAGCATACCGCTCGTCACCTTTCTGCTCTACACCAGCCTGGCCTGGATAACCTGCCACGGTATCGGTTCACTCCTCCTACCCGCCCTTCACCAATCAGACCACCTCTTCCATAACCTCTTCCCCACCCTCTTCGACAACCTTGCCCACCTGTTGAACAAAGGCCTTCACCTCATCGAGCAGCTCCCCTACTCCTGCATCCACGTACCCCGCCCCGACACGATAGAGTGCTTCATCAGCTACGCCATCCTGCTGCTCATTCCCCTCCGCAGCCGACAAAATGGGCGCTACCGCTATGCCATAACCATCCAGATGCTCTTACTTATCTGGATGCTCGCATGCTACCACTACTTTATTCTGCGTTAAATTTCGTATTCAAAATTTCGCAGTTTCCCCGTTTTTGCTTATTTTTGCCGACTCTCACAATTAAGAAGAAAAGTATGTTGACAAAAATCATAGGACAAGCCCAAGTAGATGCCTTCGCCCGCTGGATGGAAGAGGCAGAAGAGTACGTCATCGTAGCCCACATCTCGCCCGACGGCGATGCCATAGGTTCCTCCCTCGGCCTGTGGCATTTCCTGAGCGGACGCGGCAAGACGGTCCATGTCATCACCCCCAATGCCTTCCCCGACTTCCTCAAGTGGATGGAAGGGAGCAAGGAGGTGCTCTTCTACGACAAGTACCGCGACTTCGCCAACCAGCTCATCGGCCGGGCAGACGTGATCTGCTGCCTGGACTTCAACGTCATCACCCGCATCGGCGATATGGCAGAGGCCGTCAGCAAGTCAAGAGCCAAGAAGATACTCATTGACCACCACCTGGACCCGGGAGACTTTACGGACGTGGTCATCTCCCACCCCCACATCGCCTCAACCAGCGAACTCATCTTCCGACTGATCTGCCGCCTCGGCGCATTCAGCGAGATTACCAAGGCCTGCGCAGAGTGTATCTACACCGGCATGATGACCGATACGGGAGGCTTTGCCTTCAACTCCAACAGCCCGGAGATCTACTTCATCATCAGCGAACTGCTCACCAAGGGGATTGACAAGGATGCCATCTACCGCAAGGTGTTCAACACCTACTCCGAGAGCCGCCTCCGTCTGATGGGCTACGTACTGACCCGGATGAAGACCTACCCCGCTGCCCGTGCCGCCCTCATCACGCTGACCAAAGAGGAGCAGGCCCAGTTTGACTACATCAAGGGAGACAGCGAGGGATTCGTCAACCTGCCTCTGCAGATCCGTCATACCGTACTCTCCGGCTTCCTGCGCGAAGACACCGAGCGAAAGCTGATCCGCGTCTCACTGCGCTCCGTAGGCTCCTTCCCCTGCAACCAGATGGCTGCCGAATTCTTCTACGGTGGCGGTCACCGCAACGCCTCCGGTGGAGAGCTCGTGGGCTATACCATGGAGCAGGCCATCGCACGATTTGAGGAGGCCGTAGAAGCCTACCGGGCCGTGCTGGAGACGGCCAGAGAGTGACTTCGGCTGAGGCAAAGGTTAAAAGTACTGAACTTTACGCAGATATAGGATGCCGAGTGAAGGAAAAGACTTACTTTTGCACAACGTATATAATAAGACGTATTTAATATAAAGAGTATTCATATGAACCACTTACATGCGATGAAGATAAAGAAGATTAAGATGAGACCCTTTGCCCTGCTCTGCGTCCTGGGCTCCCTCCTCCTGCTCAACGGGCTGATGGCAGCCTGCGACGACACCAAGACCTACGCCGAGATGCGCGAAGAGGAGGACGATGCGATTGCTGCCTTCATCAAGGACAGCGCCATCCACGTGATCACACAGACCGAATTTTTCGACAACGACTCCACCACCGACGTCAGCAAGAACGAGTTTGTGCAGCTGACCAGCGGAGTCTATATGCAGATTGTCGATAAAGGTTCCAGCAACCCTGCCGACACGGTCAGGGCCAACGACATCGTGCTGGTCCGCTTCGAGGAGCAGGCCCTGAAGGAGAACAGCTACGGCTACAAGAGCTACCTCTCCAACATCAACTACCCCGATGTCGATGAGTTCAAGTACGCCGTGACCAGCACCTCGATAGCCGGCACCTTCACCAAGGGCGTGATGGTGGAGTACTACAGCAACACCACCGTACCCGCCGGCTGGCTCATCCCCCTGAGCTACGTGCGCAACAACGCTCATGTGCGGCTGATTGTGCCCTCCAAGATGGGTCACAACTACGCCATGCAGAACGTCTATCCCTACTACTACGACCTGCGCAAAATCAAATTCTGGAAATAGTTATCCTTAATATTTTAACCTCAAACAATTTTTAAACAACAATGACACTAATCAAATCAATCTCTGGAATCCGGGGCACCATCGGTGGCCATGCGGGCGAGGGTCTGAACCCGCTCGACATCGTGAAATTCACTTCGGCCTATGCGACCCTGATTAGAAAAACGTGCAAACTGGAAAGCAACAAGATCGTCGTGGGCCGCGATGCGCGCCTCTCGGGCGAGATGGTGAAGAACGTCGTAGTAGGTACCCTGATGGGTATGGGCTGGGACGTAGTGGATATCGACCTGGCCTCTACGCCGACCACCGAACTGGCCGTCGTGATGGAGGGTGCCTGTGGCGGTATCATCCTGACTGCTTCGCACAACCCCCGTCAGTGGAACGCCTTGAAGCTCCTCAACGAGCACGGCGAGTTCCTGAACAAGGAGGAGGGCAACGAAGTGCTCCGCATCGCTGAAGCCGAGGAGTTCACCTACGCCGAAGTCGATAAGCTGGGCAGCTACCGCAAGGACCTCAGCTACAACCAGAAGCACATCGACAGTGTATTGGCACTTCCCCTGGTGGATGTGGAAGCCATCCGCAAAGCCGACTTCCATGTGGCCATCGACTGCGTCAACTCGGTAGGCGGCATCATCCTGCCTCAGCTGCTCGAACAGCTGGGCGTGAAGCATGTGGAGAAGCTCTACTGCGAGGCTACCGGCGACTTCCAGCACAACCCCGAACCTCTGGAGAAGAACCTGGGTGACATCATGAACCTGATGAAGGAGGGCAAGAACGACATCGCCTTCGTAGTGGACCCCGACGTGGACCGTCTGGCCATGATCTGCGAAGATGGCAAGATGTACGGCGAAGAATACACCCTGGTTACGGTAGCCGACTACGTGCTGAAGCACACTCCGGGCAACACCGTGTCCAACCTCAGCTCGACCCGTGCCCTGCGCGACGTGACCCGTAAGTACGGCTGCGAATACTCAGCCTCTGCAGTGGGCGAAGTCAACGTGACCACCAAGATGAAGGAGGTAGGTGCCGTAATCGGCGGCGAAGGCAACGGTGGAGTCATCTATCCTGAGAGCCACTACGGACGTGATGCCCTGGTAGGTATCGCCCTCTTCCTGAGCCATCTGGCCCACGAAGGCAAGAAGGTGAGCGAACTGCGTGCCTCTTATCCTGCCTACTTCATGGCCAAGAACCGCGTAGATCTGACGCCCGAGACGGACGTAGATGCCATCCTGGCCAAGGTGAAGGAGCTCTACAGCAAGGAGGAAATCAACGACATCGACGGGGTGAAGATTGACTTCCCCGACAAGTGGGTACACCTGCGCAAGAGCAACACCGAACCGATCATCCGCGTCTATAGCGAGGCCCAGACTCCTGAAGAGGCCGAAGCCATCGGACAGGAGATCATGAAGGTGATTGCCGAACTGGCCAAGTAAAAGATGTGATTACAGCTTGACTACCCCACCCGCATGACTGACCTCCTGCAATCCGCTAGCGACCTGATCACCTGCATCAGCGACTTCGTATGTGGTTATCCGCTCTTCCTCCTCTTGATAGGAGGTGGATTGTACCTCTTCTTCTATTCGGGCTGCGTCTCGTTGCGTTGCCTGGGTCGCTCCATCAAGGCATTACGTCATAGCGACACCTGTGCCGAGGGTCAGATCAGCTCCGTGCAGGCGCTGATGAGTGCCATTGCCTCCACCGTAGGCATGGGCAACATAGCCGGTGTAGCGATAGCCCTCACCGTGGGTGGCCCTGGAGCCATCTTCTGGATGTGGATCAGCGCCGTGGTAGGTATGTCAACCAAGTTTTTTGAAGGGGCCTTGTCGATCATGTACCGTGGTCACGACTCGGCCGGTCAACCGCAAGGGGGCACCATGTACACCCTGGTCAATGGACTGGGTGCCAAGTGGCGCCCCCTTGCTACCTTCTTTGCCGTAGTGGGACTGATCGGCACGCTCTGCGTGATGCAGGCCAATCAGTTGGTGGAGTCGGTCACCACCGTCTTCACCACGCCGGCAGGCATTGCCAATACCGCTACGCTGCGCTTTGCCATGGGGGTAGTGATTGCGCTGATCGTAGGCTCTGTAATCGTGGGTGGCATCAAGCGCATCTCGGCCATCTCCTCGAAGATTGTTCCCGTGATGGTGGGCGGCTACATGCTGCTGGTACTGGTCATCGTCTGCCTCAACATCGAGCGGTTGCCGGAGGCCTTTGCCTCCATCTTCCGCTCCGCCTTCAGCATGGAGGCCGGTATCGGAGGCATCCTGGGTACCGCCTTGACCGGAGCGCGACGGGCCGCCTATGTCAACGAAGCCGGTGTAGGTACCGCAGGCATGATGCATGGAGCCTCGCGCAACGACAATCCCCTGCGCGAAGGATTCGTAGCCATGATTGGTCCGGCCATCGACTCAGGCCTGGTCTGCACACTGACCGCCCTCCCCATCCTGCTGGCTGGCAACTACACCTCAGCAGAAGGCATGAAGGGGCTCTACATCGCACTCAACTCGTTTGAGGCCTTGCTCCCGGGCTGGGGACAGTACCTGCTGATGGTGATGGTCTTCTTCTTCGCCTTCAGCACCATGTTCTCCTACTCCTACTACGGATTGAAGTGTACCAACTTCCTCTTCGGTGCCCACCGCGCGAAGTATTACAACTACTTCTACCTGGTGATGATTGTGGTGGCAGCCGTAGTGCCGCTGGGTACGGTGGTAGCCGTCATGGACCTCTCGTTTGCCCTGATGGCCATCCCCACCATGACTTCGCTCATCCTGCTTGCCCCCCGCGTCAAGCGGCTGATGAAGCAAGAGCAGTAAGCTCTCCTTTACGCCCTGGCTCTTCGCAATTGCTTTTCGCCCTGGCTATTACCCTTGACTTTTATCCCTGACTTTTATCCCATTTTTCATCCCCAAATTTATCCTGATATCCCTGATGAACGCCTCCATTTCCCCCACTACCTCCATCTCCCCCTCTACCCGCCTCTCCTCGCTCGACATCCTGCGAGGCTTTGACCTCTTTCTGCTGGTCTTCTTCCAGCCAGTACTTGTCTCATTGGGCAGCCGGTTGCAGCTGCCTTGGATGGACAGCTTGCTCTATCAGTTTGACCACGAGATGTGGGCAGGTTTCCGTTTCTGGGACCTGGTGATGCCGCTCTTCCTCTTCATGTCGGGTGTCTCCATGCCCTTCTCCTTTGCCAAGTATGCCGCACAGGGGGACAAGCGAGCCATCTACCTGAAGGTGCTCCGTCGGTTTATTATCCTCTGGGTACTGGGCATGGTGGTTCAAGGTAACCTGTTGGGTCTAGACCCGCAGCATCTCTACCTCTACTCCAACACCCTGCAATCCATTGCCACAGGCTACCTCCTCTCTGCCATGCTGCTGCTCCACTGCTCCCTCCGCTGGCAACTGGGTGCCACCCTGCTGCTCCTGCTCATCTATTGGGTGCCGATGACCTTGTGTGGCGACTTCACCCCCGAGGGCAACTTTGCCGAGCTGGTGGATCGCACCGTATTGGGCCGCTTCCGCGATGGGGTCTATTGGGATGAAGCCGGCTGTTGGCACTTTGCTCCCTCCTATACCTATACATGGATCTGGAGTAGCCTCACCTTTGGAGTCTCCGTGATGCTGGGCACCTTTGCCGGGCAGATTATCCGCAGGGGCAGTGGTCAAGACCGCCGGAAGGTGGTGACGCAGCTGCTCTCCATCGGTGTGCTGCTGATTGCCGCCGCCCTGCTGTGGAGCCTGCAGATGCCCATCATCAAGCGGATATGGACCTCCAGCATGACCCTCTTTGCCGGAGGATGCTGCTTCCTATTGATGGGCCTGTTCTACTACTGGATAGACTACAAGGGCCACACGCGTGGACTGGAGTGGCTGAAGATCTACGGCATGAACTCCATCACCGCCTACCTTCTGGGCGAAGTCATCAACTTCCGCAGCGTGGCTGCCTCCGTCAGCTACGGCCTGGAGCAGTACCTGGGCAAGTTTTACCCCACCTGGCTCACCTTCGCCAACTTCCTCATCCTCTTCTTCATCCTCCGCTGGATGTACCGCCACAAGCTGTTCCTGAAGATATAACGCCAGCTTATAAGATGCTCATAATATAAACCGCCATTTACATTTGCAAGGACTGAGTAAAAAAATCATAATTAATGTCGCCAAATAAAACGGGCGATTTATTTTGTGAATCTAAGTTCTATGATTACCTTTGCAGCAGAAAAATCTCAAAAACGTGGGAAAACGGGGTTTCAAAAATCTCAAAAACGTGGGAAAATGAGGTTTCAAAAATCTCAAAAACGTGATATAATAGTATGAAACGAAAGATATACAATGAGTTACTAGAATGGAAATCGACAAGTAACGGACGGAGTGCACTTCTTGTAGAAGGTGCGCGACGAATAGGCAAAAGCTACATCGTGGAAGAATTTGCAAAAAATGAGTATGCTTCATACCTCATGATTAATTTTCGTACTGCATCACGAGATGTGAAATCCTGGTTTGATATCTATCTTGAAGATATAGACAAATTGCTAGGCAACCTACAACTACACTATGGCAAACGTTTGAGCCCAAGGCAGTCGTTGATTGTCTTTGATGAAATACAAGACTGTCCAAGAGCACGTGAAGCCATAAAATACCTGGTGGCCGATGGCAGGTTCGATTACATAGAGACAGGCTCATTGGTCAGCATCAAGAAGAATGTCAAAGACATACAGATACCGTCTGAGGAATACAGCATCAGCATGTATCCTATGGACTTTGAGGAGTTCCTATGGGCAATGGGAAACGATTTACTCATGCCCTATCTGCAGGACTGTTTTGAAAAACTACAGCCCGTTGGACAAGCACTTCACCGAAAAGCAATGGATCTGTTTCGTCAATACCTGGTCGTAGGTGGAATGCCTCAAGTGGTACTCAGCTACGTGAAGACGAAAGATTTTGCGGCTGTGGAGCTCGTGAAGCGACAGATTCTTCAGCTCTATCGCAATGATATTCAGAAATATGCCAACAACATGGAGGCCAAGGTTACGACCATTTTTGATGAACTACCGAGCCAGCTCCAACGTCATGAAAAGAGATTCCGACTCTCGGCAATTAGCCCGAATGCGCGTATGAGAGAATATGAGGAGGCCTTTTTCTGGCTGTCTGACTCTGGTGTTGTAAACTGCTGCTACAATACGACAGAGCCGAGCCTTGGATTAAGTCTAAACATGGAACGCAGCACCGTAAAGTGCTATATGGGCGATACCGGGCTTCTCATATCTCATGCTTTTGATGATAAGGGAAAAGTCCCTGTGGAGGTCTATCAGAAGCTCATACTCGGCAAACTGGAGACCAACGAAGGTATGCTGACCGAGAACATCGTCGCTCAGATGCTCAAAGCATCAGGGCACCGTCTGTTTTTTTACAGCAGAAGTGACAGCAATTCAGAGGAACGCATGGAGATTGATTTCCTGATACGGAAGTCCAAGGTAAACAACCGTCACAACATATCACCTATAGAAGTAAAAAGTGGACGCAACTATACCCTCTCTTCCCTAAAGAAATGCATGGCTAAGTACGCTCCCTACCTGTCAACCTCCTACGTGCTTCATACTGGTGATATAAAGCAAGAGGATGGCATTGTGTACCTCCCCCTCTATATGGCTCCTTTGCTGTAAAGAGCCTTCAAGAAAGGCTACCAACCAATCCTGTAAAGCATCTTAGGAAGACTTTGCAGAATATGTGAAGTGAAGTAGTAAAGGAACAAATAATCTGTGAAGTAAAATAGTCATAGTCAACCCTTGTGGCAGAAAAGCCTAAGAAACGTGATATAGTAGTAAAATCTCAAGACACATGAAAGGTTGTGTATTGAAGAATTAACACTGGATATTAGGTAATCTCAAATAGTTTTCATAGCTTTGCACCGTTTCCTATCGCCACCTCATGCCCGGCATGACCCCTGGCGAGGAAAACAGACATATTGAAAGGCGTTTACTACGCTTTGGTTTTGACGTTCTGGAATCCTAGGAAAATTTCAACGCGAATCAAAAACCAAGCAACGGTAGATGCCCCACTGGTTGTATTGTGTACAGCCTGCACTATGCCTGAGAGCCATTGGTGTATCCCTACGCCAATGGCCCCGCAGGTGTTAGGTAGGTGTATTGCTATACCTCATCAGCGTGGGGCTTTGACGTTGTTCGCTTTGATTTGCAAGGCCATTCCTAGGAGCCTCAGAACGTGAAGCGAGCGACTGTTCAGGGCTTCACGCTTTCTTTATGTGCTTACTTGGGTTGTTGTATCGTAGCGGCTACCGGAGTCCTTGGCCGTTTGGCTAAGCGTCCTAACGACCATGAGCACTAAGTTTTTCAACAATACGGCAGGCAATACCCTCTTCGACAAGCTCTGCGGCATTGCCTCACAGATGGCCACCTTCGACCGCTTCCTTGCAGTAGTGGGTTTCTTCCGTTCATCGGGCTACTTCAAGCTACGCAAAGAGCTGGGTGACGTCAGCGAAATCAAGATACTGATTGGCATCAACATCGACGACATCTTCCGCAAGCACAACAAGGCACTCCTCATGCTGGCCAACGAAGAGAAGGCCAAGCAGCTCTACAACGAGCAGTTCAAGGAGGATATCATCCATAATCTAAGTACCTTTAACATTATATTATCATGAGCAACATTACCAACACTTCAACAATAAATCCAGCATCGATTGATTTCAACAACGAAAAAGAAATTGAACAGTTAGTCAGTGATAATGGATATTCTATTAGTCATATTCAACATGAAGAAAGACGAGAAGAAGTAACATTACCTCTAAACGAGTTGCTGTTATGTGAAGCTTCTATTGATTTCATAAAGAATAAAAGACATATAAGCAATCTATGGAGACACCAACAACTTGCCATTATGTCTGTATTGAATGGCAATAATGTGTGTGTCACAACCTCCACGAGTTCAGGCAAAACAGAAATCTTTTTGGTTTCCTGTTTAGAGATTCTACATCGTAACCCAGAGGCAAAAGTCCTTGCAGTATATCCGATGAAAGCTCTCAATCGTCAGCAATGTGTTCGATGGCAAAAAACAGGATTAAAAGTTGGACGTATAGACGGAGAAATAACGGATTATAATAGCCGACAGACTATTCTCCAAGATAACCAAGTAGTTGTCATGACACCAGATACAATTCACGCATATCTGTTGGCCAACATAAACAATAAAGTTCATGGAAGCAGTATCAAGTCTTTTATAAGTCAAATAGCTATTATCGTAATAGACGAGTTGCATCTCTATAAGGGGCTGTTTGGCACTAACTGCGCCTATTTGTTCAGAAGGCTAAATAATATTCGTCGATTATTGAGGAAAGACAATACCTACCCTCAATATATTACTGCTTCTGCAACATTGCCATCAGCAACTGAGCACTCATTCAATATTACTGGAGCAAAAGATTTTATCGAGATAGGGCCCAAAGACGATGGATCTCCTGTATCAAGTAGGACAATTTATTACATAGAGCCAAAGGGAAGCACCATTAACGGTAGTGTATCCCATCTCATAAAATCATTCGCTCAAGTACCACATGCTAAGAGTATTACTTTTGTAGAAGGGCGACAAAAGACGGGCAATATGGCAAATTCAGCTATGAATAGTGCTACAAATATATTCGATGACTGCAGCAATACAGGCATATACCCATTTAGAGCAGGTTATGAATCAGAGACAATAGATACAATAACAGCATTAATGAACCGAGCTGATTTTAAAGGCATCATTAGCACAAGTGCTTTGGAAATTGGAATGGACATTGATGGTGTCAACATTGTCATAATAGCAGATATGCCTCAAGACATAAATAGCTTTCAACAGCGAATCGGACGTGCTGGACGATTTGGATGCGATAAGAGCTACGTTTTCATTATCAAAGGAGACAATTTATCATCAAAACTGTTATTTGAAAAATGTGGATTCGATATCAAAAAGGTACTTCCTGCATACGAACCTGCCCTATATTTAGAAAACAAAGCCGTACAAAACATTCATGCATTACTCCATGTTGGAGAGCATGAAGATTGCGAATGTGCAATGTTTGCTAAACGTGTCAATAGTAGTCGTATTTTTGATGGTGAAGACTATTTTCCTCACTCATTTGTGGAACTATGCAATGATATAATTTCAGGAAATTCATCCTCTGACTATGATTCTCTGATTCAGGATAGACCACACACAGAATATCAGTTGCGCTTTTTTGGAAAGCAATATGATATCATACCATCAGCAACAGGAAACAGTGCACTTCCAAGAAAAGAGCATATAGGAAGAGAGCAAATCGCAACAGAAGGTTATCAGAATTGCCTACGCAATACATTAAAAGGAAATAAAAGAATCAAGGAAAAAGTTGTAAGCATTAACCTTAACACGCGCGAAATCATAGTAAAGGAAGCAAAATATGCAGACTTACCAGCTATTACAAAGTCTTACCATCGTCCCTTCATTATTCCAAATTTTCGTAATGAATACAGGTATGAGACAGTCAAATATGGTGAAACACTTTTGTTTAATTTAAGGGTGGTTGAACATCACTATATATATGGATATTATTATATCTACCCTAATAGAGGAAAGATATATACCAAATACAAGAATCCTATCCGGATTCCTCCTTTACCGACTACTGGGACAATAATATTCCATCCCTCATTCAATAAAGCAGGCGTAAAGACAAGCGCAATTGCAGATATCATATTTACAGCGTTTTTACAGCTGAATGCTTTTGATTCTAACGACATCAAGCGTTCTGGTGAGAAGCTTTATAATGGTAACGAGATAATCAAGGTGGATTCGAGGTTTGTAGTCATTTATGATGTCACCATGCTTAATCTAACACGAAGGATTATTGAACAGAATAATCTTATTCAATTGTTTACGTATTTAAAGAATAACAAAGAGGTTATTATAGACACCCTATTCCCCGAGAAATTAAATGATGATACAATCAATGCCCTTGAAGCCTTATGCAATGACATCTTGAGCAAAAAGCCCGTTAAGAGTACAGAAAACATCAATTCAGTCACAGTCTTAAAAGCCTTTACAAAAGTTATTTATACGGAGAAAAGCTCCTTAGAAGCAATCGAAGAAGATGATAATTCAAAAGGTGTGACGGCAATTTTTGCACAATATGACTCTAGCGATAGGACAACCGCCGCAATTATAGTTAACAATAATGCTTTAAGAAATATTCCGCTTGACTTTATTTCTCCAATAGAAGGTGAAACTGAATATGAGAACATTTCTAACTCATGAACATTTCTATGAAACAGGCAAATAACACCTCTGTTAATTACATCACTCTATCGAATGGGGAGATAGTCTCATTCTACAAAGTCATAGCTGTAATGCCTAATAGTCGGTTTCGCTGTATATATCAATCAAAAG
>CAMACX010000050.1 GCA_945831575.1 uncultured Mediterranea sp.
CTATTGCCTTGCAAGTTGGCATGATATTCCAACAGGTTATCCCAACTTTGGGAAATGGAATCAATGATAATGACTTCCATTCCTGCATTTTCACACACCCCAATGGCTTCCATATAAGCTTCGGGAGTAAAATTGTCTTGAAGAGTAAGCACATTATAATTGCCTAAACTGGCATACAAGTCCGCACTGCCATTCTCACTGTCAATGATGGCTATTTTAGTCCAGTCACCACATAGACCATAGGCAAGAAGTAAGGCAGAGTATGTCTTTCCTGCTCCAGAACATCCTTGGAGGGCAAGCTTTATCTTAGCCTGCTTCTTTGATGAAACTCTTAACTGCATCATATTCAAATTCTATTAATGATTTATAATCAACAAAATAAAAAAGGCAGCCAGAACTTAATCCAACTGCCCTTGTAAGATATGTAACTTGAAGTTACAAAGTTGCCAATGTAGGTGCTCCACCATCCCCTTGCTGATGCAGCATGTAGAACATATCTCCTGTTTCAGGAGAGCATACTTGTGAAATGACAGGCTTTGTAATATCTCCTTTGAGAAATCTTTCACTTACAGCACCTGTTTCACAGCCAAACACAAAGAAACATCTCCCTGTATGGGGATTTTGTTTCACATCAATTCTCTCCACTCCCATCTTTGCTTTGAAGTCTGCAACAGACATGGTTTCAATAAACTTTAAGCTATCCATAATTTATGATTTTAATTGTTGTGGGAGGGGACTATCCCCACCCTGAGTGATGGGGAGGGTATCAGGATGGTGTAATTACTGCTCTTGAAGACAAGAAAAATACAAAAAATATTAGAAAAATTCTCAATAAAAATAGCTATACATTACTTGATGCACAAATGCAATAATCCCCTGCTCTCAATGATGAAAACAGGGGTTTCTGAATAATATCTCATTCATAACATTTTTCTACATTTAGCATCTCATTTTCTATTGAGGCATCCAATATCCTTGCATAATGTTGTGTCATTCTGATACTTGAATGCCCCAACATTTTAGATACATTCTCTATGGAAACATGATTGGCAAGAGTGACCGTAGTGGCAAAGGTATGTCTTGCGGTATGTGTGGTTAATTCCTTGCTAATCCCCACAATGGCAGCTATTTCCTTAAGATAAGCATTCATTTTTTGATTAGATAAGACAGGGAGTAGTTTACCTGTTGCATAAGCCAATGAAGTGTATTTGTCAAGTATCTCTTTTGCTGGTTTTAGAACAGGTATATGGCACATAACATTGGTTTTATGTCTGGCTTTCTTAATCCAAAATCTGCCATCTTCTTCTACTATATCATTGGTTGTCAAAGAATGTACGTCTACATAAGCAAGCCCGGTATAGCAACAAAACAGAAAAACATCTCTTACCTGTTCGAGCCTTTGAACCTCAAAAGCCTTATTTGCAAATCTCAGCAGCTCTTCCTTTGAAAGAAAATCTTTGTCAACAGGCTCTATTCTTAATTTCATCTCCTCTAAAGGAGAAGAGCTTATCAACTTTCTTGAAACAGCTAAATGAAGCACTTTACCAAGATTCTTAAGATATTTGACCGTTGTATTATTGTTATTGTGCCTTACTGTCATTAAGTAATGTTGATACTTTTGAAGTACCTCCAAGTTTACCTCATTGACTGCCATATCTTTAACGTGATACTTATAGTCTAAGAACTCTTGAAATAATTTCATAGAAGTCTCATGCCTCTTATAAGTATTGAGAGCCAAAGATATGCCTACCAGTTCTTTAAGTTCTTGATTGTGTTCTCCGTATAAAGCTAATATTCCAGCCTTTGGAGCATTGAGATTTTTATACCTGCTCAAAATCTCTTTTGCGCTTACCTGCTTACCTTCTCTTTGAATTTGAAGTGTCAAGTCATGCAGTGTATATTCCATTTGGTCAAGAAACGAATTTACCTGCTTATTGGCTAAGGTGTTCCCTTTAGCTCTGCCCTTAGTTGCCACCCAATGGGAGGGCATTACGCTTTTTCCTGTTGCAACTTCGGCATAGAGCCTGTTGAATGTCACTCTTGCAAAAATGGAAGCTGTTCCATCTTTCAAGAGCTTCTTCCTTTTGATAAAGAATAGAATTGATACCATATCACATCATTTTATTGGTTATTAATTTAATGATGCAAAGGTCTTAATAATCAGTGAATTTCACAAGTGCAAAATATTGAATATCAATGAAATATAAAGAAAGTGTTGGACTTGGAAGTCGTGTCTTTTTAAGTCCAACGATTTTTCCAATGAGAAACTTTCTTCAACATTCTTTTTCTTTCTCTATTTTACAAACGCAAAATCCTGCAATTCGATGAATTACAGGATTTTTTCATTGCCTTTCATCAGACTTTTGTGGAGCTGGAGGGAATCGAACCCTCGTCCAAACGAGGAAAACACAAGCTTTCTACATGCTTATCTTTGACTAGGTTTTCGTACACCGGCAGAACCAAAGCCATCAACCGATGTCTTATCCTCTAAAGCTTCATCTACGCTGCGAGGCCAGCGCCGACTATCCCCGATTTGGCTGCACCACTTGGCCGGAATGCTTCGGAGCAACAGCTTCCGAGTGATGTCACGTCCCAGCACCTGGTGCCGGGATTAAGCTTCGATCTACTGTACTTCAATCAAGCAGCGAGAGCGTAATTGTTTTCGCCAGATAATCTTTTGAAGACTGTGATTATAGTGCTAATCTACGACGCACTGCATGCTTACCTGTCCTTTCTGCCCGCTGTCAAATCCAGTCAACCCCAAGTTGAATGGCATCTTTCGTGCCGAAATTCGGTGCAAATGTAGCGTTTTCTTTTGAAATATCAAAGATTATCCCTAATTTTGCCGCTCAAATGAGTGAAAAAAGAGGAAATATATGAATAATCTAGACAAAAAATGGATTTATGGTGCCGGCGCACTCCTCGTAGGGCTGCTGGTCCTGGTCACTGTGCTTCTCGTGAGTGAGAAGCAGGTCAACTATGAACTGACACAAGAGTTCCAACTGGAAAAGGAGGACCTCGAAAACCAATATACTGACTTTGCAAAGCAGTATGATGAGCTGCGCACGACGATTGCCAACGACTCGCTGCAGGTGTTGCTCGAACAGGAACAGCTCAAGACGCAGCGGCTGCTTGAGGAACTGCGCACCGTCAAGAGTACCAATGCCACGGAGATACGCCGCCTCAAGAAGGAACTGGCCACCCTGCGTAAGGTGATGGTGAGCTACATCAACCAGATTGATTCGCTCAACCAGCTTACCGCACGCCAGAAGGAAATCATTGCCGACGTGACGCAGAAGTTTAATAAGGCCTCGCAGCAGATCAGCACCCTGACCGAGGAGAAACGCAACCTGGACAAGAAGGTTACCCTGGCCGCACAGCTTGATGCCACGGGCATCACTTTCCAAGCCTTAAACAAGAGAAAGAAGCCTGCTGACGAAGTGAAAAAAGTAGTGCAGTTCAGAGCGGATTTTACTATCGCCAAAAACATCACCGCTGAGAATGGTGAGCGTATCCTCTACATCAACATTGTGAAGCCCGATAACAGTATCCTTACGCAGAGTCCTTCCAACGTCTTCACCTACGAGAATCGCGAATTGCCCTATTCTATCAAGAAATATATTGAGTATAATGGTGAGGAACAGGCTGTTACGGTCTATTGGAATGTTAATGACGGATTCCTCTTTGCTGGAACCTACCGCTTGGACATCTTCGCCGATGGCGCACTCATCGGCTCAAAGAAGCTTGAGATAAAGAAGTAAGGAAGGTCCTCCGACATCGTTGAAATGCCCGAAAGCACAGTGCGTTTTCGTGGCTGACACGGGATTATTGGGTTAAAGTCATTGTTGGCTCTAAGGTGAGCCTCACCCCAATTAGTTATCAAAGGATTATCAATTAATGTGAGGCCATAAACTTCAAAATACTGGATAAAACTGTGTGCCTACTATGCATAGCATATTAGACACGCAGTTTTTGTTTTGATAGGCAATGAAGTATATGTGAATAAAATAACTGTTAAAGATTGGTATATATCAATAATTGTACCGGTAAAAGTTTTTGTTTTTCAATAGTTGATTCTTATTTTTGCAGCATAAAAGTCGCTTAAAAAAAAGACTTAGTTAGGGTAAAAGTCCCTTGAAAAAATGGCTTATACTAAATAAAAGTCCCTTGAAAAAATGAAATTACTACAAAGAAAGATTGATATTATACTCAAAGAATGGAAAGCTAATAATGACAAGAAACCTCTTGTTATTAAGGGTTGTAGGCAATGCGGAAAGACTTTCTCGGTTAGGAATTTTGCGTTTCAAAATTACGATAATGTAATATACATCAATTTTATGGAAATGGATGAGTATAATATTGCGTTTGAAAAATCCAGACGAATTGACGACATTATCCTTAATATAACTACCATAATGGAGGATAAAGTAAAGTTTGAGGCAGGGAATACTTGCCTTATACTTGACGAGATACAGGAATGTCCCGAAGCAAGGGCTTCTCTGAAATTCTTCAAACTTGACGGACGGTTTGATGTCATTGCAACTGGTTCGCTTTTTGGAGTAAAAGGATACGGACATTCAAGAGCATCAATACCTGTTGGATATGAAACGATTGTGAATATGTATCCTCTCGATTTTGAGGAATTTCTATGGGCTAATGGGATTCCTATAACTGCTGTTGATAAACTTCGGGAATGTATGGAAAACGTGACTCCTGTTCCAGAGGCGATACATAACAGGATGCGCCAACTTCTGCTGTATTATACCATTGTGGGCGGAATGCCAGAGGTGGTACAATCGTTCGTTTCCACCAAAAACATGCAGACAGTTCTGGAGATACAAAGAAACATTATCGACCAATATGAGGACGACATGCTCAAATATGCGGATGATTCTGACAAACCACGCATAAGGGAGTGCTTTGAGTCTATTCCCAAACAACTTGCCAAGGAAAACAAGAAGTTCCAATATTCCTTAGTGCGCAAAGGTGGGAAGGCATCCCAATTTTCCGGAAGTCTTCAGTGGATAGAAGATGCCGGAATCATTTGTCGGTGCCATAATTTGAGCATTACTGAACTGCCATTGGATGGCAATGCAGTCGATGATGTATTTAAGGTATATATGGTGGATACGGGATTGTTTGTTTCAATGCTTGAGGACGGTACCCAACTCGATATTCTGCGAGGAAATCTTTTCGGTTACAAGGGAGCGATATTTGAAAATCTCATTGCCGACATATTCACAAAGATGAGACGCAAACTGTATTATTTCCGTAAAGACTCCGGCTTGGAAGTAGATTTTGTCATCCGATACGACGGAGAATGCACGTTGATAGAGGTGAAGGCATCTAGCGGAAACGTTAAAAGTACGAAGACCATTCTTGCGCATCCCGAGAAATATCATGTCCATCGAGCAATTAAGCTGGGCGATGTCAATATCGGACAGAGCGGTCAAATGATAATTTTACCCTTGTATATGGCTTTCTTGCTCGACAAAAGATAACAAAATCTTGGAAATCTCTTGTTGCACTTGGGAGGCATTTTACCCCTCTTCACCGAACAGTATTGACGAATCGCCGTAGCTCAGGAAGCGGAAGTCGTGGCTCAAGGCGTAGTCGTAGATGGTGTGCCAGTCGCCGTGGACGAAGGCTGATACCAGTAGGAGCAGCGTGCTCTGCGGTTGGTGGAAGTTGGTGACGATGGCCTTGACAATGTGATAGTGGTAGCCCGGGGCAATGATAATCTGCGTACTGTTGTGGAGGGCTTCCAGGTGGTGGCGGTCCATGTAGCCGGCCAGTGCCTGAAGAGCCGTCACGGCGCTGATGCTATCGTCGGATGAAGTATCCTCATAGGGTTGCCACTGCTTCACGTGCAGCTCCTCATCAGTAGCTTCGGGATTACGGAGCAGGGTCAGCCCCATGTAGTAGAGACTCTCAAGCGTGCGTACTGAGGTGGTGCCTACGGCGATGGCCCGTCCACCGTGCTCTATCAGCTGCTGCAGGGTGTGGCGATTGACGGAGATGTACTCTGTGTGCATCTCGTGCCCCTCAATCTCCTCACTCTTCACCGGCTTGAAGGTGCCAGCCCCCACGTGGAGCGTCACCTCCTCCAGCTCCACCCCCTTTGAACGCAGGGCATCGAGCACCTGTGGGGTGAAGTGCAGGCCAGCCGTTGGTGCAGCTACCGAGCCTTTTATCTTGGAATAGACCGTCTGATAGGTCTCCTTGTCGCTCTCCTCCGTCTCGCGGTTGAGGTAGGGGGGGATGGGCAGTTCGCCAAACACTTCCAGGATGTCGGCAAACGTCACCTGTGGATTGTCCCATCCGAAGTCAATGCGGTGGCTCGTACCTCGGCATTCACCCCGGGTGGCCGTCAGCGTCACCGGCTTACCCTTCACGGTCATCTCCCGCTCCAGCGTGCCCTCCTTCCACTTCTTCAGGTTACCCACCAGGCAGAGCCACGAGGAGTGAGAGGTCTGCTGGAAGTTTTGCGCATAGTCCGCTGGCACGAGCGGCTCCAGACAGAACACCTCGATGAGCGCCCCTGTGGCCTTGCGGAAGTGCAGACGTGCTTGAATGACACGGGTGTTGTTGAACACCATCAGTTCACTGCCCTCGATCAGTTCGGGCAGATGGAAGAACTGGCTCTCGCTCACCTGACCGTGGCGGTAGATGAGCAGCTTGGACTGGTCACGCTCAGCCAGGGGAAACCTGGCGATGCGCTCGTCGGGCAGCGGATAGTTGTAGTCGCTGATGCGGATATGTCGGGGGTCTTGATTCATCATTGTTTATTCATTTTGCGGCAGCAAAAGTACGCAAAAATACGCAAAGCGACACCATTTCCTGTATAAAATCCCATTCCAGTGCGCAACATCCTCTTGCAAAGGACCTTGCAATGCCCTTCTTTACCTCACCTCAAGGGGGCAGAACAGCGTTCGCCAGGCTGCAACAGGTAGTGACGGCCGTAGAGTATCACCTCCTGCGCATGGTCACCGGACAAGGTGATGCTGGCCTCATCACCCACCTCCACGAGCAGGGTGGCGTTGCGGAAATAGATCTTGAAGCTGTAGCTGCGCCATTGCGGTGGACGCACCGGTGCAAACGAGGGCAAGGTGTTGTCCACCGTCATGAAGTAGCCGAATCCACGCACGATGGCCAGCCAGCTGCCCGGCATACTGGTGATGTGCAATCCCTGGTCGGCCTCGTTGTTGTAGTCGTCCAGGTCGAGGCGGGCAGAGTGCATAAAGTGCTCGTAGGCCTTGTCCAGTTTGCCCAGACGGGCTGCCAGGATGGAGTGGATGAAGGGGGAGAGGGATGACTCGTGTACCGTCATCGGCTCGTAGAACTCAAAGTTGCGGCGTAACGTCTCTTCATCAAACAGGTAGGCGTAGAGGTAGAGTCCCAACAGTACGTCACTCTGCTTGATGTAGCTGGAGCGGAGGATGCGGTCCCAAGACCAGTGCTGATTGATGGGACGCTCGTTGGGATGGAGGCTAGCCGTGGTGCGCAGCTCTTTGTCCAGGTAGCCATCGTTCTGCACGAAGATGCCCCGCTTCTCATCATAGGGGAGGTAGAGGTTGTCGATGATTTCCTGCCAGCGTGTGGTCTCGGCTGCTTCGTCAAATTGGGTTCTGACGAACGTCTGTTGCAGTGCTTCGGGGTGCGACTGACGTAGGTGATTGATGAAGTCGAGCGTCATGATGAGGCACATGCGGCAGGAGAAGTTGGTGTACCAGTTGTTATCTACGTTGTTCTCGTAGCCGTTGGGACCGGTTACGCCCAGGATGACAAACTGCTGCTTGGGCTCTGAGAAGGAGACGCGTTGGCTCCAGAATCGGCACACAGCAATCATCAGTTCCATGCCATAGTGAGCCACATAGTCCGTACACCCCGTCATGATGGCGTGCTGGGCAATGGCATACACCATGATGTTGTTGCGGTGAATCTCTTCGAAGGTGATCTCCCACTCGCTGTGGCACTCATCGCCATTGTTCGTCACCTGCGGAAAGAGCGCAGCTCCCCCGTCAAATCCCAGACGACGGGCATTCTCGATAGCCCTAGGAAGCTGGTTGTAGCGGTAGAGCAGCAGGTTGCGGACGATGTCGTGGGGTGAGGCCAACAGGAAGAAGGGGACACAGCATAGCTCGGTGTTCCAGTAGGTGTTGCCCCCGTACTTCTCGCCAGTAAATCCCTTGGGTGCAATGTTGAGCCGGGGGTCATCGCCGCAGTAGGTCTGGAAGAGTTGGAAGATGTTGTAGCGGATAGCCTGCTGTGCAGCGGGGTCACCCTCAATGCGCACATCGGTCTCCTCCCAGATCTGATGCCATGCTTTCCGGTGGTCCTCGGTAAGCCGTTCCCATCCCAGGCGCTTAGCCTGCAAAGCCTCCTGCTGGGCCACATCCACGATGTGACGCACCTCCTGTTGTAGGGAGGTGACTACCGATACATATTTAATAAGGGTAATGCAGTCGCCCGGTCGCACGTCAGCCCCCAGACAGTAACCACTCTGCCGTTCCTTCTCAATGCGGATGGCCCCGTGGCTGCTCTCCTTATGGTTCTTGTAGAACTGGTAGGTCATGGCATAGCACACCTGGTTGTCTTCGCGGCGTGTCTGCGTCCAGAGGTCAGCACACTCCTTGCCGCACTCCGAGCGGAGGATGTTCCACACTTTCCCCTCAGGGTGACTCTCGCCCTCCTCAGCATTGAGCAGGGGTAGGAGAGAGAGATGCCCAGTGTAGTTGACTGAGGTGACGCTGTACTTGATGTGGCACAGCGACGGGTGGGCCATGTTGACCACATGCTCCACCTGTAGCTGCAGGCTGTTGCCCTTGGGAGAGGTCGCCTCCACCTGCCGCTCGTAGATACCATCCTGCATACGGAGGCGACGGGTGAAGCGGATGACGTTCCAATGGGCCAGGTCGAGCTCTTCATTCACCAGGCGCAGGTTAATCAGGCTCCAGTCGGCTGCCACGGGCATACGCGAGGTGAAGCGCGAGAAGCCGTTCTTCCACCACTCCACATGGGTACGCTCTGTGAAGTGGATGCCGGCCACAAACGAAGCCTGGTAGCTGTCGCTGTCGTACTGCTCCTCGAAGTTGCCGCGCTGACCGATGTGGCCGTTGCCCAGACTGAATATGCTCTCACTCATCCGTTGGCGGTCGGGGTCGAACCCCTCCTCCACGATGTTCCATTCGTCAATATGCAGGTATTTGTTCATGATATGAAGGGGGTGATGGTTAGTGATTAGTATCTAGTGCTTAGTGCTTAGTGTCAAGTGATTCGTGACGGGGTCACTTTCTCTCCTTGATGAAGATGACGCAGACGGCACCTACCAGCAAGAGGATGCCGGCAATGACCAGCATCTCCACCTGGGGCGCTTCGCCACCCTCGGGAGTGAGGCTCTTGAGCAGCGGACTACCCACCACGGCTGCTACGATCTGCGGCAGGCAGATGGTGCAGTTGAAGAGGCCCAGGTAGGTACCCATTTTCGGGTTGCCCTGCAGCGCATTGGTGAAGAGTGTGAAGGGCAGGGCCAGCATACCAGCCCAGGCGGCCCCGATGAGCAGGAAGCTGATCCACAATACGTACTGGTCATGTACCCAGAAGACGGAGATGAATCCCAATCCACCCACCACAAGGCTTACGACATACGCCAGCTTGAGGGTGCGGAAGAGGGGTATCAGCATGGCCCACAGCATGGAGCCTACAGCCTGGACGGCAAAGACTACGCCTACCCAGTTGGCTGCAGCCTGATAACCTTCGCTGGCCACATCGGTCGTGCCCCAGCACTGAGCGGCGATGGCTCCCGGCGTATAGGTCCACATGTACATGAAGGCTGCCCAGCAGAAGAACTGCACCAGGCCGATGGAGAAGAAGGTGTAGGGGATGCTCACCTTGTGCTGCGGAGCGACAGAGACGCTGGAGGGAATCGGTTCCGCCTCTTCTGCGCCAAATGCGGCCATCTCCTCGGGAGAGTACTCCTTCACGTTGACCGTGGTGTAGATGACGCAGAGTATCAGGATGGCTGCACCGATGTAGAAGGAGTAGATGACCGAGTTGGGTATCACTCCCTCGGGGGCCGTATTCTTCACGCCCAGGAAGGTGAAGATGTAGGGGAAGAGGTAACCCACCAACGAACCGGCATTGCAGAGGAATGACTGGATGCTGTAGGCCAGACCCTTCTGACGGATGTTGACCATATCGCCCACCATCATCTTGAAGGGCTGCATGGCGATGTTGATGGAGGTGTCGAGAAACATCAGCGACATCAGTCCAAAGAGCATCGTACCGGTCAGTCCCCACATCACCACCTGCGTGGTCAGTCCCAGCGAGCCGGCGTTAGGCAGCATCAGCATGACGGCCACGGCGATGATGGCACCCACGAAGAGGTAAGGGATGCGGCGGCCAAAGCGGCACCACGTCTTGTCGCTCATCATGCCGATGAGGGGCTGTACCAGCATACCCATCAAGGGCGGAAGAATCCAGAAGAAGGAGAGCTGATGGGGGTCAGCGCCCAGTGTGGCGAAGATACGGCTGATGTTGGCACTCTGCAGGGCGTAAGCAATCTGTACGCCGAAAAAGCCGAAGCTGATGTTGAACAGCTTCCAGAAATTTAAGTCGGGTTTCTGTTTCATAATGTTATCGTGTATTGATTTTCATAAAGTTATCGTGTATTGATTCTCATGGTGGGCTGTTGGGATTATTTGGTCGTACCTCTCACCACAAGGTTGGTACGGACAATGCGGTTCTTGATGGGGACCATGCCTCCTTCCTCCTTGCGGCTGAGGTGTTCCAGCTTCTCCTGCAGGATGGCAAAGGCGCTTGCTCCTACCTCCTCGCCATGCTGTTCCACGGTCGTCAGCTTGGGGTCGGTACTCTGCGCAATCATGCCATCGGTAAATCCGCAGATACTCACCTCCTGAGGCACCTTGACACCGGCCATCTTACAGGCATAAAGGATGCCAGCTGCCGTCTCATCGTTGATGGCGAAGAAGGCATCAGGACGTTGGGGGCTCTCCAGCAGGTCGGGTGTGAGGGCCATGGCCTTCTGACGGGTGTCACACATGGTGATGAGCGATTCGTCAACCGGGATGTTGTAACGGCGCAGCGCATCCAGGTAGCCGTTGCGGCGGTTCTTGGTAATCTCCAGGTGCGGGTCAGCGCCGAAGAAGCAGATGCGCTTGCAGCCTGTCTGGATGAGGTACTCCACGGCGGTAAAGGCACCAGCATAATCATCCACCACCACACGCTCGGTCTTCACCCCGGTACAGATGCGGTCGTAGAACACTACGGGTATGCCTGCATCGAGCAGGTCCTGATAGTGTGCGTAGTGGGAGGTCTGCTTGGCCAATGAGGCGATGACTCCGCAGACGCGTGCCTCCTGGAAGCGCCGCACAATCTGCACCTCCTCCTCGTAACTCTCTGTGCTCTGGGCCACCAGGATGGTATAGCCTGCGGCCGATGCTTTGCGCTCGATGCCGCTCAGCACGCAGGAGAAGAAGTGGTGTACCAGCTGGGGGACGATTACGCCGATGATGTTGGACCGGCTACTGCGGAGGTTGGCTGCCATGACGTTGGGCTTATAGTTGTGTTGACGGGCATAGTCATTGACCAGCAGCCGTGTCTCTTTGCTGATGTCGGGATTGTTCTTAAGTGCGCGCGAGACGGTGCTCACCGAGACGTTGAGCGCCCGGGCGATGTCCTTGATGGTAATGGGTGTGTTGGCCATGGTAGTGTGTGCAGCTTTTGCTATAAATGTTGGTTTTCCGCCACAAAGGTAGCGAATAGTTTTATAATGTAATGCCTGTTTTGGCAAACGTTTGCAAAATTACGTGCAATCGTTTGCGATTTTTGCGAAAAAAGCGCTATCTTCGCAGGCGCTAACATCTATTTGCCATGATACAGAAGTTATATCCCAAAAACAATCCCCCGGAGGTCATCAATCGCCTGGTCAGCAGTTTGCACGACGGGGCGGTGATGATTGTCCCCACTGATACGCAGTATGCCCTGGCCTGCCATGCGCTGAAGGAGCGGGCTATCGAACGCATCTGCCGGCTGAAGGGCCTCGACCCGAGGAAGCATCACCTCTCCGTGGTCTGTTACGACATGAGCAGTATCAGTGAATACGCCAAGGTCGATAACGCGACCTTCAAGCTGATGAAGCGTAACCTGCCCGGACCATTCACATTTATCCTGCCGGGTACGACGCGCCTGCCGAAGATATTCAGCGGACGGCGTGAGGTGGGCATCCGTATGCCCGACTGCCCTATGCTCCGCGAACTGCTGGCACAGCTCCACGCCCCGCTGATGATTGCCTCACTTCCCTTGGAGGATGGTGAAGAGGAGGAGTACCTCACAGACCCCGAACTGATCCACGAGAAGTGGGCCGAACGGGTCGATTTGGTCATTGATGGAGGCACCGGAGGGACAGAAGGCTCAACGGTAGTCAACTGTACACAAGGCGCTGCCGAGATTATACGCCAAGGCGTTGGATGGCTGGAGGAATAGCCGCCGGTGAATAGGAGGAAGAATTTGTAGCCTCGGGAGGTGGAGTATGAAAAAAAAGCGTTACCTTTGCAGCCGCAAAACGAAATCATTAACTTACTATACGGCATAGATTAAGACAATGTGGCTCCTGTTAGCATTTCTATCGGCTACCCTTCTGGGCTTCTATGATGCCTTTAAGAAGCAGTCTCTCAAGGACAATGCAGTACTCCCCGTGCTGTTTCTCAACACTATCTTCTCCAGTCTGATCTTCTTGCCTTTCATCCTCATCTCGGTATGTGCTCCGTCAGTGGTGGAAGGTTCGCTTTTTTATGTCCCCTCGGCTCCACTGGAGGCTCATGGACTGATTCTGCTGAAGTCGTTCATCGTACTCTCGTCGTGGGTGCTGGGCTATTTCGGTATGAAGCATCTGCCCCTCACCATCGTGGGCCCCATCAATGCCACACGGCCGGTGATGGTGCTCGTTGGGGCTATGCTGCTCTTTGGCGAGCGGCTCAACCTCTACCAGTGGGTGGGTGTGCTTCTGGCAGTGGCCTCCTTCTTCATGTTGAGCCGCTCGGGCAAGAAGGAGGGCATCGACTTCAAGCACAACCGCTGGATACTCTTCATCGTGCTGGCTGCCATCATGGGCGCGGTCAGCGGTTTATACGACAAGTATTTGATGGGTCGGCTATCCCCCATGCTGGTGCAGGCCTGGTACAATGTCTATCAGGTGCTCATCATGTGCCCCGTCATCCTGCTGCTCTGGATGCCGATGCGCAAGAAGAGCACCCCCTTCAGCTGGCGATGGACGATTCTTCTGATTTCCCTCTTCCTCTGTGCGGCCGACTTCGTCTATTTCTATGCGCTGAGTCTTCCGGGGTCGATGGTGAGCATTGTCTCCATGGTGCGCCGGGGCAGCGTGGTGGTGTCGTTCCTCTTCGGAGCTTGGGTGTTCCGCGAGAAGAACCTCAAGAGCAAGGCTATCGACTTGATACTAGTGCTGATAGGTATGTTCTTCCTCTACCTGGGGAGCAGAGGTTAATTTACAATTTACAATTTATAATTTACAATGAATGATTATTGCATGATGATACGTAGATTTTGGATATTGTTGGTGCTCGGGTCTCTTTCTATGGGGCTTCTGGCACAACAGACTCTTCCTGAGGAGACGATGACTAAAGGGCCGGGGGCCGGTGAACGCTTCGTGGCAATGCCCGACTCGCTCTGTACCCTGCTCACGGCAGTCAACAGGGCTGACCTGGTGGATTTTATGGCCAACCACATGAAGGCTGAGGTGGATAACCGGCTCTCAGGACGTACGCGGATGACGCAGCTCTCCTCCTCTTACCTTAGGTTGCAGCACAGTGACCTGGCCCAGTGGCAGATGAAGCTACTCCCTACGCAGCAGGGCGATACGCTGATCTGCGTGGTGGAGACGGTGCTTACCCCCGTAGTAGATAGTCACTTGCTGCTCTACGACACTGACTGGAACGCTCTTCCTCTAGACCGTGTCCTGCCCCAACCGCCGACACTCAGCGACTTCCTCTCTCCCGAGGCGCACGCCATCTTCCAGTCGCAAAACGCCTCAGCTGCCCTGCTGCTCACCGAGGCCACATTCACCCCCGATGAGAATCAGCTGGTGATCCGCTTCACCACTCCAGACTCGGTCGATGCAGAGGTATGCAAGCGGCTTGAACCCTATCTGACCTCTTCCATCACCTATTATTGGCAAGGCAACCGCTTTGAGCGCTCTTTACCGCAAGCTCGATAACAACTAATAAACATATTCTATTCCACACAACAATCACTATTTACGCTCAACAATGAAGAAATCAGTCACTCTCTTTGGCCAGACCATTTCGCGCCAGATGTTCTTGAACGAACTCAAGGACTATTTGATGATTGCCTTAGGGCTGTTGCTCTACGGCATCGGATGGACCATCTTCCTTCTCCCCAACGACATCACCACGGGAGGAGTGCCGGGTATTGCCTCCATCGTCTTCTTCGCCACGGGCTTCCCCGTGCAGTACACCTACTTTGCCATCAACTTCGTGCTCTTGCTGCTCTCCATCAAGGTGCTCGGCTGGAAGTTTAGCATCAAGACGGTCTATGCCGTCTTCACGCTCACCTTCATCACCAGCTTGATACAGCAGTTCACGCAGGACCTCCACCTGCTCCACGACCAGCCCTTCATGGCCTGCGTCATCGGAGCCTCGTGCTGCGGACTGGGCATCGGCCTGGCCTTCTCCCACAACGGCAGTACCGGAGGCACCGACATCATCGCCGCCATCATCAATAAGTACCGCGATGTGACCCTGGGGCGCGTCATGCTGATGTGCGACCTCATCATCATCTCCTGCGGTTACTTTGCCTTGAGGGATTGGGAGAAGGTGGTCTATGGTTACGCCACGCTCTACATCTGCAGCTTCGTGCTCGACCAGGTGGTCAACAGCGCCCGTCAGTCGGTGCAGTTTATCATTATCAGCAAGAAATACAAGGAGATAGGACATAGCATCGTGGTCGGTCCGCGTCGTGGCGTGACGGTCATCAATGCCAACGGTTTCTACAGCGGCGACGAGGTGAAGATGCTCTTCGTCATGGCCAAGAAGCGCGACAGCACCATGATATTCCGCCTTATCAAGGAGATAGACCCCGATGCCTACGTCACGCAGAGCGCCGTCATCGGAGCCTATGGCGACGGCTTCGACCGCATCAAGGTGAAGTAAATTTCTCCCCATTTATGCGGTAAAGTCGCCGAAAATCCCTACTTTTGCACACCGAACATAAATTAATGCCTTATGAGCACCAATCAAAGATACATGATGCGCGGAGTGAGCGCATCCAAAGAGGACGTTCACAACGCCATCAAGCACATCGACAAGGGCCTCTATCCGCAGGCCTTCTGCAAGATCATCCCCGACATCCTGGGGGGTGACCCGGAGTACTGTAACATCATGCACGCCGACGGGGCAGGCACCAAGTCGTCCCTCGCCTACATGTACTGGAAGGAGACGGGTGACCTCTCCGTATGGAAGGGCATTGCCCAGGATGCGCTTATCATGAACATCGACGACCTGCTCTGTGTGGGTGCTGTCGATAACATCCTGGTCTCTTCCACCATTGGCCGCAACAAGCTGCTCGTGCCCGGTGAGGTCATCTCGGCCATCATCAACGGTACCGACGAACTGCTGGCCGAGCTGCGCGAGATGGGTGTGGGGGTCTATGCCACGGGCGGCGAGACGGCCGACGTGGGCGACCTGGTCCGTACCATCATTGTGGACAGCACCGTGACCTGCCGCATGAAGCGCAGCGATGTCATCAACAACGCCAACATCCGTCCGGGTGATGTCATCGTGGGACTGGCCTCCTTCGGACAGGCCACCTACGAGAAGGAGTACAACGGCGGTATGGGCAGCAACGGACTCACCTCTGCCCGCCACGATGTCTTCAGCAAGTACCTGGCCGAGAAGTACCCCGAGAGCTACGACAAGGCCGTGCCTGAGGAGCTGGTCTATAGCGGTGGCCTGCGGCTGACCGATGCCGTAGAAGGCTCACCCCTGGATGCCGGCAAGCTCGTCCTCTCACCGACGCGCACCTATGCCCCTGTGGTGAAGAAGCTGCTCGATGCCTTGCGTCCCGAGATACACGGCATGGTACACTGCTCGGGTGGCGCACAGACCAAAGTGCTCCACTTCGTGGGTGACAACTGCCGCATCATCAAGGACAACCTCTTCCCCGTACCTCCCCTGTTCCGCACCATCAAGGAGCAGAGCAACACCGACTGGAGCGAGATGTACAAGGTGTTCAACATGGGCCACCGTCTGGAGGTCTATCTCTCGCCCGACCATGCCGAGGAGGTCATTGCCATCTCCAAGTCGTTTGGCATCGACGCTCAGGTCATCGGTCGCATCGAGGAGAGTGACAAGAAGGAGCTGATCATCCGAAGCGAGTTTGGCGAGTTTGTGTATTAAGAAGAGCTACGAGTGACAAGCTACTAGCTACAAGTTTTTTTGATTTATGCGTAAGATACTGTTTTTCCTCTGCTGTATAGCGAGCGTATGTGCCACGGTCTATATGTGCTATGAGTCGTGGCAGCTCATCCAGCGCCGTGACTTCACGCTCCATGCCATCCTCTTCATGCTCGGCACGCTGGGTTGGCTGGTGATTACCTTCAATATCGTGACGCGCCAATACCGGTGGGCCAACTATCTTTGCAAGTAATACCGTCTATGTAAGTAATACCGTCAATACATCTATGGCAGAAAGCAATACGATATTAGAGAAACTCGATGGCCTCGTGGCCCGCTTTGAGGAGGTCTCGACCCTGATTACCGACCCAGCGGTGATTGCCGACCAGAAGCGTTATGTCAAGCTCACCAAGGAGTACAAGGAGCTGGGCGACCTGATGAATGCCCGTAAGCAGTACATGCAGACGCTGTCAGGCATCGACGAAGCCAAGGAAATCTTGACCAACGAGACCGACCCCGAGATGAAAGAGATGGCCCGTGAGGAGCTCAGTGCCTGCGAGTCACGGCTTCCCCAGTTGGAGGAGGAGATCAAGCTGATGCTGGTACCTGCCGACCCGCAGGACAGCCGTAACGCCATTCTCGAGATCCGTGGTGGTACAGGTGGCGATGAGGCTGCCCTCTTTGCGGGTGACCTCTTCCGCATGTACTCCAAGTACTGCGATATCAAGGGGTGGCGGCTGGAGGTGTCGAGTGCCAATGAGGGAGCCGCTGGAGGCTTCAAGGAGATCATCTGCTCGGTGACGGGCGACAACGTCTATGGCACGCTGAAGTACGAGTCGGGTGTACACCGTGTACAGCGCGTGCCCGCTACGGAGACCCAGGGACGGGTACACACCTCGGCTGCTTCGGTGGCTGTACTGCCCGAGGCAGAGGAGTTTGACGTGGTCATCAATGAGGGTGAGATCAAGTGGGACACCTTCCGCAGTGGAGGAGCCGGTGGCCAGAATGTCAACAAGGTGGAGTCGGGAGTGCGCTTGCGATACAACTGGAAGAACCCGTTGACCGGTGTCGTGGAAGAGATTCTCATCGAATGTACCGAGACGCGCGACCAGCCTAAGAATAAGGAACGTGCGCTCTCGCGCCTGCGTACCTTTATTTATGACAAGGAACACCAGAAGTACATCGACGACATCGCTTCCAAGCGCAAGACTATGGTCAGCACGGGCGACCGTTCGGCCAAGATACGTACCTACAACTATCCCCAGGGCCGTATCACCGACCACCGTATCAACTACACCATCTACAACCTCGCTGCCTTCATGGATGGCGACATACAGGATTGCATCGACCACCTCATCGTGGCCGAGAATGCCGAACGCCTCAAGGAGAGCGCATTATAAATTGTAGATTATAATAAATTGTAGATTATAAATTGTAAATTAACTATTTGTATCGAATAACCTCAACAATCAAATCCATATGACGAAAGAACAACTCTTTGAGAACATCCTCCGAAAGCAGAGCTTCCTCTGCGTGGGACTGGATACGGACATTAAGAAGATTCCCGAACACCTCCTGAAGGAGGAAGACCCTATCTTTGCCTTCAACAAGGCCATCATTGATGTCACGCAGGACCTCTGCATTGCCTACAAGCCCAACCTCGCTTTCTATGAGAGTCTGGGTGTGAAGGGATGGATGGCCTTCGAGAAGACCGTGAAGTACATCAAGCAGCACTATCCCGACCAATTCATCATCGCCGATGCCAAGCGTGGTGACATTGGCAATACCTCTACGATGTATGTCCGCAGCTTCTTCGAGGAGCTTGACATCGACTCTGTGACTGTAGCTCCCTACATGGGTGAGGACAGCGTGAGCCCCTTCCTGACCTATCCGGGCAAGTGGGTCATCTTGCTGGCACTCACCAGCAACAAGGGTAGTCACGACTTCCAGCTTACGGCCGATGCCGAGGGCGAGCGCCTCTTTGAGAAAGTGCTCCGCAAGAGCCAGCAGTGGGGAGGTGATGAGCAGATGATGTACGTGGTAGGTGCCACGCAAGGCCGTGCCTTTGAGGACATCCGTCGCATTGTGCCCGACCACTTCCTGCTCGTGCCCGGTGTAGGTGCCCAGGGTGGCTCGCTGGAAGAGGTCTGCAAGTACGGTATGAACCGTCAGTGCGGTCTGATTGTCAACAGCAGCCGTGGCATCATCTACGTGGACAAGAGCGAGCAGTTTGCTTCCGCATCGCGCCGCGCTGCGCAAGAGGTACAGCAGCAGATGGCTGCACAGCTCAAGAACATGCTTTGATTACTCTCCGCTACAGTAAACATTAGGTAAGGGTCAGTGGGATAGCTTCCGCTGGCCCTTCTTATTGCACCTTCCACTGGGCGATGGTGCGGGTCTCGGAGGAGAAGTTCATGCCGATGC
>CAMACX010000051.1 GCA_945831575.1 uncultured Mediterranea sp.
CACTACCAGGCCAACCACTGCTACATCCTGGAGCTGAAGTACCTCCCGAAGGCCCACTACACTGAGGCCGCCGCTCAGGCGCAATGGGACGAAGCGGTGGAGCAGATTAACCGCTACGCCGAGGCCCCTCAGGTGGAGGCCCTGCGCCAAGGCACGCAGCTGCACAAAGTCATCATCCAGCTCTGCGGCTGGGAAGCAGTACGCATGGAGGAAGTATGAATGCCTCCTTTAGAGCCTGCTGATCGCATAGAGCGGACAATAGATTGCTCAAATCCGAAAAATGTAAGTACTACTTCTCGGACAAAGTAAGTATATCTTCTGAAAAATATCTGCCCAATACTTTGAAATCTCATGTAAACCGCTTATCTTTGTGGCCAAGAAAGTATAACTTGTTTGTAAGCATCTCAAAGCAATGGAAGAAAGAAAAACAATATATCTCTGCCTGGCGCACATGAGCGAGGAGGGGATGGAACAGAAATATGTCAAGGAGGCCTTTGACACCAACTGGGTGGTACCGATGGGGCCTAATGTCAATGCGTTTGAACAGAATCTGGCGGATTTTGCCAATGGCAATGCCGATGGGAGCAAGTTGGACCGTAAGGTGGTTTGCCTGTCGGCAGGTACGGCGGCGGTGCATCTGGCTCTGCTGACTTGTGGTGTCGGACAGGGTGATGAGGTGATTGTGCAGAGCTTTACCTTTTGTGCCTCTTCGCACCCAATCACCTACCTGGGGGCCACACCGGTATTTGTGGATTCGGAGCCGGAGACGTGGAACATGGACCCTGAGCTGCTGGAGAAGGCAATCATCGACCGCAAGGAGAAGACGGGCCGCTATCCGAAGGCGATTGTGCCTGTGGCGCTCTATGGTATGCCTTACCAGATTGACCGAATTCTGGCTATCGCTGACAAGTACGGCATCCCCGTGGTGGAGGATGCGGCTGAGGGTATGGGCAGCCGATTCAACGGGCAGGTGCTGGGTACTTTCGGAAAGTTTGGCGTGCTCTCATTCAACGGCAACAAGATGATTACGACTTCGGGGGGCGGGGCGCTGATCTGCCGCCATGCGGAGGATGCGAACACCGTCATGTGGTATGCCACGCAGGCGCGTGACGCTTATCCCTACTATGAGCATACGGCCATCGGGTATAACTACCGTATGAGCAACGTGTGTGCGGGAATCGGGCGTGGACAGATGACGGTGCTGAATGACCACATCGCGCATCATAAGCATGTGCAGAGCCTGTATGAGGAACTGCTCGCTGATGTACCTGGAGTACATATTCATAAGCAGCCTGCTGACCCCCGGTATGACTCCAACTTCTGGCTCTGTGCCGCTACTATGGACCCTGAGGTGAAGGTCAAGGGTCAGGAGAATGCCTACAAGGAGGTGATCAAGACGGCTGTGGGTGGCGCTGCGGGTGTCATCAAGGCGGTGGATTGTGCGACGACGGATTGTCAGCCGAACGAGAACGTGGAGGCACTACGTGTCTTCATGCTGAGCAAGAAGGTGGAGTGCCGTCCGGTATGGAAGCCGATGCACAAGCAACCGGTCTATAAGGGTGCACCGGCCTATGTCAATGGCGTGTCGGAGTCGATATTCAAGGTGGGCTTCTGTCTGCCGGCCGGTCCGTACGTGAGCGATGAGGATGTGCGCTACATCGTGGATTGCATCAAGGAAGCGATAGTGAGATGAAGGATAGGATTGAGATGAATAGGATATAGTATGGTATGGAAATAATTGAAATCAATGATAATCTATTGGCGGCATTGCATCTGAAGGCTGCGGCATCGGAACGTAAGCGCATGAATCAGGACCTCAGAACGACGGCTGAGGATGGGTCGCAACGGATGCTGAATGCGTTGGAAGTGGGAACGGAAGTGCCCGTTCATCGGCATCTGGAGACCTCGGAGACTACGGTTTGTCTTCAAGGTTGCCTGGATGTCGTATTCTATGACTTGCAGCCTAATGGGGATGGCGAGACCAATATGGTTGAGCAAAAGCGGGTAAGGCTGTGCCCTCGGGAAGGGAAGTATGGCGTGCAGATACCGCTCGGGGTCTGGCATTCCGTGGAAGTCTATGAGCCGAGCACCATCTTTGAGGCAAAGGATGGGGCTTATCAGCCTGTGCGTCATTAAGAATACTATAACCCTAACTTTCAGCCCCTATGGCATACTGCCATAGGGGCTGGATGGCTTACAAAAGCCACGGAGGTGGCTTGAATACATGATAATGCTGGTGTAACACACGAATCATCGTGGGTCATTGGATACACTGCAATGACAGACGAAAGCATTTATACAGAAATCTTTGACACGAGGGAAGACGGACTGAGGTGCGTTCGCTTTGAGTCTGGAGAGGCCGGTGTGGTGGATGAACTGGGTAAGGTCATCTACCGTGTGGACCAATGCAGGCATATCGCCTTTGCGGAGCATGACTTCCTGAAACTGAAGTTTGGCGTTGCGGATATTCTTAGCAACCCCACGCTGAAGAATGCCCCCAGCGACGATGAAAGGTTGCTGCGCTCTGTCTTCTATGTCGATATGAGGTCGGGACAGCTCTATGGAAGTATGCCCCAACGGCTGCATCGGGGAGATTTTGAACTATTGTATATCGGTGGATACCTGTGTACACGGACCCGGAAGGGCTATCTGGTGAAGCGGAAACCGGACCTCATTGCGGTAAGCCCTAACGGACTGTACCTGCCACTGCCTTGCAACGGGACTCCTGACGAGGAGAGCCTCAACGAGGTGTTGCGATGGTATGGGGCCTATGAGGTGTGTCTGCTGAAAGAGGATGAGAGCAAGGTGTATTGGCTGTTGCAGTGGTATCGTCAAGATCACTCGGTGCTGGTGATGGATGAGAAGGGACTGCACATCTATGTGTGGATGGACTGGAAGACGGGCAAGGTGACGAGACAGGAGCTGGGCTATATGAGGAATGAAGCCGAACGGGCCTTGATGACCCTTGCACTAAACCAAATCAAGCGTGATGTGGAATCGCGGTATATCGAGAAAAGGACCGCTATGAAAAAGGAGAAGGAGAACGCACGCAAGAGAGAGATGAAGGCCCTGACCTCGGTGGTGCCCTTCCAGATCGGCGGCAAATGGGGACTGAAGAACGAGGGGCGCATGGTGGTCCCTCCAATGTACCGCAACATACAGGCCCCTGTAGGGAAGTACTGTGCTGTGGAGGCGTACCCCGGCATCTGGGGCGTGATAGCCATTGACGGCAAGATGGAAATCGAGGCAAGGTACGAAGGCGTGGAGATAAGACCTGACGGAACGGTGGAGCTGATGCTCTATGGCGGAAAGGTAATCAAGAAGAAATTGTAATGACCCTACTGAGAGACTATCAGGAAGATATTTGCACCAGGGTGAGAAAGGCATTGGCTAAGCATCGGAGCGTGATGATGCAGATGCCTATGGGAACGGGAAAGAGTGTGGTACTGGCTTCGCTTGTACGAGAATACCTTGACCCGAACCTCAACGAAGGGTGCAGGGTGCTAATCGTCGCCCACCGTATGGAACTGATCGAGCAGATGGGGGAACACTTGGAGCGATATGGCATGGACTATGGGGTCATCGCTGGCGGCAAGAGGACAAAAGTGACGATGCCTGTCGTGGTAGCCTCCATTCAGACACTCAGCGCTCAACTGAATAGGCTTAGCGCTACGCTCTCCCCTACCTTTGTCCTCATCGACGAGGCGCATCATGCCGTGGCTAAGACTTACAGACTGCTGTGGGAGGCATGGCCGAAGGCAAGGTTCCTGGGACTGACTGCCACACCTTACAGGTTGAGCGGTGAGGGATTCACCGACCTGTTTGACGTGCTGGTGGACTCCTGGACGGTGAAGCGATTCATTGCAGAGGGGTGGCTGTCGGCCTTCGACTACTACTCCATAAGACCGGAGAGTGATGAGCAGCAGCTCATTGACAACCTGAAGCGAAGAGGTGCCGACGGTGACTTCCAGATGAAGGAGCTGCATGAAACGCTTGACGTAGCTCCATGCATCGAGCATCTCTTTGACTCCTTCGAGCGTCACGCCTATGATAAAAAAGGTATTGTCTATGCCATTGACATAGCCCATGCCGAGCATATCGCGGCGTATTACAGGGAGCAGGGGGTACATGCCATAGCGTTGAGTGCCAAGACACCCATGGGAGTGCGCAAAGAAGCGGTAGAACGATTCAAGACCACGCGGGAGGCAGGGGGACTACAGGTACTCGTCAGCGTGGATCTCTTCTCCGAGGGCTTTGACTGTCCTGATGTCGAGTTCATCCAGCTGGCACGTCCTACGCTGTCGTTAGCCAAATACCTGCAGATGGTGGGGAGAGGACTGCGTCCCTGCAAGGGGAAGCTGTGCTGTACCATAATTGACAACGTGGGACTGTACCGTAACTTTGGATTGCCTTCGGGTGAAAGGGACTGGGGGTATCACTTTATGGGAAGGAACCTCAACCCCGGCCTTGACCCTGACATGGAGCATCACCTGGGACTGCATGCGTACAATGGCTCCATCAGGGAGGAAGGCGATGCTGACCTGGTCAAGATCGTGAGTCATGAAGGGATGGCATCGCGATTTGCCAACCTGGGCAAGGCGGGCTTTGAGAGGAAAAAGCAAGGTAAGGTATGGAGATGGGTGGACACGATGACAGGCATCACCTTCGAGAGACATCCCCTAGTCGTTGACTTCAAGGGAGTGGAGATGATGACCGATGATGGTCTGACGTTCTATCCCCGCATCCGGTCGAAGTGGGTTGACGGCAGGAGCGGCATCAACAGGAAGGCGCTGGAGACTCAGGTCGGTGACGGCTTCGGATGGATGAGACGCTATGTGTCGCTGCGGGACCCAGACAAGGTGTATGAGCTGCAGGAGGTGAAGGGCAACGGCATGAGGGTGTATAAGGATGAGGTGGACAGGACCTATTTCCAGCAAGACCTGGACTCTCCTCTGGTCAGCAAGGAAGAGGCCGGAGGCATGAAGGCCTTCATGGAGATGTGTGACGAAAGGCTGGAAGAGTGGAAGAAGAAGGTGTGGAAACGAAGGCGTGACGGGAACATGGGATTGGTCAATGAACAGCATCCGACGGTGTGCTACAGAGGCTTCGTGAAGTTGGTGTATGACGGGGACCTTGTGTATATCCTGAACATACATGAAGAGCGGCTGATAGCTTACCACAACTGGGAGATACGAGCCGATGACGGCATCTGTACCATCGGCAACAAGCTCTACCTCCGCTCGGACAAGGACGGCAAGGCGTTGTGGATAAGAAAGCGCAGCGGCGACTTCCAGATGTTTGTGGTCGATGTGCCAATGGTGGAAGACTCCAGCAAGGAGCCGCTGCACTATGACGCACAGATGATGATCATCAACAAATATGGCAAGGAAGTGGAGGTGAAACAGATCAAAGGGGAGGATGATTAGTGCTGGATTAGAGTGACGGCTGAGGAAAGGTTATCAAAAAGCGGGATTTGCTCACGCAAACCCCGCTTTATTTATTTCTAAAATTCTTGCAATTATGATGTACCTCTGTCGAAATTCGTCACATTGTTGCCTGTAAGTGGCCCTTATTTCTTGGCAGGAGATGAGTAACGGGCGTTGAGTCCCTGGAGAATCTCCTGGGTGATGTTGTAGCAGCTGTCAGCATAGAGCAGGTTGTCGAAACCGGTGTTGCTGATGATCATGCTGTAACCTTTGGACTTGTTGTACTCCTTGAGGAAGGCGTTGATGGAGTCGCGCAGCATGAGGCTGTTCTTCTCATTCTCGTTCATCAGCTCCGTCTGCAGCTTGTTGCTCAGATTCTGCAAGTCCTGCTCCAGCTTGGCGATGCGGTTGTACTCCGACTGTGCACGCTCCTCAGAGAGGAAGGCATTGTTCTGGTATTTGGTCTGGAACTCACGCTTCTGCTTCTCCAGCTCGTTGGCCTTCTGGTTGAGCGTCAGGCGCACGTTCTCACTCTTCTTGACCATGGCTTCGTTGAGGTCGATGCAGAAGTTGTACTTGGCCAGCAAGGTGTCCACCTCGACAAAGGCAATCCTCATACCCGACAATCCAGCTTGAGCCGGAGCCTCAGCAGCCGGTTTGCCCGAGCCACCTGCACATTGTGAAAACAGTACCATCAGCAGCAGCGCTGCCAAACCGTTCAAAAGGAATTTCATTCTCTTCATACGTATTTAATCTATGTTTCTATTTTTTGTTTCTATCTATCACATTATATTCCGTTCTATCTCTTCAATGGAGAAGCGGGGCTTGCGCTGCGCTTCACGGTCCTGCGACTGCACGCAGCCTATCCCGCGCTGACGCATGGCCTTATTGCCACTAACATGACCGTTGGGAAAGCGTCCGCCCTTCACGAAAAAGACCTTCACACCCAAAAGTAACACGCTAATAGCAACTATTAACAATATCAAAAGCACACTATACAGCATTTTTTTCTACTTTTGTTTGCTCTTACAAGCAAAAACCAGCAGCCAACCTGCCCCAAAAAGCAGGATTACTGCCCGATTTTGCCGTTAAGCGAGTGCAAAGATAGAACTTTGATTGGAGTATCTGCTGATTTTTTCTGCAAAAAAAGAAGAAGGAATGAAAATAGGACTCATTTTTAAACAATATTAATAGTAGAATACTGATTTTACAAAGAAAAAAGAGAAAAATGATGGAAAAGAACGAACTTAAACCGGCAGGTGTTTTCCGCTATTTTGAGGAGATCTGCCAAGTACCCCGCCCCTCGAAAAGGGAGGAGAAAATCGTAGCTTACCTCAGGCAGTTTGCCGAGGCACATGGCCTGGAACACCGCGTGGATGGCGTGGGCAACGTGCTCATCAAGAAAGCGGCCACACCAGGTTATGAGAACCGCAAGACGGTGGTGCTGCAATCGCACGTGGACATGGTGTGCGAGAAGAACAACGACGTGCAGCATGACTTCCTGCACGACCCCATACGCACGGTGATCGACGGCGAATGGCTGCGGGCCGAGGGCACCACGCTGGGGGCTGACAACGGCATCGGCGTGGCCACGGAGCTGGCTGTGCTGACCGACGAGACGCTGGAGCACGGACCCATCGAGTGCCTCTTCACCATCGATGAGGAGACGGGACTGACGGGTGCCTTTGCCCTGCAGGAGGGATTCATGAACGGCGACATCCTGCTCAACCTCGACTCGGAGGATGAGGGGGAACTCTTCATCGGCTGTGCCGGTGGAGTGGATTCGGTGGGCGAACTGCACTACGAGACCATCGAGGTACCAGCTGACTACTTCTGCTGCAAGGTGGCTGTGAAGGGACTGAAAGGTGGCCACTCGGGTGGTGACATCCACCTGGGTCGCGCCAATGCCAACAAGGTGCTAACGCGCTTCCTGCACCGTGCCGCACAGTTGGGCGACCTGCTGCTCTGCGAGATTGACGGTGGCAACCTGCGCAACGCCATCGCCCGTGAGGCGCATGCCATCGTGGCCGTGCCTGAGGCCTTGAAGCACGACCTGCGTGCCGCACTCAATGTGTTTGCCGCCGAGGTGCAGGCTGAATATGCCGTAGTAGATCCTGACCTGACGCTGCTCATGGAGTCGGAGGCACATCAGGCCAAGGCCATCGACCGCGATACGACACGCCGCCTGATCCAGCTGCTCTATGCCGCTCCTCACGGGGTCTATGCCATGAGTCAGGACATCCCGGGACTGGTGGAGACGAGCACCAACCTGGCTTCGGTGAAGATGAAGCCTAATCAGGTAATCCGCATCGAGACGAGCCAACGCAGTTCGACGGCTTCGGCCAAGGAGGACATCGCTACGATGGTGCGCACGGTATTTGAGATGGCCGGTGCCTCGGTGAGCCACGGCGATGGCTATCCCGGATGGAAGCCCAATCCCCACTCCGAAATCCTGGAGATTGCCACGGAGAGCTACAAGCGCCTCTTTGGCGTGGAGGCCAAGGTGAAGGCCATCCATGCGGGATTGGAGTGCGGACTCTTCCTGGATAAGTACCCTCACCTGGATATGATCTCCTTCGGCCCCACGCTGCAAGGTGTACACTCTCCTGACGAGCGGATGCTGATACCCACCGTACAGAAGTTCTGGGACCACTTGGTGGATATCCTCAAGCACATCCCTGCCAAGCAGTAAACAGCTTGCAAGCATCACGTGGCTGATGCTTGCATGATGTAAGATGTATGGAATCTAAAAATCCCCTTCCTGCCTGCTGAGGCTGGAGGGGGATTGTTATAGGTTGGCGCCAATCGGCATCTGCCCTACTCCTTCTTGAGGGCAAGACCCAGGAGCATGCCATCGTAGTTGTTGGCTAGGGAGCTGATGCTTTTCAATGTGGCGTTGCTCGACTTGCTAGTGATGTAGGTAATCAGCTTGAGCAGTTTGTCAGCCTCAAAGAGCAGGTCGAGTTCGCTGCTTGTAGCGGTCACCTTGGGGCTGATGGTGAGCACCTTGCTGAACTGGAGTGTCACCTTCTTCGTGGAGGCATCGTAGGAATAGGTACCCTTCTTCTCCTTACCGTTCCAGCTTACGGTGAGGGTGCTGTCAGCTGCAAAGGTAAACTTGGTATTGCCTGCCTTGATGCCTACTTTGGTGAGGTATTCGTCCAGCTTCTTCTCTGCGGTATTGGCCGCCACAGCGCCTCCGGCCTTGGAGAGCACATTGTCTGATTCAAATTCGATGCTCGATCCGCTGTAGGTCCAGCTACCCACCATCTCCACACTGCCCTTGCCCGTCACCGACTCCACCACCTCGGTGGCCTTGCCCAACAGGTCCTTCAACGTCTGTGCCTGGGCAGGCACGGCCGTCATCATCAAGGCAATCATGCCGACTGCCCAACGTGTCATTGTCTTCATTTTCATTGTCGTTGTTAGTATTTTTAGCTACAAGTTACAAGCTACCTGTCTTAGCTACAAGCTACTAGTTTTTTTTAGTTTTTAGTTTAAATCGACCGGTTTATGCTGTCGATGTAGTTGAGCAGTTCATCGCGACCTGTGCCTCGCTCTGACGAGGTGACGAAGTGGGGCGGCAGCTCCTCCCACTGTTCCTCCAGTTTGCTGAGATAAGCCCGCACATTGGCTTTCACCACGTTGACACCCAGTTTGTCGGCCTTGGTAAAGACCAGGGCGAAGGGGACGCCGTTCTCTCCCAGCCACTCGATAAACTGCAAGTCGATGGCTTGTGGCGCATGACGGCTGTCGATGAGCAGAAAGAGGCAAGCCATCTGCCCGCGCTGCAACACATAGGAGCGGATGATGCGGTCAATCTGCGCCTGTGTCCTGGCGCTACGTTGTGCAAAGCCATAGCCAGGCAGATCCACCAGATACCACTCCTTATTAATCAGGAAATGGTTGATAAGCAACGTCTTTCCCGGTGTAGAGGAGGTCATGGCCAACCCCTTGCGCTGGGTGAGCATATTGATGAGACTTGACTTACCCACGTTACTGCGGCCTATGAAGGCATACTCGGGCAACGCCCCCTGCGGACACTTGGCCACATCGGTGTTGCTGATTACAAATTCTGCGCTCTTGATGTTCATGCGTATCTGTTTCAAGTTATACTTCGGGGGCAAAGGTAGCAATATTTCCCTAAAAATTATCCTCTCATCGAAATTCTCCGTATATTTGTCCCCCAATTTAGGATTTTTATAGACCATATACAAGCAATAAGAATGAACGGACAATATCCTTCGCAACTACTCGAAAAGGCCGTGGGCGAGTTTTCGAAGCTGCCCGGCGTGGGACGCAAGACGGCCCTCCGGCTGGTGCTTCACCTGCTGAGGCAAGATACGGCCACGGTCGAAGCCCTGGGCGACTCGCTCATCCGACTGAAGCATGAGGTGAAGTACTGCCGCGTGTGCCACAACATCTCCGACACGGAGCTATGCAACCTCTGTGCCGACCCCCGGCGTGACAGTTCGCAGGTGTGTGTCGTGGAGAGCGTGCGCGATGTGATGGCCGTGGAGGCCACGCAGCAGTTTCACGGGGTCTACCATGTGCTCGGAGGGGTCATCTCACCCATGGATGGCGTGGGACCTGCCGACCTGCAGATAGACAGCCTCGTGGAGCGTGTCAAGCAGGGTGATGTCAAGGAGATCATCCTCGCCCTGAGCACCACGATGGAGGGCGACACCACCAACTTCTTCATCGCCCGCAAGCTGCAGGGGATGCCCGTAAAGCTCTCCGTCATAGCCCGAGGCGTGGCCATGGGCGATGAACTGGAGTATGCCGACGAGCTCACCCTGGGGCGGAGCATTCTCTACCGCACCCCGTTCGAGTCACCCGTGTAACCGCTGTTTATCATCCCAAATACCACCTATTTATCATCCCCTATTATTACTCCTATTTATTATATATAATATAGAATACATCTGAATATCATATAGAATACATCTGAATATTATATAGAATACATCTGAAACGAATATGCAACAATTCATCCAACGCATCGTCCGCCAGCTGAGCATGGTCTTCTCCCTGCTATGGCTCACTCCCATCCTGTTGCTGGCTTTCTACGAACTTCAGCCCGGACACAGCGGTCTGCTGGCGGATGACGTACGTGCCTGCTACGTGGCCGAAACAATCACCATCCTGCTTACGGCCCTCTGTGTGCCGTTGGCCTTGAAGCTCTTTGCCTGGGCCTTAACCCACCGCATCAATACCTGTAGCATCGAGCAAGCCTTGAAGCGTTACCGCTGCTGGAGCCTGCTGCGCCTCATCCTGCTCTGGGTACCCGTACTGGCCGGTATGTTGACCTACTTCATCTGCACAAGCTACAGCGGCTTGCTCTGCGCCCTCATCGCCCTGGTGGCCACCCTCTTCTGCCGCCCCAGCCAGCAATCCCTCACCCAACAGATCAAACTGACCAACTAAAGTCACCCCTAATCACTAAACACTAATCACTAACATGACCTACCTGCAAGGCCCCCACATACAGCTTCGCGCCCTGGAGCCCGAAGACCTCGAATTGATGTACACCATCGAGAACGACACGACCCTTTGGGACGTGAGCAACCGTCAGGTACCCTACTCGCGCGAGGTACTCCGGCAATACATCATCAACTCACAAGCCGACCTCTATGCCGACAAGCAGGTCCGCCTGATGATGGAGCTGCGCGACACCCAAGAGATAGCCGGCAAGCAGCCCACCCGCGAGACAGCTGGCAAGCAGCCCACTCCCGATATAGCGGGCAAGCGCCCCACCCGCTTGACCGTAGGTGCCATTGACCTCTTCAACTTCGAGCCCCTCCACCGCCATGCCGAGGTGGGCATCTGCGTGCTTCAGGCTTACCAAGGCAAAGGGTACGCCACCGAAGCCCTCCAACTGCTCTGCGACTACGCCTTCCGCTTCCTGTGCCTGGAGCAGCTTGTGGCCCACATCGCCACTGAAAACACCCACAGCATGCAACTCTTCAGTTCGTGCGGCTTCACCCCCTGCGGCACACTCAAGCGGTGGTGGAACGTGGAGGGGAGCTTCAAAGAGGTCACGCTGTTGCAACGACTCAAAAAAATGAACCTATAACTCACTGATAAAGAGGGAAGAGAAAAAAAGATGATATTTTTTTCAAGAAATCGCTTGCAGATTCCAAAAAAAGCTGTACCTTTGCAGCCGTTAACGAAAAAGGAAACGTTGACAAAGCGATTGATGATTGACATTTTGGTGCGTTAGTTCAGTTGGTTAGAATACATGCCTGTCACGCATGGGGTCACGGGTTCGAGTCCCGTACGCACCGCCGATAGCCTTGCAGTTTTGGTACTGCAAGGTTATTTTTTTGCTCAAATCGGAACAACCTATTGGTATTTTACCTACTTTTGGGGCCAAATAAGAGGGTTCTCCCTTATCTTATGATAAGATATATGGCTTTCCCTACTCGGGAAAAAACCGGTCAATAGTAAAAAAGTTACGCTTATGTTTGATTCCATCGTCCGGTTCTCAGTCCGGAAAAAACTGTTCGTAGGACTCACCACACTCTTCCTGCTACTGGGAGGACTTTATGCCATGGTGACGCTCCCCATTGATGCCGTCCCTGACATCACCAACAACCAGGTACAGATTGTCACCATCTCCCCCACCCTGGCTCCCCAGGAGGTGGAGCAACTCATCACCTTCCCCATCGAGATTGCCATGAGTAACATCATGAACGTGGAGGAGATACGCTCCGTGAGCCGCTTCGGGCTATCGCTCGTCACCGTAGTCTTCAAGGAGAGCGTACCCACCCTGCAAGCGCGTCAGCTCATCAGCGAACAGATACAGACCGTGGCGGGAGAGATACCTACCGAACTAGGTACACCGGAAATGATGCCCGTGACCACCGGCCTGGGTGAAATCTACCAATACACACTCGATGTGGCCCCGGGCTACGAGTCGCACTATGATGCCATGGAACTGCGCACCATACAGGACTGGATCGTAAAGCGCCAGCTCTCGGGCATCCCGGGCATCGTGGAGATCAACAGTTTTGGTGGCAACCTCAAGCAATATGAGGTGGCCATGGACCCCGATGTGCTCTACTCGCTCAACATCACCATCGGCGAGGTCTATGAGGCGCTCAACCGCAACAACCAGAATACCGGAGGCAGCTACATCGAGAAGGCCAACCGCGCCTACTACATCCGCTCGGAGGGCATGATTGGCTCCCTGCACGACATCGAGCAGGTGGTGGTGGCCAACCGCAACGGCATCCCCATCCACGTGAGTGACATCGGTAAGGTGAGACTGGGTAGCGCCAAACGATTTGGAGCCATGACCATCGACGGCAAGGGCGAGTGTGTGGGCGGTATCGCCATGATGCTCAAAGGAGCCAATGCCAACGTGGTGACCGCCGAACTGGAGAAGCGAGTGGCGCAGGTACAGAAGATGCTGCCCGAAGGTGTCCGCATAGCCCCCTACCTGAACCGCTCAGAGCTGGTCAACCGCAACATCTCCACCGTCATCCGCAACCTCATCGAGGGAGCCATCATCGTCTTCCTCGTACTGATTATCTTCCTGGGCAATGTGCGTGCCGGACTGATCGTGGCCTCGGTCATCCCGCTGGCCATGCTCTTCGGCTTCATCATGATGCGCCTCTTTGGCGTGTCAGCCAACCTGATGAGCCTCGGCGCCATTGACTTCGGTATTGTAGTAGATGGCTCCATCGTCATCCTGGAGGGCATCCTGGCCCACCTCTACGGCGAGCGATTCAGCGGACGCCACCTCAGCCGCGAAGAGATGGACCTGGAGGTGGAGCGTGGAGCCGGTCGTGTAGTGCGCTCGGCCACCTTTGCCGTGGCCATCATCCTCATCGTATTCTTCCCCATCCTGACGCTGAACGGCATCGAGGGGAAATACTTCACTCCCATGGCCAAGACCCTGGTGTTCTGCATCGTGGGGGCCTTGATTCTCTCGCTCACCTACGTACCCATGATGGCTTCACTCTTCCTGAAGCGCCAGATACTCAGCACCCCCACCTTTGCTGACCGATTCTTCGAGCGGCTATCCCTTAGCTACATGGGACTGCTCAACTGCTGCCTCCAGCGCATAGGTCTTACCGTGGGGATTGCTTTCACAGCCCTGGCCGTGAGCCTGCTGCTCTTCACACGGCTGGGGGCCGAGTTTATCCCCACGCTTGATGAGGGAGACTTTGCGATGCAGATGACGCTCCCTGCGGGCAGCTCGCTCACAGAGAGCATCGAGGTGTCCAAGCTGGCCGAGAAGCGACTGATGGAGCAATTTCCTGAAATCAGCCACGTGGTAGCCAAGATTGGTACTGCTGAGGTGCCCACCGACCCAATGGCCGTGGAGGATGCCGATGTAATGATTGTGATGAAGCCCTTCAAGGAGTGGACCAGTGCCAGCAGCCGTGCCGAGATGGTGGAGAAGATGAAGCAGGCACTCGAACCCCTGAGCGAGCGGGCGGAGTTCAACTTCTCACAGCCCATCCAGCTGCGATTCAACGAGCTGATGACCGGCGCGAAAGCCGACATTGCCGTGAAGCTCTACGGTGAGGAGATGGAGGAGCTCTACGCCAAGGCTAAGGAGGCGGCGACCTACATCGAGCAGATACCCGGGGCCTCGGACGTCATCGTGGAGCAAGCCATGGGACTGCCACAGCTCGTGGTGCACTACCATCGTGACAAAATAGCCCGCTACGGTATCAACATCGAGGAGCTCAACAACCTGGTGCGTACAGCCTATGCAGGCGAAGCCACGGGCGTGGTGTTTGAGAACGAACGTCGGTTTGACCTGGTGCTGCGACTAGACTATGAGAAGGTGCGCGACCTCAACCTCAACAAACTCTTCGTACGTACGAGCGAAGGCATACAGATACCCGTGAGCGAAGTGGCCTCCATCGACCTGATAGACGGTCCGCTGCAGATCAACCGCGATGCTACGAAGCGACGCATCGTCATTGGCGTGAACGTGCGCGATGCCGACATCCAGCAGGTGGTAAGCCAGATACAGTCCACTCTGGAGAAAAACATTAAGCTGAAGCCTGGCTATACCTTCACCTACGGCGGACAGTTTGAGAACCTTCAGAACGCCATCCGTACGCTACTCGTAGTAATCCCCGTAGCACTTATGCTCATCCTGCTACTACTCTTCTTTGCCTTCAAGTCAGTGACCTACACACTGGTGGTGTTCAGCACGGTGCCCCTCTCACTGATAGGCGGTATCCTGGCGCTCTACCTGCGCGGCCTGCCCTTCAGCATCTCGGCTGGCGTGGGCTTCATCGCCCTCTTTGGCGTGGCCGTGCTCAACGGCATCCTGATGATCAACCACTTCCGTGAGGAGGCAATCCATACCGACGAGACACCCCATGACGGCAAGACCCCTGCCCGTTACCACCTCTGCACCTCGCGTGTCATAGCCCGCAGCTGTCCCCACCTGCTGCGACCTGTCTTCCTCACCGGACTCGTGGCTTCACTGGGCTTCGTGCCCATGGCCATTGCCACTTCAGCCGGAGCTGAGGTGCAACGTCCGCTGGCCACAGTGGTCATCGGTGGACTGATAGTCTCCACACTGCTCACACTGATTATCATCCCCGTGCTCTACACCCTCGTACACTCCTTCCCATTAATAAAGAAACAATTCTCAATCAAACGACTTATGAACAAATCCCTTCTGCTAGCAGGCACGCTCACCCTCCTCTTGACGGCCTGTCATAACCCCTCCACCGCCTCCTCAGAGCGTGTCCCCTCTTCCACAGCCTCCACAGCTACGGATGCCTCAACCACCGAGGCTTCTACTCCCCCTGTTTCCATCCCCGCTGAGTCCTCTTCACCTGCCAGTGCCGAAGCCTCTTCGCCAAAGGCAGTCGATGCCCTGAGCGGAGCCACGGCCAAAGCCAATCCCGCTGCCTTCAATGGTACCCTTATGATACCGCCCCAGCAGCTTGCCACCATCACCCTGCCCATGGACGGCATCGTACGCCACATCTACATCCTGCCAGGAGCCTTTGCCCAACGTGGCACGCGCATTGCCGCACTGCAGAACCCCGAGTTCATCGAACTGCAGCAGAGCTACCTCGACAGCCAGGCACAGCTCGCCTTCCTGCAAGCCGAATATGAGCGTCAAACCAACCTGGCTCAGGCCGAAGTAGCCTCACAGAAGCGGCTCCAGCAGGCCAAGGCAGACTACCTCTCCATGAAGAGCCGGATGCTGGCTGCCCAGGCCCAGCTCCAGCTGCTTGGCGTAGATACTGAACAACTGAGCCTGAGCGGCATACAGCCCCTGCTGGAGATCAAGGCCCCCATCAGTGGCTACGTGAGCCAGCTGCAAGCCAACCAAGGAAGTTACCTCCATGCTGGTGACCCGCTCTGCAACGTCATTGACAAGAGTCACCTGCTCATCCGGCTGATAGCCTATGAGAAGGACCTCACCGGCCTCCATGAGGGCGACCAGCTGCAATTTGAGGTGAATGGTCTGGGCCATACCCACTTCCACGCCACCCTCATCTCCATCGGCCAGCAAGTGGATGAGACCAACCGCTCCATCGAGCTGCTGGGCCGAGTCAAGGAGAGCCATCCCCAGTTCCGCCCCGGCATGTACGTATCGGCCAAGCTGGAGACCGAGCCTTGAGCAAGAGAAATCTCGCTTTAGTCCCATCATTAGGTTATAAATCCTAACAACTAGCTCTATAGTAACTCTAAGGAAGCTCCGTTGCTACACTACAATGAAGCCCATATGAACTCGATATGAACTCGATGAATCTCTACTATTTCATCGAGTTCACATCGAGTTCATATCGAGTTCATATCGAGTTCACCCCCTAGTTACAATAGCGTAAGTTTAGAGGGACGATAGACAAGATATAGAGAAGCTCATTCCATGCATATAAAGGAAAGATATTGACAATACATCGTCAAGAACAAGAAAGCCACCACTTGCGCCCTTTATTAAGAGCTCAAATGGTGGCTTCACTAGTGGAGTGATTTATTCCCACTCGATGGTCGAAGGTGGCTTGGAGGAGATGTCGTAGCAAACGCGGTTCACTCCCTTTACCTTATTAATAATGTCGTTGCTCACGCGGGCCATGAAGTCGTAGGGCAGATGGGCCCAGTCGGCGGTCATGGCATCGGTGCTGGTCACGGCTCTCAGGGCCACAGCGCGCTCATAAGTGCGCTCATCGCCCATCACACCCACGCTCTGCACAGGCAGCAGGATGACACCAGCCTGCCACACCTGGTCGTAGAGGCTTGACTGAGTGCCATCAGGCAACGTCACCTGATAGTCGCGCAGACCGCGTATGAAGATGTCGTCAGCATCCTGCAGGATGCGTACCTTCTCTCTTGTGATATCACCCAGGATGCGCACGGCCAGACCGGGACCCGGGAAGGGATGGCGACCAATGAGGTGATCGGGGATGCCAAGCTGACGGCCCACGCGACGCACCTCGTCCTTGAAGAGCCACTTGAGCGGCTCACAGAGCTGCAGGTGCATCTCCTCAGGCAGACCACCCACGTTGTGGTGGCTCTTGATGACCTTTCCCGTGATGTTGAGGCTCTCGATGCGGTCGGGGTAGATGGTACCCTGTGCCAGCCATTTGGCATCGGTAATCTTATGGGCCTCGGCATTGAATACCTCCACGAAGTCGCGCCCGATAATCTTGCGCTTCTTCTCAGGGTCGGTCACGCCCTCTAGGTCCTTGAAGAACTTCTCGCTGGCATCCACGCCGATGACGTTCAAGCCAAGACACTCGTAGTCGTGCATCACATTCTTAAACTCATCCTTGCGCAGCAGCCCGTGGTCCACGAAGATGCAGGTCAAGTTGCTGCCGATGGCCCGGTTGAGCAGCACGGCGGCCACGGAGGAATCCACACCACCACTCAATCCGAGGATGACACGGTCGTTGCCAATCTGCTCCTTGAGCTCAGCCACTGTAGTATCGACGAAGGAGGCAGGGCTCCACGTCTGATGACAACCACAGGCACCGACCACGAAATTGCGCAGCATCTGCGTACCGTCCTCGCTGTGGAACACCTCAGGGTGGAACTGCACACCCCACATCTGCTCGCCCTCAGCCTGATAGGCGGCAATCTTCACCTTATCAGTGGAGGCGATGACACGGAAGTTGTCGGGAATGGCGGTGATGGTGTCACCGTGGCTCATCCACACCTGCGAGTGAGAGCGTATGCCCTGAAAGAGCAGGTTGTCGGCCTCAAACGTACTGAGGTGTGCCCGGCCATACTCACGCGTGCCCGCAGGCTCCACACGTCCGCCATTAGTATAAGAGATGTACTGAGCGCCGTAACAGATGCCCAGAATGGGATAACGGCCACGTATCTGGCTCAGATCTACCTTGAAGGCAGCCTCGTCATAGACCGAGAAGGGGCTACCAGAGAGGATCACGCCCATCACACTCTCATCACCGTGAGGAAACTTGTTGTAGGGCACAATCTCGCAATAGACGTTCAGCTCGCGCAGACGGCGGCCAATGAGCTGCGTGGTCTGCGAGCCAAAATCCAGGATAATGATTTTCTCTTGCATTGCTATATAATAAGGTTATTTCGACTGATTCTTCAGCAAGTCGCGAATCTCCGTGAGCAGCAGTTCCTCCTTGGAGGGAGCGGGAGGCGGTGCAGGCGTAGCCTTCTCTTCCTCTTTCTTCTTCTCGGTAAGCTTAGTGAGCAGCTTGATCATCACGAAAATGGAGAAGGCAATGATAAGGAAGTCAAACGTCACCTGCAGGAAGTTGCCGTAGTTGAGCGTCACGGCATCCTGTGCAGCGGTAATCACGTTGCCAGCCTCATCCTTGACCTCGGCCACAGCATCCTTCATCACCCACTTCAGGTCCGTAAAGTTCACACCCCCCACGAGCAGGCCAATCGGAGGCATAATCACATCGGCCACAACCGAAGATACAATCTTACCAAACGCACCACCGATGATGACACCGACAGCCATGTCAACCACGTTTCCCTTCATGGCAAACGCCTTAAATTCTTGTAAAAATGTACTTTTTCCCATCTTTTATAATATTTAATCATGAAATTTGGTGCGAATATAAAAACAATTTCTTAAATTTGCAGCGCTTTTCAGAAGAAAAGTGCATTTTATGCGGTGATTTTTGAACAATATAGAGTAGAAACCTTTAAAGTTTAAACAAAAATGATTAAAGTAGGTATTAATGGATTCGGTCGCATCGGCCGTTTCGTATTCCGCGCAGCTCAGACTCGCGACGACATTCAGATTGTAGGTATCAACGACCTTTGCCCCGTAGATTACTTGGCTTACATGCTGAAGTATGACAC
>CAMACX010000052.1 GCA_945831575.1 uncultured Mediterranea sp.
CCTCGGTGGGGTGGTGAGGCGCAGCGTGCGTTGTGATGCGATGCGTGAGATAAGACGCCGATTTTCAGTTTGTTTAACATCTCATCTTGCTCAACGGCTGAAGGGCCGTCAAGGCTCATCGAGGTGCTTGACGATGAGCATCACGTAGCGCTTCTGCAGGATCTTGCAGTGCTTGTCGTAGCCTGCCTCCTCCAGCTCACGGAGCAGCGGTCCGCAGGCATTGACCCAACGCATCAGCTGGGTGACCGCCGCGTGGGGCTCGTGGCCGGGGAGGTAGAGCAGGGCCAGCTCCTGCTTACTCATGGCGCGGGGGATGAACCGGCCCTCCCGGTCGGCGTGGCGGATGGGTTCAGTCATGGCGTGCCTCCTTTCTGAGCTTGATGTAGATGCCGTGCCTGGGATGGTCGAGCACGAGGAATCTCGTGACCAGTTCGCCTAGGATGCGGTGGGCGGTGCGGTCGATGATGTGGTTGGCACGTGCTATCTCAATCGCTTCTCCCGTGGTAAATTCCCTGCCAACGGGCAGCAGGTCGTACAACTTCTTCGTGGTGGCCGAAGGCTTTTCGGGCGACTGGGCGAAGGGGTCTTGATCCTCGCTGCCGAGGACGGCATAGACACGGGCCGTGTGGTTGACAAGACACTCGATGATGGTGGTGGCGATGCGGAAGTCGCGTTCATCGCAGATGAGCCCCGACTCTTCTTCCAGGAAGATGGGCTCTCCGCTGCCATAGCTTTGCGACAGGCGGCGCAGGGCAGTGAGCACCATGGCGTAACGGTAGCACTCCAGGGCCAGGCGGTAGATAAAGCCCTGAATGCCGTTGCCCATCATATAGAATTGCTCCTGCAGGATGGCGTTGAACATCTGGAGAAAGCGCTCCTGCTGTTCGGTAGAGAGCATGAACTGGATGGGATGGTCCTTGCGCAGCAGCAGGGCCTCATGGAGTGCCAGTACGCGTTGACCCATCTCCTGGTAGTGGTCCTCCACCGCACGGTCGGACTTCTTGAACACGTTGCGAAACTCCACCTTGCTGTCGGGCAGGGCGTAGAAGAGGAAGCGCGAGGCCAGGCCGTTGGCCACGTTGCCCGGAGGGAGCAGCAGTGGAAGCTGTGAACCTGTGCAGGTGAGCAACACGGCCAGGCGTGGTTTCTCTATCTCGATGAAGACCTTGTCGCTCACACGCACCATGGAGCAAAGCTCGTGGTGATGCGCTTTGCGCAGCAGGTCGCTGTAGTCACCATACTCGAGTCGCGAAAGCATGATGGTCAGCGAGTCGGCTTCCGTCTCCACCATGAGGCCCCAGCCACCGTTGGCATCGAGCTGCCGATAGACCGCCGAGGCGGAGCTGTTGGCAGCAATCAGGGGTGACTGGCGTACAGGCTCAGCCGGTGCTTTGCCGCGGGCTCCCTTCGGTGTGCCTTCCCAGGCAGCCAACTCCTCTTCGTACTTCTCCTTCGCCTCCGCATAGGCGCGTTGCATCTTCTCCTTAATCGGTCGGAGCAGCTGGCGGCACGCCTCCAGATCACCCTTGCGTGTGGCATATCCTCCGTAGAAAATGTTGTACAACGGAGCATAGATGCGCCGGCCGTCATAGAGGCTGTAGAGGGAGTCGGGCAGCACGCCTGATATGATGTTGAGTGCAGCGAGCAGCATCTTGTCACGGTCTTCCGTGGTGTCCTGTCCTTCAATCACCTCACGGCAGAAGCCTGGCCAATCGCTGAGGTCAATCTTGTCGGAGAATGTCCTACCCCTTGAAACTGACAAAACTGACAAACTGCTATCTGTCATTTCCTCTTCCAAAAATCCAAAAATAGGGGTTTTCTCTACTATTTCTACAGTACTGCACTTTGTCAGTTTGTCAGTTTTGTCACTTTCGCCACGCATCATCTCCTCCGTCATGGGGGCGAAATCCTGCTGTGCGCGGCGATTACGGGCCTCTCCGGAGAGGTCGATGCCGGCCCTTCGGAGCAGGTCGAAGAAGGTGCGGTAGGTCACGCCTGTGCCCTTGGAGCGGAGGCATTTGCTGTACTGATCATCGCACTGGGCGGGGTGGTAGCCGCTGTTCAGACGGCTCAGGTCGTGGTACATCGAGCGCCCTGATTCACCGAAAATGTCTGACAAGGCAAAGCCCAGCCGGAGCCAGTTGTCGTAGCCTGCGGTGATGTCGATGCCACGGCTTACGCAGAGGTCGGCGTAGTAGCGGATGGCTTCGGCAGGGTCGTCGGCAGCAGCTTGGGCGGCCTGGGACGAGGCGGAGGGCAGGGCCTCCTTGCTGCGGCTGATGGCCTTGGCCAGCTGGTCGATGGTGGTGGCCACGGGGCTGGTGGCCGTGGGCTGCTGATGCGATGGAGCGGCAGGCTGCTGATGCGATGGGGCGGCAGGCTGCTGATGCGATGGAGCCGTGGGCTGCTGATGCGGGTTGCGGTGGGCCCAGGCTTGCGGGTCAAAGGGTTCGCGCCCTGTGGGGAGGGTGGGGCTTCCTGCGGGGAGCGCGGTTTCAGCTGCGGGCAGGGTCGTAGGGCCTGCGTTGACTGCAGGAGAGGCCGGGCGCAGGGCAGGGTGGATGTAGCAGTCGGGGTCGTGGGGCAGGAAGCAGGCACGTGACACGTTGCTGCACTTGCGGTCGATGGCCACGCCGTAGCGCTCCTGTACGTACTGCTCCAGGGCCAGGAACCAGGTGAGATGCTGCGGGCAGCGCGTCAGGTCGATGCGAATGACCCACTTCAGCCCGTCGCCGCCGGGTGAGGTGAAGAGCAGCAGGGTGGGGTGGCAGGGGTCCTGCAGCAGTCGTTGTCTGAGGGCGCTGACTGCCTCGGGGCCACCCAGGTGGTCCATGTCGAGGCAGAGCAGGCCGCTGTGTACGAAGAGGCCTGCATCCGTGCGGCTTCGGAAGAGGCCCGAGAAGAGCACAAAGTCAAAGTGGCTGGCTTTGTACCTCCGGGCATCCTCCTCGGTAGCTTCGCCCTGCGCCACGCGCCTGAGCAGGTCGCGCAGTGTGGCCGTATGCTGCTTGGCGGCAGCATCGTGGGTGATGTACTGGTGAACCTCCAGGAGATTCATCGATTGTCGGCTCACGGTGTTGGTAATAGGAGCCTTGTAAAACTGAAACTTCATTTCCATACTATTACTAGAAGTTTATCCATGAAGCCCTTCTGGCAGGTTGGCGCCGTGGTCAGGGAAAGGCATCGCCGCCTCGGCGCTTGGGAGTCACGCAGCTGCGTGCAGTCTCCTCCCGTCTGTCGGCCGTGAGGAGCTCCCCTCTCGAAATTTCTGCTGCAAAGCTACGTAGTTCCGTTCATATCTGTGGGCGTAAGTATATGTTGCTTATATAGACTCTATATAAGCTCTATATGGACAGTATATAAATGGGATGATTTCCGGAACAGTGTGTACCATTTTTGGCCTCAAAATTTGGATAATTCTTTCCTGATGCTTAACTTTGCATCCGAAAAAACAGTTTAAACTACAAGTGATATGATAGTGCATTTTACATCCAGAGAATTCAGAAGTCAGCAAGCTCATGTATTCGAGCTGGCTGATCAAGGCCAGAAGGTGATCATCCGTCGTAATAAGAAGCAAGCCTATATGCTGGTACCAGTAGGTGATGAGGATTTGACCATCACTCCGGAGCTGCAAGCCAAGATTGATAAAGCCCGCGAAGAATACCATCAACATGAAACTCTGGGTTTCGATACTCCTGAAGCACTCAACTCCTGGCTGGAATCCCTATGAGTTATTACCGAATCGAATTATCCAAGGCTGTACAGAAGGTTATCAAGAAATGGGTAAAATCAAACCCTAACCTCTCAAAGAAACTTCAAGAATGCCTCAATGATATCATGCAGCACCCGCGTGATGGCATAGGACATCCTGAGCCTCTGGTAGGTGGCCGGGGCATGACCTATTCTCGCCGTATATCGGCTCATGACCGTATAATCTATGATATCTATGATGACGAGATACTGGTACTTGTAGTCGAGATAGAAGGCCATTACCGGGATAAGTAGTCACTTTACTCGTCATCTGAGCGAAACAGTACATCGATACTTGAGCGCCACTGCTGTATCGTAGTGCCCTTGTAGGCCTGCTTGAGCAGATTGTGGAGTCCCTCCACGCCGAAGAGTACCTGGAGAGCCTTCGCAGGCAGGCGCTTACCTGTGTTACCAATGTATTTATCAGAGTAGCAGCACTCATACACCTTGCCGCAGAAGTAGGCCAGCTGTGTCGCGGCCCCCTTCTTCGTCACCCCATGCCAGGTGTACCGCCCCTGCTCGAAGCTCATCCACCCCTTGGCGATGGCCATGGGGAAATACTTCTGCGCACGCTCCGTGTCCAGCTCCTCAGGCAGGGGCAGCCGGCCAGGGTCCTGCTGCCGCGCGCTGGCGGCTGATGACCGGGTCCCGTCAGCTGATGGCTGGCCGTCGGTGCCCGGGTCCTCCTCCTCGCACAGGAGCGAGCAGTCGCTCGCGAAGTACTCCTGCATCCACTGGCGCAGCTCCTCTGAGAGCGAGTCCACCTCAGGGGCCAGTCTCTGCTCCATCTGCTGGCACCGCACATGATCCCAACGGCTGTGGATGATGAAGAAGAGCTTGGTGAACAGCGAGCCACGGTAGTAGGCATGTCCTGCCGACTGCAAGCAGTACATCAGCAGGTAGAAGACCATGGTCGTCTTGACCTTCGACTCCTCCAAGCCCTCACGCTGCCCGTCGCGCTCACGGTACATCGCCAGCACGTCGTTCCACAAGTCGTCGCAGCACTCCAGACCTCTTCCGCCCTGCGAGAGCAGCTCGTCGAGCCACTCCACGGCATCCGCGAAGAGCTGCTCCACGCTGATGGTCACCTCAGGGTGGGCCTCCTGAAACACGTTGCGCACGGCACGGCTGAGCTTGTACAGCACGTGCTCCGCATAGCGGCGCTTAATGTCTTGCCTTTCTTCGCTTGGGAGTAGCATGGACGACACTGTTTTGGAAAGATTCATTAAATACCTCATCGAGCCACGCCTCCAGGCAGAATGCGCTGGTGGGCTGCTCAGGGATGGCCTTGTAGATGAAGTTGAGGATGACCTGGTCGTTCATCTGGTACCGGGCCCTGATCTCCTCGTTGCACTTGTACTCGCCGTAGTCGCGGAAGTCTATCACAAAGTCGTATCCGTTGTCACTGCAGTAGGAGGCCACGGTCATCATCAAGGCTTTCGTCCGGTGGAATTCCTCCTCTTCGATGTTGTTGGTGGTGTAGCCGCCCCTGGAGCCGAAGCAGGCGTAATATGCGTTGAGGTATTCGAAGGGCTTGCTCAGCGGCTCGGGCACACGGCAGTTGTAGGCCTCCATCCCAGGCTCCGTACAGCGAAACTGGTAGGTGAAGGAGAGTGGCAGGTCATGGCGGTCGTAGATGCGGTGCTCGATGAACTGCTCACAGCGTGTGGCGATCATCTTCTCCCGGACCTCCACCTTCATGCCGAAGTGGAGCTTGAAGTAGCTGTCAAAGCACTTCTCCAGACTGCGTCGCAGCGTGACCGTCTCGTTGCCCCAGTTGCCGGAGCGCTCGATGGCCAGCTGGCACTTGCCCTGTCGGCAGTCCACCACCACGTAGCAGAAGGGGAAGTTGGTCTCCTCGTCGGTAGGGCACTCATTAATCAGCTCGGCATCCTGTCCGGCCAGCCGGGTGAGCAGGACGTGCTCCACGTTGTGTATGCGTATCACAGCGATACCCCCGTCGTTGCGCAGCACGCGGTTGGGCACCGGCTCCTCGCCTTTGCCCTGGCGGGTCCGCCACAGCTTCAGCTCGTTGCCTTTTGGCCCGATCATCTTCTCCAGGTAATGTTCGGGATAGGTCATCACCGGCTTGTCCGGCTCCTGCATCCCCTCGAAATCAGCCTCCGGGCTGCCCAGGAAGAGGATATTATGTAGGGTGTAATTGTTCATAGCATTTATGGTTTTAAAGGGTTCATAATCCACATTTATCTTATAAGCCACCCCCCACAGCACCAGCTGCCGGGATAACCGACTGCAAAGATAGTAAAAGAAATCTGAAACGCGCAAGAATATTCCCTAAAAACGTTACAGCCGTCTAAGCTGACGGAGGAGCAGACCCGGTATATCTTTGAAACCCGGACAATAGGATATAATAGGGGCGGACACACTAGTCCGCCCCTACAGTAAATATAGTTTATTTTGTCACCAGGTCGTAGAGCGACTTGTAGTCGGTGGCCACGCCGTAGATGTAGCCGCCTCTGCTGATGGCCTTGAAGTGGCGGACGGCACATGCTATCTTGTTCTTTTCCACACCACGCAGTTCACTGTCTTTCAGGTCATTCCCCTTTGATTCGGCCACGAAATAGACGTGCTTCACGCTCCCTTCGCGAAAGGCCACGGCCCAGTCGGGGTTGTACCTCCCCATCGGGGTGTTGATGTAGAAGCCGCTGGGCAGCTTGGTATAGACCTCTACGTCCGTTTCACGCTCTAATGATTCGGCCAGGCGCTTCTCGGTGCCCATGCTGTCGAGCACCACCAGGTCGTAGAGCGACTTGGTCGATTCGATGGCGTTGATGCCCAGCTTGCCGCGAAGCATACTCTCCGTGAAGATGTCCGTCGAGAAGCGCTCTTCCAACTTCTCGTAGCGGATGCACTGGATGACGGCCATCGCCTTGCAGTCGTTGATGAGGAGTCCGGCCTTGATGATGAACTCCTCGGGGTTCAGCTTGAAGAGGTGGAAGGTGGAGGGCTGGATGCCCTTGAGTATCTCCACGATGGTCCTGCGTGTCAATCCGGTGGCCGTCACCAGCTTGCCGATGAGGTCGTAGGTCACGCCACGTCCCACGGCTTCGGTCACGTGGATGGTGCGCGTAGCGCCCTGCGTCATGGCTACGCCAGCTTCGAGTGACTCCTTGTCGCGCACCTGGTCGAGCGCACCGCCCTCCACCACGATGCGTATCTCCGTCACCTTCAGCTTCGCGTCCAGCGTCTCGATGGCACTCCTCACTAGCTCCGAGCTGTTGAAGCTCACCTGGTAGTAGGTGCGCTGGTTGATGCGCTCCCAGAGCGCCTTAAATTTCTCGAAGTTCTCCTGTCGGAACTGAGCCACCTTGGTCCTACGCGCATCGTCGGGCTTGGCTGAAGAGGGATTGAACACCTGGTCGAGCGCAGCGATGATGCCTTCCTTCAGCTCGTCCATCGGGCCAAAGTCGAGCGTGTCGTTTCGCTTGGCATCATGATAAGCCGCCGTCAAGGTACCGGCATCATCCACATACTCCTTTCGCACCAGGGTATGGTAGATAGCGCGCGCCTGGTTCGTGTCAAAGCGTCCTTGGCTGCCATCAGGCAGGGTATAGGACCTCTCGGCAAAGAGGGTAGGGGTCACTACCGTAGGCCTGTTCTGACAAGCCTCAGCAATCTCCCTCTGCAGCTTTCCGGCAAACTCCTCATAGCTCTCGCTGGCGATTACAGTCAACACGTTGGTGTCGAACACATGCTCCTGTCCGAGCACGTCGCTGTCCTGCCGCTCGCCTTTGGCGTTCACGCAGAGGCGCATTCCGCGCCCCACCTCCTGGCGCTTCTTTATCTCGTTGGAGGTGTCCTTCAGCGTGCAAATCTGGAAGACGTTGGGGTTGTCCCATCCCTCTTTCAGGGCGGAGTGGGAAAAGATAAATCGGACAGGAGTCTTCATGTCGAGCAGCTTCTCCTTCTCCTTCATGATGAGGTTGAATCCGCGTTCCTCGTTCTCGCCCTCCTTGTTCTTCGAGTCCACCACGTTGCCCTTCTTGTCCTTCGAGAAATAGCCGTCGTGAATCTTGTCAACGGCATTTCTCGGGTCTTGCAGGTAGCGCATATATGCACCCTCGGTCAGCTGCGGCATCAGTTCCTGGAGGCAGCGGAGGTATTCCTCCTCAAACATCTCGGCATACTTGCCGCAGGTTGTCGTGCCGCCTTCACCGTATCTGCGATAGCTATCCACATGGTCGATGAAGAAGAGGCTCAGCACCTTGATCTGCTGCGGGAAGAGCATCCTTTCCCTTTCGAGATGAGCCTTGATGGTTTCCCGAATCTGTATTCGCCTTATCAAGTCCTCGTTCACAACTCCGGTGGTATCACCTTCATGCAGTACCAATCCATTGAGGAATCTCACCGTTCCTGTCCTACCGTCGATACGCTCAATCTTGTATCTGTCAGCATATTCCCCCAAACCCTTACTCTCGTCGTAGAGGTCATCTCCATCCTTCATCAGTTTCAGGCTCTGACGGGTACCAGTGGCCGTTTTCATGTCGTAACTGATTCTTGCCTGAGGATTGCCCTTGCCGATGACGATGCTGTCGAGATACACAAATCCGTTGGTGGCGGTAGTTCCCACCTGACGTATGCCTCTCACCTCGATTTTCTTCACCAGCTGGCGGTTGTATGCGTCGATGGCATCCAGGCGGAACACCATGTTGTGAATGTCGTTCTTTCTATGCGTTGCACTATACAAGATTTTGAACAGTGGATTAAACTTTGATATTCCCTTTCTTGTGGCATTACCCCTGTCGGCACCGAGTACGCTTTGCGGCTCGTCGATGATCATGATGGGGTTGTTCTTGGCAAGCACGTCAATCGGCCTGCGCCAACCGAAATTTTCCTGCCTGGTGAAGATAATTCTGGCTGCCGCATCGCCGCCTCGTCCCTCCTGGTTCTTCTCCTCGTTCATCGAGGCATTGAAGGCCTGCGTGTTGATAATCATCACGTGGATGTTGCTGCTCTGTGAGAAGTTGTCAATCTCCTTCAAATCCTTTGAATTGTACACGAAAGATTCCATCCGCTTGCCGTACTGTTCGGCAAAGTGGTCGCTCACGCTCTCAAAGCTTTTCCGCACCCCTTCCCGGATGGCGATGCTGGGCACTACGACGATGAACTTCAGCCAACCATACAACTTGTTGAGCTCATACATCGTCTTGATGTAGGTGTAGGTCTTACCCGTACCTGTTTCCATCTCCACGGTCAGTGTCCGTCCGTCGCCTTCCAGGGTGCTGATAGGCTTTAAGCCCTGCTGCATCTGCACCTGGCGGATGTTTTCGCAAAGGAGATTATCATCTATTTGCAGCGGCTGGTTGGCATATCCCTCCGTGTTGAAATCGAGCCTGTTTTGACCCGGGTCTATGAGGTAGTTGCTGCCAGGCTCCTGTTTTGGCTGTCCTCTGAAGGCGTCAGTCACGCACCGCGCCGCTTCGGTTTGGAATCGTTGATGTTTATATCTTATCTTCATCTCTATGGTGCGCTTTAGATTACTCTGATATTGTTGTATGCCTCGTTGTCCGTCCAGCCGAGCAGCTGCTTGAATTTCTCGAAGAGATTAATCTTCTTGTCGTCGGAGTCGAAGCAAGCGTCTCTGAAGAGCACCCTCAAGGGCTCTTTTTCGGCCATAGCCTCAATCACCTGGTCAGACACGTTTTCCGCAAAGCAAGCCACGAGGTCGCCGTCGTTCACGGTATATAGCTTGCAGCCATCCACCTCTTCCGTCTGCATCGGCATGTCCAGCTGCAATCCCCAGGCGAGGATAGAGCCAAAGAGCAGGTCAAGGTCTGTGCGGTCGCGCTTGATGTTGTTTGCAAAGAGGTCAAGCATCTCTTGGTCATATTCGTTTGGTGATTTCGCCACCTCCTCGTAGTTGCTGCTGTCTATACGGAACACACGGAAGCCCGTATCGAGATGCTTTGCATCGGGATGTTCCTCCTTTATTTTCCTTCCGGCACGACGAATACGTTCCTTGCCGATTTCGCAGATATTGTCATAGCCAGCTTTCCGTGCTTCGCTGTCCTCTGCTGTCTCTTCGGGAAGCTGCACCATAATGAATTTGCGGTTGCCTTTGTCTTCGGCATTCAATTGCATTACGGCATGAGCGGTTGTGGCTGAACCGGAGAAGAAGTCAAGGATGAGGGCAGAACTGTCGTGAATAATGTGAAGATAAAATTTAATAAGAGAAGATGGTTTAGGAAAAGAGAATATTTTCCCGTTAAAAACATCTGTAACTTCTTTCGTACCATCTTGTGACATTCCTATATCTTCTGGTAATTTCGTACTTACAGCAACTCTACCAAATGACTCTCCTGCTTTTTTTATATCGTCTTTTTTCCAATATCTTAATACAGGTTTTGAGATATTTAAGAAGTCATAATCTCCAGGGAACACAATTCGTTTTTCCTTGTAATATTGTATAAAAGTATCCTCTGTTATGGCCCAAGTTCTATTGGGATTAGCTGGGTACTCTTCTCCAGTTTTAGGGTTTATTATTGTAAAATAACTATTTGGGCGTTCACTTGCCGTTGTTTGTTTCGACAAGTCGTGTACTCTCCATGGACAATTTGGAAAATCAGAAGTAGTATAATATTTACGTTCTTTTCCTTCTACGCTTGCACAAAACCGATTTGATTTTGCATATAGAATAATCCACTCATAATCTTGAGAAACTCCAAATGGAACATCTGATTTGGCTGTACGTTTTCGCCAAGGTATCATAGCAACGAAGTTATTCTCCCCCAATACTTCATCACAAATCTTTTTGAGATTCTCCACTTCATTATCATCAATCGAAATAAAGATCACCCCATCTTCTGACAACAAACTTCTCGCCACCATCAGCCTCGGATAAATCATATTACACCAATCGGAATGGAAGCGTCCACTCGTCTCGGTATTCTTCACAAAGCGATTCCTTAATTCATCCACAGCACCACTTGCCTCGTCATACTCATCGGCAGACATGGCAAAATCATCATGATAGACAAAATCATTGCCCGTATTGTAAGGCGGGTCGATGTAAATCATCTTCACCTTACCCATATAGGAGCGTTGGAGCAGCTTCAGCACTTCGAGGTTGTCGCCCTCGATATAGAGGTTCTTTGTGGTGTCCCAATCCAGGGAGTCCTCCACAACAGGGCGGAGTGTCTTGTCGATGGCTCTAGCTGCCTCTGCCTTGGCGGCATCTTTGCCAACCCAACGGAACTCGTAGGTCTCGCGGCTTTCATCTACCGCATTATCGCCCAGCAGCTGGCGCAAGGCGTCGAAATTCACTACGCGCTTCAACTCTCCCGTCTTCGGGTCGCGGGCCTCCGTGAAGCAGGAGGGGGCTATCTGATAGAGTGCATTGAGGTTGAGCTGCACCCCATCGGCGGATGTCAAATCCAAACGTTTAATCTTCTCGTTCATGTTCTCTATTCTATTTTTGTTTTCAACTCATTGTTCGTTCTCACCTCCGTGACTCGATTCCACATGCCGAAAACAAAAATCCCGCAAGCCTGTCAGCCCACGGGACGAGAATCTCATGAAAAGAAAACTTTATCTTTTCTTACCAAACAGTTCTGAATGACTTCCTAATCTTTCCAACCAAATGACGTCATGCAAGGGGTCTTGCCAAATCAGCAGAAAGTCATTCTCTATATGACATTCCATACAACCTTTGTATTCACCTATCAATCTATGTGGAAGATATTTTTTAGGAATTTCTATCTCATTTTCCAGCAAAGAAACTATATGAAACAAATGTTCCAGCTTTTCATTACTATGAGCATATTTCTTAATATCTTTCTTGAAGCGGGTAGAGTACTTGATTTCCTTCATAGACCAAGGGATTTCTTGAATGCGTCGAAGCTGGAGCAATCTACAATTCCTGCATATTCCCCTCTCATGCTTTCTTCAATAGCTTCGATTGTTTCTTCGTTGGCAAAGCATTTAGATTCAGGGTCGTACAGCAAAGCTTTGTCTTCATACGACTTCTGGGTAAGCTTCTTGACGTATGAGGCTATTTTCTGAAGAATATTGTCATCGTTAATAGAATCAATATCTCTATAAAGCTCAGTTTTTAATTCAATGGCTGTCATAATGCGCAAATGTTTAATCTTTATCGGCTACAAACATACAACCATTTTTCTATTTTACCAAATATAAAGAGAAAATTCTCGTTTTTGTTTCGGCATGTAATCAAGTCAAGGAGCGCTATTTAGTTCGTTTCATTGGTTCAACTCTGCTTTCAGTCGGGCGATGTCGCGTTTCAGCGCTCTCGCCTCGCTGTTCATCTCTACTTGGCGGGCAAACTGCTTCTCGGCCCTGATTCTTTTCTGCAGCGCTTCCACAAGCTTCTGCTTGCGCGTCAGCTCCTCTTGCAGGGCGATGAGGCGGCGTGTATCTTCGGCGCTACGCGTGCCGAAGCCCGATACCTGGCCGGCCATGGACTCATAGAGGGCATCCATGCTCTGCCCCTCCAAGGAGAGCTGCAGCTGTTTGGACGGTAGCCACTCCGTGGTGAAGCTCTTCACAATCTGGAAGCTGGCTCTCTCTCCTGCTTTCCACTCCTTGTAGTTGAGCAGCAGCTTGCAGCATCCTTCATGCTCCAGGATGAAGAGCACGTGGCGGGGCATCTGCTCATCGATGAAGCGAAACACGTCGTGGGGGCAGTCACGTGCCTTCAGCGTCACTAGGAAGAGGACTATCTCGTGTACCTGTGTGCCGTCAGCCACGTTGAGCGTGGAGGGAGCCAGCTTGTAGAGCCACAGGATGCCAGCCACATCCTCCACGAAGCGCTGCTTGATGCGGGCGTTTACGTCGAGGTGCTTGTAGAAGGCGTTCTTCGGCACGGGTTTGCCGACTTTCGTCGTGGGAGGGAAATGCAGGTCTATCATAGGCGCTAACGGATGATGAGGAAGGTGATGAGCTCGAAGTCGTCCAGCCCCTTGACGTCGCCATAGAGGGCGGTGGTCTCGCCCACGGTGAAGAGGCTGTCGATGTCCTTCTCCTCCTTGATGGTGATGATGCTCTCCACGGCCTTGGCCAGCAGGTCGCTGTAGTGCTGCATCTTCCGCCCATCGGCCGTCTCACGGTTGACGGCGGCGCAGAGTGCCTGCTCGGGACGGCTCTTCCCCTTGCAGAGGTGGCGCATCATGTCGAGCAGCCGCTTGGGCTGGAGGTGGTCGCAGAGTACCGTACCTTGCTCTGACAGGTAAATCATGTAGAAGGGGTGGAGCAGGTTCTTCTTGTCGATGTTGATGTCGGCGTTGCGGTTCTTCAGGATGAAGATGACACCGGGCTTGGCCAGCTCGGTGAAGCCGGTCACGGCTTGCATACCGAAGGGGGCATGCTCTACGTCGGGATGCTCCTTGATGTAGCTGAGCAGGTCAAGGCGGAACTCGTTGAGCCCCAGGTCCATGATGTTGATGCCCGTGTCCATGTCCTCCATGTCAACCACCTCTTCCTGGAGCTTGCGGAGCTGATTCTTGCGGTACTCTAGGTCGCCCTTCTCGTTGGTGGAGAGGAGGTTGTCGTCGCCTGTGCTGGTCAGCACGGTGGCCTTCATGCGGCTCTCCACGCGCCCCTTGAGCTGGATGTAGTCGTCCAGCTCCATGTCGGGCCAGTAGTTGACCAGTTGGATGACCTTGTTCCGGCTGCCTATGCGGTCGATACGCCCGAAGCGCTGGATAATGCGCACGGGGTTCCAATGGATGTCATAGTTGATGAGGTAGTCGCAATCCTGCAGGTTCTGTCCCTCAGAGATGCAGTCAGTGGCTATCAGCACGTCAATCTCCTCCTTGGCCGCGGGGAAGAGCAGGTCGCGCTCCTTGGAGCGGGGCGAGAAGTAGGTCAGGACGTTGTGGAAGGAGAGGGGGATGTGGGGGATGGTGCACCGGCCGTTGGTGCTACCGGTGATGAGGCCCACGTGGAGGCCGCACTCCTGCCTGATGCGTGTGGCCAGCTGTTCGTAGAGGTAGTCGGCCGTATCGGCAAAGGCGGTAAAGATAAGCACCTTCCGGTTGCCCTCGTTGATGGGGTGAGCAAACTTCGCCTTCAGGTCGGCGAGCAGGATCTGCAGCTTGCTGTCGTGCGCCGGCGTGATATCCTTGAGCATCAGCAGCAGGAGCTTCAGGATGTCGAGGTCGTGATGCAGGTCGGCTGCCCATCGCACCACATCCATATCCCGCAGGTTGATTTGCGACTTCTTGCCCACAAAAGGGTCGTTCTCGCTATCGTTGCTATCCAGTTCGTCGGTAAAGGTGGTGACATCCACGGTGCCTGTCGTCGTATTCCCGCCGATGGTGGTGAGTGTCTCTTCGATATAGCGCGTGATGCGCTCCAGCGTCAGGCGGAAGGAGTTGACGCTGCTCTCCAGGCGCTTCAGCAGGTTGGTGGCCATCAGCTTGCGGAGCCCCTTCTCCCGTCCGTCGATGGAGAGACCGGAGCCCTCCATGTTGATTTCGTAGTCGTCCTTCACGCTGTCGAAGATGTAGAGCGAGGGGGTGTAGATGGAGAGGGTGAGTTCGTTGAGCTGTCCCGCAATATCGCTGAAGGTGATGCTCTCGCTCAGGTCGGTCAGCTTGGGCCTGCGCGTGAGGGGTGTGAGTCGGGTGGGGAACTGCCCGATCTCCTTCGTGTCGTAATACTTGACGATGTGGCGACGGCTGCGGGCGATGGTGACGGCATCGAGCAGCTGGAAGAAGTCGAAGCTGAGCGCTTCGAGCAGGCGCTCGGTGGTGCGCTCCTCGGCCGGCAGACGCGACCACTTGTTGTAGGCCGACTGGGCGTTGCGGAAGATGTCGTCGATGCTGCGCTCCAGCTCCAGGGCTTCGTTCAGCTGCTCGGCACGACCCTCGTAAGCCAGTTGCAGCTGGTTCTTCAGGTCGTTGAAGCGGTTGTTGACCGGCGTGGCGCTGAGCATCAACACCTTGGTCTTGACTCCTTGGCGGATGACCTTTCTCATCAGACGCTGATACCGGTTCTCTCTATCTTTTACTTTTTCGTTTTTCGATTTTAATTCATCATCTTCTTCCGTCTCGTCATCCACGTTGCCCCCGTTGCGGAAGTTGTGGCTCTCGTCGATGACGATCAGGTCGTAGTTGCCCCAGTTGATGCGCTCCAGGTCGATGCCTGCCGACATGCCGTGGTCGCGGCTCAGGTCGCTGTGGAACAGGATGTCGTAGCGCAGGCGGTCGCCCACCAGGGGATTGTTCTTGTAGTTGGTCTTGAAGGTGCTCCAGTTGTCGTACAGCTTCTTGGGGCAGAGCACCAGCACGCTCTTGTTGCGGTTCTCGTAATACTTGATGACGCTGAGCGCCGTAAAGGTTTTTCCAAGTCCCACGGAGTCGGCCAGGATGCAGCCGTTGTACTTCTCCAGCTTGTTGATGATGGCCAGTGCAGCATCCTTCTGGAAGTTGTAGAGCTTGTTCCAGATAATGCTCTTCTTGAAGCCCGTGGCCTCGTTGGGCAGCACATCCTCGCTGATGTCGTCCAGGAATTCGTTGAAGAGGTTGTAGAGCGTGAGGAAGTAGATGAACTCCGGGGCATTTTCGTTATAGACACTCTCGATGTGTTGCAGCACCTCGGTGGTGACCTCCTTGAACTTCGTGGTGTCGTTCCATAGCTCGTTGAAGGTCTTCAGGTAGGCATCGGCAAAAGGAGTGGGCATGACGTTGACCATCGAATAGACGGTATTGCCCCGCTCGCAACCCAGTTCGGTGGTGGTAAACTCATTGAAGGGGACGTACGAGCAGGGTGTAGCGTTCTGTACATGGAGGAATCCTCCCATCACCTCCTGCGAGGCGTTGGACTTGAAGCGCACCTTTCGCCGGATCCAGTCGGCGCACTCCTTGGCGATGGCTTTCTGCTCCAGCTTGTTGCGCAGCTTCACCTCGAAGTCGGAGCCGTAGAGGTTGCGTTCGCGGTGGAGCTTGGGGATAAAGAACTCCCTCTTCTCTTTCTTCACCTTGTCTTTGATGAAGGTGGGGGAGGTGAAGATAAAGCGCAGTTCACCCACCTGCTCCAACTCCTGCTTCAGTACCTCGTAGGCATAGATGGAGAAGGAGGCAGCAGCAATGGAGACACTGGAGCCTTGGGACAGCTTCGACTGGAGGTCGTCGATGACCCGTTCGGACAGGTTATTGATTACTTTAGGCAATTCCATAGGCGTGCATTTTTCGTGGCACAAAAGGCCAAATCATAGGTCGCAAGGTCATCAACCTATCATTTGGCCTTTGTGTGTGCATGCCCATCATGCCAGAAGCCCATGGGGATAAAAAGAAGGTGTGAACTTCTTCTTATGGTGTTCCGGGGTACAAGCCTAGGAATATTTGGACCCCTCTACGTGTATAAGAATAATGCCCACACCCATTGCAGGGTGCATGACATCGTCTATCTTAGAACACGTAGATTGGCCCTTCCTAACGCTTGTCTGCGTACAGAAGCCAACCATCATTGATGTGGTCTATATCCAAATAAGAAGTTTCCTAGGCTTGTTTTCTGGAACACCACAATGATAGTCTGATGGTAAGCGTCCAAACAAGGGATAAATGTCACATATTGCGAGCATTATGAAAACGCC
>CAMACX010000053.1 GCA_945831575.1 uncultured Mediterranea sp.
CGCAGCACTTTGCGGCGCTCGCCGCGCTCCACACTCGTTACTACGCCACTTACGGGCGAAACAAATTTCACTTCGGGATGGTTCTTGTCAACAAACAAGGGACCACCGGCCATCACATACTCCTGCTCTTTAACGACCACTTTGGGCTTCACGCCAGTAAAGTCATCGGGAATCAATGCATAGAAACCCGGTTCCTTCACCGCTTTGAGCTCCGCAGCAGCTTTACCTTTCAGGTTAATGTCAAGGCCTTTACGTAATTTGATTACATTTGCCATGCTTATATTAAATAATGGTTTCAATAATTTGCTGCAAAATTAGCAAAAAAGAATGTTATTTGCACGAAAAAACGAAATGAATTGCAGAGAAAATTCCGTAATTCATTCCGTTTGCGTACACGCTCCCTTTCTTGAGCAGTATATCCCCCTCCAATCGCCCCATGAAATACCCTCTTTCAGCGGTAATTGGTCGTAATCTCGCCGGCCAGGTTGGAATTCATCCGCTCCCTGATCTCCTGTTGCGAGAGTCCGTGCCCCAGCAGAAACATCAGTTTCGTCACGGCACACTCGGGTGTGCTGTCGTACCCGCTCACCACCCCCGCCTGCAGCAGCTGGAGTCCCGTCTCGTAGCGACCCATCTCCACCGCCCCACTCTGGCACTGGGTGATGTTCACCACCACGATACCGCGGTCGGCCGCCTCCTTCAGCTGGCGTATCAGCCACTCCTTCTGGGGCGCATTACCCGATCCAAACGTCTTCAGCACCACCGCCTTCAGCCCGGGTACATGGAGCACCGAGTGGATGATACCCTCCTGAATGCCCGGGAAGAGCGTCAGCATCACCACGTTGGTATCAAAGAGGTAGTGCGGCTTCATCGGCAGCGACGGGTCAGGCCGGCGGATCAGGTGGTCATTGTAGCGGATGTGAATACCCACCTTCGCCAACGCAGGATAGTTGAACGAGCGGAACGCGTTGAAATTCTCCGCATTGATCTTCGTGGTGCGGTTGCCTCGCATCAGCTCGTTCTCAAAGAAGATGCACACCTCCGGCACCACCGGCGTACCGTCTGCATTCTTGGCAGCCGCAATCTCAATGGCCGTTATCAGGTTCTCCTTGCCGTCGGTACGCAAGGTCCCAATGGGTAGCTGCGACCCCGTGAGAATCACCGGTTTAGCCAGGTTCTCCAGCATGAAGCTGAGCGCCGAAGCCGTGTAAGCCATGGTGTCCGTACCGTGGAGGATGACGAATCCGTCGAAGTGGTCATAGTTGTAATTGATGATCTTCACAATCTTCGCCCAGAAGGCAGGTTCCATGTCCGACGAGTCAATAGGAGGAGTGAAGGCATACGAAGCGATGCGGTAGTTGAATCGCTTGAGTTCCGGCACCTGTTTCTGCAGTTGGTCGAAGTTGAAATTCTCCAGGGCACCCGTCTCCGGATTCTCAATCATACCGATGGTACCCCCAGTATAAATAAGGAGTACAGAAGGATAGTTTACGTTCATGAACATGGCAGCAGCGACTTAGTAAAAGGATTATGGCTGCAAAGTTAATAGATTTAAATGAATCATGCAAAATTCTAGCCGAAAGAAAGCAAGAAGAAAGCGAGAGAAGAGGATGAAAAGGAGAAGTAGAAGGGAGAAAGTTGCCAATCATGCACTATTAGTTGTCACATTTATCCATCCAAAATAGTTATTTTTTATTAATTATTCACGAAAAGAAGCAGAAACAACGATTATATGGACAAATAAACGTATATTTGTGAGCCATAAAATATGTATTGTATGAGAATTAAGCTGCATAATCGCCTTTTTTTAGGGCTGTTAACACTCCTCCTGTTGGCCTGTCTGAGTGGCTGCATGAAGGACCTTTTTAATGAAGAGTTGGTACAGAAGCTCTACGAAGATGCCTTCCCCGTGAAGGACATCGACCCCAACCTCGATTGGAAGATGACCCGCGTGGTCACCGCCACGGTGAAGGTCAACGACCACAACGGGCGTGAGTACGACATCCTCATCTACGACACCAACCCGCTGGAGGAGAACAGCAGTGCCACCCTGCTCTGTAAGAGCGAGCCTACCACCAAGGGCAACTTCACCACCCGCTTCGACTGCCCCACCTACCTCGACGCGTTGTACATCTGCAAGCGCGACACCGCCAGCCGCGTGGTGGCCCACATGGTCTCTATCCAGAACAACTCCGTCAGCACCACCTTTGGCACGACAGCCTCCACCCGCACCACCAGCACCCGTGCAGGCGGTGCATTGATACAGCCTTACACCCCGCCTCAGAGCGAGAGCGAGATACTCACCATGGCCAAGAGCGCCAAGGAGATCAAGTCCAACAGCAGGGTGAAAGCCGGCGAGGTATGGAAAGTCAAAGAGGGCAACATCTTCCGCAACGATTTCCGGGTGGAGAGCAGCGCGTCCAATCCGGCCACCATCATCATCCAGGGCACTTGGCAGCCCGGCGGCAACATTGCAGCCATTCAGACCGGTGTCAACATCGTAGTCACCTCTACGGGACGCATCCATCTGCCCGACGGGCGGAGCGGCAACAGGAGCCTGGCCCTGATCGGCAACAGCACGCTCACCGTCTATCCCGACGGATACATCGGCGGTGAAGACGGCAAGAAGGAGGGCTACATCGAGATAGTCAACGGCTCCGAGGGGCGTGTCAACTACAATGCCGGCACCATCAAGGTCAACACCATCGACATGCGGGGAGGCAACAGCCACTTCTACAACTGCGGCGACCTCGACATCGACGAGCTGCTCATCCCCAACCAAGGCGGTAAACTCACCAACATGGGTCAAGCCACCATCGGGAGCACCACGACCAAGAGCAGCATTGACAACGGCTGCTTCCTGCGTGTGACAGGCAACCTCTGCGGTAACCTGCTCATGGATAACAGCAGCGCTGCCGTACTGGCCTCGTATGGCAAGGCCGACAATAGCAACTCCAGCAAGACCATCCGCTTCGGCGACCACGCCATGGTGACCATCGAAGGCGATGCCTACTTTGCCTACGGCACGCAGGTGCAGGGGCCCGGCAGCGGTGAAGCCCTGTTCCGCATCAACACCGTCCGCTCGATGAACGGCTTCTCCCATCAGGGTGGCATGGTCTATTACGAAGTCAATAAGGTATCAGTCGAGAACGACCAGGTAGAGTCCACCTTCATGCACTACCTGCTCAACAGTCAGGGCACCTTGGCCCGCTGGGGCGAATCCCCCATCCACATCGAGCCAGGCTCCTGCACCGGCGAAGGCAATACCCCTTCCGGTGAAGGCAAGCCCACCCCCGACCATCCCCTCTCCTACACCTACGTCTTCGAAGACAACTACCCCATGGTGGGCGACTACGACTTCAATGACGTCGTCATCGACGTGGTCCCCTCCTACCATCGCGAGCGGGAGACCAACCGCATCAAGCGCATCCAACTCGATGTCACGCTCACGGCAGCAGGAGCCAGCAAGGCCGTAGGCATCGGCCTGCGTCTCGTGGGCATACAGAGAGAGCAAGTCGCCTCCATCCGCTCAGGAGGAGCCGACAGCCGCTTCCACGAATCACTCAAGAGCAAGTACTCCCTGTTCAAACTCAATGAGAGCACCCTTCGCGAAGAGAACGACCCCTCTGTGGTGATACCCATCGCCGGAGAGGTGCATGAGGTGTTTGACGTAGGCTACGGCCTGCTCGTCAACACGGGAGAAGGCGTGACCGCCAAGGCCTACACCTACGAGATCATTCTGGAGCTCAACGACCAGACACGTACCGAGCCCCTCATCACCAAGGACAACCTCGACTTCTTCATCTGCTATTCCTATAAAGGCATGTCCAAGCGCATGGAGGTTCACCTCTATGAGTTCTGGAGGTATGGAGCAACCGCCGCCGGTACCATCCAGCAGCTCAACCTCGACCTGGCCGGCAACAATACGTGGGCCGTCTGCGTGCCCTATGGCTTCCGCTACCCCAAGGAGCATGTCAACATCTCCCGCACCGAGACGCCCGACGAATGCGCCTACCCCGACTTCATTAAGTGGGCGCGCGACCGCAATGTGTGTCAGGACTGGTACAGATACCCCAACGAGGGCTACGTGATGCGCTAACCCCTCCACGAGACAACGAACTAACATTCATTTATTACATCATAACACCAAAAGCATATTCCACAATGAAGACCATTCTCTTTGTAGATGACAAACCCACGATAGGGAAAGTACTCCAGGTCTATTTGGGCAAAGACAACGACTTCGTCTATTACGAAGACCCTCTCAAGGCCATCGACTGGCTCAGCCAGGGCAACGACCCCGACCTGGTCATCACCGACATCCGTATGCCCCACATGGACGGCAAGGAGTTTCTCCATTACATGAAGGGCAACCCCCTCTACAGCCACATCCCCGTGGTCATCCTCTCCAGCGAGGACAGCACCACCGAGCGCATCCAGTTGCTAGAAGAGGGTGCTGCCGACTTCATCCTCAAGCCCTTCAACCCCATGGAGCTGAAGGCCCGTGTTAAGAAATACCTCGTATAAGGCCATGGGACAGGGCATGATATACCTTATTTATGTGGGTAGCAATACCGACACCCTGCAGCACCTCGCTGCGGTGAGTCCCGGTATGCTCATCCCGCTGCTCTCCCTGCAGCAGGCCTGCGACAAGATAGAGGGCATGCGCGAGCGCTACGACACGATGCTCCTCGTGGAGCAGACCTCGGCAGCTGCCCAAGCCCCTGAGTTGGCTGAACTCCACAAGCGCTTCCCCCGCATCTACATCCTGCTGGTCACTCCTACCCCACCCGTTGGCGACGACCGCAAGCGCTACCTACAGGCCGGGGTGAGCAACATGATCACCCCTGATGTCACGGCCCAGCGCATGAACGACCTGGAGCAGTTCCTTCGCCAGCGCAAGCAGTACAAGCTGCAGGAGTTCAAGCTCAAGCACAAGGACAACCTCACCCACCCCTTCCACCTCCCCCTCTGGAAGCGCAGCTTCGACGTACTCGTCTCCCTCTGCGCCCTGCTGGCCCTCTCGCCCCTGCTGATTGCTACCGCCATTGCCATCCGTCTGGAGAGCAAAGGCCCCATCATCTACCGCAGCAAGCGCGTAGGCACCAACTACCAGGTGTTTGACTTCCTGAAGTTCCGCTCCATGTACACCAATGCCGACCGCCGGCTCAAGGAGCTTTCCGCCCTCAACCAATATGCCGCCAACAGCCAGCCAGCTGCCCAGACCACACCCCAGGAGATGCCTCAGCTGGTCGGCGACGAGAGCGACGGCACCCTGCTGATAGGCGATGACTACGTCATCAGCGAGGAGGAATACACCCAGCAGCAGCGCACCAAACAGGCCAACGCCTTCGTCAAGATTGAGGGAGACCCACGCGTGACCCGTGTGGGCCGCTTCATCCGCAAATACAGCATCGACGAACTTCCGCAGCTCCTCAACATCCTCAAAGGCGACATGAGCGTCGTGGGCAACCGTCCCCTGCCGCTCTACGAAGCCGAACAATTGACCAATGATGACGATATAGAACGCTTCCTCGGCCCGGCCGGCTTGACTGGCCTCTGGCAGGTAGAGAAGCGAGGAGGTGCCGGAGCCATGTCCGCCGCCGAACGCAAGCAGCTCGATGTGCGTTATGCCCATGAGTTCTCGTTTGCCATGGACTTCAAGATCATCCTGCGCACGTTCACCGCCTTTATTCAGAAGGAAAATGTATAAAACCCTAGATAACATTTAGAAGAGATGACTTACACAAAAACAAACTATACCCGATGGATTCAGTTGGTCGCCTGCCTGCTCTGGCTTGCAGCGTCCACTTCCCTATATGCCCAGGAGAACATAGACCAGGGCCAACGCATTAAGCTACTCGAAGCACTCAAAGAGGCCGATGCCGCACTCGACTCCATGTCAACCGGTGTGCCTGCGGGGATTGAGAATATCCAGTTGCCGCCGCTGCAAGTATTTCTGGATGCGGTGACGGAGAATGCTGCTGTGAAACGTGCAAAAAGTGAAGTTGAAGAAGTTAAGAACGATTACCGATTGCAAAAACGTGATTGGTGGAACAACATCCGCCTAAATGGCTCATACGCATATGGACGATACAATATCCTTAGTAACAACAGCGATGAATACACCCCATTGTATCAGACGAGTATGGCCAGTGCACAACACAATTTCAGTGTTGGAGTAAGTGTTGGTATTCCATTAGGAGACTTTACCAACAGAAAACTCAAACTTAAAAAATACCGTTATGATATTGAACAACTTCAATATCAACAGGAAGAGGTTATGGAAGAACGTAGATTACAGGTACTTGAGGCATATAACCAAGTTACAATCCAATTGGCTACTATCGGAGCAAAAGCAGAAACGGCTGCGCTCTATAATGCTCAAATGAAAATGGTAGAATACAACTTTATTCATGGCAAAATGACCATTGAATCCTTGGCTGTTGAGCGAGGAAGACGTTCTGGAGCCGTTACTACTTATGAGCAAAGTCGTGTTGAACTGCACAACTCAATAATTCTCCTCGAAATGCTTACAAATGTCAAAATTATCAAAGACTAAAAAATAGTCTAATTATGGATATTCTTTTATTTATATCTCAATTCCTATACCGCATACGCTACAGAATGTTATGGGGCTCACTGATTGTAACAGGATTAGTGATTTATTTCACTCAATTTTTACCCTATAGTTATAGCGTTAAAGGAAGTATCTATACAGGCGTATCTACCCAAACCTCATTAGATGGTAGTACAACAAACTATGCTGCTATTGCAAGTTCATTTGACAACTTAATCAATATTGGTAAATCTCAACAAACTCTCCAAGAAGTCTCTATCCGATTACTGGCTAATGCCTTTACATATGGTGAAGAATGGAACGACAACCGCTTTATTCAAGCAAAACACTATCGCCAACTCATGGAGATTGCCCCTCGTGAAGTATTGGCTTTAGCCGACCGTAAAGATGTTAACAAGACATTGAACAACCTCAAAAGTTATCGAAGAGAGGACCGCCATAATTTCATCTATCGAATGTTGAATAGTGGCGTACAATTTTATAGTTTAGCGGCATTGGATGGCATTGATATACGTCGAGCTGGGAACAGTGACATACTCCATATCACCTACACCTCAGCCGACCCTGGTATGACTCAACAAACCGTGGAGTTCCTAATCGAGGAATTAAAGAAAGCCTACGAAATCCTCCGGTTTAAAGCAACAAACGATGTAATTGCATATTTTGAAGAACAAGTACGTATAACCAAGAAAAAGCTCGACGAAGAAGAAGATGACCTCATGCACTACAATGTCGCACAACAAGTCATTAATTATGGAGAAGAGACTAAAGCATTAGCTGGCACAAGATATCAAGTCGATGACCGATATGAGGAAGCTGATCGAACATATCAAGGCGCTTTGTCACTTCGTAAAATGCTAGACGAACGTATGGATATCCGAGCAAAAATGATACGGAACAACTCAGCCCTGCTTCAGGAGCTAAACAAAGTCAGCGCATTGAACCAACAAATCATTGAAAAAGAGATATTCACTAATTCAGATCCTGCTGTTTCCCAAAAAGAGAGGGAAGAGTTAGCACGAACAGAACAACGTATAAGTCAGATATCTGACAGTTTGAATCAATTTAACTTCACGAAAGAAGGTGTGGGGATCGAAGACATGGTTAACGAATGGTTAGCTGCATGTGTGAACGAAGCGAAAGCCAAAGCTGAATTAGATGTTCTTAAACGAAGACAGGAGAGTATTATGGAGCATTATGCCCACATGTCTCCTGTTGGGACGCAGGTCAACCGTAAAGAACGTGCGATAGATATAGCTGAAGACAACTATCGTACCCAACTATCAGGTCTAGCTAATGCACATATGCGCTTAAAAAACATTGAAATGAGCACAAGCAACCTACAAACAGTAGCTCCCCCTCCTTATCCATTGTCTGACAATGGCAGAAATCGCCTTTTATATGTCATAGCTGCTTTTGTAGGCAGTCTATTATTTATAATAACTTACTGCCTAATCATCGAAGTACTTGACAGAACTTTACGCGACTCTTTCCGGAGCCAACGGCTCAGTGGACTTACTGTGATTGCGGCCTTTAATGGTATAAGCAACCTAAAATACCGCGGATTCTTAAAAGCCTGCAATCGCATGGCAGCCGCTTATAGTTGCCGTAGATTGAACAAATATCTGCGCCCTGGCGAGACCAGTGTCATCAACTTATTTAGCATAAATCCACGCGAAGGAAAGAGTTTCTTAGCCAAATATTTTGCAGATTATTGGCGCAAGGAGGGTCTTACTGTCCGTATTGTTGACCACAAGATTGACTTTATTCCCCAAGATAAAAGCTATGAACAAGCCAAATATTTGAATGATTTCTGGGTTAAAAACGAAGCTGAAGCCATTCCCGATATTGTCATTGTAGAATACCCCTCAATGGCAGAAGCAGGACTTCCTTTATCCGTATTACAACAAGCTGACGTTAATCTACTTATTGCAAACGCTCAACGCTTATGGAGAGATAGCGACTCCACGGCCATAGCACCAATTAAGGAAAGCTTAAAAGATAAGCCTTTCATGCTCTACCTCAACAATGCAGATCGAGAAGTTGTTGAATCGTTTACTGGCGAATTGCCACCTAAATTACCTGTTCATTCCTTCTTCAGTCGACTAGCACAATTTGGGCTAACATCGCAGAAGCCATCTATCAAATAACAGTTCTATGAGATTAGAACATCCATATCAGTCAAACGGCTTGAACCCAAAAGCTTTAGCCCAATTTTTTATGATTTTGGGCCTAGCGATGTTTTCTATATTTCTCATTAAACAAAAAATTACACTCGCAATCTTTGTGGTATTTCTACCATTAGGAGTTGCAGCACTTGGTTATGGACTTATTTTCCCACGTTTTATCTATTTACTCTATGCCACCTATGCATTCTTCTTTACAACTATAAGTCGTTATCTATTAGTAAATCAACTTAGTGCCGGACTAGAAGCAATCCTATTCTACGGAATGATTTCATTAATCTTCTCCAGTATGTATAAAAAAGGGGCAATATCATGGCGCAATGCGATAAACATCTTAACAATAAGTTACATTCCATGGGTATTCTTTACACTTTACCAATTCACCAACTCTGCCATAAGAACCGAAGGGGTAGCCTATGGAATCAGAATTTGGATTTTCAGAGTTTTAGTTCTCTATATCTTCTTATCTATTCTATCTAATACTTACAAAGCCCTTCGAGTAGGCCTCGATCTTGTAGCTTTCTTCACATTTCTCGCCTTTGTTAAGCTAATGTGGCAAAAATACATTGGCTTTGACCAAGCAGAACAATATTGGCTCTATGTTGGGGGAGGATCCACCACTCACATCATCAGTTCCGGCGTAAGATATTTCTCTTACTTCACAGACTCTGCAAACTTTGGCTGCTATATGGCTGCAACAAGTTTAATATATACAATCATAGGATTTCACATTCACAATAAACCAAAGAAGCTCTATTACTTAATTATTGGATTGATTTCTTTTATATCAATGTTCCTATCTGGAACTAGAGGAGCACTCATTATCCCCTTAATTGGTGCGATGTTATATTGTTTACTATGCAAAAATATACGCATATTTGTCATAACTGGTTTAACTGGAGTATTGATTTTCTTCTTTTTCTCATATACTACAATTGGTGAAAGCAATCCCTACATCCGAAGGGCACGTACTGCTTTTAAAAGTTCAGAAGACGCTTCAATGAACGTACGGTATCGGAATAGAGAAGAAATAGCAGATTTCATTGCTCAACATCCCTTGGGGGCAGGAATTGCTGGAGTTATACCCAAATTGTGGATGCAACCTGATGGAACATATCAAGAGGGAACATTGCCATCGGATTCTTTTTTTGTTAATATTTGGATACAAACAGGATATGTGGGACTAGCTTTATACATACTGATATGTGCTATAGTCATCATTGGTGCGAGCATGATTGTATTGTTTAGAATACGAAGTCCTTTAATCAGACATATAATGGCCGCTTTAACCTGTGCCACATTTGGCATATGGGTTTCAGGTTATACTGGTAACAATCCAGGGATGCCTCCGACGGATTTTCTTATTGCAGCTATGATGGCCTTTGTCATGAATGGATCTACTATAGACAAGGATTATTTAAATCATATATTAACGACCTCTAAAACAAACAACGCTATATGACCGACTTATTTAACATATTCAATCCCGAGTGGTGGATGAATGAGAACAACAGTGCTCTAGAGATCTCGGATGCTGTTCTCTTCCTGCTTTGCTGCATTCCTGTGGCATACCTCTTTATCTGTGCCCTCTTCTCGCTAGGCAAGTACAAGAATCCCTACCCGCAAACTAACATGCAGCACCGATTCCTTGTGCTCTTCACCGTGCTCAACGACGGTAAGGAGGTGATAGAGTCTATCAATGCGTTTATCGACACGCAGCTCTATCCACGCGAGAAGTACGACATCGCCGTGGCTGCTACGGGATTAAGCGAGGAAGACCTTGTCACCCTGTTGCAAATGCCTATCAACATCGTGATTCCCGACCGGGAGGAATGTACCAAGGTGTATGCCATCCAGCAGGTCATGGAGCGCTACTCACCCAACGAATACGATATGATTGTTATCCTCAACAGCGATAACCACATTGTGCCCAACGCGCTGGAGCTCTTCAACAATGCCTATTACTCCGGATGTGACTCCATCCAAGCCCACCGCATCACGCGCAACCTCGACACAAGCATCGCCGTGCTGGGTGCAGTCAGCGAGGAAATCAACAACAACCTCTTCCGCAAGGGCCATACCCGCATGGGCTTCTCATCGGCCCTCATCGGTTCAGCCATGGCATTCGACTTTGCCATCTTCCACGAGGTGGCCCCCACCATGAAGGGTGGTGACACCTCTACGGCCATGGAGATAGCCCTACTTAATCAGAACATCTATACAGAGTATCTGGAGGAGGTGGTCTGCTACAGCCGCAAGGAGGACAACGACGAGCAGTATCAGAAGCGCCGTATGCAGTGGACCAAGGGCCGCTACTACACCCGTAGCTACGCTCTGCTGCACCTGCCGCTGGCCATGCTCCGGGGAGAATGGGACCTTGCCAACAAACTCTTCCAGTGGAGCATACCTTCGCGGTTCAACTTGATTGTGCTGCTAGCCCTGCTGACCTTCATCATCACCATTGCAGACTGGACGCTCTGCTTCAAGTGGTACTTCCTCTTCTTAGCCTTGGTCTTCGCCTTTGTCATGGCCCTGCCTGAAGGAGAGATTAACCGCCGCTTCCGTCACGCCATCTGGGTGATGCCCTATTTGATTCTGAAATCAGTTTCCTCACTTTTATTAAGCAAATTGCCTAAACGTAAAAAGAAGACAAACCATGAAGATAGCCATTGAAGCCCAACGAATATTCCGTAAAGACAAGCACGGAATGGATTTTGTAGCACTGGAGACCATCCGGGAGCTGCAACGGAGAGAAGATGACAACGATTATTATGTATTGGTTGCTCCTGGGGATGACCCCTGTCTGGAGCAGTCGCTCAACGTGCATATCGTAGAGGTGAAGTGCCCTACCTATCCGCTGTGGGAACAGGTAGCTCTACCCTATGCCTTGAAGAAGCTGGATGTAGATCTGCTGCACTGCACTTCCAATACAGCCCCCTTGTGGTGTCCTGTGCCTCTGGTGCTGACTCTCCACGACATCATCTACCTGGAGCCCCGGGCTCATCGCAGCTCCTCGTGGTATCAAGAGATGGGGTGGCATTACCGCAGGTTTGTGGTACCTCGCATCCTCTCGAAGTGCAACCGCATCCTTACGGTCTCCAATTTTGAGCGGAAACGCATCATGGATACACTTCACTTGCCATCGGAGCAGGTGCAGACGGTGTATAATGGATACAATCCACGCTTCCGCCCCCTGCAAAAGGAAGAGACCCGTGCTACCAAGCACTACATGCCCCATGATGATTTCTTGTTTTTCCTGGGGAACACAGACCCCAAGAAGAACACCAGAGGGGTACTTCATGCCTACGCCAGCTACCTTGAGCGTTCGGGTGTACAACGTCCGCTCCTGATAGCTGACCTGAAGGAGGAGTATCTGGACACGTTGCTCAAGGCTGAGCATCTGGAGCATATCCGGCACAGCATCTTCTGCCCGGGTTACATCCGCAATGAGGACTTGCCCAGCATCTACAACTCGGCATTCGCCTTCCTCTATCCTTCGCTTCGTGAGAGCTTTGGCATTCCTATGATTGAAGCCATGGCTTGCGGTACTCCGGCTATTGTCTCCAACACCTCTGCCATGCCTGAGGTAGCTGGTGATGGGGCGTTGCTGGTAGATCCCTTCAAGCCAGAGACGATAACCGATGCCTTGATTAAGTTGGAAAGTGATGACACGTACAGAAAGGAGTTGACTGCTTACGGCTTGAAGCAGGCTCAGCGCTACTCCTGGAAGGCGACCGCAGAAGCTTGGGTTAAGATCTATGAAGATGTGTTGAACTCTACGTACTATCATTAATTGTCTTGAAAGATGAAAGGTCTCTTCCTCATGTTCTATGGCTTCAATGCCTTCAATGGTATCAGCAAAAAGATAGCGTACCAAGTAGATGCTTTGCGCCATAATGGGATAGAAATGCAGATATGCCACTACGAGACATCGGTAGAGGATGGCACGCGCACCTGGATGATTGATGATAAAGTACTGTATTGCTTCGGCAACAGCATCCGTGGGAAACTACGAAAGCGGATGGATTACCGTTTTATTGTAGATTACATCCGGCAAGAGCAGTTCGACTTCGTGTATTGGCGTAGTAATCATAATGCCAATCCTTTTACTATTTATTTAGTCAAACAATTGCGTAAAATTGGCTGTAAGATTGTTGTAGAAATTCCTACCTATCCATATGACCAAGAGTATATCGACCGCAAAATAAGCCTTTGGATAGAACGCCATTATAGATGCCAATTCTATAGATACGTAGATCGTATAGTCACCTTCAGCAATGATGATGAAATCTTCGGTCGCCCCACCATACGCATCTCCAACGGCATTGATTTCAGTCAGATACCGCTTCGCACAAAGCTGCATGATATCGGCAAAGAGCTGCATCTTGTAGCCGTAGCCGAGATACACTACTGGCATGGCTACGACCGGCTGATTAAGGGACTTCACCACTATTATCAGTCCAATCCTGAATACAAGGTCTATTTCCACCTGGCTGGTCCGATATCAGGCGAACGCGAACAACAAGAAGTTGCCGATGCCGTCACCAAGTACCACCTGGAAGAGTACGTACACCTCTATGGTCCCCTGCATGGTGAAGCACTGGAGCAGCTGTTCGACAAAGGAGACTTTGCCATCGGCAGCTTAGGACGACATCGCAGCGGCATTACCCACATTAAGACCTTGAAGAACCGTGAGTATGCTGCCCGAGGCTTTGCCTTTGCTTACTCCGAGTGTGATGAAGACTTTGATACAATGCCCTATGTCCTTAAAGTCCCTGCCGATGAAAGTCCCATCGACATACAGCAAGTCATTGACTTCTGCCAGAAGCAAGCCATGCAGCCCCAAGCCATCCGCGAGAGCATCAGCCACCTCTCGTGGGACGAACAGATGAAGAAGATTGTGGATTACCTTAAAACAGACCTAAAGCACGAACTTCACTAGTTGCAGATTACCTCTCGTGCCACTTCGTTGGGAATGACAAGTTTTGGCTTACCCCGATGAGCACCACCAATTGTAAGCAGTCCGAAATTATAGAGGAGACTGACGAAATTTTCATCATCAGCAATATGCTCAGCAGGAATCCACTCCTTGGGTGAACCATAAATATAGCCTTGCGCCACCAACGTCTGAATGATGGAGGCATCGTGCGTGAACTCCCTGTCCTTGCGGATAAGCATACGAAGCTTGTTGTAATCCACACGGATATTCTCCTCCAGCATCTTGGATGGTATGCGGCAATCGTTCTCAAGGTACTTGTACATGAAGGAGAGCACCATATTGGAGTTGTACATGGTCGTTTCACCACAGGCATCTACGGAAAAACAGTAGTTATCGTAATAGGGCTTCATCACCCCGATGAGTTCGTCCACTGTATGACGAAACGCATAATGCCGCGAATAGTAGGTCAGCATCTCGCGCACCTCGCTCTCCGTAAAGCCTACCATCTCATTGAATCCGTAAGCCTGAGAGTAATTGGTACCGATATTGAATCCACTGGTGAGGTCATCGAGCGTCACCGGGCTGACTCCCGTAATGAAAACGCGGTCGATGGAGGAATAGGTACCCGCCTTGATGGTGTTGAAGAAGGTCCGGAGATACCCTGTGCCATGTGTCTCTTGCTTGTATTCATAAAGCCGTGCCGCATCTGAGAGGATATGGTTGGTGAAGTGATCGTACTCGTCAATGAAGAGGTAAATCTTGTGTCCTTGCCTACTACATACATCGCACAGAAAAAACAGCTGCTCCACCGCCCCCTTCTTGTTGTTCAACTCCTCCTTCGTGCCCTGCGGAAGCAAGGAGGCATAGGTATCACAAAAGGAGTCGAAACACATGTTGCAGTGAGCATCCAGTGATTGGCGGTAGTTGCCCAACTCAGCATCCACAACGGCGAAGTTAAGGTAAATGACGAGGTACTTGTTGCGGTTGGGCGTAGGATGATTGCCTATGTAAAGTCCGCCATAGAGATCATCAAACTTATCTGCCTTGTTGAAGTCGTAATAATGCTGCAACATCGAGACAGTCAAACTCTTACCAAACCGACGTGGACGGATGAAGAAGAAGTAGCGGTTGGCCTCTTCAATCTTCTCGATGAACCGTGTCTTATCGACATAGTAGTAGTTGTCCTCGCGGATGGCCACGAAGTTCATCATACCGTAAGGTATGCGGAAGGGCTTTTGGGCTGTCTTATCCATAGCGCAAATCATTAACAGCCGCAAAATTACAAAATAAAGTGATATTGCCAAATGTTTTAAACCGTTTTCATAGAGCCCTCTACAGATTAATTTTTGCGTCATTTTGTTGCCATGTTGCAACACTCGTTGATATACAACATATTACGGGTGGCAACAAGGGTGGCAACAACCAGATTTTTGGTGCAAAATAGGCAAAAAAGGGACTATTTCGCTGCTGTTTGATGCTCTTTACCTGCAAAAAACTGGGTATTTTTGGGTACGTATTTGCAGGTAAAGGGTAACTTACCCTGTTTTTCATACCTGTTTTTGATATAGTTTTGACAGGTTTATACCCCTTTTATGAATGCAAGCAAGTGAAATGACGAGATGCAAGTGACCTCACTTAGATTAGCATTACATTCTGTCCAGACCTATTCGGAAAGATTTCCGGACCTGCTCGGACAAATGTCCGGACCTGTTGGACAGTATTGTAGTGTAGAAGCTGACGTGTACTGATTTTGGTTGACAGTTTTGTTTGTTAATACTAAAGTTGTTTA
>CAMACX010000054.1 GCA_945831575.1 uncultured Mediterranea sp.
CACCATACATTTCTGCGAAGTCCATACCACAACATTGGCACTGGTAGCCGTACTTATCTATGCATTGCCGGCGGAGGGCAGGGTTACGATATATCACCTCTGTCTCCTTTCCAACATGCTTGCGTTCGCCTTCTGTCTCTTCCCTGCACTTTGGGGCAGATGATGTAGGCGTTGTCAGACCAGAACCTGATGCTGAACTTCCAGCAGTAGTGGATGTTGACGATGAGTAGTTATGATCCTGCTCCACATAGATGCCCTTGAAGTTCGCATCGGCATACTGGCATATAAACTCTGCCAACTCCTTTTCAGTGAAGTCGGCTATTGCCTCTGCATTGGGCTTGCGCTTGGCTTCGAGATTGGCAATGTACGCCTCACGAAGCATTTCCACTGTTACCTGTATTTGTCTTTGAGCCATTGTAATTCTCTATTGCTTATATTTCATTCTTGCGAATCAAGGGTTCCTGTCCCTATGACCCCTAAGACCCTGATAGTAGTTTTCTCAATAACATCAAACCTTTATCTGTCAATTTATACTTCTGTCCACGGTGGTTGGGTTTATCAGGATACAACATTTGGACATAACCATCATCAATAGCAGGCTTTAGAACGGACTTTGCAAATGCCTGACGACTCATGGTTGCAAGATGGTTGCAAGATTGGTTGCAAGTTGTCGAAAATCTGCTGACGCACACAGCTTGCTTCTATTGTTTCTGCATTCTTGACTTTTGCCAGAAAGACAGTCATAAGGTTCACATCAAACTCTGCCAAGCCGTTACCATTCGCCTCAAGCAACGTTTGCACATCATAAATGCCATGATTAAACATGTTGACATAATTGAACGATTTCAATATTCCTGCAAGGCAGTTATTTCGATAATCGTTGACATTAGGGAAGTTGTCCGGGCGAGCGTTGCCATATAGTCCACCTGGATTCATAATCTCTATGCGATCATTATATTGGTATAAGCGTGTCGGAGTAGTAGATTGGTAATCGCGATGCATCACGGCATTCATCATCAACTCTCGTATTGCCTTCTCAGGATAGTTGTAGATATCCTTCTCTTGCAACGCACTTATGGATACAGGACGCTTAGTGACAATGGCATCGCTAATGAAGGTGTCCAGTCTTGGCAACATCTTATACAAGCACCCGTCAAACTTACGTTCGTTCATTATCATACCTCCATTGTCAAAGCCATCAAACTTCACATACTGGATATACGCTCCCGGCATGAAATATTGTGGATTCTTGCCAAACATGATGAGTGCTGCGTATGTCGGACAATCCGATTGCATATTGTACAAGTGCAGCGAAGCAAGTTGCTCCTTTTGCGGTCGCTTATCTTGGGAAAGTACTTCAGCATCGATAGCCCGAGGCATATACTCTTTTACGATTACCTCCACATCTATGTCATCAATTGTTGCTTCACGACATGGACGTGTATCGAAGGTCGGTAAAGCCGCGGCACATCGTTCGCTAAGTATGCGATAGCTCTCGTCTGACTTAATCAGTTCGTATAATTCTTCTGTTGTCATAATCACCGTATTTCATTCGTACCACCTTTTGGGGTGGTATGCGTACCACTTTTGATAGTGGTACGATATTATTTACACCTTGTTATATATTGTCAAGACGCTCACTCCATCGGCTTAATCATCTTCTCTATGAACGCTATCTCGTCGGCTGACAATCTTTCTTTCCGAAACTGACGAGGAGCTGGTTTTCACTGATGTCTGCTTCTCTTATCATATTCCATTTTGCAAAGCTATTCTTATATATTGCACTCTTTCTGCACAGATGAATATTTTTTTAATATTTCCGCCAGTTTTACTGCTATTTGCCTCCTTAACCACTCTGGTTGGAGCACCTCCACCTGATTGCCATAGGAGAAAATCCTTGCTTCAAGTTCTTTGTTGGGACGAACTGTCAACTTGACGATGTGCTCTTGCTCGTCTGTAGTCACCTGCGAGGGGTGGATAGGCTTATTGACCACGTAGGGGAAACGGGCTTCGTCAAACTTCAGCAGTACCTCTTCAGGAAGAGGGTGATCTTCAGGCAAAGTGACACCTATGATATCTTTAAAATAGTGATTGAAGTCGATATCGGTATTGGGAATGAAAGGGACATCTGCCCGTGAGAACTTCACGATACGGTCGAGAGCTTTATTGGTGATGTAGTTGGCATGACCTCCTTGCTGCAAGCCGATGAGGAACCAACGGTTATTGAACTGCTTGACATGGTAGGGGTGGATGATAGCTGTGTGCTCATTACCAGCGAAGGTGCGGTAAAGGAGATTCAGTGGTTGATGATTCAAGGCCGCGTCAATCAACCCACCTAGAAATTCGGTTCCTTTCAGCAAATCATTGCAGTCGAACGAAACCACTTGCTCCGGGTTGGACTTGATTCCGAAACGAATCTCAAGGTTAGAGATGACATCCTCCAGCCAGGCATGGCTTGGCAGCCCACGGTAACGGCTGAGCAAGTCAATCGTAGAACGGAGGGAGGCCACCTCTTCAGCGGATAGTTCATTCTTGAAGATGGAAAAGCCAGGTACGGCGTAGCGATAATAACATTTACGCCCGTCGTAAGGATAAGCTTCGATAGGTGCATTGAAGGTGACCCTGTCCTTCATATACTTGATGTCTTCTCGTATCTGCCTGATACTGATTTCTGTCCCGTACATATCCATAAGGGCCTTATTGACTTCATCAAGAAGTTCCTCGATGGAATAGCGATGATGAAGGTCGCTAAAACAGCGGTCGAGTATCTGATAGCGAAGCTGAGCGTTCTTGTTTGTTGGCATGGCGTTGTTTATTAATTGATTTAATGCTACAAATATAAGACATTTTATCCAATAATCAGACTTTCTTGATGGATTTTTCACAATTGGTGTCTGTTTCCTCGTCTTGGTCCATTCCACAGGACAAGTGTCTGAGGGGGCTTTACATTCTATTGTCTATATTTTTCTTTTGCACTTGTGGGAGGTGCTCCTGTATGGCCGGTCTATCGCTCCTCTATACTTACGCTAATGGTACTAGGGGATGAACTCGATTTGAAGTCGATTTGAACTCGATTTGAACTCGATGAAATAGTAGAGATTCATCGACTTCAAATCGACTTCAAATGGGCTTCATTGTAGTGTGACAACGGAGCTGACTGGGAGGTCCGATAGCGTTTCTTGTTAGGATTTATGACTCAATGGCCTCTTTTTTTATCTTGCCGGGATGGTATCTCACGATTTTTTTCTAAATTTGCAGCCACAATCGTGAGAAATACAAAAGAATAAGCATAAGAATAACAAAAGAATAAAAGATATGATAGCCTTTCCGAACGCGAAAATCAACCTGGGACTGCAGATCGTGGAGCGACGTCCCGACGGGTATCACAACCTGGAGACCATCTTCTACCCTATCCCTGTGGAGGATGCGCTGGAATTTTGTGTACGGGCCGGGATGCCCACCAAGTGCCACCTCAATGTGAGCGGCATACAGGTGGAGGGGGACAATGATGACAATCTGGTCTGCCGTGCCTATCGCCTGCTTGATGAGCAGTATGACCTACCGCCTGTTGATATCTTCCTCCACAAGCATATCCCTACGGGTGCAGGACTGGGCGGCGGTTCGTCGGACGCGGCCTTTATGCTGCGTCTGCTCAACAACACCTTTGAGCTGGGCCTTACCATCGAGCAGCTGGAGGCTTATGCCGCTGTGCTCGGTGCTGACTGCGCCTTCTTTATCCAGAACCGTCCCACTTTTGCCCACGGCATCGGCAACCTGTTTCGCCCTGTGCAGCTCTCGCTCAACGGCTATCAGCTCTGGCTCGTCAAGCCTGACATCTTTGTCTCTACGCGTGAGGCTTTTGCACAGATCACCCCTCGCCGCCCTGAGGTGTCGCTGGAGGAGCTGGTCAAGCAGCCCATCAGTTGCTGGCTCGAGGCGATGGTCAATGATTTTGAGGCCAGCGTCTTCCCTCAGCATCCTGAGCTGAAGGCCATCAAGGAGCGTCTCTACGCTCACGGTGCGCTCTACGCTGCTATGAGCGGTTCCGGCTCGTCACTCTTCGGCATCTTTGCGCCCGATGCGGTGCTCCCTGCGGAGGAGGACTTCGGGCCTCATGCGTTCCAGTGGCAAGGAAGACTCAGATAAATAGGGCCTCTCCCCTACTCAAAATCAAAGTTGAGCGTCTGGTTGACCCAGAGCGGCGGCTTCTTCTGGAGTTCGCGCATGGCGCTCAGCTCCTGGAGCAATGCGGTGCGCTCTGCATCGAGCTTGCCCTGCTTGATGAGTCGCTTGTTGTATTTCCACCAGTTCAGCAGTCCGCGGTTATCCACCTTCTTCTTGTCGGGCAGGTGGCGGTGAAGCTCAATGTATTGCTTCAGCTGATTGTAGTTGTCCAACCATTTCAGTTCTAGTTTCGTCTGCATAGTTTTCTTTTAATCTGCTTAGTTCTTTTATTTAATCTGCATAGACCTATTATGTAAATAGGTTATTTGCTGAGCCACAACCTCCGTCCTGTCCGGAGTCTCATGAAGGCATCATGATGCCCCGAAGGGCTGACGCCAGGTACAGCCGTTACGCCACTCCGAGCATCCATAGGCCGTGCGGCCCTTGATGATGGTGCCTTTGCCGCAGAGGGGGCAGGGCTTACCTATCCACTCATCTGCCGAGGCTGTCCCAGGCGCTGCGGATGGAGAAGTTGATGCAGGAGTGCCAGACGCTTTCTTGCGGGGCTTGGGGGGCTTGTCGGCTGTTGATGCACCTCCTGCTGGTGATGCACCTTCGGCTGATGACGCACCTCCTGCTGATGCCGACTTGCTGCCTGCGGTGCGCTTGGCTTTGGAGGAAGGGGCTGGTTTAGCCGCTTCCGGATCCAGGATGGTGATGCGGCGGTTGGTGTTGTCACTCAATACCTTGAATACGATGTCCTGCACCATGGCCTTCAGCTCTTCGAGGAACTGTGGGGCCGTGAAGGTGCGACGCTCTATCTCACGCAGCTTCTTCTCCCACTGGCCGGTCAGTTCGGCGCTCTTGAGCAGCTCCTCGTGTATCAATCCAATCAGCTCTACCCCGGTGGGGGTAGCAATCAGGTTCTTCTTCTCCTTGCGGATGTAGTTGCGCTTGAAGAGGGTCTCGATGATGGCAGCACGGGTCGATGGACGGCCGATACCGTTCTCCTTGAGCGCATCACGCAGTTCGTCGTCAGTCACCAGTTTGCCCGCCGTCTCCATGGCCCGCAGCAGGGTGGCCTCAGTGTAAGGGCGTGGCGGCTGCGTCCAGCGCTCGGTGAGGGAGGGCACGTGAGGTCCGCTCTCCCCCTTGGTGAAGGTGGGCAGTGTCTTCTCCTCCTCCTGCGGTGTATCCTCCTCACTGGAGGCTCCAGAGGCGTTGGAGCTCCCTGCGGCCTGGGCATCCCCCTGACCTGCTGCACCGCCGATAGGTGTTGTAAAGACCGTGCGCCAGCCGGCATCCAGCACCTGGCGACCTGTGGCCTTAAACTCCACCTCGCCTGCCTTGCCCATGACCGTGGTTGAGGCAAAACGGCAGTCGGGATAGAACGCGGCTATGAAGCGACGGGCCACGAGGTCAAAGACGCGCTGCTCCATCTGGGTGAGCCCCTGCGGCTGACGGCCCGTGGGGATGATGGCGTGGTGGTCGGTCACCTTGGCATTGTCAAATACCTTCTTCGACTTGGGCAGCGTCGTGCCCTCCAGCGGGGCGGTAAGCACACTGTAGTCACGCAGTCCCTTCAGGATGGAGGGGCACTTGGGATAAATGTCGTCGCTCAGGAAGGTGGTATCCACACGCGGATAGGTGGTAAACTTTTTCTCATAGAGTGACTGGATAGTCTTGAGCGTATCATCGGCTGAGAAGGCGAACTTGCGGTTGCACTCCACCTGCAGCGAGGTGAGGTCAAAGAGCCTCGGCGGTGCCTCCTTGCCCTCCTTGCGGGTCACGCCTGTGATGCAGAAGGGCAAATCCTTGATCTGCTCCACCAGCTGCTCACCCACGCTGCGGTCGGTAATGAGGTCAATGCCCCGGTTCTCCTCCTGCTTGGGCACTTTCTTGCCTGCGGCGATGGCCTCCTTGCGCTTCTCCTCCTCCAGGGCCAGCTCTTCGTCACTCTTCTTGACGAGGGCGGAGAAGAGCGTGTCGCGATAGGTGGTCTTCAGGTCCCAGTACTGCTTAGGCACGAAGTGCTCTATCTCCTGCTGGCGGTTGACGATGAGGGCCAGCGTAGGGGTCTGCACCCGCCCCACGGAGAGCACCTGGCGATTCTGCCCATACTTCATGGTATAGAGGCGCGTGGCATTCATGCCCAGCAGCCAGTCGCCGATGGCCCGGGAGAGTCCCGCCTCATAGAGCGACTGGAAGTCGTCGGAGGGACGCAAGTGGTCGAACCCCTCGCGGATGGCTTCCTCGGTCAGGGAGGAGATCCAGAGCCGCTTCACGGGGCAGGTGGCCTGCGCCTTCTGCATCACCCAGCGCTGGATAAGCTCACCCTCCTGACCGGCATCACCGCAGTTGACGATCATCTCCGCATGCTGCATCAGCTGCTCGATGACGTGAAACTGCCGTTCGTACGTAGGGTTACTGATGAGCTTGATGCCAAACCGTGGCGGAATCATCGGCAAAGCCCCCAGCGCCCACTGCTTCCATTGCGGTGCATAGTCGTGCGGTTCCTTGAGGGTACAGAGGTGTCCGAAGGTCCAGGTCACCTGGTAGCCGTTACCCTCTATATACCCCTCTCGCTTCTCGTTGGCCCCCAGCACCGCCGCAATGTCGCGAGCCACTGAAGGCTTCTCAGCTATACATACTATCATGATCTACTACTTCTACTTCTTGCTATCAGCTAAAAATCTTACTCTAAAAAACAATTCAACTCTTGTTGCTGTCTATGACAATCATCTCCTGCAACACGCTCACTCCTTCGGCCACGGTGGGCACCTCCTTGATGATGACACTGCGCCGGCCGTTCTGCTCCTTGAGGTCGCAGCGCTTGGTATGGGCCATCATGTAGGCGATCACGTGGTCGAATGCCGCACTCTGGTAGTAGCGGCTCTCGGGATTGGAGACGAGGATGAGCGTCATGCGGCCTGCCTTGAGCAGCACCTTCTCCACGCCGAGCCTGGCCGCCAGACGGCGCAGCGGGACGATGCGCAGCAGCTCCTCCGTCTCGGGAGGCACGGGGCCAAAGCGGTCCTCCAGCCGGCTGCGGAAAGCCTCTACGTCGGCATCAAGCAGCAGCGAGTCGAGCTCGCGGTAGAGCAGCATCCGTTCGCTGCTCCCCGTCACGTAGTCGGCCGGCAGCAGCAGCTCCATGTCGCTATCCACCTGGCACTCCTCTACAAACTGCTCACCGCTGATCTGTCCTGAGCCGTCGGCCGTCTGCTCCTTCTCAGCATAGAGCTCGTCAAACTCCTCATTCTTCAGCTCGTGTACCGCCTCGGCCAGGATTTTCTGGTAGGTCTCGTACCCCAGGTCGGCGATAAATCCGCTCTGCTCCGCGCCGAGCAGGTTGCCCGCGCCACGGATGTCGAGGTCCTGCATGGCGATGTGAATGCCGCTGCCCAGGTCGGAGAAGTTCTCGATGGCCTGGAGCCTTCGGCGGGCATCCTGGGAGAGCGACGAGAGGGGCGGTGCCAGCAGGTAGCAGAAGGCCTTCTTGTTGCTGCGGCCCACACGGCCTCGCATCTGGTGGAGGTCGCTCAGGCCAAAGTTCTGCGCCTGGTTGATGATGATGGTGTTGGCGTTGGGTATGTCGATGCCGCTCTCTATGATGGTGGTGGCCAGCAGCACGTCGTAATCGTAGTTGACGAAGGCCAGGATGATGCGCTCCAGTTCGGCAGGCTCCATCTGCCCATGGCCGATGCAGACGCGGCAGTCGGGTATCTGCCGCTCGATGAGGGCCTTCAGCTCGGGCAGGTTCTGTATGCGGTTGTTGACGAAGAAGACCTGTCCGTTGCGGCTCATCTCAAAGTTGATGGCATCCGTGATGATCTCCTCATTGAAGGTATGTACCTCGGTCTGGATGGGATAGCGGTTGGGTGGCGGCGTCTGGATGACGGAGAGGTCGCGGGCCCCCATGAGGGAGAACTGCAAGGTGCGCGGTATGGGCGTGGCCGTGAGGGTAAGTGTATCGACGTTGACCTTCAGCTGGCGAAGCTTCTCCTTGACGGAGACGCCAAACTTCTGCTCCTCGTCGATGATGAGCAGGCCCAGGTCCTTGAATTTCACGTCCTTGCCCAGGATGCGGTGCGTGCCGATGAGGATGTTGACCTCGCCGGCCTGCACCCCCTTGAGGATGGCCTTCACCTGCGGTGCGGTGCGTGCGCGGCTCAGGTACTCCACGCGGCAGGGCATCCCCTTGAGCCGCTCGCTGAAGGTCTGGAAATGCTGGTAGGCCAGCACCGTGGTCGGCACGAGCACCGCCACCTGCTTGTTGTCGGCCACCGCCTTGAAGGCGGCACGTATGGCCACCTCTGTCTTGCCGAAGCCCACATCGCCGCACACCAGGCGGTCCATGGGCCGCCGGCTCTCCATGTCGGCCTTGACAGCAGCCGTTGCCTTGCTCTGGTCGGGCGTGTCCTCGTAGAGGAAGCTGGCCTCCAGCTCATGCTGCATGAAGCTGTCGGGACTGTAGGCAAATCCCTGCTCCTGCTTGCGCTGCGAGTAGAGACGGATGAGGTCGCGGGCAATGTCCTTGATCTTCGTCTTGGTGCGGTCCTTGAGCTTCTCCCAGGCCCCCGTGCCCAGCTTGTTGAGGCGGGGCATCTCCCCCTCCTTGCTCTTGTACTTGGAGACCTTGTGGAGCGAATGGATGGAGACAAAGACCACATCGTCATTCTGATAGACCAGCTTCATCATCTCCTGCGTGGTGTTGCCGTTGGGCATGCGCACCAGTCCGGCAAAGCGGCCAATGCCGTGGTCGGTATGCACCACGTAGTCGCCCGGGGTGAATTGGTTGAGTTCCTTGAGCGAGAGGGCCACCTTGCCGCTGCGTGCCTTGTCGCTGCGCAGGTTGTACTTATGAAAACGGTCAAATATCTGGTGGTCGGTGAAGCAGCACACCTTGACCGTGTCGTCGGCAAACCCCTCATGCAGGGTACGCTCCACGGGGATGAACGTCAGCTCATCGCCCCGGCTCTCGAAGATGTCGCGCAGGCGATCGGTCTGCTTCGTGCTGTCGCTGCAGATGTAGATGGTGTAGCCCTGCGCGGCGTACTCCTTGAGCGAGCCAGCCACGAGGTCAAAGTTCTTGTGGAAGATGGGCTGTGCCGTGGTGTGAAAAGCGAGTGTGGCATCAGGGGTCCCCGTGGGCTTGAGCCCGAACTCCATGCGGCAAAACCGCAGCACACTGCGCATCAGCTCCTCGCCATCGATCAGTTTCCCTTCGAGGCTGAGCGCCCCGTTCTCCTCCGCCTCGCGAGCCTGGATGGCCTGCGGTGAGAGCGCTTCGTCGTGTACCTGCTGCACCCGTTCGCTCAGCCAGAGCAGGTCGCGCAGGGCCACGATGCTCCCCTGAGGCAGGAAGTCGAAGAAGGAGACCATCCCCCCGTCGGCCTGCTGCTCCAGGTCACTGCTCAGGTCAGGCACGATGAGCAGCTCCTTCATGCGTTGCTGCGAGAGCTGGCTCTGCACCTCAAAGGTGCGCAGGCTCTCCACCTCATCGCCGAAGAAGTCGATGCGGTAAGGGTACTCCGAGGCGAAGCTGAAGACGTCGATGATGCTGCCGCGCAGGGCATACTGACCCGGCTCATAGACGTAGTCCACGCGCTCAAATCCATAGCTGCGCAGCACCTCGGTGACAAACGCCATATCGACCTGCTCCCCCTCGTGCAGCTTGAGTGTCTTCTGCTGCAGCTCGCCCCGCGACACCACCTTCTCGGCCAGTGCATCGGGGTAGCTCACCACAAAGAGCCCGCCCTGCGGCTGCTCTGCCCCCTGGAGGCGGCTCAGCACCTCGGTACGCAGTATCTCGTTGGCCGCATCCTTCTGGCCGTACTTGATGGCCCTGCGGAATGAGGAGGGAAAGAACATCACCCGCTCATCGCCCAGCACCTGCACCAGGTCGTGGTAGAAGTAGCCTGCCTCCTCCACGTCGCCCAGCACGTAGAGCATGGGCTGCTCCACCCTGCCCATGAGCGAGGAGGCAAAGAGCGCTGCCGACGACCCGGTGAGCCCGCTCAGGAAGAGCTGCCTGGCCTCGCCCTCCTGCAGCAGATGGAGCACCCCGCTGACGTTGGGATGCAGCGCATATCTTTGTTGTAATTCTGTTATCGTCATATAAGAAACTTCATTTTGCGCTGCAAAAATAGCGTTTTTTGCGAAAAGTTGGGCTAAGATTTGTACAAATGTAAAGAAGTCGCTACTTTTGTGGAGCATTTCGCCTCTTTATTTAGATAATGTAGAGGGGAAACATGGAATGCGAACTAAAAAATAGGTAGTATAGATTAATAAAAAGAAAAAGAGCAGAGCAACCATGCAGCAGGCAGAACGTATAGTCATCATTCCCACCTACAATGAGCGGGAAAACATCGAGAACATCATCCGGGCCGTGATGGGTCTGGATGGCGGGTACCATATCCTGGTGGTGGAGGATGGCTCGCCCGACGGCACCGCCGCCATCGTGCGCCGGCTGCAGAGCGAGTTTGCCGGACGTCTCCACATGGTGGAGCGCAGCGGCAAGCTGGGGCTGGGCACCGCCTACATCGCCGGATTCCGCTGGGCGCTGGAGCGCGGCTACGAGTACATCTTCGAGATGGATGCTGACTTCAGCCACAACCCGCAGGACCTGCCCCGCCTGTACGAGGCGTGTGCCACAGGGGGTGCCGACCTCTCCATCGGCTCGCGCTACGTGAGCGGTGTCAACGTGGTCAACTGGCCCATGGGACGTGTGCTCATGTCCTACTTCGCCTCCAAGTACGTGCGCCTGATTACCGGCCTGTCCATCCACGACACCACGGCGGGCTTCGTGTGCTACCGCCGCCGCGTGCTCGCCACCATCCCCCTGGAGCGGGTGCGGTTCAAGGGGTACGCCTTCCAGATCGAGATGAAGTTTACGGCCGTGCAGTGCGGCTTCCGCGTCCAGGAGGTGCCCGTCATCTTCGTCAACCGCGAGCTGGGCACGTCGAAGATGAACAGCAGCATCTTTGGCGAGGCCATGTTTGGCGTGATGCGCCTGAAGTGGGACGGATGGTTCCGCAAGTACCCCAAGTATAACCCTGAGATAAAATAAAAAATATAGATATAGTCATGAGCAGAGTATTGATACACAACGCCACTTTAGTGAACGAAGGGGAGATCACCCAAGGTTCATTAGTCATCGAGAACGGGCGCATTGCCGAAGTATTGACCCACGGCAAACCGCTTTCGGCACCTTGCGACGAGCTGGTCGATGCCTCGGGCTGCTACCTGCTGCCCGGCGTGATCGACGACCACGTCCATTTCCGTGAACCCGGGTTGACCCAGAAGGCCGACATCCACAGCGAGAGCTGCGCCGCCGCAGCCGGTGGAGTGACCTCCATCATGGACATGCCCAACACCCTCCCGCAGACCACGACCCTCGAAGCCCTGGAGCAGAAGCAGGAGCTGATGGCCGAGAAGAGCGTGGTCAACTATTCCTGCTACTTCGGCGCCACCGAAAGCAACTACAAGCTCTTCCATGAGCTTGACGAGCGCCACGTGTGCGGCATTAAGCTCTTCCTGGGCTCCAGCACGGGCAACATGCTCGTGTCGCAGCGCTCCAGCCTGATCCGTATCTTCACCTCTGCCCCCATCCTCATTGCGGCCCACTGCGAGAACCCCGTGATGATCGAGAAGAATACCAAGCTCATCAAGCAGCAGATGGGCAACCGCCCCGTACCCATCTTCAACCACGCCATGATCCGCTCGGTGGATGCCTGCTTCAGATCGGCCGAGATGGCCGTGGAGATGGCCAAGCTGACCCATGCCCGCCTGCACCTGCTCCACATCTCCACGAGCAAGGAGCTGCGCCTGCTGGAGAAGCTGCCCCTCAGCCAGAAGCACATCTCGGCAGAGGCCTGCGTGGGCCATCTCTGGTTTGCCCAGGGCGACCACCGCAAGCTGGGCACCCTCATCAAGGTCAACCCCGCCATCAAGAGCTCCACCAACCGCGATGCCCTGCGCAAGGCCGTGATGGACGGACGCATCGACGTGATTGCCACCGACCATGCGCCCCATCTGCTGGCCGACAAGGAGGGCGATGCGCTGACTGCCGCCTCGGGCATGCCGATGGTGCAGTACTCGCTGCCGCTGATGCTTGAGCTGGTGGACCAGCAGAAGTTCACGCTGGAGACCGTGGTCGAGAAGATGTGCCACGCCCCTGCCCGACTCTTCCAGGTGAGCGAGCGCGGCTTCCTGCGCGAAGGCTACCGGGCCGACCTGGTACTGGTAAGCCACGAGGGTGAACACAAGGTGACGCGCGAGGGCGTGCTGAGCAAGTGCGGCTGGAGTCCGCTGGAGGGCACCGCGCTCCATTGGAACGTAGAGAAGACGTGGGTCAACGGACAGATGGTATTCGACGGCCAGCAGGTGAACGCCGGCTGCCGGGGTGAGGCACTGGAGTTTGACCGCTGATTCCGCCCCTGTGAGGCTTTTACTGCAAGCGCTGAGCGATGGAACTGGTGAGCTACGGTGTCGGCCAACTGACACCCTACATCAACTGGATCTACTACCTGCACGCCTGGGGCATCAAGCCCCGGTTTGCAGGAGCAGCCTCCGTACACGACTGCCCTGCCTGCCGTGCAGCCTGGGTACGCTCCTTCCCTGCCGATGACCAGGCACAGGCCACCGAAGCCCTGCGACTCTGCCACGACTCGCTCCGTCTGCTCGCCTCCCTGGAGCGTGAGCAGCTGGAGGTCAAGGCCTGCTTCCACCTGGCCCGCGCCGCGAGCGACGGCGACGACCTCCTGCTCGACGGCCTGCGCCTCCCCCTGCTCCGGCAGCAGCAGGTGCGTCCCGGCGAACCTTGCCTCTGCCTGAGCGACTTCGTGCGACCCCTGCAAGGGGGAGAGGCCGTGGACCGCGTAGGACTCTTCGCCACCTCCGTAGATACCACCGGCGGCAGGAAGCGCGATGATGCGACAGCTGGCAGGAAGCCTGATGATGCGACAGCTACGCCTGGTGTGGGAGATGATCCCTACCGCGAACTGATGCTGCAGACCCTCTCCGACCGTCTGGCCGAAGCTGCCGTAGAGCGGCTGCACCTCTACGTGCGTCGTGAGGCCTGGGGCTATGCGCCGGATGAGCAGCTGGCTATCCCCGACCTGCTCAATGAGCGCTTTCAGGGCATCCGTCCCGCTGTAGGCTACCCCTCCCTGCCCGACCAGTCGGTCATCTTCCTCATCGACCGCCTGCTCCCCCTGAGCCAAATAGGCATCCGGCTCACCGAGAGCGGTGCCATGCACCCCCACGCCTCCACCTGCGGCCTGATGTTCGCCCATCCCGCCGCACGCTACTTCGCCGTGGGCCGGATTGACGAGGAGCAGCTGGCAGACTACGCCCGCCGCCGTGACCTCCCCACCCAGGAGATGCGCCGCTTCCTCCAGGCCAACCTGGGATGAAGAAGTTAAGGGGACGAGGGAACAAGATAAATAGATTAACGATTAGTACAGAAGACAATGAAGATACAATTCATATGCCTGGGCAGCGGAAGCAGCGGCAACTGCTTCTACCTGGGTACCGAGCGCTGCGGACTGCTGATTGATGCCGGCATCGCCGCACGCAACATCAAGAAGCACCTCAAGGAGTCCGGCATCGACATCGAGCTGCTGCGCGGCGTGCTCGTCACCCACGACCATGCCGACCACATCAAGGCCCTGGGCAGCCTGGGCGAGAAACTCCATATCCCCATCTACACCACCTCGCTCGTCCACCAGGGCATCGCCAGAAGCTACTGCATGACCGAACGCCTGCTCACCTCAGCCCGCACCATCGAGAAGGAGCAGCCCTTTCAGTTGGGCGACTTCCGCATCGAGTGCTTCGAGGTACCCCACGACGGCACCGACAACGTGGGCTACTGCATCCAGGCCGCAGACACCACCTTCACCTTCCTGACCGACCTGGGCGAGATCACCCCCACCGCCTCGCGCTACATCGGCCAAGCCAACTACCTCATCATCGAGGCCAACTACGACTGCGACATGCTGCGCATGGGTCCCTACCCCAGGCACCTGAAGGAGCGCATCGCCAGCCCCACGGGCCACATGAGCAATGCCGACACCGCCCGCTACCTGGCCGACCACCTGCCGCCCCACGTGCGCCACATCTGGCTCTGCCACCTCAGCAAGGACAACAACCACCCCGAGCTGGCCTACAAGACCGTCGAACTGGCCCTGCGCGACCGCGGCATCCTGGTAGGCAAAGAGGTGGAACTCACCGCCTTGAAGCGCACCACCCCCAGTCCGCTCTACGAACTGGAGTAGCCACCGCGACGTCTCCAAAAGTACCCGCCGAAATCCCCATAGGAGCAAAAAAACGCCCATTCCATCGAAGATTTTGGCAAAGATAACGAAGATTTTGGCAAAAACATTTGGTCATGTCGTCCAGAATGCCTACATTTGCACCGCTTTTGAGAAAGGCACCCGCACTCTTAGCTCAGTTGGTAGAGCAACTGACTCTTAATCAGTGGGTCCAGGGTTCGAATCCCTGAGAGTGTACTCATCATAATCAGCGCATCCCCAGCAGGAATCATTCCCGTTGGGGATGTTTTTTGGGGCTCATCCGACATTTGGAGTGATACCAATAGCCCTCTCATCTCGGGCTGAAAGTCCATCAAACTCCTACTCTGGGCAGAAAGAAGATAAGGAGATGCAGAGACGACCATGTCCATATTTTGCCTGTAATGATTGTAACGTTTGTAACGCTCCGCGCAGGCCAGGCCTCGCTCACCACACTACAAAAGCACTAAGCACCAATATATTACACCTCACGACAGCACCACGAAGCAGCAACGACAACACCACGAAGTAGCAACGACAGCACCACGAAACTGCTACCCCGCATAGCACTACGTTAAGCCCTCGGAGCGTTACAAACGTTACAGTGTTACAGCCATTTTTGGGCATAGCTACCCCTCTAAAAAAAACTCTATTATATAT
>CAMACX010000055.1 GCA_945831575.1 uncultured Mediterranea sp.
TACAAGATGACGGCGGCCACCAATGCAATTGCACCCAACGAAATTACTGCAATCAGAATTACATTCATAAATTAGTTAGTTTTGATTATTGTTTTATAAGTTATTGTTTCTCAATGTAGAATGCAAACTTTCGGCTCATCCTGTGGCGTTGGGCGCGCAGCAGGAGGTAGTAAGCGGCTAACACGGGGAGTGTGACGCCCACGGCGGTAAGGTCATCACCCGTAAGGGCATGAGCCGTGAAGAGCACCACCACGAGGAGCACCAGCGGGATGAGGAAGGCCAGTATGACGGCCCACCACCCCATAGACAATTGGCCCACCACCCATACGTTATCGCCAGGTTGGTAGGCCTCTGTCTGAGACGTGAAGACATCAATGAGCTTCTCCTTGGCATCAGCAGTCGTACAATGACCCTTGATGCTACATGTCGCACAGGCCGATACCTGTACGATACGCACCTGTATATGATGCCCATGGATGCTTTCCACAATACCTAGATGTCTTATTGTATTCGCCATTTTGCAAAGTGTGCATTACAAATCGCGGCAAATTTACGCATTTTTTATGAATCACATCCGTTACAGATGAAAAAACGTGTGCGTAATCAGCCTTTTTTCACTCTTTTTAGTTTTAGCATCCCCCAACGGGAAACCGAAGCCTCTCGTTGGGAATGCTACGTGGCTTCTGTGGAGCGCTTACCACTTGTAGTTGATGCCGAAGCTGAGGAGCTCCTTGAGCTGGAAGTGGCTGCTTCCGGTAGTAGGAGCGGAGCTGTCATCAAAGCGTGCGTGTACATAGAGCTTGGTGGAGAAGTAGCGGTTGATGGTGAAGTTGACCGTATTCTCCCACTCCAGGCGTGCCCAGTGGTAGGTGGTCTGGAAGTCCATGCGTGAATCAAGGGAGATGTTGCCGGCAATCTGCCAGTTGAGCGTCGGGCGGATATTGGAACCGAAGTTGTGCTTCACGCACTTGCCCTCCTCCAGGCCGAATGCCACCTCATTGACCTCCTTGGCCCCGACGTAGCGGAGCATGTAGGTTATAGGAGCGAGGAAGACAGAGAGGTTGACCTTCTTGTTCTTGAACTTGAAGTCCATACCGACGCTGGTCGTCCAGTCGGCAGGGGCGAAGAAGGCGGAGCTCATGGTCTCGCTATTGGCTTTGTAGCCGTTGCAGAACTGGGTCTTGAACTCGGTCGAGATGGTGTAGTACCAATATTTGGCGGCCTGCACGCCGAGTTTACTGTAGAGGCGGAGCTGGTCGGTATTGACGAGGTAGTCGTGATACTGGTCACTGGGTGCTGAGCTGAATCCCAGCTTGGCATCGAGCAGATTCTCCCACTGCACCTTCTCGCGGTCATTGTAGTTGGCGAAGAGCTGGAGCGTGGCGAGCACGGCGTTGGTGCTCTCACCGCCTTTGTACCAGTTGTCAGAGATGTAGTTCTGCGTGATCTGGAGGGAGGAGTTACCACCGGTGTACCACCAGTTGGGTTTGTGGATATCGACACCACCTTCGCGTTCCATATCCTTGAGGGGGTTCTTCTTGACCAACTTGCCGACGTTGGCCCGCCGCTCATCCTCCTTGGCGAGGTCACTCTTGACGATACGGGCGTTGGCCACCTCATCCTCGGTGAAGCGGATGCGCTGGGGTATGTTGACGTAGGCATCAAGCAGGGCCTTATCGACCTGACGGTTGATACGCTCCTTCTTCTGGAGCGGGGTAAGGTCGAGTCCGAGCTGCTTGTTGGCATCGCGCTCCCCTACCGGACGCTTGAGCCGCTCGGGGAAGGTGAGGGCTGAGACGCGGTCGATGGGTGAATAATAATAGGTAAAGGGGAGGAAGAGCCGGTAGTAGTCCGGATCGAGATAGATGATGCGTGGCGGCGTAGTGGGGTCGTTGAGGTAATCGAGCACGCCGATGTAGCGCTCATAGAGCATGGAGACCGTGTCGAGCCGCAGGGTATCGGCCTGAGGCACGAGCTTCTCGATAAAGTACTCCTTCATCATGCCCTGTATGCCGTCGCTGACAGTCAGGGTATCCTGTTCCTGAGCCAGAGCCCCGATGGAGAAGGCCATGGCCGCAATACTCAAAATCAATTTATTCTTCTTCATATTTCTCATTCTACTTTATGCAGTTATATTGCAATTGTTTTATTATCTATATCACCGTTGTAGGAGGCAGCTTTTGGGCCACTCTCCTCGTTGCGTGTGCAAATTTAGGCTAAAATGTTTAGAAAACATAGAAAAGTGAGAGAAAGGTGCGAAAGAAAATTTCCAAGTTTTCTTTTTTTTTATAATTTTGCGCTTTTTAAGATGGAAAAGTGGGTCAACAAGGGATAAATCCGCGTTGACTACACGTTTTGACTAGCATAAAGTATAAACCAAAAAAATAGAATTGTTGTGGGAGATACAAAGTACATTTTCGTTACCGGTGGTGTGGCCTCTTCGTTAGGCAAGGGCATCATTTCCTCCTCCATCGGCAAATTGCTTCAAGCAAGAGGTTACAACGTGACCATCCAGAAGTTTGACCCGTACATCAACATTGACCCGGGTACGCTTAATCCTTATGAGCACGGTGAGTGCTACGTGACGGTTGACGGCCACGAGGCAGACCTGGACCTGGGACACTATGAGCGCTTCCTGGGCATTCAGACGACCAAGGCCAACAACATCACGACGGGCCGCATCTACAAGAGCGTCATCGACAAGGAACGCCGTGGCGACTACCTGGGCAAGACCATCCAGGTGATCCCGCACATCACGGACGAGATCAAGCGAAACGTGAAGTTGCTGGGCAACAAGTACAAGTTTGACTTCGTGATTACGGAGATTGGCGGTACCGTGGGCGACATCGAGTCGCTGCCCTACCTGGAGAGCATCCGTCAGCTGAAGTGGGAGCTGGGCAAGGATGCGCTGTGCGTACACCTGACCTACGTGCCTTACCTGGCTGCTGCCGGTGAGCTGAAGACGAAGCCTACGCAGCACTCGGTGAAGGAGCTGCAGAGCGCGGGCATCCAGCCCGACGTGCTGGTACTGCGCACGGAGCATGAGCTGAGCGCCAACCTGCGCAAGAAGGTGGCCCTCTTCTGCAACGTGGATGAGGATGCCGTCGTGCAGAGCATCGACGCTTCATCCATCTATGAGGTACCTATCCTGATGCAGGCCCAGAAGCTGGATGCCACCATCCTGCGCAAGATGGGCCTGCCGGTGGGCGACACGCCGGGGCTGGGTCCGTGGCGTGCCTTCCTGGAGCGCCGCCACCAGGCGGAGAAGGGCAAGGTGCTGCACATTGCCTTGGTGGGCAAGTACGACCTGCAGGATGCCTACAAGTCCATCCGCGAGGCACTTTCGCAGGCAGGTACGTACAACGACCGCAAGGTGGAGGTGGACTTTGTCAACAGCGAGAAGCTGACTGAGGCCAATGTGGCTGAGCAGCTGCGCGGCATGGCCGGTGTGCTGATAGGACCCGGATTTGGTGAGCGGGGCATCCCCGGCAAGTTTGTCGCCATCAAGTATGCCCGCGAACACGACATCCCCACCTTTGGCATCTGTCTGGGTATGCAGTGCATCGCCATCGAGTTTGCACGCAACGTGCTGGGCTATGCTGATGCCAACAGCCGTGAGATGAACGAGAAGACTCCTCACAACGTGATTGACATCATGGAGGAGCAGAAGTCCATCACCAACATGGGCGGTACGATGCGTCTGGGTGCCTACGAGTGCGTGTTGCAGCCGGGCAGCAAAGTGTATGAAGCCTACGGCAAGGAGCGCATCAGCGAGCGCCACCGCCACCGCTACGAGTTCAACAGCGCCTACAAGGAGGAGTATGAGGCAGCAGGCATGAAGTGTACGGGCATCAACCCGGAGAGTGACCTGGTGGAGATTGTAGAAATCCAGTCGTTGCGTTGGTATGTGGGTACGCAATTCCACCCCGAATACAGCAGCACCGTGCTCCATCCCCACCCGCTCTTCCTCTCCTTCGTGAAGGCGAGCATCGCGTATGAGGCTGACATGCTGGCTGCCGAGGCGAACGCCAACGCTTCTGGTGAAGCATAGACGACCAGCCACTCTCATAGATCCATTATATGAGGTCCCTATACCTTATTATATATAAAGAGAGAAAACACGGTCAAACGAGTGGACGAGTTGACGAGTGGACAAGTAAACAAGTGGACGAGTAAACGAGTAGTTAGGCTTCTGCCGAATTAACCAGCTTGTGCATGGGGACTATTACCTTGTCAACTTGTCAACTCGTCAACTTGTCAACTTGTTAACTTGTTAACTCGTTATCTAACAGCATGTCGGAGACATGCGAAACTTGAGTAAATTATAAATTATAAATAATAAATTGAATTGTAAGAAATGGACAAAAACACCATTACGGGTCTTGTATTGATTGCCCTTCTGCTGATTGGATTCAGCTGGTACAGCCGCCCCAGCGAGGAGCAACTGCAGGCCCAGCAGCACTACTACGACTCGATTGCGCAGGTGCAGCAGCGCGAGGCCGAACTCAAGCAGAAGGCCGAGGCTGCCCTGGCCAACGAACGGCAGCTCAAGGCAGCTACCGACTCTACGGCCCTCTTCTTTGCCTCGCGTCAGGGAGAGGAGAAGCAACTCACCATCGAGAATGACCTCCTGCGCCTGACCATCGACAGCAAGGGAGGACGCATCTCATCGGCCACCATCAAGGGATACATGGAGCAAGACAAGCAGACCCCTGTCTGCCTCTTCAGCGGCAAGGATGCCTCGATGAACTTCCTCTTCTACAACCAGCAGGAGACCATCCAGACGGCCGACTACTACTTCAGCCCCGTGGCACAGAGCGACTCTACGCTCACCATGCGCCTGCAGGCCGATGCCACGAGCTACCTCGACCTGACCTACACGCTCCACCCGGGCAGCTACCTGGTGGAGATGAGCCTCCAGGCCGTGGGCATGGCCGACAAACTGAGCAACGGCAAGCAGAGCGTCGATATCGAGTGGCACCAGCGCGCACGCCAGATTGAGAAGGGCTACACCTACGAGAACCGCCTGGCCGAACTGACCTATAAGCTCTACGACGAGGGCACAAAGACCCTCTCCGCTGCCTCCAACGAGCAGAAGGAGGTGGCCGAGCCGCTCAACTGGATCGCCTTCAAGAACCAGTTCTTCTCCGCCGTGCTCATCAGCGACGCCAAGTTCACGCAGAGCAAGCTCACCAGCCAGATGGAGGCTCAGGGTAGCGGCTACATCAAGGACTACCGTGCCGAGATGAGCACACCCTTTGACCCCACAGGGGCTGAACCTACGGTAATGAACCTCTACCTGGGCCCCAACCACTACAAGACACTGAGCGCCCTGGACCGCGGCCGCGACCACGACTGGGACCTCAACAAGCTAGTCTATCTGGGCTGGCCCATCATCCGCTGGGTCAACCTCATCTTCACCATCAACCTCTTCGACTGGCTCACAGGCTGGGGCCTGAGCATGGGTATCGTCCTGCTGCTCATGACGTTGATTGTCAAGATTGTCATCTATCCCACCACGTGGAAGACCTACATCTCGTCGGCCAAGATGCGCGTGCTCAAGCCGAAGATTGACGAGATCAACAAGAAGTACCCCAAGCAGGAGGATGCGATGAAGAAGCAACAGGAGGTGATGGCCCTCTACAGCCAGTACGGCGTAAGCCCGATGGGCGGCTGCCTGCCTATGCTCATCCAGATGCCCGTCATCATGGCCCTCTTCTTCTTCGTGCCGAGCGCCATCGAGCTGCGTCAGCAGAGTTTCCTCTGGGCCGACGACCTCTCGACCTATGATGCCCTCATCACCTTCCCGCACATCCCCTTCCTGGGCGACCACATCAGCATCTTCTGCCTGCTGATGACGCTCACCACCATCCTCAACACCAAGTACATGATGCAGCAGCAGGACAACGGTGCCAACCCGCAGATGGCGGCCATGAAGTGGATGCAGTACCTGATGCCGCTGATGTTCTTCTTCATCCTCAACGACTACCCTGCCGGCCTCAACTACTACTACTTCCTCTCCACGCTGATAGGCGTCGTGACCACCATCGTGATGCGCCGCACCACCGATGAGGCCAAGCTGCTGGCTCAGCTGGAAGCCAACAAGAAGGACCCGAAGAAGATGAAGAAGACCGGCTTTGCCGCCCGCCTGGAGGCGATGCAGAAGCAGCAGGAGGAGCTGATGAAGCAACGGCAAGGGAAATAAGAGACCTTTCTCATACAAACCTATACATTATGAAACATTTTAAAGAATCTATTTTCACCATGTCAGCAGCTATCCTTCTGACTTCAGCCTCGTGCGGCACAGGCTCCCGCGAGAAATCGGACGCAGAGCAGCGGCCCCTGATCGGGCCATCAACCATCCAGCTGAGCAACCGCCAGTTTACCCCTGAGGCACTCTGGGCCATGGGACGCATCGGCGATGTGAGCGTATCGCCCGATGCACAGCAGATAGCCTACAGCGTGGCCTACTACAGCGTGGAGCAAAACCGCAGCAACCGCGAGCTCTACGTGATGCAGGCCGACGGCACAGGCCTGGTGCAGCTCACCAAGGACAACTACCAGCAGAGCCAGCCCACCTGGATCAAGGAGGGTAGCCGCATCGCCTACCTCAGCAACGAGGGAGGCGATGGCAGTCAGGTGTGGGAGATGCTCCCCGACGGCACGGGACGCCGCCAGCTGACCCACTACGAGGGCGACATCGAAGGGTTCGCCTTCTCACCCGACGGCACCAAGCTGCTCTTCATCGCCCAGGTCAAGACCGTGCAGAGCACCGCCGAACGCTATCCCGACCTGCCGCTGGCCAGCGGCGTGATCGTGGAGGACCTGATGTACAAGCATTGGGACGAATGGACCACCACAGCCCCCCACCCCTTCGTAGCCGACTTCGACGGCCAGGGCATCAGCCACGTCAAGGACCTGCTGGAGGGTGAGCCCTACGAGAGCCCGATGAAGCCCTTCGGCGGCATCGAGCAGCTGGCCTGGAGCCCCGCCAGCGACAAGGTGGCCTACACCTGCCGCAAGAAGACGGGCCTGGCCTACGCCATCTCGACCGACTCCGACATCTATGAGTACGACCTGGCCACAGGCCGCACCACCAACCTCTGCAAGCCCGCCGACGCTGAGAACAGCAAGGCTTCAGCTGCCGGGCTAGGTGCCTTCATGGGGTATGACACCAACCCACAGTACTCACCCGACGGACGCTACATCGCCTGGCAGAGCATGGAGCGTGACGGCTATGAGGCCGACCTCAACCGCCTCATCGTCATGGACCGCACCACGGGCGAGAAGCGCTTCGTGAGCAAGGCCTTCCGCAGCAACGTCGATCAGTTCCTCTGGGGCAGCGACTCGCGCTCCATCTACTTCCTCGGCATCTGGCACGGACAGGAGCAGGTCTATGCCCTCCACCTCGACCAGCAGAGCGAGGATGACCCCACGGCCTGCCGTGTAGAGCTGCTCACCTCCGAGGTGGCCGACTACGGCTCGTTGGCCCTGCTGGGCAACGAGCTCATCTGCAAGCGCCACTCCATGAGCATGGGCGATGAGATCTACCGTCTGGGCCAGGAGGAGAAGCAGCTCACCCACGTCAACCAGCACATCTACGACCAGGTCGATATGGGCCGCGTGGAGGCCCGCTGGCAGCGTACTACCGACGGCAAGCAGATGCTCTCCTGGGTCATCTATCCGCCCCACTTCGACCCCGCGAAGAAGTACCCCACCCTACTCTTCTGTGAAGGCGGTCCGCAAAGCCCCGTGAGCCAGTTCTGGAGCTACCGCTGGAACTTCCAGGTGATGGCCGCTCAGGGCTACATCATCATCGCCCCCAACCGCCGTGGCCTGCCCGGCTTCGGCCCCGAATGGAATGAGCAGATCAGTGGCGACTACGGAGGTCAGTGCATGAAGGACTACTTCACGGCCATCGACGAGCTGTGCAGCGAGCCTTATGTCGATCGCGACCACCTGGGATGCGTGGGAGCCAGCTTCGGCGGCTTCTCCGTCTATTGGCTGGCCGGCCACCACGACAAGCGCTTCAAGGCCTTCATTGCGCACGATGGCATCTTCAACCTGGAGATGCAGTACCTGGAGACCGAGGAGAAATGGTTTGCCAACTGGGACATGGGCGGTGCCTACTGGGAGAAGCAGAACGCCGTGGCACAGCGCACATTTGCCAACTCACCCCACCGCTTCGTAGATCGCTGGGACACCCCCATCCTCTGCATCCACGGCGAGAAGGACTACCGCATCCTGCCCAACCACGCCATGGCCGCCTTTGATGCCGCCGTGATGCGCGGCGTACCTGCCCAACTGCTCATCTACCCCGATGAAAATCACTGGGTACTCAAGCCCCAGAACGGCATCCTCTGGCAGCGCACCTTCTTCAACTGGCTCGACCGCTGGCTCAAGGTCAAGTGAGTCATGAGAGATGAATAATAAAAAATGAAGCCCCCTGCGTCAGCTTGATGCGATGCAGGGGGCTTCAATATTTAGGAGTTATGCTATATAGACCAGAGCCTTATGAGGGGCATCTGGGGATATGGGCAAAAAAAAGGAGTACCGCTGTACTCCAACCTTTGTTAACCTTAAATCTAATACCATGAAAAACACGTTGCAAAGGTACGGCTTTCCGGCAAACCTGCAAGCATTTCTTCCATATTTCTTCCTTTTCGCCCTCATTTATTGACATAGGTCAATTTTTAGAGTGTTTGACTGCCAAATTTATGGCTCACCCGCCATTTGGAGTGATTCAGAGAAGATATACTTACTTTACCCGAGAAGTATATCTTCTATTGCCGATACAGTATATCTTCTCTGAAGAGTAAGTACCACTGGCTTGACCCCGGCTATCCCCCCTTACTACATCGCTATTCCTCCGCTACAGCTTCGATACCTCTGGCTTCCCGAACGGAGCCAAAGCGAAGATGTAACGAAGGAGAAGCGAACCCGTAACGGAAATGCCCTGTTACTCACCATCACCTGTATGCCCTTCCGGGCAAAGTCCGCTTTCAGATCTGTCAGCAACAACAGCTCCGTGTCAATGGTTGCAATCATTGTCTTTTATATCTTTCACACTGCAAGGGCAACCGTAGGCCGTCACGCCATCGGGTATGTCTTTTACCACCACGCTTCCGGCACCGATTGTCACCCATTTACCTATCTTCACCCCTTGCTTGACGCAGGAGCCTACTCCGATCCATGAACCTTCACCGATCTCCACGCCACCACTCACATGCACACCCGGGGCAATGTGACAATAGTCCCCGATCACACAGTCGTGGTCCACCGTTGCTCCCGTGTTGATGATGCTATGCCTGCCTATCACGGCGCCGCTGTTGATGACCGTCCCCGCCATCACCACCGTCCCTTCACCTATGGAGGCATGAGGCGATACGGTCGCTTTCGGATGAATCGCCTTCACCCATTCCCTTACCTCCAGCCGGCTGACGATCTCCTTGCGTACCCTGCCGTCACCGATACTTACGATGGCACTGTCGTAACGTCCACGGTCCCGTCTCACCTCGTAGCCGAGCAGAGAGGAGATGGACGCATCGTCATCCACCACATAGTCTATTTTCATTCCGATAGCCTCCAAGGTGTCCATGATCACCTTGGCGTGCCCACTTGCACCATATAGTATCATAATCTCTGTGTTTAGTTATATCCGTTGAAACAATCCATCGTGGCCGACTCCCCAGTCGTTGTATTGATGTCCGCCCTGCGCACCACCTTCTTGATGGTGATGCAGATCACCTTCAGGTCCGTCCAGAGCGTGCAATGATCCACATACCACACGTCCAGCTTGAACTTCTCCGTCCAGCTGATGGTATTGCGTCCATGGCACTGCGCCCATCCACTGATGCCCGGACGCACCTCATGACGGCGAGCCTGCTCCTTACTATACAGGGGCAGATACTGCACCAAGAGCGGCCTCGGCCCTATCAGCGCCATATCGCCCTTGAGTACGTTAATCAACTGTGGCAACTCGTCTATCGAGGTGGAGCGGACAAACCGGCCCACCTTAGTCAGGCGGTCGGCATCAGGCAGCAGATTGCCCTCGGCATCCCGCTCATCCGTCATCGTCTTGAACTTGATGACCTTAAAAATCTTGCCATGCAGCCCCGGCCTATCCTGAAAGAAAAAGGCTCCCGCACCCTTGTTGGCGACGGAGAGCCAGATGTAGATTACTAACAGTATCGGCCAGATGATTAATAAAGCGATCAGGGCGATGGAGAAGTCAATCACCCGCTTGAAGAAATGCTTGTACATGATTATTACTTTGGATTTTCTCGATTTTTACCCAATTATTTCTTTGGATTATTTCATTTTGTGTATCTTTGCACTCAAAAACAGGACTTTATGATGTATTACGACAGACTCATCGACAAGGAAGATGATAATGTCGTGCGTCATGTTCGCATCTGTCCGCTCATTCCCCTAACATCTCCTTATAGATATCAAGCCAGGCTTGACTTACACGTTCGTAGCTGAACTTTTCCCCGACACGTTTACGGCCCGCTTCTCCATGTCTCTTACGCAGGCCAGGATGCTCATAGTATTGCTTCATGGCCAGATACAAGCCTTCTGGATCATTCACGCCACAGCGCAGGCCCGTTACCCCTTCCACAGAGGCATCCACCACGCCGTATGCATTACTCGTGATGACAGGCAAGGCAAGGCCCTGAGCCTCCAAGACACTGACACCGAATCCCTCACGCCAGGAAGGCAGCACAAACACATCCCCTGCCTGCAATGCCCTATAAGGCGTATTGGTGAGGCCAGGATAGAAATAATTCACACCTCGCTCAATATTTGGATAGCTGGAGACCTTTTCGTCATACCCCTCCTCATCAATGCCATACAGCAACAGTTTCGCATGCTCACATTCGGGAATCAACCTGTTGAATGCCTCATACAACTCACCGACCCCTTTGTCATGATTCAATCGTCCCAAGAAGATAAACACCACGTCATCCTCTTTCAGACCAATACGCCTGCGCTCCTCCTCCCTGACCTCTCTGGAAATGACAAACCGGTCCAATTTGACACCAGCTATCGAACCTTCAGCAGGGACCATGCTATTCTTTTCAGTGAGCACCCCCTCATCAATGAGAAACCTGCGCTGCCCCTCACCATCCACCAGAAGTCGAGTATTCAGTATTGCAATCAGCTTATCCATGCCCTTCAGCATCAAGCACATGGCCCCTTTGCGTGTAGCCCAGACCTGACCAGTAAAGATATGTACCCGGTTAGGCACCCCTGCCAACCAACCAGCCAATGCGGTCAACAATCCAGCCTTTGGTGTGACAGAATGTACACATTGATACTTTTCCCTCTTGAATAGTTTAACCAGTGCCAAGAGACCTTTCAGGTCCCTTCCCACACTAATTTCCCTGAGGATAGGTACGGCACGACATTTCAGGCCTCTTTCCTCAAAAGGCTTTTTGCTCTCATCATTCGGGAAATTACAGATCAGATGAACCTCATAATAACGCATCAACACCGCAATATGATCCATAAGAAAGGCTGTTGCCGTCATAGGAGCGGCAACAACGAAAGCGATTTTCTTTTTTTCCATAAAGACTGAATTATTGATAGAATAATCAAGCACTCTTGATTATGAATGCAGGCGATACAAAAAAATACGCCCAGTGTTGGACGCATTCGTTCACTTCAAGTGCCGGATGAGTTTGAATTGTACAAAAGCATTGGATAAATTCCTGTCCAACAAGTCCGGACATTTGTCCGAGCAGGTACGGAACATTTTCCGAATGGGTCCGGACAGAAAGTAACGTTAATCCAAAGAGACGCATCTCACTTGCATCTCGTCGCTTCACTTACATTCATAAAAGGGGTATATAACCGTCAAAAACGCCCCCCAAACAGGTATGAAAAATAAGATGAAATACCCTTTAACTGCAAAAACGTTCACAAAACACCCCTGTTTTTGCATGGGAAAAGCATCAAAAACAGGCAAAATAGCCCGTATTTTTCCGTTTTTACACCAAATACCTAGTTGTTGCCACCCTTGTTGCCACCCGTAACGCATTGTATATCAACAAGTGTTGCAGCATGGCAACAAAATGATGCAAAAATAAAATCTGTAGAGGGCATAATAGTTGATGTGTCAACTTTACGTCTTCTATACTTATTTTCGCACAAGAAACATTCTAAATAAAAAGAATCCAAATCACTTGAAGTATTTAGGAGAAATGGAGTCTATTAATTTGTTCTGTCATTTCGTTCATTGTGCAAGACTGCATATCATATTTATCGTGACAAAACTTATATACTTTTAATATGCTTTCAAGGAACATAAGATTCTCTTCCAAATTAGCCCCAAAGTTATGCGGATGCCACCACAAATGATACAATTCCCCATACTTAGCGGCATGCTCCATCTCTTTTCGGATTCTTCTGAGACGAAGTCTTTCAAGGAAGGACAGACGAGGGCTATAGGGTCTTAACATACGACTGGCACAAACATTGAGCATTCCCTCTTTGTATTCTAAATTTCTGTAAGGCACAGAAGTACAGCCTCCTATATTGACATACGCATCCAACAATCTACATATACGGTTTTTTAGACGCTCCCATTTATTATGGGGTTCATTGAAATATTTAAGTGCGTTTCCTCGATAGGAAGTAATGCCATATCGAGCACAAATCTTCAAATAGCTGTCTGTTACCATATTCTTTGGAAACACTATACTTTTCAACGTGATACCTTCCCGGGAGGCTATTTCTACAGCTTTCTGAATATCAGCTTCGAATTCATCCAATGTTTGTCCTGCCTCCCAACAATAGTAGTGACAATATGTGTGAGTCCCCACCTCTATGTTGCTATCCTTATTGAGAGCTTGCACTTGATTTGGTGCGAAATACATATTCTCATATTCTCTTCCAATATGCTGTATATAATTATTATGGTAAGGAGAAAGCTTCATGCAACAGTATGATGGCCTTTTTTCAGGAATCATCTTTGACGCTTCCTCTTTACCTTTCAACATAATCATACCAACTGTAGCAAAAGTGGCATGTACATCATATTTATGGAAGAGAGAAATCATACGGTTTATCACCATTGGCACATGGGCAACATTGCTCTTTCCATATTCTTCGGGTGTACTCCATTCGCAACATCCCCACATCAACTCATAGTCGAGAGAGATGACAAGTGTTCCTTTACTTCTCATAAAATCATCTTTCATTTCATTATTCAATTTGTATGGCGTACAAGCTCATTATAAGCAGAATGCACATTGAAAAAACTCTGTAACACACTGACAATTAACACAGAAAAAGACGATGGATAAAAGAATAACAAGCAACAGGATGACTTTCAAATCTGATGGGAATTTATCCCTCCAAAACGTGAAATGAAGTTGCTCATCCATCCAGTGATAGTCCTTCTTATAAAACAACTTGTAATGGGCTAACCAATTAGCTGGAAATATTTGGTCATATTCAGTTGTCTTATAGAATTCTTCACTGATAGCTTCCAATTGTTGGTTTTCTTCCATGAAGTCTGTACCCTCATTATTGTTCTTCACTCGGATATACAACTCTTTCAGTTTATTCCATTGCTGAATGTTATCTCTGCCTCTTTCCCCATACTGCTCAATGTGTTTTGAGTAATTTTCAGTGTATATGCAAGCAATACTCATCAGAAGTATAGGTACTGTTATCCAATATGTACTTATCTCAGGACAAACCAATCCAATAATTGATATTGCCAATGAGAAGAAAGACACCTTTGGAGGCCAACCAGTAACAATGTCATAGGTGGCAAAATTTAGATTGGCAGCAAAGCTGACCACATATCCTTTCTCAGCTATTGCCTTTAATAACGATTCTTTGTTCATGCTAATTTCGTATTGGAACGTCAATTCTATCACGAGCTACAACCTTACCATTTTGAATAATATAGCACTCGACATAATGAGGACCAAAAAAGTTTGACGATTCGTGTCGTATATTATTAGCTTTATTTGATTTATATAATTCTCCTCTAAGACATCGTTTCCGTATGGCTTCAGGCCCGACATTACGCACTTTCCATAACACTTCATAATCGCCTTTGACTGTTGTCTTTTCTATATAGAAGTCAAGTGAACGGCGAGTCCGAATCCGCTCTAATCTTCTCAACATATCACGTAATAAGGTAGGTCTGAATCCGTCTTCCGTTACACGACAATTGATGCTAAGCTCTTCAGTGATATTTAATGGATACCGATCTTCTATAAACTGCTCTGGATCTGTATATGGACTCATGGCAGAATAAACGCTCCGTGCTTCCGAGACCATAGAATTGTTGTATTTTGGAAAGGCCCTGCCGAATAGTTCTCTCCAATTGTCGTGTCGAGTCTCATCATTTGTTTCCGCTATTGCTTTATTGGCAAGTTTCAAAGCATTCGCTGCTTTAGTCTTAAAAGGATGCTTCACATATACCCTTTGCCGACTTCCTAATGCAGCATAATATTCCTGTTTATCCTGCTCTTTAAGGTACTGGAAGAAATCTCTTGACATTACATCATAATTCGAATAACCAGTTGACCTGTATTCTGTCTTTTCATTCAAATAATTATAGACAAGTGTATCGAGAAGGAGTCCACTCATTGCTAATCCTGAAGTATTCTTCCAAGCTCGCATTATTTTGCACAATCTTCGATGGGTGTCTCCGTATTCACTTCTGAACCTTGTCATCTCGGCTTGCTCATGTTTGGGCTTTGTTTTACGATAACCGTCTTTCTTTGTGTCAGGAAACCAATAGAATGGCAAATCATCTCCATCTTCATAATGTTAGCATCCAACCCCTATGGCAATAAGCCATCGCCCCTGAAAGACAGGGGTATG
>CAMACX010000056.1 GCA_945831575.1 uncultured Mediterranea sp.
TATAGTAGTCCGAATTATTAATAATATTATATGAGGATTAGAGGACGTCAGTTGACAATCAGGCAAGTTGTATGCCTTATGCTTTACTATGGTATTGCTCGTTATTTGCCAGCTAGTACTGCATTGTTACTGGGTGGCTTAGGAAAAGCCTGTAGGGGGTTGTTATGTAAACACATCTTTAAGCGCTGTGGAAAGAATGTCAATATTGAACGAATGGCAAATTTTGGAAGTGGCTTAGATATAGAAATAGGTGATAATTCAGGCCTTGGCATATGCTGTATGATACCAAGTAATACGATAATTGGTGACAACGTGATGATGGGTCCGAATGTCTATATCTTAGCTCAAAATCAGAAATTTGATCGGATAGATTGCCCTATGATACAACAGGGTTTTTCAGCCAAGAAACAAACATTAATAGGCAATGATGTCTGGATTGGTCGTGATGTGTTGATGACACCTGGCCGTACAATTTCTGATGGAACGATAATTGCAGGTGGGTGTGTGTTGTGCAAAGATTTTCCTGCCTATTCAATTGTTGGAGGAAATCCGTCAAAAATCATCAAATCAAGAAAGTTATGAAAATATCGGTGATAATCCCCACCTATAAGCCAAAAGATTATTTGTGGGAATGTCTTGATTCTTTAGTAAGCCAGACTTTCCCTCATGAGGACTTTGAGCTTGTGGTTGTATTGAATGGCTGTAAGGAACCATTCTATACTGCAATTCAGGACTATATTCAGATACATGGAAGCGTGCATTGGAGATTCATTCAGACGGATCAAGGCGGGGTGAGCAATGCACGTAACTTAGCTCTTGATGCTGCTCAAGGAGAGTATATTGCTTTTATAGACGATGATGACTACGTATCACCACGGTATCTTGAGTTGCTTTATGAGAAGGCTTCCAGAGATGTCATTCCTCTCTGTTATCCGTTGTCGTTTATTGATGGAAGCCAACATTTCGAACCATATTATATTACAGCTCAGTACCAAGAATGCAGTGGCAAATGTAGATTTGTTAAGGCTAGAAGATTCTTTGCAGGCCCTGTATATAAACTTATAAGTAAGGATGTAATAGGCCAGAGACGGTTTGATAGGCGCTTCAAGAATGGGGAAGATAGTCTGTTTATGTTTCTTATTTCGGATGGGTTTAAGTATGTTGACTTTACCTCTAAAGAGGCGGTGTATTATAGGAGGATAAGGCACAATTCAGCTTCTACATCACAGAGAATTTGTTTTCGTTCTATTTGGAATGAAATGAAGAGGGATTGGGTTTTGACCAAGATTTTTTTTCGTCATCCGTTTAGTTATAAATTCAGTTTTTACCTCGTCAATTTACGAGGTTCCATACATGTAATGCTGGAGTTAATGGGGAAATGGATAAGAAGGAAATCATGAATGACTATGGTTTAGTTTCATGTAGAATTAATGAGTAAAAGAATTATATATTAATATTTTATACAATGATTAATGTAGGAATTATCGGATGCGGCTTTGTTGGTGGAGCCTTGAAGGATTGGTTGGAACACAACAATCCAGAGTGTAAACTATTCATCAGCGATCCGGCTAAAGGGTTTCATGATGATTTGAGTAACATTGATATAGCTTTCTTGCAGATTCATGTACCGACTGAGGATGATGGTACGCAGGACTTGACGCTCATGAAGGAGCTGATCTCTAACCTGCCTGATGTCCCCGTCTTCGTTCGTACCACTATTCTTCCAGGCACGAGCGATTGGTTGTCACGCGAAACCAAGCATCAGGTTTGCTATATGCCTGAGTTCCTTACGGAACGTACGCATATTGAGGACTTCAAGAAGCAGACCATGGTGTTTACAGGAGCCCTAGAGTTGCTGACCAAAATCTTTGTGGGCAAGAAGTTTGCTGTGATGACCCCGCTTGAGGCAGAATTGACCAAATACATGCACAATGTGTTTGGGGCATATAAAGTAACTTATTTCAATGCCTGTCGTGAGTACTGTGAGCAGATGGGTGGAGACTGGCGTAAAGTGCATACGGGTATGCTGCTCTCAGGCTATATCAACGATACACATACCTATGTGCCTGGTCCAGACGGCAAGTTTGGTTACGGGGGTAAGTGCTTCCCGAAGGATGTGAATGCTTTTGCCAAGATGACACAGGGAACACCGCTAGGTAGGCTCTTGGAGCCTCTCCATGAGCTGAATGTACACTTTCGTGGATTTGAAGAACATATCTAAAGCAGGAATCAATAGTAAAATGAAAAGATGATATCGGTTATTTGCCCTATCTATAATGAGGAGAAATACATAGCGAAGTGCATAGATAGCATTCTAGAACAGGATTACCCGAAGGAGAATATGGAAGTGCTGTTTGTGGATGGAATGAGTACGGACAAGACGCGCGAGATACTCGGGTCTTATATGAAGAAGTATCCATTCATCAAGTTGCTTGACAATCCGAACAAGTTTGTACCTTATGCAATGAATGCAGGTATCAAGGCCTCCAAGGGGGAGGTTGTTATTCGATTGGATGCACACGCTACGTATGAGAAAAATTATTTATCTGCTCTCTCCAGTGGCCTAGAGAAGTACAAAGCCGACAATATCGGTTCTGTATGCCGTACGGATGTATTACATAAGACACCAAAGACTCTGGCCATCAGGGAAGTACTCAGTAACAAATTTGGCGTGGGTAATTCGACTTTCAGGACAGGCATTGAGGGTGCGCAAGAGGTTGAAACAGTACCTTATGGCTGTTGGCGGCGTGAGGTGTTTGATAAGTATGGCTATTATGATGTCAGGTTGGTGCGCAATCAGGATATTGAGTTGAACAAACGCATCATACGTGGCGGAGGAAAAATCGTGATTATTCCTGATACTTTCTGTACTTATCTTGCTCGCGAGACTTACCAGGCTTTAGCCAACAATAACTATGGTAATGGGAAATGGAATATCCTAACAGTATATTACACGAAGGAGATGCGTTCCTTGTCAGTACGCCATTTTGTACCGTTGATTTTTGTCCTGTCGTTGATTATTCCAGCCATAGTCGGTCTCTTCTGGTTGCCTGCAATCTGTGTAGGCTTGTTGTCACTGTTTATGTATCTTTTGGCCCTTGGTACTGTGAGTACTAAGTTGGCATTAGGCAAGGGGTTAAATTTTGTCTATCTACTGGCTGCTTTCATTGCGCTGCATCTCTCTTACGGTTGGGGCTCTTTGGTGGGCATCTTGAATTTGCCATTTGTCAAGCAAGATACTTAAGACTTCACATTTGGGTACTAATGTTGTAAACGAAAATTTTCCCATCTTAGCATTAAAAAACTTGTAGAAATCATCTGCCATATCAAATAATTCAGTATCTTTGTCCTCGATGATTATAGCGATTATTGTTCGTTACCATTTGTAATTGACCATTATAATGGTATGAAAGTTTTGCTAATTATCAAATTTTCAATCAATTAAAGTTTGTTGAACTTTCGTTGATTAATTATGAATTTAGAAACTAATAATACAGGAAATGATACTGAAATGGATTTTTGACCGACTGGTGGCACTGATTGGTTTGCTGTGCCTCTGGCCGCTGTTGCTGGCCTTAGCTGTGATGATCAAGTTGAAGATGCCCGGAGGACCTGCCCTGTTTGTGCAGCAACGGGTGGGGAAGGGAGGCAAGCTGTTTGCTTGCCATAAGTTTCGCACGATGATGGTGGAGCACCACGGCTCTTCCATCTCGGTGGCCGGGGATGCGCGTATTACGCCGTTCGGGGCTACCTTGAGGCACTATAAACTGGATGAACTGCCGGGGTTGTGGGATGTGCTGATTGGCAAGATGTCGTTCGTGGGTCCCCGTCCGGATGTGCCAGGGTATGCGGATATGCTCGAGGGAGAGGACCGGGATGTGCTGAAGTTGTTGCCCGGGATTACAGGGCCGGCTACGCTGAAGTATCGCCTAGAGGATGAGCTGATAGCGGATTATGTCAGCAAGCGGCAGGCTGAGGGCGACAGCAGACCGACGCAGGAGATTGCCAAGGAGTACAATGACACGGTCATCTATCCTGATAAGGTGAGGCTGAACTGTTACTATTACCGGCATCACAGCTTCCTGAAGGATATTGAGATGATTCTTGCCACGGTGTTGGGACGGAAGGTGAAGTTTGCCGGGGAAGAGGTGTAAGTCAGAAGATGACCGAATAATCAAAAATCGAATAATAAAAAAGAGTTGCAGTCGCAACTCTTTTTTTATTTGTGGGGGAAGATACCCCGTCTTAAATAAAGTAGCCTCTATGCTTTATGCAAAGGTAGGGCTTTCTAGCGATAAGAACAAATATTATGTATTATAATATGTTAATGAGAGACTGTTTTATGTCAGGAGCCATCGGGCCAGGGCCTTGATCCAGGCGGGGAGCTTCGACTTACAGTTTGCTGTACTCTCGTTCTGCGTTAAAGCACGGGCAATCCTTGTGAGGATTGAACGTATGGTGGGAGGTAATGCATGCATGGGGATAACGGGTTTTAAGTTCTTTAAGCAAATCCTTGAGCGCACGCTTCTGGGCGGGGGTGCGGGTGGGAATGCTCCGTTTTCGCCGCATCCACGACAAAATATGGCAGCTGCGCCCCCCTACAAAAGTTTTTTTTGAGTCATTTTGTTGCCATGTTGCAACACTCGTTGATATTCAGCTTTTTATGGGTGGCAACAAGGGTGGCAACAACATGTGTTTTAGCGCAAAATGGACAAATAAGGGGTTTATTGATGGCTGATGGATGCTTTTTTCTTGCAAAAACGGGGTAGTTTTGAGCTTATTTTTGCAGCGGAAGGGTATTTTGCCCTTGATTTCATGACTTTTTTTGAAGTGTTTTCAAGCTTCATGGGGCTCAAAATGCGGTGACTATCAGGCTGTCAGGTTAGGTGCGGAAGGTTGTCCGAGCATATCCGGAACTTTTTCCGGACCTATGCGGACAAATGTCCAGGCTTGTTGGACAGCTTGCTACAAAAGCGATTTGCAGTTTTTCGTCTTTTTATAGGCCGCAAGACCCTATGGGGGGTGTCCGGACGGGTGATTAACGTGCTGTATTACCTGAGCGTGGTGCTGATCTGTGTGCATTATGCAGACGACGAGACGCTCGACCACTTCCTGCACGAACTGCACAAAGTGCTCAAGCGGTACGCCGGGTGATGTGGGCTCCTCAACGGCTCAGGTCGAAGAGGTAGGCTAGCTTGACGGTGATGACATTGTGGGCGGAGCGGGCGAAGTAGTCTTTCTTGGTGCTGTTGTAGAAGTCGGAGAGGCCGTAGTAGTAGCGCCCCTCCAGGAGGAAGTTGCCGGCCTTGGTGCGTAGCTCTACGCCCAGGCCGGCGGCAATGCCGTAGTCAAACTTGTTGTCGATGGCTTTGCCGTGCTGCTCGGTCACGAGGTTGGCTCCATCGGCCAGGGCACCCTCCCAGTCACCATCCATCTGCTCGCTGTCACTCAGCAGGAAGCCTATCTGCGGACCGGCATGGATGAAGAACTGCATGCCCCGGTCGCGCCCGAAGGCCAGGTGGGCCAGGAAGGGCACCTCCACGTAGTGCATGGTGCGCGTGTAGCTCAGCTCGGGATAGTCGATGTAGGACTCATCCCAGCCGCGCTGGGCGTAGTTGACCTCCATCTGCAGGCCGCAGATCATCTTGAAGAGCTTCTCGGAAATGTAGCGTGCGGTAAAGCCGCCGTTGATGCCGCCAAGCTGGGCCTGCTTCACCGTGGGGGTGAGGCTGACGGAGGCGAGGTTGATGCCGCCGTTGACGCCAATGGCCAGGTTGTGACGCTGTTCGCCGACCTGCGCCCAGACGGGCAGGGATGCAGCGGACAGCAGAAGCAGCAACGCTATCAATTCAATTCGGACCAAATCTATTCTTTTCATCTTTTTCTCTTCAAACTCTGTTTTCAAATTCTCTTCTTTTTCTGAAAATCTTTTATTGCTGAATTTCATTTCTCTTCAAGAATCTATTCCATTCAAGAATCTAATCTCTTTCAAGAGTCATTTCTTCTCAGTAATCTGCTTTTCCAGTTATGTTGTTTATTTCTTAAATCTTGACTGGTTTGTCAATCCATATATTTACTTCCCGATTGCTCAGCTGGGGGCGCGGAGGGGTCAGTCGAAGTCGAGTTTGACCAGCTCGTAGTCGCGCGTGAAGTGGACGAAGAAAACCTTGCGGTTGATGAATCCGCCCCAGTTGTTGACGCGGGTAAACTTGAAGCCTGTCTGGATGGGTATCAGGCCCAGCTGGTTCATCTGCTCCTCGAAGCGGCTGCCGTAGCGGGACATCCCCTTGAGGAAGAAGTAGCCCGTGTCAAAGCCCAGCATACCGTACTTGGGGTAGCGGTCGTCCATCTCCTTGGCGTACCAACGGCGGTATGAGGAGGTGAAGTGGATGGCGGCCGGCAGCAGGTTGTTGGTGTAGAACGAGGAGTAGAAGTAGGTGTCCAGCTGGAAGAAGGCATCCAGGTGGTCCTTGGTGAAGGTCTGCCACTCGGGGTAGCCAAAGAGGTGGATGCGCTGCTCGGGGTGATCACGTGCAGTAAGCACGAGCTGGGGCAGCACCTTGATGAGCGTGAGGTTGCTGCCTGAGGTGGGCACGAAGAGGGTCTCGCGGTCGTTGCTCAGGTACTGGCTCAGCTGCGCTGCATCGGCCTCGTCGCTCACGCTGCGGGTGGCGATGCCCTTGGCGGTCAGCTCCTCCCTCAGCCCCTTGATGAAGTCTGCCTTCTCCTTGCTCCCCTCCTGGGCCTCGATGAAGACGATGTCCATCTTCGCAAACTGTCGCAGGAAGTGGTCATAGACCTCGGAATAGAGGTAGGACTGCGGGGTGTTGATCTGGTAGATCATGGGGTTGGAGAAGACGGCGTTGTCCTTGGAGGTGAAGGGGATGACCAGGCGGATGTCGTGCTTCTTGCAGAAGCCGGCCAGGGGGGCGATGTGCTCCTGATGGCGCGGGCCGAAGATGATGTCCATCTGCTTCAGCTCCTCGCGGGCCAGTAGCGGCTGGATGGATTGCTTCTCGTCGCCCGTATTGTAGGTGTAGAGGTCGATGTTCACGCCCTGGCGCTTCAAGCTATCCATGGCCAGGAGGAAGCCCTCGTAGTACTCCACCATCCGGCTGCTCTCCGTCTGCGGCACATCGAGGAAGGGGAGGAGGAGGGCGGCACGGATCACCTTGTACTGCTTGTCGGGCTTGGCACTCTGGGTGAACAGCTGATTGTCGGTGGGTATCTCTGTGGGGCGCTGGGTCTCGCTCGGGGTGGCGTAGGGGACGCAGAGCAGGGCCCCCTTCTTCAGCTTGGCACCGCCCTGTAGCTCGGGGTTGGCAGCGATGAGCTGAGCCTCGGTGATGCCATACTGTCGGCTGATGCTGAAGACGGTCTCTTTCTTCTTGACGCGGTGCATCTCCCTGCAACGCGATTCCACCCCCTGCTTCCCGGCCTGCTGACTCTGAGCCTGCTTCCCGGGCTGCTTGTCCTGAGCCTGCTGACCTTGGGCCTGAGAGGGTGTGACAGCTGCTCCTGTCGGGGTGGCTGCGCCCTCTCCTGCATGACCTGCCTGAGCCGCACCGGGATTCTGTCCCGTAGCTGCAACCGTACTCTCCTCTGCTGCGGGGATGCGGATGACCTGCCCGATGCGGAAGTTGCTGGCGCTGAGTCCGGGGTTGGCTGCGCAGATCTGCTGGGCGGTGATGCCATACTTCACGGTAAGTCGGTAGAGGGTCTCTCCGGCGGCGATGGTGTGGAAGGTCTCGCCTCCCTGTGCCGCGCTACCGGCCTTGCGGGGGATGCGGAGCGTACCCCCGGCCACAATCTTCTGGTCGCTGCCCGGATTGAGCTGCACGATGTCCTGTACGGTCACGCCATACATGCTGGCGATGGAGTAGAGGCTCTGTCCCTTCTCGACGGTGTGGAGAAAGCTGTTGTCTGACTGTTGCGCCAGCGTGTGGCCCACGGGGAGCAGGGCCAGGAGCAACATACAAGCTATGCGGTTGATTCGTTTCATGCTGTTCTGATGTTAAAATTCTGCTTTGCGCAGGTGAAAAATGCCTTTGCGCGGGCAAAGATAGTAAAAATTCCACTTTTTCATTCGATATTCCCCAAGAAAGCGCTATTTTTGCAGTGAGGTTTTGCAAAGAGGGCCTTGGCGATGGAGCTTAGGACTTTTTTTTGCACCTTAATTATATATAGTGTTTAGTGATTAGTGATTAGTGATTAGTGATTAGATGGACGAAGTGGAACAGATAGCAGTATATGGGGCCCGGGTACATAACTTGAAGAACGTGGATGTCACGATCCCGCGCCATAGCCTCACGGTGATCACGGGGCTGAGTGGCAGCGGTAAGTCATCGCTGGCCTTTGATACGCTCTATGCCGAGGGACAACGGCGCTACATCGAGACTTTCTCGGCCTATGCGCGCAACTTCCTGGGCAACCTGGAGCGGCCCGATGTAGATGAGATACAGGGACTGAGCCCGGTCATCTCCATCGAGCAGAAGACGACCAACAAGAACCCGCGCTCGACCGTGGGCACCACCACCGAGGTCTATGACTTCCTCCGTCTGCTCTTTGCCAGGGCCGGTGAGGCCTACTCCTACCTCTCGGGGGAGAAGATGGTGAAATACACCGAGGAGCAGATCCTGGACCTGATACTCCATGACTATGCCGGGCGCAAGATCTATCTCCTGGCTCCCCTGGTGCGTGGCCGCAAGGGACACTACAAGGAGCTCTTCGAGCAGGTGCGCAAGAAGGGGTACCTCTATGTGCGCGTGGACGGGGAGGTGCGTGAGGCGCTGCCCGGCCTGAAGCTGGACCGATACCGCACGCACGATGTGGAGGTGGTCATCGACAAGCTGAAGGTGCAGGATAAGGATGATGCCCGCCTGAAGAGCAGTGTGGCTACGGCCATGCGGCAGGGCGACGGGCTGCTGATGGTGCTCGACATGGAGACGGCCGAGGTGCGGCACTACAGCCGCAGACTGATGTGTCCCGTCACGGGATTGTCCTACCGCGAGCCGGCACCCAACAACTTCTCGTTCAACTCCCCACAGGGGGCATGCCCCAAGTGCAAGGGACTGGGGGGGGTCAATACCATCGACATCGGGAAGGTCATCCCCGACCGCAGCCTCTCCATCCAGGAGGGGGCCATCGTGCCCCTGGGAAAGGGAAAGAACAGCATGATATTCTGGGAGATAAGCGCCCTGCTGGAGAAGTATGAGGCTACCCTGCGTACGCCGGTCAGCCAGTTGCCTGAGGAGGCCATCGACGACATCCTCTACGGCAGTGAGGAGCGCATCCGGATCAAGAGCCAGCTCATCGGGACATCGAGCGACTACTTCACCACCTTTGATGGGGTGGCCAAGTACATCACCCTCCTGCAGGAGAAGGAGGCCTCGGCCACGGCACAGAAGTGGGCGGAGCAGTTTGCCTGCACGGCCACCTGTCCTGAGTGTGGCGGACAGCGGCTCAACCGTGAGGCGCTCTCGTACCGCATCCATGATAAGAACATCGCCCAGCTAGCCTCGATGGACATCAGCGAGCTTTACGGCTGGATGCAGGGGGTGGAGCAGCACCTCGAAGGCCAGCAGCTGCAGATCGCGGAGGAGATTCTGAAGGAGATCCGCACCCGGCTGAAGTTTCTCCTCGACGTGGGACTGGACTACCTCTCGCTCAACCGCACCTCCATGAGCCTCTCGGGTGGGGAGAGCCAGCGCATCAGGCTGGCTACACAGATCGGTTCGCAGCTGGTCAACGTGCTCTACATCCTGGACGAACCGAGCATCGGGCTCCATCAGCGCGACAACGACCGCCTGATCCGCTCGCTGAAGGAGCTGCGCGACATCGGCAATACGGTGATTGTGGTGGAGCACGACCAGGACATGATGCTGGCGGCGGACTATGTGGTCGATATGGGTCCCAAGGCGGGACGGCTGGGGGGCGAGGTGGTCTTCCAGGGTACGCCCCGCGAGATGCTCCAGCAGCATACGCTCACCTCGCAGTACCTCAACGGGGAGCGCTCCATTGAGCTCCCTGCTGCGCGGCGCAAGGGCAACGGACACCGCTTGATAATCCGTGGGGCGCGTGGCAACAACCTCAAGCAGGTGGATGTGGAGTTCCCGCTGGGGATGCTCATCTGCGTGACGGGGGTGTCGGGCAGCGGGAAATCGACGCTGATTAACGAGACGCTGCAGCCCATCCTCTCGCAGCGCTTCTACCGCTCGCTGCAGGATCCCTTGGCCTACGACAGTATCGAGGGACTGGAGTACGTGGATAAGGTGGTCAACGTGGACCAGTCGCCCCTGGGGCGCACGCCGCGCTCCAATCCCGCGACCTACACGGGGGTGTTCGGCGATATACGCAACCTCTTCGTGGGGTTGCCCGAGGCGAAAGTGCGGGGCTACAAGCCCGGACGCTTCTCCTTCAATGTGGGGGGAGGCCGCTGTGATGCCTGCCAGGGCAACGGGTACAAGGTGATTGAGATGAACTTCCTGCCCGATGTCTATGTGCCCTGCGAGGTGTGCCACGGCAAGCGCTACAACCGCGAGACGCTGGAGGTGCGCTACAAGGGGAAGTCGATAGCTGATGTGCTCGACATGACCATCAACCAGGCGGTGGAGTTCTTCGAGAACGTGCCGCAGATATTGAACAAGATCAAGGTGCTGCAGGACGTGGGCCTGGGCTACATCAAGCTGGGACAGAGCAGCACCACGCTGAGCGGCGGCGAGAGCCAGCGTGTGAAGCTGGCCACCGAACTGGCCAAACGCGACACGGGCAAGACGCTCTACATCCTCGATGAACCCACTACGGGACTTCACTTCGAGGACATCCGCGTGCTGATGGGGGTCATCGACCGCCTGGTCAACAAGGGGAACACGGTCATCGTGATTGAGCACAACCTGGATGTCATCAAGATGGCTGACTACCTCATCGACATGGGCCCCGAAGGGGGCAAGGGTGGGGGAATGGTCGTGGCTACAGGTACCCCTGAGGAGGTCGTCGCCCAAGGCAAAGGCTATACGGCGAAGTACCTGAAGCAGGTGATTTCAAGAATGAATAATGAATAATTGATAATGAATAATTATAAATTATAAATTGATTAAGTACGGATAATGAGATGAAGATAAATAAGACTAACGTGGCCCGGTTGTTGGATAAGGCCAAAGTGAAGTATGAACTGATTCCCTATGAAGTGGATGAGAATGACCTGAGTGCCGTGCATGTGGCGGCTAGCTTGGGTGAGGATATCGAGTGTGTATTCAAGACGCTGGTGCTCCATGGTGACAAGAGTGGCTACTTTGTCTGCGTCATTCCCGGGGAGCATGAGGTCGATCTGAAAGTGGCCGCCAAGGCCTCGGGCAACAAGAAGTGTGACCTCATCCCGATGAAGGAGCTGCTTCCGCTGACGGGCTACATCCGTGGCGGCTGTTCTCCCATCGGCATGAAGAAGCATTTCCCCACCTACATCCACTCCACCTGCATGGATTTTCCCTTCATCTACGTCAGCGCTGGACAGCGCGGACTGCAGATCAAGCTCGCCCCGGAGGACCTGGTGCGCGAGGCGCAGGCCACGGTGTGCCCCCTCTTCTGAGGCCATGGAGGGGAGACAATCATGAATATTTTATAAAAAAAAACTTTTCTCTCGGTGAAAAGTGGTATTCTCAGTAAAAAAGAGTATATTTGCACGAAAAATGTAAACCTATTAATGTATTAGCAAACTATCAATTACTAACTTATTAAAAAACAGTAGCATTTATGTTTAAAAATCATCCCAAAGGGCTGCTCTCGGCGGCACTGAGTAACATGGGCGAACGCTTCGGTTATTACATCATGAACGCGGTGCTCGTGCTCTTCCTCTGCTCGAAGTTTGGCTTGGCTGAAGAGACGGCTGGCACTATCTACTCCTTTTTCTATGCAGGCATCTACATCCTGGCCCTGGTAGGCGGTATCATCGCTGACCGCACACAGAATTACAAGGGCACCATCAAGACGGGCCTGATCATCATGGCGCTGGGCTATGTGTTGCTCTCCATTCCTATCCTGGCTACTGCCGACAACAAGGTGTGGCTGCTGCCGCTGACCTGCTTCGCACTCTTCCTCATCGCCTTCGGTAACGGTCTCTTCAAGGGTAACCTGCAGGCTATCGTGGGTCAGATGTACGACAACTTCGAGGCCGAGGCGGCTAAGAAGGGTCCTGAGGCACTGCGTATCGCCAAGAGCAAACGCGACTCAGGCTTCCAGATATTCTACGTATTCATCAATGTGGGCGGTCTGATTGCCCCCTTCGTGGCTCCCCTGCTGCGCGAGTGGTGGCTGAAGGCGCACGACATGGTCTATAACGCACAGCTCCCTGCGCTCTGTCACCAGTACATCAATGATGCGGCGGGCATGAACGAACAGGCTGCGACCAACCTCAACACGCTGATGGCTGCTGCCGGAGGCAACGTGGCTGACATGGCTGCCTCCTGCCAGACCTACCTGCAGATCTTCAACGAGGGCGTACACTACTCGTTTGTGGCTTCGGTGGCTGCCATGCTGATCTCGCTCATCATCTTCTTTGCTTCGCAGCGCATCTTCCCCACGCCGGCCAAGAAAGAGGCCGTGAAGGGTGTGGAATATACCGCTGAGGAGAAGGCTGCCATGGCACAGGAGATCAAGCAGCGCATGATGGCCCTCTTTGCCGTACTGGCTATCGTCATCTTCTTCTGGTTCTCATTCCACCAGAACGGTATGTCGCTCTCCTACTTTGCCCGCGACTTCGTGGATTCGTCGGCTGTGGCTCCTGAAATCTGGCAGGCGGTGAACCCCTTCTTCGTGATTGTGCTGACGCCGGTCATCATGGCCATCTTCTCTGCGCTGGCTCGCCGCAACAAGGAGATCTCCACGCCGCGCAAGATTGCCATCGGTATGTTTATCGCTTCATTGGCCTTCATCTTCCTGGCCCTCTTCTCCCTCTCCAACGGTTATCCCTCGGCTGATGCCTTCAAGAACATGCCGATTGAGGAGCAGATGCAGGCCAAGGCAGGCTGGTTTGTGCTGATTGTGGTCTATTTCTTCCTCACCGTGGCTGAGCTGTTCATCTCTCCGCTGGGCCTTTCGTTCGTGTCGAAGGTGGCTCCCAAGCATATGCTGGGTCTCTGTCAAGGCCTCTGGCTGGGTGCTACGGCGGTGGGTAACCTACTGCTGTGGATTGGCCCGTTGATGTACAACGCTTGGCCCATCTGGCAGTGCTGGTCGGTATTCGCCATCGTCTGTCTCATCTCGATGGGTGTGATGCTCGGCATGGTGAAGTGGCTGGAACGTGTTACGAAATAATCAACCTATTAATAACAACTTTTTAAGCAAACGTATTATGAAATTCTTAACTGACGAGAAACTCGTGATTGTAGGTGCCGGTGGTATGATCGGCTCTAACATGGTGCAGAGTGTATTGATGCTGGGTCTGACTCCCAACATTTGTCTGTATGATATCTATGAGCCCGGTGTGCATGGCGTGTATGACGAAATGTGCCACTGCGCATTCCCCGGTGCTAACCTGAGCTATACGGTGGATCCCGAAGTGGCCTTCACCGGTGCCAAGTACATCATCAGCTCGGGAGGTGCTCCCCGTAAGGAGGGCATGACCCGTGAGGACCTGCTGAAGGGCAACTGCCAGATTGCAGCTGACTTCGGTGAGAACATCAAGAAGTACTGCCCCGACGTGAAGCACGTGGTGGTCATCTTCAACCCCGCTGACGTGACGGCCCTCACCGCACTGATCCACTCGGGTCTGAAGCCCAACCAGCTCACCTCACTGGCTGCCCTTGACTCTACCCGTCTGCAGCAGCAGCTGGCTCAGGAGTTTGGCGTACAGCAGGACAAGGTGACCGATGCCTATACCTACGGCGGTCACGGCGAGCAGATGGCTGTATTTGCCTCGAAGGCTAAGATTGATGGCAAGCCGCTGGCTGAACTGCCTCTGAGCGCTGAGCGCTGGGCTGAAATCAAGCATATGACGACTCAGGGTGGCAGCAACATCATCAAACTGCGTGGCCGTAGCTCCTTCCAGAGCCCTGCTTACCAGGCTGTGAAGATGATTGAGGGTGCCATGGGTGGTGAACCCTTCACTTGGCCTGCAGGCTGCTACGTGAACTGCGACAAGTGCGGCTATAAGAATGTGATGATGGCTATGCCTACCACGATTGATAAGGACGGCGTACACTTCACCGCACCTCAGGGTACGGAAGAGGAGATGGCTGGTCTGACTGCTTCTTACGAACACCTGCAGAAGATGCGTGACGAGATCATCTCGCTGGGCATCATCCCCGCAGTGGCTGACTGGAGCAAGATGAATCCGAACCTGTAATCTTGATATCATATTTTAGGTATCAAAATAATAAAGGGATGCAAGCGGTGCATAGTATGGCTGCTTGCATCCTTTTTTTGCGGGCTATGAGCTGTTGGGCTTCCGTATGTTACAGCGACTAACTACAAGTGATGGTGGGGGGAATAAAAATAGCGCAACGGGTTGTAGGATAACTCGTTGCGCTTATTCTGGTGATTCCGCTGCGATTCGAACGCAGGACCCACGCCTTAGAAGGGCGTTGCTCTATCCAGCTGAGCTACGGAACCA
>CAMACX010000057.1 GCA_945831575.1 uncultured Mediterranea sp.
ACATCCCTTTCTTCATGTATCGTTTAGCAACAGTTTTGGGCTAGCATCCGTGCGCTCTCCCCACAGGGTTTATCGGGTGCGCCCATTACAAGGCAGATTTTGACAAAGGAGAATAGGAAATTTCTCTCAATGAACCATCTGAGCGGATAATCAATCATCCCGTTGCATCACATATCATCTAGGGTAAAGAGCCGGGATTCTATCTCATAGCCGGATAATAGCTTGGCTCTTAGGTGCTCGACTTTGGCCATGAACGATTTGTGGTCATAGTTGCGGGCATTGCGCTTCACTTCGGCGACAAGTGCGGACCGCCCTTCTGTACGTATGCCTACTATGTCTATCTCATTGGCCTCTTTACCGGCCTTGGCCTCCCACCATGAACCCATTTCGCGGAATCCGCCTCCCTCCGTCAGCTGCTGCCGGAAATACTTTTCAAGCATCAGGCCGGAATAGGTAGGATAATCCCGCATGACCACTTCACACAGGTCGTCATAGTTGTCAAGTTCAATCATGGGACGGTTACGCTCAATGAAACGGAACCAGAACTGCATGAAATTATCGCTTATGCGGAAACGCACGGTATTCTTGCTCCCGGGTTTTGACATGACAGGACGGTATCTCGATAGGATATGATAAGTGTTCTCCAGCCGTTCGAGATGGCCACCGATAGCCGTTCCGCCCAAAGTTGCTGTGATTTCAGCCTGGGATGTGCGCCCCTGAGCTACGGCGAGAAGAATGGAAAAGTAGGTGCCATAATCACGCCCGAACTCTGTAATAAGCAGATTGCGCCCCTCGTCAATAAAGGGAGACATATTGGACACGGAGAAGCGAATCATGGAGTCAGCTGTCACATGACCGTTGTCACAAAATAGCTCGATATACTTCGGTATTCCACCTGTTATGGAATAGAGTGCCAGAAGATCTTCGTTGGTGTGTTCCGGATAGTAATCCTTCAGTATCTCCTTCATCACCTTTATCTTGAAAGGTCGCAGGCTGATGATATTGTCGGCTCGCCCAAACAATGGCTCATGCGCATCGGTGAAAATCCGACGCATCATCGACATGACAGAACCGCTCAGGACAAGATTCATCCGGGTATCGGAACGGTAGCTGTCCCACAGGTTCTGCAGGTCACTGAATACTGACGGGTTGACTGTCATGAACTCCTGAAATTCATCTATGACGAGAGTGAACCTTGTACTCCTTGCCAGCTCAAACAGGTGCCTCAGCACTCCTGTTACCGACATCAGACCTTCCGGTACATATCCGTGCAGTTTGTTGTGTATCTCCTGCACGAAATCATCCACAAGGGCTGCTTCAGCCTTGCGGCCCGTAAAGAAATAGAGCATGGGGGCATCGCTGTCCTCAAACGCCTTCTTTATCAAGCTCGTCTTACCGATGCGCCTACGCCCCGTCAAGACCGTCATACGGGAGTTGTGCGTAAATGACAGATTGCATATACGCTTCAATTCGGCTATTTCGTTTTCTCTATTATAGAATCTCATACTTTACACTTATTTGCAACGGCGGTTGATTCAACCACGGTTGCAAATGTAGTCGTTTTCCCGTAATTATGCAAGGAATCGGCTCAATTTTAATAATTTCTAGTTGGAATTGCTTGCTGAAAGAAAATAAAGTTGTATCTTTGACAACAGTTTTTATATAGAATAAGATAGGACTATGCGGAACTTTGATTATCAGACACCTACGCGGTTAATCTTCGGCAAGGGTGTGGTGGCAGAGAAGTTGCAAGGCGTGATGGCGCAATTTGGCAACAGGGTTTTGATTACTTACGGCGGAGGAAGCATTAAGCGCAGTGGGCTTTACGACCAGGTGTTGCAGCTCCTTGGCGGTAAGGAAATCTATGAGCTCCCCGGTATTGAGCCTAACCCTAAATTTAACCCCAGCGTGCTCGAAGGGGTACGCATCTGCAAGGAGCACGCTATTGACGTGATACTGGCTGTAGGTGGCGGCAGTGTGCTTGACTGCACCAAGGCCATTGCCGGCGCTGCCTGCTCGGATGCAGACTCTTGGGACATCGTAACGGGTAAGGCACCTACGCTCAAGGCGATACCTATTGTGGATATCATCACCCTGGCTGCCACAGGCTCTGAATATGACCAGGGAGGAGTTATCTCACGCACGGAGACCAACGACAAGCTCGCCTATTTCTCACCGCTTGTGTTCCCTGCTGTATCGTTTATTGACCCCACCTACACCTTCACGCTTCCGGTGAAGCAGACACTTGCCGGTGTGGCTGACTGCATCAACCACATCATGGAGCAATACTTCTGTGGGGAGCATATTATGATGAACGATGCCTTTATGGAGGGTGCTGTGAGGTCGTTGGTGCAGAACGTGCATATTGTACTTGAAGAACCGGATAACTACAATGCCCGCGCAGAGATATTCTATGCCACCACACTGGGTTGCAATGGCATCTACTCGCTTGGCAACTCCGAGGGAGGTTGGCCGATGCACGCCATCGAGCATGCGCTCTCCGGTCACTACGACATCACCCACGGCGAGGGACTTGCCATCGTTACGCCGCGCTGGATGCGCCATATTCTCCACAGCACCTCGGGAGAACTGCACGAACAGGTGGTGGAGCGCATCACCTCCTTTGGTCGGAATGTGTTTGGCACCGAGACTCCGGAGGAGAGCATACAGGCCGTTCATGCCTTCTATGAGGGCATCGGTATCCCGATGACACTTGGAGCGGTAGGCATTGACGGTAGCCGTATTGACGAGATGGCGCATCACATCGCCGTCAACGAGGGACTCGATCAGGCCTGGGTGCCGCTGCATGAGGAAGACATTGCCGCCATCCTGCGCGACTGTCTATAACTTTGGTAACGCTGAGAAACTATGGGTACCTATATCAATAGAGGAAATAATGAGTTCAGGGATATCGTGGCTCACGAGTATGTGGACAAGTCGTCATTGATACCGCTGATCAACGCTACGCTCAACTCGGAGTTCCGATACAGTTGCGTGACTCGCTGCCGGCGCTTTGGTACGTCGATGGCGGCAAAGATGTTGTGTGCCTATTATGATAAGTCGTGCGATTCGCGGGCGTTGTTTGCTGGATTGGAAGCTGAGAAGGATGATTCGTTTGAATCCTATCTGAACAAGTACTTTGTCATCAGCCTTGACCTGACGGACTTCACGACAAAATACAGGAACGAGAAGGATATCGTCAAGCTCATTCAGCATGATGTCATGGAGGAGGTGTTAGGTCTCTTCCCTGATATCGTTGCCAAGGAACGAGACGACTAGATGGACATTCTCTACCGCATCAGCGAGAGCCGGGGAGAGCGTTTCGTGATGATTATTGACGAATGGGATGCCATCCTGCGGGAGATGGGGGCGGATGATTACATTACAACGGCATACGTCAATCTGCTTCGCCGCCTTTTTAAGAGCTCTGGCTCCAACAGCGTCTTTGCAGGGGCATACCTCACCGGTATATTGCCCATCAAGAAATACAATACCGAGTCAGCCTTGAACAACTTCAATGAGTATTCGATGATTGATCCTGCCCATCTTGCATCATGTTATGGATTTACGGAAGAGGAGGTCTGTGTTCTGGCAAAGCGGTATAATGTCTCCATGGAGCATCTCAAGCTGTGGTATGACGGTTATCGGATTGGGAAGGAGGATTGCCTCCGTGCAGACGGAGAGCGAGCAGAAGGGTTACCCCACGGAGAACATCATCGACGGCGAGGACCACACTTCTTACCGTCATAAGGTGGAGACCTCTACCGATGGTGTGCATTGGTTGGAGCTCTACAAGCGTGAATGCACAGGGTGGGAGTTTAAGCCCGTCACCGTGGATCGTGCCATCCGTTACCTCCGTCTCACCATCGAGGGCGTGTCGGAAGGCCGTGCCGGCGTGGGTGAAATCTCGTTGTATTGAGCAGCCGCCTATTTCGGGCCGCAAAGCTTTGGGCGGAGGTGTTCTCGCAAGTAGTGCAGCACATCACTCAGGTGCTTCTCCACGGTACGTTCGGAGATGTGAAGTCGCTTAGCTATCTCCGTGTAGTTGAGTAAATCCTTGCGGCTCAGACGATAGACCTCCTGTTGGCGTGGGGTAAGTTGGAGTAGTAGCGTGTCGATACGCTCGGAGAGGTCGGCGGCTGCTACTTCCTCCTCCACATCGGTGGCGCTTGCCATAGCCTCGACCACTGTCAATTCGAAGAACTCCTCATTGAGTGAGCCACGTAGTCGGTTGAAGATGAGGTTGCGCGTAAGAATGAAGAGGTAACCATCGAAGCTCTTGTTGAGGTCAAGTTGCGCTCTGGTCTCCCAAAGTTTGATAAAAACCTCTTGCACCACATCTTCCACCTCACTGGATGAGCGGATGTAGAGGTGGGTAAAGGAGAGTACCTTCCGCCAATAATGGCGGTAGATTGCCTCAAAGGCTTTGGCATCACCCTCCTTGAAACGGGATAGGATAAGATTTTCCATGCGCATCGTTATTCTCGGCGGCAAAGGTAGGAACCTTTTTTGGAAAAACAATTATATTGTTACTTAAAATGTTTACGGATGTTAAATATTAGGATTTAATAATAACTAATGTTTATTTTCTACGGGTGGATTGACTGAAACGGGTATTTATTGACGTGAATAATTTTGTTGATTAGTATCAAGAATAACCAAACTTATAGTATAACCAAAATTAATTAAAAGAAAAAACGATCATGAGGAACAGATTATTCAGTTGTATGGCTTTGTTGCTCGTCGCCTTGCATGTGGCAGCAGAGGCTACGGTGATCACAATGAGTAGTCTCGGGTTGAAGCCCGACAGCCGCGTGAATGCAACGCCTTATGTAATGAAGGCGTTGGAGGAGTGTCGGAAATACCCAGAGGCTGTGTTGACCTTCGAGAAGGGTCGTTATGACTTTTGGGAGGCGCACACCACCTTGCGAGACTATTACGAGACCAATACCTACGATGTCAACCCCAAGATTCTGGCTATCTTGCTTGACGAGATGCAGAACGTAACCCTTGATGGACAGGGGTCGGAATTTATCATGCACGGACGTATGCAGCCCATCACCTTGCATCGCTGCAAGAACATTGCTTTGCGCAACTTCTCCATTGACTGGGACATTCCTTTGACTGCTCAAGGCAAGGTGGTGAATAGCACAGACCAGTACATGGACGTGGAGATTGATACCGAGCAATATCCTTATATTATAGAGAACAATCAGCTCACCTTTGTAGGTGAAGGGTGGAAGAGCGCTTGTTGGAGCATAATGCAGTTTGAAGCCGATACCCACTTCGTATGCTACAACACAGGTGATAATTTGGGTTGGGTGCGCTATCATGCCGAAGCGCTCAAGAAGGGCGTGGTGCGCCTCAAGGAGCCCAAGGGTAAGCCCGTGCCTTATCCGGCAGCCGGTACGATGCTCGTACTTCGCCACAATACCCGTGAACATGCAGGTATCTTCCTCTTCCATTGTGACGGAGTGAGGATGGAGCAGATTAATGTCTATCATACCGGAGGACTGGGTGTACTCTCGCAATACAGCAAGGACCTGACCTTCAATGCAGTCAATGTGGCTCCCAACATGGCTAAGAATCGTGTGTTGAGTGGTCATGATGATGGTCTGCATCTGATGGGATGCAGTGGGTTGGTAAAGATTGAGAACTGCCACTTCGCTGGATTAATGGATGACCCCATCAACATCCACGGCACCTGCTCGCGCATAGTCAAGGTGCTTTCACCCACGCGTGTGCAATGCCGGTTCATGCAAGACATGAGCGAAGGCATGGAGTGGGGACGTCCAGGCGAAACAGCAGGATTCATCGAAAACAAAACCATGCGCACAGTGGGTACAGGGACTATCGCTAAGTTTGAGGTGGTCAACAAGGCTGAGTTTATCATTGAGTTCAGTGAGGCTATGCCTGCTAGTGTTCAGGAGGGTAATGTGTTGGAGAACCTCTCTTGCACTCCAGATGCTGAGATCCGTAATTGCCACTTCGGAAGCTGTCGTGCTCGTGGTGTGCTCGTATCGACCCCGGGAAAAGTGGTGATTGAGGACAATGTCTTCGAAAGCAGCGGTTCGGCCATCTTGATTGCCGGCGATGCCAACTACTGGTTTGAGTCGGGTGCCGTGAAGGACGTGACTATCCGTCGCAATGAGTTCCGTTATCCCTGTAACTCTTCGCAGTATCAGTTCTGTGAGGCTGTAATCAGCATCTACCCCGAGATTCCTGAGCCGGACGTGCGTTACCCTTTCCACCGCAACATCCGCATTGAGGATAATACGTTCCACCTGTTTGACTATCCTATCCTTTATGCCCGCTCGGTAGATGGGCTCACCTTCCTGGGCAATAAGCTGATTCGCAATACCACCTACCAGCCCTACCACTATCGCAAGGAAGGTATTACTCTGGAATATTGCCGCAACGTTCGTATAGGCCGTAATCAGGTGGAGGGTGATGTGCTTGGCTCAAAGGTGAAGCTCGACCATACTGCCCGTGGTAGCGTGAAGTTTGTCCAGAACAACTTCTTCAAGATTGCGAAGTAACAGGATTCCCTAGAATTCATTCGTTCGATGACTACAGGAGATAACATACAGCATACAGAGGCCATGGATAAGCGTGTGGAGCACTTGATGCGCAGGCAATGGGACCTTGTAGGGCAGCCTTCGGTTGGCCATGAGGTAGAGGAGAGGTTGTGGAAGCAGATTCGTCGCAACACAACCCTCAACCGTCGCTCCATACTTACAGCTTTGACTTGGCGCATAGCCGCCGTGGCTGCTGTGCTGTTGCTGATGGTAGGCGGAGGATGGTGGCTAGCTGGCCAGCGTGAGGTGTCGGCCCCTCTGGATAAGGAGGCGGTGCGCACGTACTATGCCGTTCAGAACCATTCGTTTATCCTGCCTGATAGCTCTGTGGTCTGGATGAAGGAAGGGAGCACAATAAGGTATGCCTCCAACTTCCTGACCAATCGGAGCGTCTGGCTCGAAGGTGAGTCGGTGTTTGATGTCAAGAAGATGGATGGCGTGCCGTTCCGGGTCTTCGCAGGTACCACCTGTGTGGAGGTGAAAGGCACCGCCTTTCAGGTGATTCATAACGATTCCACTGCTGTAAGTGAGGTGACCCTCTACCGTGGAGCCGTGGATTTTACCGCCTCTTCGGGCGCACAACCTGTGCAGATGAAGCCTGGTCAGCGTGCCCTCTACGAGGCTGCACATAATCGGGTGGTCGTGAAGAACATCGCTATGATTGAGTGGCAGAATGGTCGCTATCACTTTACCGATCAGCCTATCCTTGACCTGTTGTGCACGGTCTCCGACCTCTATCGCGTAGAGGTGCGTCTGTCGCACAACCTGTCCAGTCACTACCGTTTCAATGGCTATATCCGTTATGATGAGACCCTGGAAGAGGTGCTTGAAAAGATCTGTTACAATACTAACCTAAGCTATAAACAACAAGGTAACATTTTTGTTATATACAAGTGGGATACAATACAGGCTGTCCGGACATGCTCGGACAAATGTCCAAACCTATTCGGACAATTGTCCGGGCTTGTTGGACAACCTTTTGTCTTTCTAACGTCTCAGCCTTTTTCTGTTCTTCCAGTCGCTTCAGATAGACATCAATGAAGTCCTCCTCTTTGGATAGCATGTGCCATACTGCCACAAGTATCTTCCGGGCGATAGCCACCTGGATTTTCATCTTGCTTTTTTTCTTGACTGTTGTCTGGACGTAGCTGAAGTTGGAGAAGAAACAGTTCCGGGTTCTTGATGCAGCCCATGCGATTTCTATCAGTATTTGTCTGAGATACCTGTTTCCGTGTGTCACTTTCCTGCTCGCATGTCCTGAACAACCGGTTCAGGCACAAAACTTCCTTTGATAAGATTCTTCAGGACGCACTCCGCTATCCATTGTGCATCCTTGACATCGCTCTTGCGACCGGGTAACTGCTTGATGAAATATGGATTCACCAATTTGAGATTCTTTGTGCACATCAAGGCCGGCAACTGTTAGATTTCTGTCCATATGGTATTAATTTATAAATTTGCCTCCAATATAGTAAATTTGTGACAAAGAGCACGCAGGAGGGGACAGAAAACAAGGCTCCGGCCTTGTTTTTTATCCTGCCGGTGTAAAATCTCGCAGATCTTATGTATATTTGCAGCGATGGATTCAAAATGGTAATTTGAAAAGTCTGTAAGTATGATGATTAAAGGCAAGTTTGTGATAAAGTTGATTGTCTGGTTGCTCGTTGGAGTGATGGGGCAGGATGTATATGGTCAGAACCCCACTGATACCCGGCACTTCGTGGATTACTACAAGGAACCCATCGAAGAGGACAGTATGTTGATTCGTGAGAGTCACTACGATTACACGGAAGTGGCCCAGTCCATTACGGCGGGGTGTGAGGACAATTACGAGAAGATTCGCATGATCTACCTATGGATTTGCACCCATATTGCCTACGATATCTCCTATACCATCAATACTGCCGACCGTTGCTATGATACCCGCAAAGGGGTCTGCCAGGCCTATTGCGAACTGTTCTATCAAATGGCCAAGGCGGTAGGAGTCGCCTCGGAGGTGGTACCCGGTAAGACAAAGGACTCTACTGGTCATATCGACCGCAGAGGCCATGCCTGGATTTTCGCTTACACGAGTGAAAACCGTGGCATCTTGCTGGACCCGACGTGGGGAGCAGGGAGTGTGAGCAACGGACAGTTTGTCCAAAGGGACAACTGCTGGACGTGGTTCAACGTATCGCCCGAATGGATGATTTTGAGCCATTTCCCCGATGATGCGTCCTATCAATTGACTGACAATCTGTTATCTTACGAACAATTTCTGGCTTTGACCCCGGTCAACCACACCTGGATGGAGTACGGGCTGGATCCTGCTCAGCTCTCTGAGAAGGTGAGGAACCATGAGCTGGAGATGCCGATGATGTATAATGCGGGTGAGGGGAAGTTTGACATACTGGATATCCCTCTGCGGCGGTCGTTGCAGGTGGGTGAGCGCTATACCTTCCGCATCCGGGTCCATACGGACAAGCCGTTTGCCCTCTTCAACAACAGCGTGTCCGTCAAGAGTGATGAATGGACCGATGAGGGAGATGGTGTCATCTCCTTGCCGTTTGTGGTGAGGGACACGGGGAGCGTAAGGCTCTGCCTCAAGGGCGATAAGGAGAATATGTGGAACAGGCTGGTGGAGTATCAGGTCATTCCTCCTTCGGATGAGGATTGGCAACGGGTGGAGGCGTTGTACCCGCTCTGTGTGCCCGATGCACGGCAGGTGAAGTCAAGTCAGGCAGCGGAGTGGGAGCGCGCAGGAGTGGATGGCCACATGCTGCTGAAGTCACTCAGGGAGAATGGCCTTGCGGAGTTGCCCATTGTCTATACCGATATGGGGCAGTGGCTGGAGATTGGCGAGGTGCCCATGACGCTTAAGCTGGCTGTCGGCCAATCCTATACGTTCCGATATAAGCCACGCACGGGCATCAAGTGGGCCCTTATTCTTGGCAACCAATGGTATGACCAATGGGAGGTGACACCCCAGGGGGAATATGTCCAGACCATCACGCCAACCACGTCCGGTAAGCTCAAACTGTCGGTACAGTTTAAGGAGAACGAAAGCTATTGGGCTTGCCTGAGTTACGAAGTCCAGAATAAATAAAAGCGGGTTTTCATTTTGAATTTCTCCCAACTTGCACTATCTTTGCTTCGCAAACGAGTGCTGTTGACTCGACTCGTGTGAGTCGATGATGGCATAAACAAAAGATATATAGGTGATTATGGCAAAGAAAAACAATACGAAAGAGGCGCAGAAGCCTGCGCAGGAGAAAGCTGCTGAGGTGACGCACAAGCCGGGCCTCTTCAGCAAAATACGCATGGCGATGAAGAACGAGACCTTTCATTTCATCGTAGGATTGATGTTGGTCATCTTCTCCATCTATCTGCTGCTGGCTTTCATCTCCTTCTTCCTGACGGGGGCTGCAGACCAGAGTGTGCTCGACCATGCTTCAGCTGAACAGTTGGCTTCGGTGAACAATGGCGTGAAGAACTACACGGGAAGCCGTGGGGCGCAGGTGGCCTCGTTCTTCATCAACGACTGCTTTGGTGTGGCTTCATTCTTTATCGTGGTCTTCCTGGTCGTGGCTGGATTGAAACTGATGAAGGTGCGTGTGGTGCGTCTTTGGAAGTGGTTCGTGGCCTGTAGCTTGCTGTTGGTGTGGTTCTCCATCTTCTTCGGATTTGCCTTTGCGGCTCAGTCGGAGATGTCGTTCTTCTATCTGGGAGGTCGGCATGGGGCTAATGTGAGTCGCTGGATGGAGTCGCAGGTAGGGGTTCCCGGTGTCTGGCTGATCCTGCTGGCTACGGCGCTCTGCTTCTTTATTTATCTCAGCGCACGCACGATTGATGTGTTGCGCAAGTTCTTTGCCTTCGGCTACCTCAAGCGTAAGCCAAAGGAGCAACAGAAACCGAATGAGGGAGATACCCCGGAGGAGTTTACTACCTCTTGGACGGGACGTGAGGCCGGTACAGCTTCGGCTGTGGCAGCAGCAAGTGCAGAGGCAGAGGTGGCTGAGGCTCCAGAGGACGCTAGGACTGAAGCTGCTTCTGTAGCAGGCGATGCATGCCATACAGGTGATGCACACGCTGCAGAAGAAGATGTCGCTGCGGAAGACGATTCGCCCAAGTCGGAGGATGCAGGTCGTGAAGGAGGACACACCGTAACCCTGGATTTGGGTGAGGCCGATGAGACTGCAGGCGCTGACCTGGGAAGGCGGCAAGCCGCTCCCGAGGTGGAGATTCAGATTGAGCGTGCCGAGCCTGACCCTTTGGTGGACCTCAACAACCTGGGCCGGGATGTTGAACGGGAGAAGGAGCCAGGCTTTGACGTGGAGGCTGGTGGCGAAGAGGAGGATGAGTTTGCTCCCGAGAATATGGAGCCTTACAATCCTCGCCTGGATCTGGAGAACTACCGATTCCCCACACTTGACCTGATGAAGCATTACGATAACGATGCGCCTACCATCAACATGGAGGAGCAGAATGCCAATAAGGAGAAGATTATCACTACCCTGCGCAGCTTTGGCATCGAGATTCGCAGTATCAAGGCTACGGTGGGACCCACTGTGACGCTGTATGAGATTACCCCAGGTGATGGGGTGCGCATTGCCCGCATCCGCAATCTGGAAGATGATATCGCCCTCTGCCTTAAGGCACTTGGTGTACGTATCATTGCGCCTATCCCTGGTAAGGGAACTATCGGTATTGAGGTGCCCAACATGTCACCTCAGATTGTCTCCGGGCAGAGCATCATCGGTAGTCGCAAGTTTCAGGAATCGACCTACGAACTGCCTATCGCCTTAGGAAAGACCATCACCAATGAGGTCTTCATGGTTGACCTGGCCAAGATGCCCCACATCCTTGTGGCAGGTGCTACGGGTCAGGGTAAGTCGGTGGGACTGAATGCCATCATCACCTCTCTGCTCTACAAGAAGCATCCTGCCGAACTGAAGTTTGTGCTTGTTGACCCCAAGAAGGTGGAGTTCAGCATCTACAGTGTGATAGAGAACCACTTCCTCGCGAAATTGCCCGACCAAGGGGAGCCGGTGATCACTGACGTGACGAAGGTGGTACAGACGCTCAACTCCATCTGTGTGGAGATGGATACACGCTACGACCTGCTGAAGGCGGCCCACGTCCGTAATGTGAAGGAGTATAATGAGAAGTTCATTGCCCGCAAGCTCAACCCTGAGAAGGGGCACAAGTACATGCCCTACATCGTGGTGGTGATAGACGAGTTTGGTGACCTGATTATGACAGCGGGCAAAGACGTGGAGCTTCCCATTGCCCGTATCGCTCAGTTGGCCCGTGCGGTGGGTATTCACATGATTATCGCCACCCAGCGACCCACAACCAACATCATCACGGGTACCATCAAGGCCAACTTCCCGGCCCGTATCGCTTTCCGCGTCATGCAGATGATTGACTCGCGTACTATCCTTGATCGCCCCGGAGCCAACCAACTTATCGGCCGGGGTGACATGCTTTTCTCTCAGGGAGGCGACCCCGTACGTGTGCAATGTGCCTTTATTGATACGCCTGAGGTGGCTGATATCACCAACTACATCGCTCGTCAGCAGGGTTACACTTCGGCCTTCCTTCTGCCTGAGTATGTGGATCCCAACAGCGATGGAAGTGATATGGGTGATGTGGATATGGGTCACCTCGATCCGCTCTTTGAGGATGCAGCCCGACTGGTAGTGGTGCATCAACAAGGCTCCACCTCGCTGATTCAAAGAAAATTCTCTATCGGATACAACCGTGCAGGGCGTATCATGGACCAATTGGAGAAGGCTGGTATTGTGGGTGCCGCTCAGGGTAGCAAGCCCCGCGAGGTATGCTGCGTGGATGAGACTGACCTGGAAATGAGACTCAATAACTTGATGTAACCATGCGAACGATGACGATACATTCATTTAGTGCCTTGCTGATGTGGTTGCTCTGGTTGCCACTCGGCGTACCGACGCAAGCTGTTGCTCAGTCCGCAGGGCTCACACCGCTGGAGGTGTTGCAAAGGGTGGAGAACAAACTCAAGCAAGTCGCTGCAGCAGAGGTTCGCTTCTCGCTGCGTGATGCTTCTGGCAATAGCTATCCGGGTGTGCTCTGTCTGCAGGGTGACTGCTTCCGTCTCACGACCGAGGGGGTGATCACCTGGTTTGACGGCAAGACGCAGGCCACCTATCTGCAAGCAAGTCAGGAGGTCAACCTTTCCGAACCTACCCAGGAGGAACTACAGAGCATCCACCCCTACGCCTGGCTCTCCATCTATCAACAGGACTACCGCTTGAAGTTCAAGGAGGAGAACAAGGGGGGCAAGCAGCATGTCGTGGTACTCACGGCTACCAAGTCCAATCAGGATTTGCTCTGTATGATACTCTTTATCAACAAGCAGAATGATCTGTTGGAGCGGATGAGCCTGGCCTACCGTGGCGGTGAGACGGCAGTCATCACCATTCAGCAGTTTAAGGAGCATTCCAAACCCTGGCCTGCGGCCATGTTTGCCTTTGATGCCAAGGACTATCCTGACGTGGAGGTCGTGGACCTCAGATGATGATTGCTTCTATTATATTGGAATATATAGGAAATACATACGTGATAAACAGCTATTTATAAACTAAAAAACGAAAAAAAGAAATGGAAAAAGAACATGTAAAGTGTCTGATTATCGGCTCTGGTCCTGCCGGTTATACGGCGGCCATCTATGCCGGACGTGCTAATCTGAATCCTGTGCTCTACTGTGGTCTTCAGCTGGGTGGGCAGCTCACCACGACGACCGAGGTGGAGAACTTCCCCGGTTATCCTGAGGGCATTGCAGGACCTGAGTTAATGGAAGATTTGCGCAAGCAGGCCGAACGCTTCGGTACCGACATGCGCTATGGGGTAGTGACTGCCTTCAACTGCGCGCAGGCACCCTATGAGGTGACGATTGATGAGGAGAAGGTGATTACTGCTGATACGGTCATCATTGCTACTGGTGCTGCTGCCAAGTACCTCGGACTGGAGGATGAGAAGAAGTATGCCGGTATGGGTGTGAGTGCTTGTGCCACGTGCGACGGCTTCTTCTACCGCAAGAAAGTGGTGGCTGTAGTGGGAGGTGGAGATACGGCCTGCGAAGAGGCAGTCTATCTGGCCGGTCTAGCCTCAAAAGTCTATCTGATTGTGCGTAAGCCCTACCTGCGTGCTTCGAAGATCATGCAGGAGCGCGTGCTCAACCACGAGAAGATTGAGGTGCTCTTTGAGCACAATGCTGTAGGACTTTTTGGTGAGGATGGCGTAGAGGGTGTACATCTGGTGAAGCGCATGGGGGAAGCCGATGAGGAGCGTTATGATAGAGCTATTGACGGCTTCTTCCTGGCCATCGGTCACAAGCCCAATTCCGATGTCTTCAAGCCCTGGGTTGATACCGATGAGATAGGTTATATCGTGACCGAAGGGGCTACCCCGCGAACCAAGACTCCCGGTGTGTTTGCAGCAGGTGACGTGGCTGACCCGCATTACCGTCAAGCCATTACAGCAGCAGCAAGTGGTTGCAAGGCGGCCATCGAGGCAGAGCGTTACCTCTCAGAAAAAGGACTTATCGGGTAATTGTAGCATCATAGAATGAAAAAGGGGCGGTCCTCAAAGATCGTCCCTTTTTCATTCTATCCTATTCTATCCTATTCTATCCTATTCTATCCTATTCTATCCTATTCT
>CAMACX010000058.1 GCA_945831575.1 uncultured Mediterranea sp.
ACTGCCTCTCCACACCCTTCATGGCAGAGAGAGCTGCCACGGTGACAATCTCTCGGTCAGCTTCCGACAGTTGGTCGCTGGCGAAGATGTCACCGAAGAGGTGGGCTTTGAGATAGTAGTCGTCCTGTGGAGAGAAGTCAAAGTTGTACGGCACACCGCCGCAAAGGCGTGTCTGTACCTCCGTGCCTTGCCGTAATGCCTCCTCTGCGTTGTTCCATAGAGTGGGACGTTGCCACGGTTTGCCCTCATTGTCATTAATACCATTTGCCTTGCGTTCGTCAAGCACACTCTTCAGCAGGTTGAGCGCATTGAGCGAACGGGGGAAGCCGGTGTAGGCATATAGCTGCGAGAAAGCCTCTTTCAGTTCGTTCACGGTCACACCCTCGTCGAGCGCCTTGCGCAGTGCCGTGTCGAGCCTCGCCATATCGCCCTGAGCCTCCAGGGCAGCACATGTGGCAAGATGCAGCTGAAGTGTAGTTAATTTACTGTTGTCCATAGCGTTACTTGTTTGAGCATGGATACCCTGCAGAGTGAGTATCCATGCAAGTGTGATGAAAAGTCTTCTCATATATTCAACCGATAAAAACCAATGATCTCATTCCAAGGGATGAAGTTACCCTCGCCGCCGTCGTAAAGGTCGCAATGGGTAGCACCAGGCACAATCAGCAGTCGCTTGTTATCGGCATATCTGCCACTTGTCAACTTTTGATAAGCCTCCTCACCAAAATAGCGGCTGTGAGCCTTTTCACCATGGACGATAAGCACGGGAGTGCGTATCTCGTCAGCTGCAATCCACAGGTTCTGGTTGAGGCGCATCAGAGGCGAAGTGATGTTCCATCCCATGTTGGAGTTGAGCGAACGGGGATGATAGCCACGAGCCTCCGACTTGTAGTAAGCCACATACTGCTTCAAGAACTCTGGAGCATCAGCAGAAGGGTTGTCTGGGAGTCCGCCTTGCGGAAGAATCTCTCCCGTGCGATATTCCTCCGTGCGCTGCTTGGCCAGCCGCTGCTTCAACTTGAAGCGGGCATCCTCGTCCATGGAGTCGAAATATCCCTGTTGCGTCACGCGCGTGAGATTGTATAAGGTAACGCTCACTGTAGCCTTAATGCGAGGGTCGAGCGCCGCAGCGTTGAGGGCGATGCCTCCCCATCCGCAGACGCCAAGTATGCCGATGCGCCCTGCATCCACATCTTCACGACACGAGAGATAATCCACTGCGACACAGAAGTCCTCGGTGTTGATATCCATCGATGAAGAATAGCGAGGTTCACCGCCGCTTTCCCCCGTGAAAGAAGGATCGAAGGCGATGGTCAGAAAGCCCTCTTCAGCAAGCCGCTGCGCATAGAGCCCGCTTGCCTGTTCTTTCACTGCACCGAAAGGTCCGCTGACAGCAATCGCCGCCAACTTAGCTTCGCCTTCATTAGGCATGTAGAGATCTGCTGCAAGTGTGATGCCAAAACGGTTGCGGAACGTCACCTTCTCATGCCTTACCTTGTCACTCTTTGGGAACGTCTTGTCCCATTCCTGTACTAACTGCAACGAGTTTGTAGTCGTTGCCTTGTTCTGCACATTCTGTGCATTTGTCGTTGTTGTCATAGCCAACACAATTACGGGTAAAATAATCTTTTTCATATCGGCTGCAAAATTACAGCAAGAGTACGAAAGACACACTACCAGAACTTTGGAAGGGACAACCACAATTATTGATTGTTACTCATACATTTTATTATCCCGCATTCCGGTACTCCTTCGGAGTCATACCGGTGCGCTGCTTGAAGAAGCGCACGAAGTGCTGCAGATATTCAAATCCGAGGTTTTCGGCAACCTGAGTGACCGACAAACTCTCGTCGTTGAGCTGTTCCTTAGCAGCAGCAAGCAGATGGTCGTTGATAAAGTCCTTTGCCGTACGGCCTGTCTCTGTTTTCACCAACTGTCCGAAATAACCAGTGGAGAGACAACACTTGTCTGCAAAATATTTCACCGTAGGGAGTCCCTGTATCGAGGCTTTATCCTTGATATACTCGCGCAGAAGGAGATCGAACTGCTTCACCACTGAGTGATTGATCTCCTCGCGAGTGATAAACTGTCTGTCGTAGAAACGCAAACAGTAGTTGAGCAGGAGTTCGATGTTGGATACAATAAGTTCGCGCGTGTGATTATCTATCGGGTGTTTGAGTTCCAACTCAATCATGTCAAGCACCTGCTTGAACACAACCACTTCGTTCTCTGACAGATGCAGTGCCTCGGTGCTGCTGTATGAGAAGAACTCATATCTGCATAGGTTTCTGCCAAGATTGGTGCGATTCAGGAAATCAGGATGGAAAAACAAACCTACGCATTTGGGGCGAATGCCGCTGCCAGTCATCTCTACCTTCACGGTTTGTCCCGGTTCGAACGATGTCACCGTCTGTTCGTCGAAGTCGTAAGGCGTGCGTCCGTATGAGAGGTTGCATCCCTTGGTCTCCTTCAGCCAGATGGCATACAGTCCATAGCGTATCTGAGCCTTTACAGGAGCGGTGTAATCCATGCGTTCCAAGTGAATCACAGTCACTAACGGATGTAGTGTCGTTATGCCGTAGTAATCATTTACCTGTTCTATGGTATCAAATCTTATTTCTTCCATAATACGTTATGCTTTATCTAATATACAAAACCAATGCAAATATACGACTTTATTCCTCTATTCGATATGTTTCTACTTTTGGTTATATTGAATAGAAGCCAATAAGGCCTTTTGTTTTCATCATATTCTTGGATAGCTTCATCGCTTATCAGATTAATAAGCTTCATGCGATAAGATTATTAATCTGATTTCAGCAAGGTTATTAATCTGATTTCAGCTGCAAAGTAACGAATAATCCCCGAAACTGCTTGTACACAGATTTCGGGGATTATTACCATTTTTACAGACAATGTCCCCGCTTCCAACTGTTGCCTATGGGATGCACGAAGACAGGAATACGCCAAATTACCAAATGAAAATACGCCAATTTCCCAAATGAAAATACGCCAAATGTCCAAATACGTAAGAAAGAGCTTGGCATTTTCATTTATTGTTCTTACCTTTGCATATCTCAAATGGATGATTAAAATGAAAAAATACAAGAGCAGAATTGTAGATGATATGCTGAAGGCACGTCTGAGACGAAAAGGTGCAGTCTTGATAGAAGGCGCAAAATGGTGTGGAAAGACTACTACAGCCGAACAGCATGCTGCCAGTGTATTGTATATGGCAGACCCGGAAGTTGCCCGTATTGCAGATGTGAGTATTAAACGTCTGCTCAAAGGCGAACGCCCCCGTTTGCTTGACGAATGGCAGGTTGCTCCAGCTATTTGGGATGCGGTCAGATTTGACGTTGACCATTCTGACAGTATGGGACAGTTCATTTTGACAGGCAGTAGCGTACCTCCTAAGACCTCTGACATTATGCACTCAGGAGTTGGGCGATTTGCAAAACTCCTGATGCGTCCTATGACCCTATTCGAGTCGGGAGAGTCAAATGGCGAAGTAAGTCTTTCTTCACTATTCAATAGTGAAGAAGATGTTGACAGCGAAAGCCTTATGGATATCGACCAGCTTGCATTCCTAATTTGTCGTGGAGGATGGCCAGGGGCTATTGGCTTGTCTGACAATGATGCACTCGGTCAGGCATTCGACTATTTCGACATCGTCACTGATTCGGATGTTTCACGTGTTGACGGGGTGGCGAGAGACCCTCAGCGAGTCCGTTTGCTGATGCGGTCGTATGCCCGACATCAAGGAACAGGTGCCAGTGTCGGTACAATCCTTGCAGATATTAAAACGAACGACAGCAGTGAATTGTCGGACAATACTGTTTATGACTATATCAAAGCATTGAAGAGGACGTTTGTCATAGAAGACATGCCTGCATGGAACCCCAACATACGAAGCAAGACTGCAATCAGGACAAGCGATACCAGATACTTCATTGACCCATGCATAGGAACTGCAGCGTTGGGTCTGGGACCCAATGACTTAATAAACGATTTGGAAACGATGGGGCTGATGTTCGAGACGCTTTGCATACGCGACCTTAGGGTATATGCAGAGTCAATAGATGGCAGTGTTTACCATTATAGGGACAAAAACGGTTTGGAGTGTGATGCAGTCATTCATCTACGCAATGGATCTTACGGTCTCGTAGAGATTAAGTTAGGTGGAGAAAGGCTGATAGAGGAAGGAGCGAAAACACTAAGCGCGCTTGCCTCCTTGATTGACACCACAAAGATGAAAAGTCCTTCATTCATGATGGTATTGACAGGAGTCGGCAGATATGCCTATCGCCGTCCTGACGGCATCTTTGTTGTCCCCATTAGTTGCCTTCGCAACTAACTATCTGATAAACATCATATCCCATTTGGGGCATCATCACCCCGTTGTTCAATTTGACATGTTCCATGATATACGTTTTATGTTTACTGATTCTTTTCTAGATTCATATCTGTTCCAATCTGAATATTACTTCATCTGCTGTAAGATTAATAACTTATTAGAATGTATCAGGTATCTGATTCTAGCAGCAAAGTAACAGATAATCCCCGAAACTGCTTGGATACAGATTTCGGGGATTATTACCTTATTTACGGAAAATGCGATATGGACAACTATTCCATGAAACTTGATGGCGGGGCACCGAGATATTTCTGAACGTATCTACAGAAATATGCCTCAGACGAGAAGCCAAACATGTCTGAAATCTCAGTAAGAGTCAGTCGCTTGCTGCGGAGCAGGCGGGAAATGTCGAGAGACGTATAGCGGGTTATCCAGTAGGCGGCAGGATAACCGCTGACCTTCTTGGATACTTCAGAAAGATATTTCGGTGTGACACAAAGGATGTCGGCATAATAGCCGATTTCGCGGTTCTCACGGAAGTCGCCACGCTCTAGCAAAGCCAGGAACTTGTTCATCAATGCAGCATATTGCTGCGTTACGGTATCATTATGACCATAAAGCGTGGCATGGAAATCGAAGAAGTCAATAATCATAGCCTGTACGGCATTGATCATTGCGTCGCGATGGAACTTAAGGGTGCTGAGGGCAAGACGGCGGCGGATATAGTCAAAATCCAGTGCGCACATCTCCTGCATTTCCGGCGTAAGGTGCATGATGGGATTGTTGAACAATGCCAAACCTCCACGAGTGCCGTAATTGCTCTGCGGAGTGCATATCGTGATGAACTGTGGAGTGACATACACCACATCAATCTTGAAGTCGCTGCTCTCCTTGATATCTTTCAGCAACTCACTGCGACGCACGATCAGGCAGTCTCCTCCCGTCATGACATAGTCCTGGCCATTGAAGGAGAAACTGCACTCCCCATCATGGCAATAGGCATGGCACAAGTAACCATCCTTGGTTGCGTCACCAATATTCATCAGCGTATGTTCAAAAATCACATCCTGCATCATATAGTTCCACCTTGCTCGTTATGGAGGCTCATCTTTATAGTTCAAGCGTGACTCTGCACCAGTTATGATGCGAGAGTCACGCTCGTTATATCCTCTCTGCTTAGACCTTTTATCGTCTAAGGGATTGTCCATTAATCGATGTACTCGAAACCGCAATAGGGAACAAGTGCCTTGGGGATGCGGATACCTTGGGGTGTCTGGTTGTTCTCCAGGAGGGCAGCCACGATACGCGGCAGGGCCAAGGCCGAACCGTTGAGCGTATGGCAGAGTTCCGTCTTCTTCTCAGCCGTACGGTAGCGGCACTTCAGGCGGTTAGCCTGATAGGTGTCGAAGTTGGATACCGAGCTCACCTCCAGCCAGCGCTTCTGTGCCTCGCTATAGACCTCGAAGTCGTAACAGATGGCTGCTGTGAAACTCATGTCACCACCACAGAGGCGCAAGATACGGTAAGGCAGCTCGAGCTTGATGAGCAGACGCTCTACATGGTCGAGCATCTCCTGATGGCTCTCACGGCTATGCTCTGGCTTGTCAATGCGAACCAATTCCACCTTGGAGAACTCATGCAGGCGATTCAATCCGCGAACATCCTTTCCATAGGAACCTGCCTCGCGACGGAAACACTCCGTATAGGCGCAGTTCTTGATGGGAAGTTGCTTCTCATCAAGGATGACATCGCGGTAGATATTGGTGACAGGCACCTCTGCTGTGGGAATCAGGTAGAGGTCATCCACCTCACAATGATACATCTGTCCCTCCTTGTCGGGCAGCTGACCCGTACCATAGCCACTGGCCGCATTGACCACCGTGGGAGGCATGATCTCGGTATAGCCACTCTCACGAGCCTCATCAAGGAAGAAATTGATCAAAGCGCGCTGTAGACGGGCACCCTTACCTTTATATACAGGGAAACCGGCACCGGTGATCTTCACACCCAGGTCGAAGTCGATGATGTCATACTTCTTAGCCAGTTCCCAGTGTGGCAGGGCATCCTTGGGAAGCTCCGTCTCCATACCGCCCATCTTCACCACCACATTATCCTCTGCGGTCGCACCCTCGGGCACCTCATCATAAGGCACATTGGGAATGGTGTAGAGCAGTTGCTGCAGTTGCTGGGCTGCTTCGTCCATTTCGGCCTGCAGACCCTTGTTGGCCTCCTTCAGCTGTGACACCTTATTTTTGGCCTCTTCAGCCTCCGCCTTCTTTCCCTCCTTCATCAGTTGGCCTATACTCTTGGAGATGGCATTCACCTCGGAGAGGTTCTTATCTAATACAGCCTGGGTACTTTTGCGCTTGTTATTCAGTTGCAGCACCTGGTCAATAGCCTCCTGGGCACCTTTGAAGTGCTTCTTCTCCAAACCGCGAACCACGGCTTGGGCGTCTTCTGTGATTTGTCTGATAGTAAGCATATCTTATATCTGTTTAGTAATAAACTCCGTATCACGGGGCATAACTGTTATTAAATTGGCTGCAAAGATAATGGTTTTTTCATTCTCTTTGGTAGTTTTGCAGAAATGATTTACCTTTGCAAACCAAAATTTTCGTGTATGTCAAACGAACGTAAAATAATCAACGACCCTGTATTCGGATTTATCAATATCCCCAAGGGTCTGATATTCGACCTGGTGAAGCATCCACTGCTGCAACGGCTGACGCGCATCAAGCAGGTGGGTCTCTCCTCCGTGGTCTATCCCGGAGCACAGCACACCCGCTTCCAGCATTCCCTGGGAGCCTTCTACTTGATGCAAGAGGCCATCCAGCAGCTGGTAGCCAAGGGCAACTTCATCTTCGATAGCGAAGCCGAAGCGGTGAAGGCGGCCATCCTGCTGCACGACATCGGCCACGGTCCTTTCTCACATGTGCTGGAGCACTCCATCGTGCGCGGAGTAAGCCACGAGGAGATCTCGCTGATGCTCATGGAATGTATCAACAAAGAGATGAACGGCCGGTTGACGCTGGCCATACAGATATTCAAGGACGAATACCCCAAGCGTTTTCTCCACCAGCTGGTGAGCGGTCAGCTTGACATGGACCGCCTGGACTACCTGCGACGCGACAGCTACTACACCGGCGTGATAGAGGGCAACATCGGCTCTGCCCGCATCATCAAGATGCTTGACGTGCGCGATGACCACCTGGTCGTGGAGGCCAAAGGCATCTACTCCATCGAGAACTTCCTCACCTCACGCCGTCTGATGTACTGGCAAGTCTATCTGCACAAGACCTCAGTGGCCTATGAGAAAATGCTGGTCAGCGCCCTACTTAGAGCCAAAGAACTGGCCTTGAAAGGCGAAAAGCTCTTTGCTTCGCCTGCGCTCCATTTTTTCTTGTATCACGACATCGACCGCGAGCAGTTCATGAACAACCCCGAGTGTCTGGAGCAGTTTATCCGACTGGACGACAACGACATCTGGACCTCGCTCAAGGTGTGGTGCGACCACTCTGACTGTGTGCTCCGCACGCTGAGCCGCGGCATGGTAGATCGGCTGATATTCAAGGTTGAGGTTAGCAACGAACCTTTTGAATCCGAACGTATTAGTTGCATAAAGAGAGAGATTGCACAACGTGTAGGCATCCCTCTGGAGGAGGCTGATTATCTGGTGATGGCCTCACGCATCGAACGCAACATGTACAACCCCGCCGACGACAGCATCGACATACTCTACAATGACGGGACCATCCGTGGAGTGGCTGAAGCATCGGATATGCTGAACATCTCACTACTCTCCAAAAAGGTAAAAAAGTACTACTTATGTTACCTTAGGTAAAAAGAAGTTTTGATTTTTTTTGTATATATATAAGGTTATGTCGAAAAAAAGTGCGTTATTTGTAAATTGAAAACGACTAAAAAATAGATTTATGGAGTTTACAGCCAAACAAATTGCCTCATTGATTCAAGGAGAAATCGTGGGCAACGAGAATGCTACCGTACATACCTTCGCCAAAATTGAGGAGGGTGTGCCGGGGGCTATTTCGTTTCTTTCGAATCCGAAATATATCCCTTACTTGTATGAAACCAAAGCCAGCATCGTGCTGGTCAACAGAGACTTCGTGCCTGAGCATGAGGTAAGCACCACGTTGATTAAGGTGGATAACGCCTACGAGTGTCTGGCCAAGCTGATGACGCTCTATGAGCAGAGCCATCCCAAGCACACGGGCATCGACCCGCTGGCCTATGTGGCGCCAACGGCCAAGGTGGGCAAGGATGTCTGCATCGGTCCGTTTGCCTGCGTGGGCGACCATGCCGAGGTAGGCGACGGCACCGAGCTGCATCCCCATGCCTGCATCGGCAGCAACGCCAAGGTAGGGAGCCACTGTATCCTCTATCCACACGCCACGGTCTATCATGACTGCCGCGTGGGTGACCGCTGCATCCTCCACGCCGGCTCGGTGATTGGTGCTGACGGCTTCGGCTTTGCCCCCACCGAGAAGGGGTATGAGAAGATTCCCCAGATCGGTATCACCATTCTGGAAGATGATGTGGAGATTGGAGCCAACACCTGCGTGGACCGCGCCACGATGGGTGCCACCATCGTACACAGCGGCGTGAAGCTGGACAATCTGGTGCAGATAGCCCACAACGATGAGATTGGCTCACACACGGTGATGGCCGCACAGGTAGGCATAGCCGGTTCGACCAAGGTGGGCGAATGGTGCATGTTCGGCGGGCAGGTAGGTATAGCTGGTCACATCCGCATTGGCGACCATGTCGATCTTGGTGCTCAGAGCGGCGTACCGAGCAGCCTGAAGGATGGAAGCCGCCTGATCGGTACGCCACCTATGGAACTGAAACCCTACTTCAAGTCGCAATCGGTCTTCCGCAAACTGCCCGACATGTACTTCGAAGTCAACCGTCTGCGCAAGGAGCTCGATGAGCTTAAGGCTCAACTTCAACAACAGTCATCCAACGAAGAAAAATAACAAATTGAATATATGCTGAAACAAAAGACACTGAAAGAAAGCTTTTCGCTGAGCGGCAAAGGACTCCACACAGGACTCAACCTCACGGTGACCTTCAATCCCGCTCCCGAAAATCATGGCTACAAGATCCAGCGCATCGACCTGGAGGAGAAGCCTGTGATAGATGCTGTGGCCGACAATGTGGTAGAGACTACCCGTGGCACGGTTATAGCCCGCAACGGCGTGAAAGTGAGCACGATTGAGCATGGCATGGCTGCCCTCTACGCATTGGGCATTGACAACTGCCTAATACAGGTTGATGGACCAGAGTTCCCCATCTTGGACGGAAGTGCCCAGTACTATGTACAAGAGATTGAGCGAGTGGGTACTGTGGAACAGGAGGCTATCAAGGACTTCTATATCATCAAGCAGAAGATTGAATTCCGCGACGAGAAGACGGGTTCAAGCATTATTGTCCTGCCCGATGAACAATTCAGCCTCAACGTGCTGGTATCTTACGACTCACAGATTCTCCCCAACCAGTTTGCCACACTCGAGGAGATGAGCAAGTTTGGCAGCGAAGTGGCCGCTAGCCGCACCTTCGTCTTTGTGCGTGAGATTGAGCCCCTGCTGCAGGCCGGCCTCATCAAGGGCGGCGACCTGGACAACGCCATTGTCATCTACGAGCGCGAGATGAGCCAGGAGAACTACGACAAGCTGGCCGACGTGATGGGTGTGCCCCACATGGATGCCAAGCAGCTGGGCTACATCAACCACAAGCCCTTGGTATGGCCCAACGAATGTGCCCGCCACAAGTTGCTCGACATCATAGGCGACCTGGCCCTGATCGGCAAGCCCATCAAGGGACGTATCATCGCCACCCGCCCCGGTCACACCATCAACAACAAGTTTGCCCGCCAGATGCGCAAGGAGATTCGCCTGCACGAGATTCAGGCCCCCGTGTACGATATCAACCGTGCACCGCTGATGGATGTCAACCGCATCCGCGAACTGCTCCCCCACCGCTACCCCTTCCAGCTGGTGGATAAAGTGATTGAGATTGGTGCCAACTACATCGTAGGCATCAAGAACGTCACCTCCAACGAGCCCTTCTTCCAGGGCCACTTCCCTCAGGAGCCTGTGATGCCTGGTGTACTTCAGATTGAGGCCATGGCACAGACGGGCGGTCTGTTGGTACTTAACTCCGTTGATGAGCCCGAGCGCTACTCCACCTATTTCCTGAAGATTGATGGCGTGAAGTTCCGTCAGAAGGTTGTACCCGGTGATACGCTCATCTTCCGCGTAGAGTTGTTGGCCCCGATACGACGCGGCATCTCCTCGATGAAGGGCTACGTCTTCGTGGGCGAGAAAGTGGTGTGCGAAGCCGAGTTCACCGCTCAGATAGTAAAGAACAAATAACCCTCAAGGTAACACTCATTTCAAACAGTTTGACATATGATAAGTCCATTAGCATACATCGACCCCGAAGCGCAAATCGGCCAGAACGTGGAGATTGCGCCCTTCGTATTCATTGACCGTAACGTAGTGATTGGCGACAACAACAAGATCATGTCGGGAGCCAAGATTCTCTACGGTTCGCGCATCGGCCAGGGCAACACCATCTTCCCCGGAGCCGTAATCGGTGCCATCCCGCAGGACCTGAAGTTCCGAGGTGAGGAGACCACAGCTGAGGTGGGCGACAACAACCTGATCCGCGAGAATGTCACCATCAACCGAGGCACCGCCGCCAAGGGTAAGACCGTAGTGGGCAACAACAATCTCCTGATGGAGGGCGTACACGTGGCCCACGATGCACGCATCGGCAACGGCTGCATCATCGGCAACAGCACCAAGATGGCCGGTGAGATTGTCATTGACGACAACACCATCATCAGTGCCAGTGTGCTGATGCACCAGTTCTGCCGCGTAGGTGGCTACGGCATGGTACAGGGAGGCTGCCGTTTCAGCAAGGACATCCCGCCCTACATCATCGCTGGCCGCGAACCCATCTGCTACGCCGGCATCAACATCGTGGGCCTGCGCCGCCGCGGATTCAGCAACGAGACCATCGAGCAGATACACGATGCCTACCGCATCATCTACCAGAGTGACCTCAACATCAGCAACGCTCTGGCCAAGATTGAAGCCGAGATGGAGATGACCCCTGAAATTCGTTACATTGTGGAATTCATCAAGTCCTCTCAGCGAGGTATCATCCCCGGAGGAAAATAAATAAAGAATACCAATATACTTAAAGCTTAGAATAAAATGATATACCGTTTTACCCTAATCTCGGATGAAGTTGAGGGCTTCATGCGCGAGATACAGATTGACCCGGATGCGACGTTCTACGATTTCCATCAGGCCATACTGAAATCTGTTGATTTCAAGGACAACCAGATGACCTCATTCTTTATCTGCGATGAGGACTGGGAAAAAGAGAAAGAGATTACCCTCGAAGAGATGGACGATAATCCCGAAGTAGATAGCTGGGTGATGAAAGACACCACCATCAGCGAGTTGGTGGAGGACGAAAAGCAGAAGTTGCTCTATGTGTTCGACTACATGACAGAGCGCTGCTTCTTCATCGAGCTGACCGAGATCATCACAGGCAAGCACATCAAGGGAGCCAAGTGTACCCACAGCGAAGGTGAGCCACCTGCCCAGGAGGTGAATTTCGAGGAGTATGAAAACAAGATTTCGGCAGGACTTGACCTTGACGAGAATTTCTACGGCGACCAGGATTACGATATGGAGGACCTCGACAGCGAGGGCTTTGAAGGCCTTGGCGATACAGGAAACCCCTACGATGACGAACGTTATTGACCAAATTCTCTCCCTGCTCACTCAGCCAGCTGAAGATTCATCCCGCCCCACCCTGCTCGTTCTTATCGGACCTACGGGCGTGGGGAAGACGGAGCTGAGTCTTCAGCTGGCCGAGCGTCTATGTACCTGTATCGTCTCTGCTGACTCGCGTCAGCTTTATGCAGACCTACCCATCGGCACTGCCGCCCCCACCCCTCAGCAACTGGCCCGTGTGGAACACCACATGGTAGGTACCCTGCAGCTCACTGACTACTACAGCGCTGCCCGCTACGAGGAGGAGGTGATGCAGCTGCTCGACCGCCTCTTCGGTACCCATTCCACCGTCATCCTCACGGGAGGCTCAATGATGTACATTGATGCGGTCTGCAAGGGGATTGATGACATACCCACCGTCGATGAGGAGACACGCCGCACACTGCTCCAACGTTATGAATCGGAAGGGCTTGACCAGTTGACCAACGAACTGCGTCTGCTCGACCCCGAATACTACCGAACGGTAGATCTGAAGAACCCCAAACGGGTCATTCATGCACTGGAAATATGCTACATGACGGGCCGCCCCTACAGCAGCTTCCGCACCGAGTCGGTCAAGCAACGTCCTTTCCGCATCGTCAAGGTGGGTCTGCGCCGGGACCGCGAGGAGCTTTACCAACGCATCAACAGCCGCGTAGTGGAGATGGTCCAGCAAGGGTTGGTAGAAGAGGCACGCCGCGTCATGCCCTACCGGCAACTCAATTCGCTCAATACAGTGGGCTACAAGGAGATGTTCCGATATCTTGATGGCGAATGGAGCCTCGATGAAGCCATCGCCAAGATTCAGCAAAACAGCCGCATCTACTCCCGCAAGCAGATGA
>CAMACX010000059.1 GCA_945831575.1 uncultured Mediterranea sp.
ATTTTCGCTAATCACCAAATTTTCAATCAATTAAATTTCGTCGAACTCACGTTAATCTTATGCAAAATATTAGCCCTTCGGGGCTTTTTTTTGCCTAAATACTTGCGCAATTGTTTTTAATTGTTTAATTTCGCCACAAGAACAACCAATGCTAACCATGAACATCAGTATGGAACATATCGATTCGGAACACCCTCCTCCATAGACCGGCCGCTTCTGCGGCCGGTAGTATTGCATCTCCTTCAACCTATCAAATTGGTGCAAATCCTTTTATAATCAGAACAAAATGTCAGTTTAACCAGGATGAAGTATTAAATATATCTTGCATTAAGCTATTTTAACTACTATTTGTTCTGTTATTATCGATTATTTTGTTCTTTTGCGCTGATTTTTATAAAAAAGGATAGCAAAATGATAACAAACCAGAGAATCAGAATTAAATTACAACACCAATCTTTATCGTATTATGGACAATAGAATGAAGCATTTACTCCTCATTCTGTTCGTATGTCTAATAGGAACAGGACAAGGATGGGCACAAGGTACGATCAACGTGAAAGGCCAGGTGCTTGACGAAGGGCAGATTCCCGTAATCGGCGCTTCTGTACTCGTGAAAGGAACACAAAAAGGACAAATTACCGACATCGATGGTAACTTCAGCTTCGAAGGCCTGAAGAAGACGGACGTGCTCGTCATCTCTTATGTGGGTATGAAGAAGCTGGAGGTAGGCGTAAAGCCTCAAATGAAAGTGGTGCTCCAGGCTGACACGGAGCTGCTGGACGAAGTGCTGGTCGTAGCTTTCGGTGAGCAAAAGAAATCCTCGTTTACAGGATCTGCAGCTGTAGTGGATAGTAAGAAGCTGGAATCCAGACAGGTGAATAACGTGATGGGCGCCCTTGAAGGTAACGTGGCAGGTCTGCAAGCTTTCTCGGCTTCCGGTTCGCCCGATGCATCTCCCACTTTCCGTATTCGTGGTATCAGCTCCATCAACGCGGGTAAAGACCCGCTCATTGTATTGGATGGCGTCCCCTATGATGGCGACTGGAACAGCATTAATCCTTCTGACGTAGCTTCGATTACCGTATTGAAGGATGCGGCATCCAATGCACTTTATGGTGCGCGTGGTGCTAACGGTGTCATCATCATCACCACCAAGAAGGGTGCACAGGGTAAGGCCACCGTACAGCTCGATGCCAAGTGGGGCGTGAGCTCGCGTGCGCTGCAGCGTTACAAGACCATTGATGATCCGCGCGAGTACATTGAGACCTACTATCAGTCACTCTACAATTACTTCACCAACGGACGCGGCATGTCGGCTTCGGCTGCTCACTCCACAGCCAATGCTACACTTTACAAGAGCTCGGCTGAGGGTGGTTTGGGCTACCTCCCCTTCACAGTTCCTGACGGAGAATACCTGATTGGTACGAATGGCCGCTTGAACCCCAATACGACCATCGGTCACCGCGTATATAATAATGGTAAGGTCTATACCATCATGCCTGACAACTGGATTGATGAGGCTTACCGCAACTCCTTGCGTCAAGAGTATAACCTCTCGCTGACAGCTGGCGGTGAGCGTAGTCAATTCTATGCTTCGTTTGGCTTCCTCGATGCCGATGGTATCGTGGTCAACAACAACTTCCGCCGTTACACTGCTCGCTTGAAGGCCAGCTACAAGGCTTTCGACTGGTTGAATGTAGGCGGAAACGTCAACTTTACGCGCTCCATCTCTAACAGCGCTGATGAAGATGCTACGGGTGGAACCAACATCTTCAGCCAGGTGGCCAACATGGCCCCCATCTATCCGGTCTATATCCGTGATGGTGAAGGCAACATCTACTGTGATGAGAACGGCCCCGTGGGTGATTATGGTGATGGCTTGACTTTAGGAAGCAGCTATGTACGTCCCTACCTGAAGCAGAGCAATGGAATCACCGATGCCCGCCTCAACTACTACAACACCATCCAGACTGATGTCAACATGAATGGTTTCCTTGATATCGACATCATCGATGGCCTGAAGGCTACGCTCAACGGTAGTGTCTATACCAACGGCTACAACTCAACCTATACGCAGAACCCCTTCTACGGTTTTGGTAATGCCAGCTATCCCGGAGGTTATGTAGGTAAGACCCAGTATAACTATTATGCAGTCAACTTCCAAGAACTGCTGAAGTACAACAAGAGCTTTGGCAAGCACAACATCTCTGTGCTGGCTGGTCATGAGAACTATACTCACGACTACAACTACATCACCGGTAGCCGCAAGAATATGTTCTCTTATTTTGGCAACCATGAATTGTCAGGTGCCACGACAATGATTGACAACGGTTCATACAGCTCCAAGTATAAGACGGAAGGCTGGATTTTCCGTGCACTCTACGATTGGGACAGCAAATACTTTGCTCAGGTGTCTTACCGCCGCGATGCCTCTTCGCGTTTCCATCCCGACCACCGCTGGGGTAACTTCTACTCCTTCGGAGGCGCTTGGCTCATCAGCAAGGAGAATTTCATGCAGAATGTGAAGTGGATTAATCACCTCAAGCTGAAAGCTTCGTTCGGTCAGAACGGTAATGACAACATCAGCGATTTCCTCTATACCGATACGTACTCCATCAGCAAGGGCGAAGGCAATGACGTGAGCCTGACGCTGAGCCACATCGGTAATCCGGAAATCACCTGGGAAACAGTGACCAACATCAATGCCGGTCTGGAGTTTGAACTCCTCAAGAGTCGCATCCGTGGTTCAGTAGAGTACTTCTATAGAAAGACCAGCGATATGCTCTGTACGGTACGTGTGCCCCTGTCGGCTGGTTACGCAGGCTTCTCCTCCAACGTAGGCGATATGGTCAATAAAGGTATTGAGATGGAATTGGAGGGTGACATCATCAAGAATAAGCTGCTGACGTGGACCGTGGGTATGAACATGACCCACTATAAGAATGAAATCACCCGTCTGAATGAGGACAACCGATACAACACCTTGAACGGTCATCCGGGCTACACCAGTGGTTCGTACTACTACGGCGAAGGCCTCCCCATGTACACCTGGCGCTTGAAGAAGTATGCTGGCGTGAACGAAAATGGTGAATCCATGTGGTACAAGCACGATGCTGATGGTAACCTGATTACCACGACTAATCCAACGGAGATTACCAAAGACGAAGATTACTTTGATTGCGGAACATCCATTCCCGACCTCTATGGTGGTTTCAATACCAGCCTCAAGGCATTCGGATTCGATGTCAATGTCAGCTTTGCTTATCAGATTGGTGGCAAAGTGATGGACTGGAGCTATGCATCACTCATGTCGCCCCCCACACCGGGTAGCACGGGCTTGGCCATCCACCGCGATGTGCTCAACTCTTGGACGGCTGAGAATACAGGTAGCAACATCCCCCGCTGGCAGTACAACGATATCTATTCTACAAGTACGTCCGACCGCTTCTTGACGGATGGCAGCTGGCTCAGCCTGCAGAACATCTCGTTGGGCTATACATTGCCTAAGAAGTGGCTTGCTCCGCTGCATGTCAGCAGCTTGCGCATCTATGCTTCGGGCGAGAACCTCGCCTTGTGGAGCAAACGCAGAGGTCTGGATCCTCGTACCAGCACCAGTGGCTCAATGTCGGCAGCACTCTATGCTCCGGCTAAGACCATTACGGGTGGCATCACTGTTCAATTCTAATTTGGAGGAATATCGATATGAAAACATTCAATTTATACAACGCCTTCATGGCTATCCCCCTGGCTGCGGGTTTGATGCTGAGCAGCTGTATGGATACTATCAATCCTACCAACGTGGCCTCGGCTGAGCAAATCCAAGCATCCAGTAACTCCCTCAGCATGCTTGTCGGTGGTCTGAAAACCAAGATGATTGCCGTCAACTCATACGGTAATTCGTCTGGTTCCTATTATATCACGCAGGACTGGGGTTACCCCTGCTACATGTATGTGCGCGATGTGCTCTGTGAGGACTTCCCCACGCCCGACTTCAGCTGGAATTACCAGGCTTCCTATGAAAAGGGTAGTAACTTGACTTCGCATACGGCCTATCCTTATTATTATTACTATACCTTTATTAATAATGCTAACCGGTTGATTGGTCTGATTGACCTGGAGACAGCCAGCGAAGAGGAACGTCACTATGCAGGTATTGCTCGCGTCTATCGTGCGCTCTGCTATTATGACCTCAGCTTCATGTTTGAGTTCAAGCTGACGGGTTATGCTGATCTGGATGCCAAAGCGCAGGAGGTGCTCGGACTGACCGTACCTATCGTGACTGAGCAGACTGATAAGGAACAAACCAAGAACAATCCCCGTGCTCCTTTCTACACCATGTATCGCTTCATCTACAGCGATTTGAGTTTGGCTGAAGAGCTGTTGGCTGATTATTCACGTTCTACAAAGGAAGAGCCCAATAAGGATGTCGTCAATGCCTTGCTGGCTCGCTTCTGGCTTACCTTAGCTACGCGCTTCAATCAATCGGCCGATGACTTGACCGAACAACTGGCTCACGAAGGCGACGACGATGGTTATAGATCCTTGGGTATCACCACTGCAAAACAGTGCTATGAAAAGGCCATTGCCTATGCAGATAAAGTGATAGCTGCCGATTACTCTCCCCTTACCAAAGCTCAGTGGCACGATCCTGTTACAGGATTCAACACGGTGAACCAATCGTGGGTATGGTGCATGCGCTTCTCCTCTGTAGAGCAACTGCCCGATTTCTGGAACTCTCTGGTTGGTCAGATTAATCCAGAAGCGACTTGGGCTATGCCTGCCTATGGTGGCGCATACCGTCTGATTGGTTCTTACCTATACGACCGTATCCCCGATGAAGACTGGCGTAAGACAACATGGATTGCTCCCGAAGATGCGGGTAAGACTGTTGTGCCTTCCAAATATCAGACTCTGCTGAAGGATGAGAATGCCACATCATTGGCCGACAACACCAACTTCAGCCGTGTGCCTGCATATGCAGGTCTGAAATTCCGTTCTGCCTCTGGGGATATGGTAGATCCGCTAGTTGGCATGCTGTGCGATGTGCCCGTGATCCGTGTTGAAGAGATGTATTTTATCAAGGCAGAGGCTTTGGCATACACCGAAGGCAAGCAAGCAGGTGCCGATGAACTGACTAAGTTTGTCAACACTTACCGCTATACTGATGGCAGTTATCAGGCTAGAAGCGACTATTATGCTTACTTGCTCGATGATATCCTTATCCAGAAACGTATAGAGTTCTGGGGCGAAGGTATTGTCTATTATGACTACAAGCGTCTGAAGAAGGGCGTGCTCCGCTCGATGCCTAACACCAACTATCCTGATGACTACCAGCTTAATTCTAAGGATGGATATGTGGCACCCTGGATGAACTTCTATATTCCCGAAATCGAGCGTTCGTTCAATCAGGGAATCGTGATGAATCCTGACTGTACACCAACCGTACAGCAGTATTGCACCAAAGATGCGGCTAACAATTGATGTAACAAGCAAAATATAGAATCGTATGAATACATATATGAAACACCTGATGCCCGTCGTAGCCTTAGCCATGGCCTTTGTGGCTTGCGATGATACGAATGAATCGGGCTTTGTACCGGCAGAACCGGTGCCCGCTGACAATATGGCGGTCTATTTTGACAATACTAATCCTGAAGAATTTATCATTCTGGCTGGTGAAGAGTACGCTCCAACTATTGGTGTGTCTCGTCTGAACTGCGAGAAGGCTGCTGCGGTACCTATCCATGTAATCAGTATTAACTCAGCGCTTTCAGTGCCTGCTCAAGTAGAATTTGAGGCAGGCCAAGAGACGGCCCAGTTTGAACTTAAATTTGATAATCTGGAGCCGAATCAGAAGTATGAGTTTGACCTCCAGATTGATGAGGCTTTCACTAATCCCTATAAGGCCACCCCGGGTGCTGCTCGTTATACGGGTTTTGTGTCAAAGACTTCTTGGAATCCTTATAAGAAAGTAACATATTCCATTAACTATAAAGGTGACAAATGGCAGAACTATAATGCGGTTGTTTACCGTCTCGGCGAGATGAACCGTTACCGTATAGAGAACTTTCTGGGTACCGATGGTGATTTCACCTTCTATATTGGTGGAAAATCCTCGTACGATGGCTACAGCATGTTCGAACCTTATAATGGATATGAGGATTACCTGGATTCGGAACTCAACTCATTCTACTGGTTTGATGCCAAGACGGGCGACTATCCTGTCATGACGATGGACGATGGTACTGAACTAAACTACATCTGCGTTTGCCGTTCTTGGGGTTCTACTTCCTACAGCTACATCAGCGACGACTTCTCTTACGGTCAGCTCTACTGCTACGAGGTGGCTTACGTGGATGGTTCTGCTTCCGAATGGTGGAAATACATGACATTCTATTTTAGTGACTTAAATGCTGAATAACGATGAAGACCTATAAGATTTATACTCTGCTCGCGCTGCTTGGCGCCATGAGCTTCTGCACGTCGTGCGACGACGACGAGGTGGTCAAGACACCGCTTGGTACCACCAGTATCTCTTCGGCCAACTCTACTGTCAGCTCGCTTACCTTTGCTTGGGAGGCAGTAAGTGGCGCTACGCAATACGCCTACGAACTGCGTGACCCTGATGAAGCACTCGTCAAGGGTGATGTGACGACTGCGCTGACGGCTACATTCACCGGCCTGAAGGATAATACCACGTATACGCTTACTGTATGGTCGTATGCTGCGCTCTCCAGCGATAAGACCACTTCTCCCATTGCCAAACTGACTGCTACCACAGCGAAGATTGTGCCGCTGGCTGCTCCCGCTCCTGCTGCTGCGATGCAGAACGGCCAGATGGTGGTTTCATGGGAACCTGTAGAGAATGCCTCTTACTACTCTTACCAACTCTATAGCTTGGTGGATGAGGTAGAAACTGAAATCACCGACGACTACACCTATGACGCTTCTGTAACCTTTGACAAACTTGAACTGGGCACTTACCGATTCTACATTCAGTCCATGAGCGAGCAAGAAGCCTACTCGAACTCCGAGAAGGTGATGATTGAATTTGAGCGCACCAAGCTGGAAGTGAACCGTATCACCGCTACCTATACAGGATTGGACGGTACATCAGGTACAGCCGATGTGGTGAGCTATGACGACGGAAGCTATACCATCGAGGCCTTCCATGGCGCAACGGGCTTCAATCTCGACTTTGCCGTAAGTGCTGAAACGAGCGAAATCTCTATTCTCAACGGTTCTTCTTCCTCTGGTTACAATTCCGTTTGGACCGACGATAGTCATTACATGGCTGCCTATACGTCGAATGGCTATTCGGCCTTCGAAGGTGACCTGACGCGTGGTGAAGTGTGGTTCTATGCCTACTATTACGACAAGGATAATAACTACCTTGCTGAAGGCTATTACGACATCGTTTGGGGTGCACCGGCTGTGGAGACCTGGAGCGCAGAAGGTCAGTTTGTGATTGAAAGCTATCCAGATTCGCCCTGGAATGCAACCCTTTACTACAATGAAGACGGCACCTATACCATCAAGGATTGGTATGACATCGGCGAAGACCTCAACTTCACTGTGGATGAAGAGGGCACCGTGACCTTCATCAACTGCGAGGGGGATGACTCCTACTGGTATGTACCGATGGACGGAGGTTATGGCTATGTCTATAAGCCTATTGATGGTGTGAGCTACGCCAACTTTGAGGGTGACGAGAATGGTGGTACGCTGCAATTCTACGAGTACTACAGCAAGTACATCACCTTCACCTGGGGTTCGGCCACCAGCGGTGTTGCCAAGAAAACCCCGGCAGCCATACCGGCACCCGCAAGACGCTGATTCATTACATGAATAAACCATAATAGAAGGCCCGCGAGCACACTACTGCCCGCGGGCTTTTTGTCCTATCATTAGGGTGTTTTCATTCCGCAGGTAATACTTTTTCAGCCGGATGAAAATCTTTTTTCCTTGCGATGAAAAACTTTTTTCATCGGGGTGAAAGCGGTTGATACTCCAGTTTAGCGAATAAGATGACGTATTCACGTTTCCGATTGACAGTTCAAGTGAAGGCTTGTCTGCTCGCTTGACTACTTCGGCTCTTGGACCCCATAGAGATTGACAGATGGCGCTAGAATAAAAATGCAATACGATGATGAAAAACACTTCACACTTCACATTTGCTTGTAGATTACTGATTATTAGATAGATACAGTGTGAAGTGTCGTTTTTGACACTTCACACTACACTTCACGCTGTAACATTCAGTGAATCAATGTGATACAGCGAAATGTGAAGTGTGAAGTGTTATTTTCATTTCTCCGCGTTTTTCATTCCGGAATTATTCGCTATCTTATCCAAAGATAGGCTGCACCTCGGGAATAAAAACAAAAGCAAGCTTTTATTTTGTATTCTGCTCGGTTTGCACTATCTTTGCGGCGTATCTGTGGCCTTAGGCCGCTTGAAACAACCGTGACCAATGGGAATGAGAATGCGTTTACGCTACATACGACTGCTGCTTACCGTGATGTGCCTTGCGGGGTGCATGGGGGCATTGTATGCGCAGAGCAATCCCTACAAGATTGACGATGAACTCTATGCCTACTACGCCAAGGCCTTCCGCATCCGTACACAGCAGGTGGCGCTCGCTATGGCCGATACCCTGGTGGAGAGGGCCCAAGCGAAAGGCGACCTCAAGGCGGAGTGCATGGCCATGGCCATTCCTCTGAATTACTACTTCTATCAGCATGATGCTGAAGGACTTGCCGTAGCGGTGGCCCACTGCAAGGAGACTGCCCTACGCAACGGCTATACGCAGTATTACTACCATGCTTACACCATGGAAATCAACAACCTGCTCAACATGGGCCGGCACATGGCGGCCCTGAAGATGACGGAGCAGATGCGTGTCGATGCGTTGGAACGGGAGGATAAGTACGGCTTCTTCTGTTGCCTCCGTACGCTGGGTAACCTCTACTTTATCCGTCAGGAATACAACACGTCGGTACTCCACTTCAAGGAAGCCTTGGAGTACATGCAGAAGAATCTTCCTGACCAGGATGTGGGTACCATCGCTTCGACGCTGTCCAATGCCTGCTTCAACTGCAAGGTCTATGATGAGGCGTTGCACTATGCCGAGATGGCCGTAGAGGTGGGACAGACGGAGAAGGTGCTGTTTGACGCACGCCTTGTGGTGGCCAAATGCTACTACCAGAAGGAGCAGTACGAGCGCTTCAGATCCTATTTTGACCAATACATCGAGCATGCAAAACCTTCGGGTTACAACGCCAACTATGTGGTTGCCAAGGTGTATCGGTTGGCCATTGATGGCCGCTACGAGGAGGCCCACCGCATGGCAGACCGCATCAAGGAGAAGCTCTCATGCAATAACCTGCATCAGATACTCTGCTATAAGGAGGGCAGGTATAAGGAGGCCTATGAGTACTTGAGGCAGAATCGTGCGAAGTCTGACTCGGTACGTTCCGCGCTCCAGATGCGCGACCTGGCTGAGCTGAGTGCGGAGCTGGAGAATGAGAAACTCAAGCACGAGGCGCAGGCCCTGCAACTGGCCAACACGGAACTGAACCTCAAGAATACGCAGCTCAACCTCCAGAACACGGAGCTGGACCTGGAGAACACGCAGCTCACCCTGCGTAACACCGAGCTGGACCTGAGTGAACTGCGCTCACGCTCGGAGCTGGACCGGATCAATGCGGAGAAGAACGAACTGCTGCTGGAGAAGCGCGACCTGGAACTCTCGAAACTGAAGGCAACCACTGACCGGCAGAAGTTGATCAGCAACGGCATCTTCTTCCTGGCCCTGCTGGTCGTTGCGGCAGCGGTCGTCTATATCCTGCAGCACCGCCGGAGCGAACGGCTTCTGCGACTAAAGAACCAGCAGCTGGACCAGGCACGCGAACGGGCCGAGGAGTCGGAACGGATGAAGACCATCTTCATGCAGAACATGAGTCACGAGATACGCACGCCGCTCAACAGCATCGTGGGATTCAGCGAATTGCTGGCTACCCCGGGCATGGAACTGGACGATGAGGAGAAGGCGGAGTACAGTACGCTGATCAAGCACAACTCCGAGCTGCTCAGCACGCTTATCAACGACGTGCTCGACCTCAGCTCGCTGGAGAGTGGACGCTACTCGGTCAACCTGGCTCCCACGCGCGTCAACGCGGTGTGCCACCAGTCGATAGCCACTGTCATCCACAACGTGCCCCAGGGAGTACGCCTCTACTTCACGACCGAGGTGGAAGATGACTTTCAGATAGAGACCGATGCCAACCGCCTCCAGCAGGTGCTGGTCAACTACCTCACCAACGCCGAGAAGCATACCGACCAGGGCGAGATTCACCTCCACTGCTCCCTCAGCGAGCGGCCGGGCCACTTGACCTTCTCCGTGACCGACACGGGGGAGGGCATCCCCGAGAGCGAGCAGGAGCACATCTTCGAGCGCTTCAAGAAGCTCAACATCTTCAAGCAAGGTACCGGCCTGGGACTGAACATCTGCCGTCTCATTGCCAAGCGACTCCAGGGAGAGGCTCGCCTAGACACGACTTACAAGGGCGGTGCCCGCTTCCTCTTCATCCTTCCGCTGAAGCAGGTACAAGAGTAATTTTTCTGTTTTCCTCCCCTGATTGTTTGGTCATTCAGAAAATAGACGTATATTTGCAGCAGGCAAAATGCGCTTGACGCAGATCGACTCAACAGTAGTATATGTATTATAATGTGTATAACCAAACAAATTTAGAGATAGAAAATGGGTAAAGTTCTTATTATCGGTGCTGGCGGTGTAGGTACTGTCGTAGCACACAAAGTGGCTCAGAATCAGGATGTCTTCAACGAGATTATGATAGCCAGCCGCACCAAGGCCAAGTGTGATGCCATCGTAAAGGCCATTGGCAACCCCGCCATCCAGACGGCACAGGTGGATGCTGACAGCGTGGATGAACTGGTGGCTCTCTTCAACAGTTTCCGCCCCGACATCGTCATCAACGTGGCCCTGCCTTATCAGGACCTCACCATCATGGAGGCCTGTCTCAAGGCGGGCGTGAACTACCTTGATACGGCCAACTACGAGCCTAAGGATGAGGCTCACTTCGAGTACAGCTGGCAGTGGGCCTACAAGCAGCGCTTTGAGGAGGCCGGTCTGACGGCCATCCTGGGTTGTGGCTTCGATCCGGGCGTGAGCGGTGTCTATACGGCTTATGCGGCCAAGCATCACTTCGACGAGATGCACCAGCTGGACATCGTGGATTGCAACGCCGGCAACCACCACAAGGCTTTCGCCACCAACTTCAACCCCGAGATCAATATCCGCGAGATTACCCAGAAGGGACTATATTACAAGGATGGCGAGTGGATTGAGACCGAACCGCTGGAGGTTCATCAACCCATCACGTACCCCAACATCGGTCCCCGTGAGAGCTACCTGATGCACCACGAGGAGCTGGAGAGCCTGGTGAAGAACTACCCCTCCATCAAGCTGGCCCGCTTCTGGATGACCTTCGGTCAGCAGTACCTCACCTACCTCGATGTAATCCAGAACATCGGCATGTCGCGCATTGACGAACTGGAGTATCAGGCTCCGCTGGCTGACGGCAGTGGCAAGCAGGTGAAGGTGAAGATTGTGCCCTTGCAGTTCCTCAAGGCCGTGCTCCCCAACCCGCAGGACCTCGGCGAGAACTACGATGGCGAGACCTCCATCGGTTGCCGCATCAAGGGCATCAAGGATGGCAAGGAGCGTACCTATTATGTATATAATAACTGCAGCCACCAGGCAGCCTATAAGGAGACCGGTATGCAGGGTGTGAGCTACACCACCGGTGTGCCCGCCATGATTGGTGCCATGATGTTCCTCAAGGGCATCTGGAAGCGTCCGGGCGTATGGAACGTGGA
>CAMACX010000060.1 GCA_945831575.1 uncultured Mediterranea sp.
CTTATTCTTCTCATAAATTATACATATTATAAAATTATTCCAATATGGCTAGACGCAATCCTACTCCTTGAAATTTATTATTGGGATTATCAACAAAACGACATGATACCCTTGCTAAGGCATCTTTTTTTTCACCTGCACTTGCACTTCTTAGTACTTTTTTTGTGCCTGTTTCAGGACCTTTAGGGTCTATTTCCTCGTTGTTTTTATACAATCCATACCAATCAGAACACCATTCATATACATTACCACTCATATCATAAATGCCAAGTTCATTTGGTTGTAATTGTTTTACGGCTTTCACAAGTCCTTTAGCATTGTTCTTGAGCCATCCAACATCTTTAATCTTGTTACTACCAGCAAATACATAATGCTTAGACTTATTTCCTCCGCGAGCAGCATATTCCCATTGTGCCTCGGTAGGCAAGGCAAATCTTATGCCTGTTAAGGAATTTAACCTGTTGATAAACCTTTCGCAGTCATACCAACTAACATTATTAACCGGTTGATTGGGCTGTGAAAACATTACTGACGGATTCGTACCCATGATTGCTGTCCACAACTCGTTTGTAACTTCTGTTTCTCCTATGTAATAATCTGAGAGGACAACGTTATGTACTGGAAATTCATCCGTTTTTGCATCACGTTGTTCTGGAGTCCCACCCATCATGAAGCTACCTCCTTGTACCTTTATCATCTTAAATGTCACACCTTTGGTTGTGATTGTGATAGCGTCATTTTGTCTTTGAATATCACATGATTTAGCTAGTGACTCATCTATCATGGCAGTTTGGGTAGTTGTAATATTCACATACGACTCATAATCATAATAACCTTCATGCTTAATGGTGACTTTATGCTTCCCTGGAATCAATTGAGAGAAGGAGAGAGGGGCTTTGCCCACAGAGATGTCATCAATAAATACTTCCGCACCCAAGGGGTTAGTTTTAACTTCAAGGGTACCTAGGTTTTCATTGGCTGAGGCAGGCTTGCTCACCTGTAGCTTCATGATATAGGTGCGGGCTCTTTTGACCGACATGCCCAAGTCATAATCACGAATCTTCTCCAACTCAGGATGCGAAATACTGATTCTTTTTACTCCTTCTGGAATATAGAGCCATACTTCCCCTGTATGTTGCTCTGTCTTAACCACACCAAGGCTGCCGACATCGAATGAAAATCCAAATTCTGTAGTCTCAATTTTTATGAGTGCGCATTTGCTACCGTTCTGGTCGAGCACAATTGTTCCTGCTGTATTTGGGGTCAGGTCATTTTCATCTGGCTTAAATTCTACTATTGACATGGTCTGAGCGATGCCCAATGTAGATAATGACAAAAGTAAGGTGAGTAAGATGACTCATTTCATAGCCGTATAAGGAAGGGTGTATGCAAACGGCAACATCCCTTTCCTTCGCCATGAACGACAGGTAACAGTCTTTACGAAAGAAGAATAGATAAACAGCCTTATCATGCAACTTAGATTGTAACCGGCTGGTAGGCTCCCGAATACAGCCCAAAAACAAAAAAGCGTGGGAGTCTTACTGCTGCTTATCCCGCATTCAGGCCTTCGCATTGCCCACCACTTAGGATAAGCAACGCAGAGCCCACGCTGAGATGTATGATATAGCTACAGCACACTAAGTGTGCTGTAGTATAGACATCTACGATGGGCGTTTTCGTTGCTTTTATCTTCTTAGTGGTTTCAAAGTTGCGAAGTTTGAATGCAGAAGATAACGTCCGTAAACGCCTTTTCCAATAAAAATCAAAGACTTTTCAGCCTTTTCATGTTGCAAATGTATCTCTTTTGTTTATTTATTACAATTAAATCATGAGATTTCTTTTATATTTTTTAATTATTAACAAATTAATTGGAGCCTGAGCATTGCGGAGATAGATTCCCAGCTATACAAGAAGTATGGATTGTCGGACGAGGAGATTTCTTTCATCGAGAAGATGATTAAGCCGATGGAGTGACCTCTAGAAGTGAATAGAGTAGGACAGGTGGTTGCAACTATCTTATTGGTGTTTTCTTATTGTACCTTTGTAATATACACGCAATCAACCATTTGAATACGATTTTTTCAAATAAGCATATTCAAACATGCTTATTTTTACTTTTTTCTCATCATCACACGGCTTGGGTACGGGGCAGTTTAGTGCTTGCGGTCGGAGCGGAGGAAGAGGCCGGCCAGAAGGGTGCCTGAGATGCTGTGCCAGGCGCAGGAGATGGCGCAGGGCAGTACGGAGAGGGGCTGTGCTGCAAAGAAGGTGCCGGCCAGCACTGTGGCCAGTCCTGCATTCTGCATCCCGACCTCGATGGAGAGGGTGCGCTTCTTGGCTTTGCTGAAGCCGGCCATGCGTCCTGCACTCCAACCCAGGAGATACCCCAACGTGTTGTGGCAGAGTACTACGCCGAAGGTGCCGATGAAGAGCCATAGGCCACGGGCCAGGAGGTCGTCGTGCACCGTGCTGATGACTCCGCCCACGATGCAGGCCAGGCAGATGACGCTGCTCCCCGGCATCAGCGACTGCACTACGGGGAAGGCCCTGTGATGGGAATAGCGGTAGTTGAGCAGACAGCCGAAGCCTACAGGCAGTATCGTGACAATCAGTATGTTGAGAAACATCCCCACGGCATCTATCTTGATAATCTCGCCGGCGGTCAGCTTCAGCAGCAGGGGTGTCATGACCGGAGCCAGCAGCGTGGAGGCACAGGTCATGCCGACTGAGAAGGCTACATCGCCCCGGCAGAGGAAGGACATGATGTTGCTCGACACGCCTCCGGGGCAGCACCCCACGAGCAGGATGCCCAGTGCCAGAGCCGGCTCCAGGTGAAACACCTTGACCAGCAGCCAAGCCACCACAGGCATGATGAAGAACTGGGCGCAGGCTCCGATGAAGATGTCAAGCGGTCGGCGGGCCACCACGAGGAAGTCGTCCGTGGTGAGCGTGAGTCCCATCGTGAGCATGATCAGTCCGAGGATGACCGTCTGCGTGGTGCCCCTCACCCACAGGAAGGCGTCGGGTACGAAGAAGGTGAACGCTGCCACCGCGATGATGAAGAGCGAAGCATGACGAGCCAGCCACGCGCTGGCCTCAGAAAGCAGATGCCAAGATGTAGTATTTGAGGTCATAGAAGTCATTTATATTACCGATTTAGTGGTTACGATGCTGCAAAAGTACAAATAATATGATTATTCCCTTTATGTATGCCTGCTTTATTACTGTATTTTGCATTCCAGTATGCTGCTGAACAGTGACCTTATCTCCTGAGCGCGTTCCCTCGTCATTCCGGGTACGCCCTTCAAGGGGAAGGGGATGCCCAATTTCTCGTATTTCACCTCGCCCATGGTGTGGTAGGCTAGAATCTCCACGCATTCCAGATGGCGGTATTGCTTCAGGTGGTTGGCCAAGGCTGTAAGGTGGGTCTCGTCATCGTTGAGTCCGGGTACTACGACGTGCCGTACCCAGAATGTCTTGCCCGATTGCTCCAGATAGTCGAGGAAGGCTTGGTTATGCTGGCGCGTATGACCCGTAAGGCGTGGATGCAGCTCATCGTCCAGTGTCTTGATGTCGAGCATCACCAGGTCACATTGTTCCAGCGTCTGCTTCACCTGTTCGTTGAAATAGACACCACTCGTGTCCAGGCAGGTATGCAGGCCCTCAGCCTTGCAAAGCCTGAAGAACGCTTCTACAAACTTTGCTTGCATCAGGGGTTCACCGCCCGAGCAGGTCACGCCGCCTGTGCGGATGAAGGACTTGTATTTCATTACCTCCTCAAGCAGTTGGGGGGCTGACCAAAGTCCTGCTCCACTAGCCTTTGTCCCGCCTTCTGCCTGAGGTGAAGGGGCCCAGGTGTCGGGATTGTGGCAGTACAGGCAGCGCATGGGGCAACCTTGCATGAAGACTACGTAACGTATGCCGGGACCATCTACTGTCCCGAAGCTCTCTAAGGAATGGATGCGGGCCAAAAGCCCTTCAGTCGGAGTTTGCATGAGGGAATGGGGGGTTAATTGATTATATACAGAGAGGGGAGGGCCGAAACCCTCCCCCTTTTCCTTATGGTGTGCAGATTGCTTACATGCAATGGTTGATGGTGCGTGAGAGCACATCAAGCTGCTGCTCGCGTGTCAGCTTCACGAAGTTCACGGCATAGCCGCTGACGCGGATGGTGAGCTGCGGGTACTTCTCGGGGTGCTCCATGGCATCCATCAGCAGTTCGCGGTCGAAGACGTTGACGTTGAGGTGCTGGCCACCGTCGGGCGTGAAGTAGCCGTCCATGAGGTTGACGAGGTTCTGAGCCTGCGTCTCGCGGTCCTTGCCCAGGGCGGAGGGGCTGATGGCGAAGGTGTAGGAGATACCGTCCTTGCTGTGGTGGAAGGGCAGCTTGGCCACGGAAGCCAGGGCAGCCACGGCACCCTTGAGGTCGCGGGCATTCATGGGGTTGGCACCGGGAGCGAAGGGCACGCCAGCCTTGCGGCCGTCGGGCGTAGCACCCGTGTTGCGGCCATACACCACATTGCTGGTGATGGTGAGCAGGGACTGCGTGGGGATGGCATCGCGGTAGGTGCGGTGCTGGCGCAGGTACTCCATGAACTTCTCGGTGAGCATGACGGCAATCTGGTCGGTCTCGTCGTGGTTGTTGCCGAAGGGGATGTACTCGCCCTCCTCGATGACGTAGTCAACAGCCAGGCCTGCCTCGTTGCGCACGATGCGGATCTTGCAGTTCTTCATCGCGGCGATAGAGTCGGTGACGATAGAGATACCGGCAATACCCGTGGCGCGTGTACGCTGTACGTCGCCATCGTGGAGAGCCATCTCGAAGGCCTCATAGTCATACTTGTCGTGCATGTAGTGGATAATCTTCAGGGCGTTGACGTAGGTCTTGGCCAGCCAGCGCATCATGGCATCGAAGCGGGGCCAGAACTCCTCGTAGGTGAGGTAGTCGCTGGTGATGGGACTGAAGCAGGGACCCACCTGGTTGCCATGCACCTCGTCCTTACCGCCGTTGATGGCATAGAGCATACACTTGGCCAGGTTGGCTCGTGCGCCGAAGAACTGCATCTGCTTGCCTATCTTCATGGGGCTCACGCAGCAGGCAATGCCGTAGTCGTCGCCCAGTTCGGGACGCATCAGGTCGTCGTTCTCATACTGGATGGCGCTGGTGTCCATGCTGACCTTTGCGCAGTATTTCTTCCATGCCTCGGGCAGGCACTCGCTCCAGAGCACGGTGATATTGGGTTCGGGTGAGGGACCCATGTTGTAGAGCGTGTGGAGCAGACGGAAGTCGGTCTTGGTGACCATGTTGCGGCCGTCGATGCCCATACCGCCCACGGAAGCCGTTGCCCAGATGGGGTCGCCGGAGAAGAGGTCGTTGTACTCGGGGGTACGCAGGAAGCGCACGATGCGCAGCTTCATGACCATCTGGTCGATGAGCTCCTGAGCCTCCTCCTCGGTGAGGGTGCCGTTCTTGAGGTCACGCTGGATGTAGATGTCGAGGAAGGTGCAGATGCGACCGATGGACATGGCGGCACCGTCCTGGTCCTTGACGGCACCCAGGTAGCCGAAGTAGGTCCACTGGACAGCCTCACGTGCGTTCTGCGCGGGACGGGTCACGTCGAAGCCGTAAGCGGCACACATGCGCTCGAACTCCTTGAGGGCATTGATCTGGTCGGTAATCTCCTCGCGGCAGCGTACGATCTCCTCGGTGAACTCCTGGATGTCGATACGCTTGTGGAAGCGCTTCTTCTCCTCGATGAGGTTGGCGGTACCGTAGAGGGCGATGCGGCGGTAGTCACCGATGATGCGGCCACGGCCGTAGGCATCGGGCAGACCGGTGATGATGTGTGCATGACGGGCAGCCTTGATGTCGTCGTTGTAGGCAGCGAAGACACCCTCGTTGTGCGTCTTGCGATACTTGGTGTAGATGGTCTTTGTCCAGGGATCCAACTCGTAGCCGTAGGCCTTGAGGGCCGACTCTACCATGCGGATGCCCCCTTTGGGGAAGATGCCTCGCTTCAGGGGTTTGTCCGTCTGTACGCCTACAATGACCTCGTCTTCCTTGCTGATGTAGCCGGGGCCGTAGGTGTCAATGCTTTGGGGGAGGCGTGTCTCGGCGTCATAGACACCCTTCTCACGCTCCACCTTGAACATCTCGCTCAGTATGTTCCACAGCTTGGTGGTCTTGGCTGATGCAGGCTTCAGGAAACTCTCGTCGCCGAAGTAGGGCTCGTAGTTGTGTTGGATGAAGTCACGTACGTCAATCTCGTGCTTCCATGAAGTACCTTTGAAGTCGTTCTGTAAGTTCTGGAATTGCATAAACTACTTTTTTGGGGGTTAATGATATTTAGACTCTTGATTATTATCGGTCACAAAGTTACGCTTTTTTTCTGAAATTCAAAATACAAAGGAATATATTTAGCAAAATATTTTAAATCCATGTCGTGAAATGAATGGTCTGCGCCACTATACCAATCTATAAGGGCATTTGTTGTTTGGCTTGCATCAGGCGTTGGCGGTCGGGCAGGGGGAGGCGCTCGATGGCATAGCGGAGCATGGTGCGGGGTAGGGTGGCGGCTCGTGGGGTGAGCCAGCTGAGCAGACGGGCTTCGTCACGCTTGCCGGCCTCGCGGAGCAGCCAGCCTACGGCCTTCTGCAGCAGGTCGTGGAGCGGATGAGGCTTGTCGAGGAAGAGCTGGGCCAAGGCATAGGTGTCGTCGAGCTGCCCTTGGCGGATGAACTGCATGGTGCTCACGATGCCGATGCGCTGCTCCCAGATGCTCTGTCCCTGGGCGACGAGGTTGTAGAGCAGGGTGCGGTCCTTGTCGATGAGCCATTCGCCCAACAGGGGGTAGCAGCTCAGATCGACGAGGTCCCAGTTGTTGATGTAAGGGGTATGAGCTAGGTAGAAATTGATGCAGCGCTCGCGCAGGGCAGGCTCCTTGCGGGCATGGCGGAAGAGTTCGATGAGGGTGAGCAGGGCGGCAAGGCGTACCTCGTGGTAGGGACTGGTGAGGCAATGCTCCAGTTCGTCGAAGTCAGTCGTGCGCCACAGCTCCTTCACGACGCGGCGCGTGGTGGGCACCTTGATGCCGAGGAAGCGGTCGCCCTCGCCATATTGTCCCTTGCCGCACTTGAAGAAGCGCATCAGTTCCTCCACCTGCGAGGGATCGGCCAGGGAGAGCATTTGGTCATATAGTCTGTTGGTCATGCTAACGGTTAATCGTTTTGTGATACAGATGAATAGGCTATTTTAAGTTTCGCAAGTTAAAACTTGCTCTCAGTAAACAAGTTGACAAGTAAACGAGTTGTTAGGTTTATGCCGAATAAACCAGCTTGTGCAAGAGGACCATTAATATTAAGAAGACTATTAACTTGTGTCACTTGCGCCCAAAGTCGGCTGGTATCTCGCCCCAGCGGCTGGTCTCCCACTTGAGGATAGGGGTGGTGTAGCTGTTGGCGTGGAGCCAGCGCTCGGCCCGCTCAATGAGCTGGAAGAGGGTCTCGGTCTTGGCGTTGCGGGGCAGGGTGGTCTTGCATTTCTTCTTCTTCACCCAGAGGATGGCGTTGCGGCTGTCGCTGTAGAGCGGCATGTCGAGTTGCTTCTGCTTGAGCAAGGCCAGTCCGTGGACGATGGCCAGAAACTCGCCGATGTTGTTGGTGCCGTACATCGGGCCGAAGTGGAACACTTGCTGACGGCTCCCTACGTGTACGCCACGGTACTCCATCTGCCCTGGGTTGCCGCTGCAAGCTGCATCCACGGCCAGGGCATTCTCAATCACCTCCTGGGGCAGGGGAGCATCGGAGGATGAGGGTGAGGCCTCGGTCTTGGTTCGCATAGCGATGTAGTCATCTGGACTCGACTGATAGGCCACTTCGGCCTCGCTGCGGCTGCCGAAGGACTTGTAACGGGCACCCTTGTAGCCGTTGACCTGCAGTTGGCAATCGGTCCACGAGGTATAGATTCCGGGGGTCACACCCACCCAAACTACGTAATATTTCTCTTTATTTGCCATCATTTCTTCATTTCAGGGCGTAAATGTACGCTATTTTACTCGATATTTTGCCAAAAATCTTGATTATTCCGCAAGAAGCCCTAACTTTGTGCTGCATTTTTATCAAAATTGCCTAGATGCGATGATTAGAGTATTCCTTACCGGCTATATGGGTGCCGGAAAAACCACCCTCGGCAAAGCCTTTGCCAAAACGCTGGGCGTGCCCTTTATCGACCTCGACTGGTATATCGAGGAGCGGTACCATAAGAACATCAAGAGCCTCTTTGCCGAACGGGGTGAGGAGGGATTCCGCCTCTTGGAGCAACGGATGCTGCACGAGGTGGGCGAATTTGAAGATGTGGTAATCAGCACCGGAGGGGGGACACCCTGCTTCTTCGACAACATGGCCTACATGAACGGTCAGGGGCAGACGGTCTTTCTCGATGTGAGCCTCGACGTGCTCTACAACCGGCTGCGCGTGGCTACCTTCAACCGCCCCATCCTCCAGGGAAAGAGCGACGAGGAGCTGCGCCGGTTTATTGCCGAGGCGCTGGAGAAGCGGTTGCCCTACTACAGTCAGGCCACTTACCGCTTTGACGGGAGCAGGTTGGAGAGCCGACCGCAGATTGCTGATTCCGTGGCTCGTCTGCGCCAGCTACTCGGTATCTAAGGGGAGGATTTAAGCCCCGTAGGACCAATATTCGTCCCTGCCAAACGATTTATCCCCCTTGACCGATACATGTTCAGAAAAAAATACATACCTTTGCCCACCAACTAACATGAACGAGATTAACGAGACTTGTATGACTCAATTTATTAACGGAAACAATTTTATATAAAGAACGACTGATGAGAAAATGGCGTATTGAAGACTCCGAAGAGCTCTACAACATCACCGGATGGGGCACTTCGTACTTTGGTATCAATGACAAGGGTCATGTGGTGGTCACTCCCAAGAAAGACGGAGTGGCCGTGGATCTGCGGGAGCTGGTTGACGAACTGCAGCTGCGCGATGTGACGGCACCCATGCTGATCCGATTCCCCGACATCCTTGACAACCGCATCGAGAAAGTTTCATGCTGCTTCGAGAAGGCAGCAGCCGAATATGGCTACAAGGGCGAGAACTTCATTATCTTCCCCATCAAGGTCAACCAGATGAGGCCCGTGGTGGAGGAGATGATTACCCATGGCAAGAAGTTTAACCTCGGACTTGAGGCTGGCTCCAAGCCTGAGCTTCACGCTGTCATAGGTGTCAATACCGACCCCGACTCCCTCGTGGTGTGCAATGGCTACAAGGATGAGAGCTTCATCGAGCTGGCCCTCCTGGCACAGAAGATGGGTAAGCGCATCTTCCTCGTGGTGGAGAAGCTCAATGAGCTCAATCTCATTGCCAAGATGGCCAAGCAGCTGGGTGTCAGACCCAACATCGGCATACGCATCAAGCTGGCTTCGAGCGGCAGTGGCAAGTGGGAAGAGAGCGGTGGTGATGCCAGTAAGTTCGGCCTGACCAGCAGTGAGCTGCTCGAAGCGCTCGACTTTCTGGAGCGTAAGGACTTGAAGGATTGCCTCAAGCTGATTCACTTCCACATCGGCAGCCAGATTACCAAGATACGCCGTATCAAGAACGCCTTGCGCGAAGCCTCGCAATTCTTCGTGCAGCTCCACAAGATGGGCTTCAAGATAGAGTTTGTAGATACCGGTGGCGGTATGGGTGTGGATTATGACGGGACCCGCTCCAGCAACAGCGAGAGCTCTGTCAACTACTCCATACAGGAGTATGTCAACGACGTGGTCTCGACCTTTGTCGATGCGGCCGACAAGCACGGTTTCCCTCATCCCAATATCATTACCGAGACAGGCCGGAGCCTCACGGCTCACCACTCCGTGCTCATCGTGGAGGTGCTTGAGACAGCCTCTCTGCCCCAGATGGACGATGACTGGGAGCCGGGTGAAGATGCTCATGAATTGGTCAAGGAGCTCTACAGCATCTGGGACAACCTCAACCAGCGCTCCATGCTTGAGCCTTGGCACGATGCACAGCAGATACGCGAAGAGGCCCTCGACCTCTTCAGCCACGGCATCGTCGATCTCAACACCCGTGCCCAGATAGAGAAGCTCTACTGGAGCATCTGCCGCGAGATCAATGGCATTGCCACCAACATGAAGCACTGTCCCGATGAGTTCCGTAAACTGAGCAAGCTCTTGGCTGATAAGTACTTCTGCAACTTCTCCCTTTTCCAGTCGCTGCCCGACTCGTGGGCCATCGACCAGATGTTCCCCATCATGCCCATCCAGCGTCTGGACGAACGCCCCGACCGTGAAGCGACGCTGCAGGACATGACCTGCGACAGCGACGGCAAGATTGCCAACTTCGTCTCTTCGCGCCCCGATGCCACCACTTTACCCATCCATTCGCTGCGCGAGAAGGAGCACTACTACCTGGCCGTCTTCCTCGTAGGAGCCTACCAGGAGATATTGGGCGACATGCACAACCTCTTCGGCGACACCAATGCCGTACACGTATCGGTCAACTCCAAGG
>CAMACX010000061.1 GCA_945831575.1 uncultured Mediterranea sp.
TGATTAATTGGGATGTGTAGTCACTGCCTCCTATATTAAAGACTTTCTGCAGATAATCCTCTGGACTGGCGAAAGTATCAGGACAATCACGCATAAATAAGCACTCCATATTGTTAAGGAACGCATCCAAACGGGAGACCAACGTGGATGTAAACTCCCGGATACGGAGATTACCCTTTGCCTCCTCTTCAAGTATTACCAATTCCACAGCTGTCTTCAGGAAACGATAGTCGTAATACTCTCCATAATTAAGACTTTCTTCATCAACTTCCATGGCAGAAGCTTCATTGATTTGTGTAAATGAGTCTTCTTTCTTTCGGTCACTTTGCTTGGTGATATAATGTTCATCACCTCTTTTATCCACATATTCTATATGGACATTTCGTTGTTCCTTACCAGTGGCACAGACAAATTCAGGAAGTCCCGATGCCAGGGTATCATGATTGTTGCCATACCAAATAGTGCAGAGAGTAGTGCATACGTCGAAGAAGTTCTTCAAATCCTTCAGAACATTTGTATCTATATCTGTCGGAAAAGATGCGCAAAGTCCTTTCATTTTAAGTATGGCTCCTTTAGCTATGGTCATACGGGAACTGTCGGAGTCTGCATTGTTAATGATATCGGACAATACTGTGTATGTCTTCCACTTGATATAGTTGGAGAAGCGATATGCCGTTTCTGCATCTTCTGCACTATACACCTTGTAGAATTTATAGCATTTTTGGAGGACATTTTCCCAAAATGGTTTTTGGGTACGCTCGGATGCCATCAAGAATGCCAACCATTCATCTAGGTTCATGAGATAATAGGGGAGATAAAATGCCGCCCTTGCATCCGAGTTTTCCCTTATTTTGGGTTTGTAGTTAATGGTTCCAATGCTGTCAGTCAAGTCCTTTTCAAATGCTTTAGGGTATTCACCGTTGGAATCGAATACAATAAACTTGGCTCCTCGGGCATAATTATTCTCCTTGCGGAACACCTCCTGAAGAATATGAGCAATTGTATTGGACTTGCCACTGCCACTATTGCCCAAAATTGCCGTATGAATATTGAACAAACGGTTTATATTGAGCGATATGGCGTAATTAATCAGACTCTTGCTCTTGCCAATCTCAATGGTATGGTGAATACAGTCAGTAACTTCTTCACCCTGAGCAAGAATACTGTGGAGATCTTGGTATGTCACCAATTCCACGTCATTGTATAATGACGGGAATATGCCTACACCCATTGAAAACTCTCCGTTGCCATCAATTGTACCAATAGGCTTGACATACAACTCCTTAGAACTGTCCAAATTATATGCTGAATAGGTGCGGCTATCCATGCTATAGTCTAGGACAGCCGTCACCTCGCAGATTATTGTGGCTGAGGTGGAATTGGTAGTTTTCAAATAACTGCCAATATTGCCGAAGTAGTATATCTGACCGTTGATATTGACAGTAGAAGTCTTGGTGGTGCTGAAAAGCCGCACTTTGAATTTGTCGAATTCAACGGAAACTATTTTGCCTATCTTCATTACTGGAACAGATTAAGTTGTGTTGTCAAGGTATTATCGACATGTTGTCTTTTCAAGTCATTGAATCTGCTGACAAATTCTCTAGTAATCTCATCATCTTGCGTGAAGGCATTTACATTTGGAAGCCAATTGTCCACAGTGTATTTGAAATAATGCATTTCTCTTCTATTTTCCTGCTCCGATGGTTGTTCATATCCCCATAGCCTGAAGATGCGCTTGTCATGTATCTTGCATATCTCTTTTTCCTCTGACAATTCATTTATTATAAAGACGTTGATGGTCGTGTTTGTAGCTAATGCGCGATAGACGATGTCATTAACGTGTTGGTCGCTAAAGCTATAACCTATCACGAACAACACCGTATTATGTTCTAGAAGTTTATGTTGAAACTCTCTGAACAAATCAACGTACGGCGCACCTAAACTTTTGTTCTGCTTTGTAGGAGTCGGATAGATGATGACACCTTGATCTGAATTATACTTTTCCAACCTCGGTTCTTCTTTGATGTTGAAGAACGAATTTTGGCTGTTATCATCATAGACCCAGTTGACAGAACCGTGAATCTTATAGAGATACACCATATTTTCTACAGGCTCGTACTTGTCCACACTCAAATCCATGCGTTTTGAATATGTATAATTGAAAAGAGCCGGATTAAAATACTTGTGCAAGCCACCTCCAAACCCATTGACATAATGTATATTCATACTGTCAAGTGCTGTCTCATTGTATATGTCGTTGTTTGTAGTAAATACAGAAATACGAGACAAATCCTTATTTCGGAGTGCCACTTTTTGATAAAATCTCTGATAGGTGTCAAGAACTGTCTTTTGAGTACCTGTGGAAAAGTCAATGTTGATTTCGTTAAAGATGACCTCCTCGATAATAGTGATTAGCTGTGAGCACTTGAATCTATTGGACTCCAACTTGTCAGATACTCCCTCAACGTAAAATTTTCCAGAATAGAGAACTCCCAATATCTCCTCAAGATTGTTGTCATTGGTATGTTCTTGTATTCTATCGAAGAGCCGTCTAAGACTATTGTCTGTCAAGTGTTCTTCAACCTTCTTCAAAAGTCCTTTCATATTGGGTATAGCAGGGCAGCTCGTCCCACTTCCGAAAAGGAAACAAACGTTCTTCATGTTGAACAACTCGGAGATTTTGGCTTGGACAGCCGCAATCCTATCTTCATCCTTAATGCGATTGTCCTGGAAAAAATCCGATGTACCTTGCTTGAAATGCAATTCAAAACTACTCATAATGGCGTTGTACGAATTATTACTGCGAGAAAGATTAAGCCTAGAGGTCAGTACTCAATTTAGGGCATACCCCTATTTTAGGACACTTTGCCTGTGCCTAACAGGATGTACGTTAAAGATTCAGTGATTGTTTTAACTTTTATCATGGATGAATATTGGCTGCATTAGATATTCATATTTTGAGCCCTCAATGGAGTGCTTACAGATGTATCGCGAAGATGAGTGCCTGTACCTCCTCTTCGGTCATGCAGGAGAAGAGGTGCTGCTTGTACTGATGCAACGTGGTGCTTCGCACGGCTAGCCCTTTTCAATCTTGATAATGGTCTTGCTGCTCATGTGGGCTGATGCGGCGAAGTCGCTGCTGTTGGGGGAGACCGTGCGACGGGCCTCATGCAGCAAATGGATCATGGTCTTGTAATCTGTCATATAAAATTGCTTAATTAATGTGTTATTTCCTTTGGATTCTTTCCTCTTATGGAAAGAGGAAATGATTTTCTTTTCCCTAACTTGCGCCCATCTTTCAACTTAAATAGCTATATTATGAAACTGAATTACTACTATCACTTCAAGGACCAGCAGACGCACCTGGCGGAGCTGGATGAGATTGTCAACCGGATGCTGCACGATGAGGTGCTACGGGTGCAGACGGAGCTGTACAGGGCGCAACGGCGCAAGGAGCTGAAGATGCAGACGCCGCTCTTCGCGGTAGCTGCCCGCATGGAGGGGGGCAAGGCGATCAACCATGTCACGGAGCTGACGGGACTCACGCTGGTGGATGTGGATGACCTTACTGCGGAGCAGGCGATCGACGTGCGACGGCGGGCTGCTGAGGATGAGCATACGCTGCTGGCTTATGTCACGCTATCGGGCTGCGGGGTGCGCGTGGTGTGCCGCTATGAGCTGCCTGACACGGCGATGCCGCTGGAGAAGCAGATGGAGCACTACAAGCGGACGTTTCATGCGGTGAACGACTACTACGGGCAGCTGCTGGGGGTGGAGGCGGACCGGCAGTGTGTGAATGCTACGCGCCTCTCGGGCCTGGCGCACGACACGGGTTGTGTCTATCGCCCCGGTGCCACGCCCTTCGGGGCGAAGGAGCTGGAGGAGCTGTGGGGACGCCGTACGAAGGCGGAGAAGGAGCACAAGCGGCAGCAGGCGGCGCTCAAGCGCATCGCGAAGCTCTATAAGGAGACCATCCTGCCTGAGGTGGAGGGCGACGGGGCCAGCTATGAGCAGGGGCGGCACAACGACTACGTGATGCGTGTGGGCTATAAGCTCAATGCGTTTGGCATCCCGCAGGAGGATGCGCTGGCCTGGGCCACGCAGGAGTTTGATGACTACCGTGATTGTGCCATGACGATCCGCAACTGCTACCACCGCACGGAGGAGCATGGCACGCGCCGGCTGCCTACGGGGCGGAAGGGGGCGGAGCGGAAGTCGGCACGCGCCTCGCTGCAGGAGGTGGAGGAGTTTGTGACCGGCCAATGCGACCTGCGCTACAACGTGCTGCTGCGGCAGCTGGAGGTGAGCTGGAAGCAGCCGCGCGAGGGGACTCCCGAGGGGTGGATCAAGATGACGGACCGCGAGGAGAACTCGCTCTGGTGCAACATGCAGCGGAAGGGGATCTGCTATGAACTGAACCACCTGCGTGCGCTGCTGCTGAGTGACTTCGTGGCCACCTACCACCCGCTGCGCAGCTACCTGGAGGGGCTGGAGCCGTGGGATGGGGTGACGGACTACATCGCGCAGCTGGCGGGCCGCGTGCATTGCGTCAGCTCCTCTCCGGCGCTCTTTGCTGACCACTTCAAGCGGTGGCTGGTGAACATGCTGGCGGCGGCGCTGGATGAGCAGGTGGCCAACCAGCAGATCCTGACGCTGGTGGGGCGGCAGGGCAACGGGAAGACCTCCTTCATGAGCCACATCCTGCCTCCGGAGCTGATGGACTACTACGTGCAGAAGGCGAGCAACGACCCGCTGAGCAAAGATGAGCGCTTCACGCTGACGGAGATGCTGCTGGTAAACCTGGATGACCTGAATCAGCTGAACAATAAGCTGCTGGATCAGCTGAAGGCGCTGAGCAGTGACCGCCATCTCTACGACCGACCGGCCTACGGGCGCAACAAGGAGCATCGCCCCATGACGGCCTCCTTCTGCGCGACGGGCAATCAGGTCAACTTCCTCATCGACAATGAGAACCGCCGCTGGCTGGTACACGAGGTGGCGCGGGTGGATGACGTGTGGCACACGCCCATCCCCTACGCGGGCATCTATGCCCAGGCTTGGTATCTGCTTCAGCATGGCTTTGAATATCGGTTTAATGAACAGGAGATCCGTGAACTCAACGAGCGCAACCGGGGCTTCGAGGCGCCCTCTCCCGAACGGGAGTACATCTTGATGCACTACCGCAAGCCCGTCGGGCTGGAGCATGGTGTGCTGATCACGGCTTCGCAGGTAGTGGCGCGGGCCGGGGTGGCGCTGCATCTGTTGCCTTCGAAGGTGGGCATTGCCTTTAAGGAGCTGGGGTTTGACTCTTCTCGCACAAAGAACGGCCGTTTTTGGTTGGTGGTGGAGCGTACAGGCGACGAGATGAACAACCTGCTACCTGAAGCTGGTAACCTGGCTAAAGGGTGACGGGTGACGGGGGTGACAGTACTTTTTATAAATACGCGAGAAAAATAGATAAATATTATATTGCAATCGCTATGTCGTATGACACCTATTATTTATATATCCTATGAAAATGTCCGTCACCTCCGTCACCCCGTCACCCGAAGTGAGCCTCCTTGCCGTGGAGTGCCAACTGTTAGCGGCTGACTTGTTTGCTCCTCGGGGCTGAAGAGTTTGCGCTTCAGCCCTGAGGGGTTAACTGGTCACTCGTCGTCGTCGATGATGCCGTACTCGCGCATCACGAAGGTGACGATGCAGGGTGGGAGCAGGCGCATGCTGCGCCGGTAGCCCCGTGCAATCAGCTCTTCTTCGTGTTCCAAAAACCATCTTCCCAGTGTGTTGCGGCTGACACCCGCCATGCGGGCCAGTTCGCTCTTCAGCATTGCTTTCATTGTTGTAATGTGTATTAGAATTTGCTGTAAAGATACACATTTTCAATGAATTATGCAAGGTTTGGGGAGGGATTTATTGGGGCTTAGCGCTCTTTGTTGCACCTTGTTGCACAGGAGGGAGGCGGAAGGGAGCGGAGGGGGACAGGAGGATTTCTTGGGGTGGTATATTTGTATTGTTTTTAGGAGATTTCCTTTTTAGGAGATAAAGGGAGATATTTTTTTTCTAGGAGATAAAGGGAGATAAAGGGAGATAGTATGGAGATAAAGGCCGATAGTCTTGCTTCTGCATTTCTTCTTTCCTATTTATATCTACCTTGTTCCTTATTAACTAACTTATTGTTTAACTTTTAATTTTTTATTTGTATGCCTGTACTTTATGCTGTGCGGCAATCGATGATTGCCAACAAGGAGGGGAAGAAGCTTTTTCATCCTCAAGTGAAAACTACTGGGGTGGTGACGCTCGATGCTTTGGCTGAGGAGGTGGCTGAACTGTCGTCGCTTTCGCCGGGTGATGTGAAGAATGCGGTGGATAACCTGATCTCGGTGATGACGCGACACATGCAGAGCAGCGAAAGCGTGATGATCGACAACCTGGGCTCGTTCTACCTGGCGATGAAGAGCATCGGACAGGGGTTTGAGACGGCTGAGGAGGTGAACGCCAACAACTGCCGTCTGCGGGTGGTGTTCCGTCCCGCCACGACGCGCAACTCCGACCGCACCGTTGCTACCCGTACGCTCGTCACGGGGGCCAGCTTCAAGCGGATTGACTCGCTGGTGGGTGGGACTGGTAGCACCCTTCCCAGTGGAGGCACCGGCTCGGGTGGCGGTAGTGACAACGGTTCTGGCGATATCGGCGGCTCCGGCAGTACTGGTGGATCCGGCAGCGATACCGGCGGCGGTATGGAGTGACCTGAGGCGGGTCACCGGCCCGCCAACCTTTGAGTATTTTCCATAAACAAATGACATCATGGCCGTAAGTAAAGAAAACCTAAAACGATGGATTAACCTCGTGATCACTGTCCTGACGGCGATAGCCAGCTCCCTTTTTGTGCAGAGCTGCTGCCGCTAGTCGCTGATGACTGGTCACTGAACACTGAAAAGCTCCTTCCCCTCTCGTTGGTCTGGTGGTGGATGGCACCCTGGAGGCTGGCAGCCCGTCAACGCGCTGCGCACCTCAATCCCTCAAGCAGGATGTGCATCGCTGTCCCACCCAGGCACGATGGGTTGGGGCTTTTACAATTTCCTCCACACCATCTTGTTGACGATGCCTACGTAGCTCTGGATGATCTTTACGACCTTGGTCGAGACATTCTCGTCCACGTAGTCGGGGACGGGGATGCCGTGGTGGCCGTCACGGCAGAGTGCTACGGCGGTATCTACGGCCTGCAGGAGACTCTTGGTGTCGATGCCGGCTATGATGAAGTCGCCCTTGTCGATGGCTTCGGGACGCTCGGTACTGGTGCGGATGCAGATGGCCGGGAAGGGATGGCCTACGCTGGTGAAGAAGCTGCTCTCTTCGGGCAGCGTGCCGCTGTCGCTCACTACGGCAAAGGCATTCATCTGGAGGCAGTTGTAGTCGTGGAAGCCCAACGGATCGTGCTGGATGACCCGTGGGTCGAGCTGGAAGCCGCTTGCTGCCAGGCGGTTGCGGCTGCGCGGGTGGCAGCTGTAGAGGATGGGCATGTCGTACTTCGCTGCCATTTTGTTTATAGCAGTGAAGAGGGAGAGGAAGTTGCTTTCGGTGTCGATGTTCTCCTCGCGGTGGGCTGAGAGCAGGATGTACCGCCCTTTCTCCAGGCCGAGGCGCTGGTGTACGTCGCTTGCCTCAATTGCCGCCAGGTTACCGTGGAGCACCTCTGCCATGGGGGAGCCGGTGACGTAGGTACGCTCCTTGGGCAGGCCGCAGTCAGCCAGGTAGCGGCGTGCGTGCTCGCTGTAGGCCATGTTGACATCGCTGATGATATCGACGATGCGGCGGTTGGTCTCCTCGGGCAGGCACTCGTCCTTGCAGCGGTTGCCTGCCTCCATGTGGAAGATGGGGATGTGCAGGCGCTTGGCACCGATCACGCTCAGGCAGCTGTTGGTGTCGCCCAGCACGAGGACGCCGTCGGGCCGGGTGGCTGCAAAGAGCTTGTAGGAGCAGTTGATGATGTTGCCGCAGGTGGCGCCAAGGTCCTCGCCTACGGCATCCATATAGACCTCGGGCTCTGCGAGCTTGAGGTCGCGGAAGAAGATGCCGTTGAGGTTGTAGTCGTAGTTCTGGCCGGTGTGGGCGAGAATCACGTCGAAATACTTGCGGCACTTGTTGATGACGGCGGCAAGGCGGATGATCTCGGGACGGGTGCCCACGATGATGCAAAGCTTCAGCTTGCCATTCTCTTGCCACTTGATATCGGAATAGTCTGTCTTCATAAAAATCTTGTTTTAAGTCTAAGAGTTAAAGAGTTAAAGAGACTAAAAGTGGAATTAGTCTTTCACTACTTTATCAAAATAGGTGTCCGGGCGGTCGGGGTTGAATATCTCGTTGCAGTACATCACGGTGACGAGGTCTTCCCGGTCGCTCAGGTTGATGATGTTGTGGGTATAGCCGGGGAGCATCTGCACGGCCTGGATCTTGTCGCCGCTCACTTCGTATTCGATGATACCATCAGTCGAAGAGTCTAAAGGTCTAAGAGTCGAAGAGTCTTCTTTTTGACTTTTTGTCTCTTTGACTTTTTGACTCAGAAAATCAGGATTTTCGGGGCGCATCTGAATAAGGCCGTGGCCGCTGACCACGATGAAGGTCTCCCACTTTGAGTGATGCCAGTGCTCGCCCTTGGTGATGCCCGGCTTGGAGATGTTGATGCTCACCTGTCCGCAATGGAGGGTGTGCATCAGCTCGGTGAACGAGCCTCGTGCGTCGGTGTTCATCTTCAGGTCGTAGATGGCCTTCTCCTTGGGGAGGTAGCTGAGGTAGGTGGTCATCAGCTTGTAGCGCAGGCTGCCTTGCGGCAGTTCCACCATGTTGATGCCCTCCTTGTTGGAGGCTGCATCGGCACATTCGTGGATGAGGTCCACGATCTCGCCGAGGGTCGTCTTGTGGGTCACGGGTACATGGCAGTAACGTCCGCCTGCGGCCGGGATCGTCTCGACGCCCTCAAACTCGCAGCGGTGCTCGTGGCCGGTCAGGGCAGCTATCATCTCATCCACCAGGTCGTCGATATAGAGCAGCTCCATCTCCACGCTGCGGTCGTTGACCTGTATGGGCAGGTCGTGGGCGATGTTGTGGCAGAAGGTGGCGATGGCGGAGTTGTAGTTGGGGCGGCACCACTTGCCGAAGAGGTTGGGGAAGCGATAGACCAGCACCTTGGCGCCTGTCTCCTGGCCGTAGGCGAACATCAGTTCCTCGCCCGCCTTCTTGCTCTTGCCGTATTCGCTGGTGCCGAAGCGGCCTGCCAGGGTGGCCTGGATGGAGGAGCTGATCATCACGGGGCAGCTGTTGCCGTATTTCTTCAGGGTGTTGAGCAGGGTGGTGGCAAAGCCGAAGTTGCCCACCATGAACTCCTTCGGGTCCTGCGGGCGGTTGACTCCGGCCAGGTTGAATACGAAGTCGCAGTCGCGGCACCACGCATCAAGCTGCTCGGGGGTGGAGTCGAGGTCGTATGCATAGACCTCGTCTATCTGCAGGTCGCCATACCAGCGTGCCTTGCCCTCCCTGATGTTGTTGAGTTGGGAGCAGAGGTTCCGGCCTACGAAGCCCTTTGCTCCTGTAACGAGAATTTTCATCTATTTATTAAGTCTAAAAGTCAAAAAGTCAAAAAGTCTAAGAGTCTAAGAGTCTAAAGGTCTAAGAGACTAAGAGTTTTTTCTTGGGAGGGTTTCTGCAAGTTTAACAATGCCAGAAGTAATCTTGCGCAGTTGTGTTTGAAGCTGTTCACGCTCATCTTTTGTACAAAACCCTAAATCTTCACACAGATAAAGCATAGAACGAACCTCTCCACAACTTCCTCTTGAAATATTAAGAAAGTTCATGAATTTGGCATCGGATCCTGATTCAAATCCTTCTGCTATATTATTCATTATTGAAACAGCAGCTCGTTGAATCTGATCTTTGAATCCAAAGTCTCTGCATGTTTCCATCATCTTGTAAATAGAGCGAATGAGAACTCTCGACTCTTGCCAAATAAATAAGTTTTCAAAACTTCTTTCCATCTCTTTGTCTCTTTGTCTCTTCGTCTCTTTGTCTTTTTGTCTTGTTCTTATTCGCTTCGGTAATCTCTTGACTTGGCCCTGGCCTGCAGGCCGAGGTCTTCGCGGATGAAGTTGAGCTTCAGGAGCAGCGCCTTCATGCCCTCCACATCGAGGCGGCGGGTGTTGTGGCTGTGGTAGTCCTCCGTGCGGCTGATGGCATCAT
>CAMACX010000062.1 GCA_945831575.1 uncultured Mediterranea sp.
TGCTCGAATGGTGGAATCGGTAGACACGAGGGACTTAAAATCCCTTGGCCATTACGGCTGTGCGGGTTCAAGTCCCGCTTCGAGTACCAATAACGCCTATTAATCGCTTGATTTTTAGGCGTTTTTATTTTATCGGGTAGCCAAAGGGTAGCCAAAAGCAACACTACCCTCACTTTTAGGCCATCTGTTGAGGCCAAAAAAATAGCCTCAACCATCCAGAATCATTCACTACAGAGAGCGCACCAATAGTAATAATCAAAAAAGGTAGTAACCACAAACGGCCACTACCTTCTTTTTGCTCTGACTAATACTAATGCTTTATCTAATCATCCGGTTCATCAGATTTTTGGAGTGATAGCTATCCTCCTATCCGAAACTTACGGGCAAAAAGCCCACTCAGCTCTTAGCTCATGGCAACTTACGGGCTGAAAGCCCCAACAAGCTCTTAGCCCAGGGCAACGCCCTGGGTATTCAGACCCGCTACAATTGCGCCCTGAAAGGGCAAAAGCCTAATTTATGCACTTGTGAAGTAAAGCTTTTGCGCTTTCAGCGCGATTGTTCATCTCACGCATCATCCCCAGGGTGTCGCTTCTTTCCCCTGGGTGCCGCTTCACTCTGCCCTGGGCAAGGAGCTTTTGGGCTTTCAGCCCGACAAATGGTATCACTCCAAATGCAGGATAAATCTCTGAATCAACAATCGTGGAGTGACATAGCGTAACCGTAACCGTAACTGTACACTAAAATCAGGTTTTGACGGTGATTCGCTATCGGAGGCTTCTTAGAGAAAGCAGGCGTAGGGCCTTCCACTGAGTACAGAAACTTCTTAACATGCCGGACGGCACGGGTAAGCCATCTCTTTCTCTAAGAAGCCCCTCCTTCGCGAGGGCACCACATTTGCTCCCTCGGGAGGAAACAAAAATTTCTCCCCGAGAAAGCGATTGCGACCCCGGGGACCTATATATTATCTATACTATATATATTATATATATACTATATTATTATATATATTAATTATAATTATTATAGTAATATATTAGGACATATCATAGAGAAGAGGGATACCCTGTTAATGTTAACAGGATTCCCTTCGAGGTTTCGAGGTCATCACTGATGAGCAACGCTTGCCATTACTGACGACCACCTCCTGCCCTCAGTGATGATGCGAAGGCTGTCCTCATCTTTCCCTTACGAGGCAATGCAAAGTTTCCCCTTGCAGCGTAACGCTAAGTTACGGTTACGGGTTACGCTATGACGAGTTATGACGGGTCAGGCTCAAGGCAGGATATCCTCCATGTTGGCGCAGAGAAACTCCTCGACGGGGATGCCTCCCGTACCCACCACGAAGGAACGCGTGGGGTGAAACGTGCGCTGAAACAAGGGAAGACCGCTGTTTATCCTGCGTCTGCCGCTCTTCACCTCAATGGCTATGGTGGAACGGGAGGAGACGATGACGTAATCCACCTCCTGGTCCCTCTCCCTCCAATAGTAGAGCCTGTAATCCTGTTCTTCGGCTTGACAAGCCAGGTGTGCGCCTATGCTGCTCTCCACCCAGCGTCCCCAAGCCTCACTGTCCGTGCGGTCCTTCTCCAGCATCCGTCCCTTATAAGCAGTCAGCAGGGCGTTGTTGAACACCTGGAATTTGGGCACCGAGTTGTACTTCCTGGCCTCATCGTGGGCATACTTCTGCAGTCCTGTCAAGAGGCCGCACTGGGCGAGGATGTCGATATATCCGGCCACGGTGGTCACATTGCCGGCATCCTGCAGCTGACCGACCATCTTGGTGAGGGAGAGCAGCTCGCCGGAGTAGGAGCACCCCACCTCGAAGGCCTGCTTCATCAGGGCCGGCTTGTAGATATTGGCTGTCATGATGACGTCCTTTTCGATGGAGGGTGCCACGAGCGCATCCTTGACGTAGCGTTTCCATCGCCTCTCGTCGCCAATCAGCGTGGCCGGACCTGGATAACCGCCGAAGTAGATATACTGGTCGAGCGTGTAGCCAAAGGCATCGCGCATCTCCGGGTAACTCCAGTGGGTGAGCCGAATCAGTTCATAGCGGCCAGCCAACGACTCTGATAGCCCCTTCTTGATGAGCAGACGCGAGCTGCCCAGGAGGACCACCTTGAGGTTGCGCCCTTCCCGGCAATCCCTGTCCCACTCGGCCTTGACCGCCTCACTCCAGTTGTTCAGTTTCTGAATCTCGTCAATCACGAGCAGATGCTCCTCCTCATGGCGCAACTGCAGCCTGGCCCTCGCCGATTCCCATACGCTGTGAATCCAGCCGGCATCCGTAGAGAGCACCCCATCCGCATTCTCCTGGGTATAGGGTATGCGAATGGCTTGCAGCACCTGTCCCACGAGGGTGGATTTCCCCACCTGACGAGGGCCCGCCAGCACTTGGATGAACCTTCGTGGTTCTTCAATCCTTTCCTTCAGTATGCGATACTGACTCCGTATATATCCTGCCATAAGCTTGCGTTAACTAAATGTTCAATTCCATCATACAAAATGTTCAAATCTCGATTACGAAATGTTCAAATCTCAACCACAAAATGTTCAATTCTCAATTACGAAATGTTCAATTCTCGATTGCAAAATGTTCAAATCTCATGTGCAAAGATAAAGCTATTCCCATTATGAACCAAATATTTAAGGAATATTTATTCTTCCTCTGACACAACGTCATACGATGCATATCCGGCTGCTGGAGTTGTTGCCTTCCTGCAGCACCTGTATCTGCACGGGGATGCGCTCCTGAAGCTCCTCTACGTGGCTGATGATGCCTACGTGGCGACCCGACTTGGAGTGAAGTGAGCGGAGGGTCTCGATGGCTTTCTGAAGCGGTTCGCCGCTGAGCGTGCCGAAGCCTTCGTCGATGAAGAGGGTATCGACCTGCCACTGCTGTCCGATGTCGCTCAGGGCGAGGGCCAGGGAGAGGGAGACGAGGAAACTCTCACCTCCGGAGATGGTGCTGGCTGCCCGCGACACGAATCCCTGGTAGGCATCTTCGAGCGAGATGACGAAGGTGCCTGGGGAGACTTTCAGTGTGTAGCGGTCGGTGAGGCTCTTCATGTAGCTGTTGGCCGAATGGATGAGGCTGGTGAGGACGTAGCTCTGCGCTATCTTGCGAAACTGGCTGCCCGTGGAGTTGCCTATCAGCTGGTTGAGGCGCGTCCACTGCTGATAGAGCGCCTTCTTTGCATCCGCCTCCTGGATGAGGTTGCCCAGCTTGCGCTTGTTGTCGGCATCGCTCTTCAGCTCCTGATTGATGGCTCCCTTCTGCTCAGCAAGCTCCGAGAGCTGCTTTTCGCAGTCAGCCAGCCGGAGTTGAAGAGCCTCCAGCGTCTCCTCTTCCGCGAGCTGCGGACGGTGCTGCTGGTGGTCGGCTTGGCGCTTGCGGGCACTCTCCAGCAGGCTCCTGCGGGCCACCACGGCCTCGCAGGTCCGATGGAGTGCCTCCTCCTGGCGCACGATGTCGGCTGAGGGATAGGCTTGCAGCTGCAGGAGTCGCTCCGGCGTAAGGGATGAGTTTGCAGCAAGGAAAGCATCGAGCAGGGCTTTGTGGGTGTCGTAGCGTTGGTGGGCGGAGAGCTGCTGCGTGAGGGCAGTCGTCAGCCGGCTGTGGATGCTGTTGGCCTTGTCGAGCAGCCGCTCCACCCGTACAGGAGTGGCGGGCGCTATGCTCCCCCATGCAGGCATGGAAGTCTGCATGCTCTGCACGATGCTGGCCACATGGCGGCTGTTCAGCCGGGCCGCTTCAAGTTGCTGAGCCAGCTGCTGCTTCTGCCGGCTACGTGCGTTGTAGGCATTGGCTGCCTGAGTGAGTGCCTGACCGAAAGCGGTGGGAGACAGGTGCCAATCCTGTTCCCAGGGTCCGGCTACAACCCACTGCTGCACCTGCTGTTCAGCTGTAGTGACATCCACTCTCTTGGCAGCAGCGACCTGCTCGGCAGCGGCTATGCGAGCCTTGCTATCGGCAACGGTCCTTTCGGCCTGCTGCACCTTCGCCGCCCATGCTTCTGCCTGTCTGCGGGCGCCCTCCAGTTGCTGACGAAAGCGTTGTAGTTCAAGCTCCTTGGCTTCACCCAGACGGATTGTGGCATCGAGTTTCGCCTGCTGTCTGGAGGTGGTTGCGGCCAGCGCATCAAGGGCGGAGAGCTGCTCCACTCCACAGGCCCTGCATGCCTCGCGGGCGGCAGCCTCTTCGTGGACCACTGAGAGGTCTTCATGGTAGGCTTTGAGGTCGCGCTCGTAAGCCGAAGACTCTGCGGCCAGTTCCGCCTCCAGCTTGCGCCGGTCATCCAGCAGTTGCCGGTAAGCCTTCTCCGCCTCATCGTATGCGGCTTGCAGGCCGGAGACGAGTGCCGAGAGTTCCTCCTCGTGAGGCAGCTCTGTAGCCACCTTCTGCCGGCATACGGGACAGGCATCGCCCACTCTGAGCTTGAGTCGCATGGCCCTGGCAAACTTATCAATGCTGTCCTTCTGCCGCTCCAGGTCCTCCTTGCGGATGGTGACCGTGAGCTCTGCCTCATGCAGCGGAGCCTCCAGGGCTGCCCATTGCCCCTTCTTCTCCTCCAGGGCAGCGTGCCGTTTGTCCAGCTCGATGTGCTGGGCCTCCTGCCGCTGTCTGGCCTTATCCAATGAGAACAGACGCTCCTTAGCGCTCTTGATGTTGGCCAGAAGGGCTATGGCTGCCTCGCGTTCGGCGCGGATTCTCCTCAATCCGAGGGCGTTCACCTCCTCTTCCAGCCGCTTGACCAGCGCCTCCTGCTGTGTGAAGGCCTCCCTTGCCGCCTCCGCCTCTTGCCGGGCACGCTCCCAGGCAGGGATCCAGTTGGCCTTCAAGGCCTGCTGCTCCTTCAGCGTCTCCTCCATGCAGCGGGCCATGGCCTCACGTCCCCGGCTGATGATGGCCAGCAGGCCGACTATCGCCTGTGCCTGTTCATACACGGGTACCTTCGCCTGCTCGGCTGCCAGGAGGCTGTCAAGGCGATGTATCTCGCTGGCTATCTGAAGCATGTCCTGCTCATCGGCCAGCTGTCCGCCGAGGAGGAGGGCAAACTCTGCGCCCAATGCTTCGAGCACCTTCTGCTGTTCCTGCTGCATGCGGAGAGCCTGCCCCATCTCCCCCTGCCAGAGACGTGCATCGACAGTCTCCCGCCACTGGCGGACAAGCATTTCCCGAGACTTAAAATCATCCCCTTCCACCACCACGGTGACCGTGCGGAGGCTCTCCACGGAGCGACTGACCTCCTCTGCCAGCGCCTTGTCGGTCGTCAGCCAGTCGCGCTTGGCGCACACCTTCTCCCTGACAGTCTTGAGTTCCTGCTGCCTTGCATCCAGGTCGGCCAGCCTCCGGTGTCGCTCAACTACCTCCTCGTCGGTCAACGTATGCATCTGATCCACAACACGCTGCACCTCCTCCCACTCCTGCCTTTTCTGGTTGGTCAGCTCATACACCTTGGCTCCTATCTTGGAGTAGATATCTACACCGGTGATTTTCTCCAGAATCTCTGCCTTCTCGTCATCTTTGCTGTTGAGGAAGCGGGTAAACTCCCCCTGTGCGAGCAGGGTGGTGCGGCAGAATTGGTTGAAGTCCAGCCCCACGGCGGCACGTATTTCCTGCCTGATTTCCACGTCCTTTGTCAAGGTGAGGCCCGTATCGAGATTGGTGAGGGTCCAGCTCTTGGTCTTGACGGAGCCGCTGAGCTTCTTGCGAGCACGAGCCACGGCCCAGGTGGCCTCGTAGGGGATGCCGTTGCTGCCCAGGAAGGTGAGGGAGACCTGCGCCTCGGTGGTGTTGCGACGCATCAGCTGGCGGGGGTCGTCAATCTTCACCTCCCGGTCGGCATCGAGGGTCGCCCCTTGCATCTTGGTGTCGTAGAGACGGGGCGTATCGGCATAGAGGGCTAGGCAAATGGCATCGAGGATGGTCGATTTGCCGGCTCCTGTCTTGCCGGTGATGAGAAACACTTCGCTACTGGCCAGGGGTTCGGCCTCAAAGTCTATCACGGCATCTTCAATGGATGCAATGTTATGTATCGTCAGTTTCTGAAATTTCATGGATGGCTGCTGTTGATTTATAATCTCATGGACGACTGCTGTTTATCTATATCCTATCCTCTTCCTTGACGGCCTCCAGGGTCTGCCTGAAGAGCTCCCGCAGGTCGTCGTCGAAGGGCATACCGATGTCCTCGGCATAGCGTTGTGCCAAGTCGATGGGTTGCTCGGTCTTAAACTCCTGCACGGTCATGACCTTCGCCTCTCTCTGCTCACGGGCCGACCTATGTGTCTGTATGACGCAGAAGCGGCACTTCTTACCCTCCACCAGCCGAAGCGCCTCAGCTTGGGCCTCAGCAGGCAGGAAGTCGTCCACCGCCACACGCAGCCGAATGTAGGCCTCCAGGTCGTCGGGAAATGCCCCGAGCAACTGCCTGGCCTCCTCCCAAGGGAGGGTCCCCTCCGTGGGGAGCGTGACCAGCGGATGGGGATTATGAATCTCCACCTCCCGCACCCGGGGTGTCTCGCCATGTACACCCAACTCCACGATGGAGACGCTGTGGGGATAGCTCTCGTCGAAACTCACGGGGAGGGGCGTGCCCGAATACCTCACCCGGTGCTGACCTCCATGAACAAACTGGGCGTGATGGATATGGCCCAGGGCCAGGTAGTCGTAGCCGCTCCCCATCTCCTCCAGGTCGTAAGCATCAATGCCTCCCACGGTACGCTCCGAGGCCTGCTCGTGGCCCGTAAAGTCGCACCCGCTGACGGTGGTATGGGCGGAGAGGATGACGGGCAGCTGCTCCTTGTTGCGCTCCGAGACGGCATCCAGCAGATCCTGAAGCAGTCCCTCAGGCATATTGCGCTCATTGACGTAAGGCACCGCGATCACATATCCCCGGCCGGGAAGCTCGACAATCAGCTCCTCCTTCCGACCGCTATCCACACACCCTATGGTATGGACATTCAGGCTCCTCCAGGGGGTGCTGAATATCTCATGCTTCGTGCCGCTGTCGTGATTGCCGGCGGTCACCACCACGGTCATCCCCGGACAGGCCTCATGGATGGCCACCAGGGCGTTGGTAAACAGGGTCTGTACCGCTGCCGAGGGCTGGGGCGTGTGATAGACGTCGCCACAGAGCAGGAAGAGGTCCGGCTGCTCCTCGCGGACGAGGTCCGTCAGCTGGAGGAGCATGGCCTGCTGTTCCTCGCTTCTATCGTAGTTGTAGAGCGTATGGCCCAAGTGCCAGTCGCTGGTATGCACGATCTTCATTGCTTATTCCTTTACTTTTACTATTTATACCACTACAAAATAGTTATACCACTACAAAATGAATTATAGCACTACAAAAGTACACTTTTTTTCGGAGAAATCGCCATACGGACGAGAAAAACGCATTTTTCTTGCTTCTTTCAAAAGAAACCCCTATCTTTGTTGGCCAAGAAACCAACACTTGCAGCCATGGAGATACAAGCCAACTATATCAAGCGCATCGAGATCAATGCGCTCTGGAACCGATTCAATATCGCCTGGGACCTGCGACCCGACGTCAATATCCTCTCGGGCATCAACGGCGTGGGCAAGAGCACCATCCTCAACCGCTCGGTCAGCTACCTGGAGCAGACCACAGGGCAGGTGAAGAGCGATGAGAAGAATGGGGTACACGTCTTCTTCGATGACCCGCAGGCCACCTTTATCCCCTACGACGTCATCCGCAGCTACGATCGCCCGCTGGTGATGGGCGACTTCACCGCACGCATGGCCGACCCCCACGTGCGCTCAGAGCTCGACTGGCAGCTCTACCTGCTGCAACGACGCTACCTGGATTACCAGGTCAACGTGGGCAACCGCATGATCGAACTGCTCAGCTCCCCCAATCCCGATGACAACCAACGGGCCGCCGAGCTCTCCAAGCCCAAGCGGCTCTTCCAGGAGCTCATCGACCAGCTCTTCAGCTACACCGACAAGCGCATCGACCGCCTGAGCAACGAGATAGCCTTCGTGCAGGACGGCGAGCGGCTCATGCCCTACCAGCTCTCCTCGGGCGAGAAGCAGATGCTCGTCATCCTCCTCACCGCTCTGGTGCGCAACGGACAGCATTGCGTGCTCTTCATGGACGAACCCGAGGCCTCGCTCCACATCGACTGGCAGCAGAAGCTCATCGGCATGATACGCCAGCTCAACCCCCAGGTGCAGCTCATCCTCACCACCCACTCACCAGCCGTCATCATGGAGGGATGGATGGATGCCGTCACCGAGGTGAGCGATATCTCCTGCCAGCTCCACCCGTAAGGCCTCACCCACACGAGCCACACCGGCCCCACGAGCCCCACCGGCTCCACGAGCCACACGAGCCCCACCCGGCGTAACCCGTAACCCGTAACTGCATATCAGTAAAAGCAAAACGTAATAACAGTCATGCCCACCACGCTCCGCAACAACCTGACGTCAGCCTATATCGAGGCTGCCAACCGCCTCTCACCCAAGAAGGCGCGCAAGCGCATCGTGGCCTACGTGGAGAGCTACGACGACATCGCCTTCTGGCGCTCCATCCTCTCGTCCTACGAGAACGATGAACGCTACTTCCAGGTGATGCTCCCCTCTCAGACCACCCTCTCCAAGGGAAAGAAGATGGTACTGATGAATGCACTCGAATCCACCGCCCTGGGCAGTAGCCTCATCGCCTGTGTGGACAGCGACTACGACTACCTGCTGCAGGAGGCCACCGCCACCTCGCGCAAACTCAACGCCAACCCCTACATCCTGCAGACCTACGCCTACGCCATCGAGAATTACCAATGCTTTGCTGAGGGACTCCACGAGGTCTGCGTGCTGGCCACACTCAACGACCGCCACGTCATCGACTTTGCCGACTTCCTCCGCCGCTACTCCGAGACCATCTACCCACTCTTCCTCTGGAACATCTGGTTCTACCGCAACCACGACACCCATACCTTCCCGATGGCCGACTTCAACGGCGTGACGCGCCTGCAAGAGGTGAGTGCCGCCCATCCCGAGCATGCGCTCGAACTGCTGGCCAGCCGTGTGCGCAAGAAGCTCAACTGGCTCAGCAGCAAGTTCCACAGCCAGCGGCGGGCCGTGGAGGCTCTGGGACAACTGCTCCGCGGCCTCGGCCTCACACCTCAGAACACCTACCTCTTCGTACAGGGGCACCACCTGATGGACAACGTGGTGCTGAAGCTCCTCACCCCCATCTGCACCCAGCTCCGGCGCGAGCGCGAGCAGGAGATCAAGCGACTGGCCCGCCACGAGGAGCAATTCCGCAACGAACTGACCGGCTACGAGAACTGCCTCGCCTCACCCGAGCTCATGCTCCGCAAAAACGACCACTACAAGAGCCTCAACCTCTACCAATGGGTCTGCCGTGACCTGGAAAACATCCTGAAGGAGGAAAAAGTTGAGCAAAATGTTGAGTAATCGCATAAGAATTACTACTTTTGCGGGCTGAAAATGAAAATGATTATCACAACAATAAAACTGATTATCACAATTTAGACAATATGGAATTAGCAAGTAAGTACAACCCCGCTGAGGTGGAGGCCAAGTGGTACCAGTATTGGTTGGACCACAAACTGTTCAGTTCGAAACCCGATGGTCGTCAACCCTATACCATCGTCATCCCGCCACCCAACGTCACGGGTGTGCTCCACATGGGGCACATGCTCAACAATACCATCCAGGACATCCTGGTGCGCCGTGCCCGCATGGAGGGCAAGAACGCCTGCTGGGT
>CAMACX010000063.1 GCA_945831575.1 uncultured Mediterranea sp.
ATGATGCCATCAGCCGCACGGAGGACTACCACAGCCACAACACCCGCCGCCTCGACGTGGAGGGCATGAAGGCGCTGCTCCTGAAGCTCAACTTCATCCGCGAGGATTTGGGATTGCAGGCCAGGGCAAAATCACGTGACTATCGTTCTGAATAATATGAAGATATTAGTGACTGGAGCAAAGGGCTTCGTAGGCCGAAACCTCTGCTCCCAACTCAACAACATCAAGGAAGGCAAGGCACGCTGGTATGGCGACCTGCAGATAGACGAGGTATATGCTTACGACCTCGACTCCACCCCGGAGCAGCTTGATGCGTGGTGCCGCGACTGCAACTTCGTCTTCAACCTGGCCGGAGTCAACCGCCCGCAGGACCCGAAGGAGTTCATGGAGGGCAACTTCGGCTTTGCCACCACCCTGCTCAACACCCTGAAGAAGTACGCCAACAGCTGCCCCGTGATGATCAGCTCCTCCATCCAGGCCACCCTGGCAGGACGCTTCGGCACCAGCGAATACGGCAAGAGCAAGAAGGCGGGCGAGGAACTGATGTTCGCCTACGGCCAGGAGACAGGCGCCAAGGTGCTGGTCTATCGCTTCCCCAACCTCTTCGGCAAGTGGTGCCGCCCCAACTACAACTCCGCCATCGCCACCTTCTGCCACAACATCGCCCACGACCTGCCCATACAGGTCAACGACCGCAGCGTGGAGATGGAGCTGCTCTATATCGACGACCTGGTGGATGAGATGATAGCTGCCCTGACCGGCCACGAGCACCGCTGCGAGTTTGAGGGCGTCGAGACGATCCCGGCCGCAGGCGGACGTTACTGCCATGTACCCGTGACCCACAAGACGACCCTCGGCGAGATCGTGGACCTCATCCACGAATGTGCCGATGCAGCCTCCAACAAGGAGGGCATCAACATGGTGGAACTGCCGCAAGGCAGCCTGCGCTACAAGCTGATGACCACCTACCTCAGCTACCTCCCCAAGGAGAAGGCCATCTACGACCTGAAGATGAACACCGACGCACGAGGCTCGTTCACCGAGCTGATGCACACCCTCCATTGCGGACAGGTGAGCATCAACATCTCCAAGCCGGGCATCACCAAGGGCGAGCACTGGCATCACTCCAAGTGGGAGACTTTCATCGTGGTCAGCGGCCACGGCCTTATTCAGATGCGTAAGGAAGGCACAGACGAGATCAGGGAGTACAAAGTGAGCGGCGACAAGATCCAGGCCGTGCAGATGCTCCCCGGCTATACCCACAACATCATCAACCTGAGCGACCGGGAAGACCTCGTGACCGTGATGTACTGCAACGAGATCTTCAACCCCGACCGCCCCGACACCTATTTTGATAAAGTAGTGAAAGACTAATTCTACTTTTAGTCTCTTTAACTCTTAGACTTAAAAATAAGATTTTTATGAAGACAGACTATTCCGATATCAAGTGGCAAGAGAATGGCAAGCTGAAGCTTTGCATCATCGTGGGCACCCGTCCCGAGATCATCCGCCTTGCCGCCGTCATCAACAAGTGCCGCAAGTATTTCGACGTGATTCTCGCCCACACCGGCCAGAACTACGACTACAACCTCAACGGCATCTTCTTCCGCGACCTCAAGCTCGCAGAGCCCGAGGTCTATATGGATGCCGTAGGCGAGGACCTTGGCGCCACCTGCGGCAACATCATCAACTGCTCCTACAAGCTCTTTGCAGCCACCCGGCCCGACGGCGTCCTCGTGCTGGGCGACACCAACAGCTGCCTGAGCGTGATCGGTGCCAAGCGCCTGCACATCCCCATCTTCCACATGGAGGCAGGCAACCGCTGCAAGGACGAGTGCCTGCCCGAGGAGACCAACCGCCGCATCGTCGATATCATCAGCGATGTCAACATGGCCTACAGCGAACACGCACGCCGCTACCTGGCCGACTGTGGCCTGCCCAAGGAGCGCACCTACGTCACAGGCTCCCCCATGGCAGAGGTGCTGCACGAGAACCTTGCAGAGATTGAGGCCAGCGACGTACACCAGCGCCTCGGCCTGGAGAAAGGGCGGTACATCCTCCTCTCAGCCCACCGCGAGGAGAACATCGACACCGAGAGCAACTTCCTCTCCCTCTTCACCGCCATAAACAAAATGGCAGCGAAGTACGACATGCCCATCCTCTACAGCTGCCACCCACGCAGCCGCAACCGTCTGGCCGCCTCAGGCTTCCAGCTCGACCCGCGTGTCATCCAGCACGAGCCGTTGGGCTTCCACGACTACAACTGCCTCCAGATGAATGCCTTTGCCGTCGTGAGCGACAGCGGCACGCTGCCTGAAGAGAGCAGCTTCTTCACCAGCGTAGGCCATCCCTTCCCGGCCATCTGCATCCGCACCAGTACCGAGCGTCCCGAAGCCATCGACAAGGGCGACTTCATCATAGCCGGCATCGACACCAAGAGTCTCCTGCAGGCCGTAGATACCGCCGTAGCACTCTGCCGTGACGGCCACCACGGCATCCCCGTCCCCGACTACGTGGACGAGAATGTCTCGACCAAGGTCGTAAAGATCATCCAGAGCTACGTAGGCATCGTCAACAAGATGGTGTGGAGGAAAAAATCATAAAAGCCCCAATAAATCCCTCCCCAAACCTTGCACAATTCATTGAAAATGTGTATCTTTACAACAAATTCTAATACACGTTACAACAATGAAAGCAATGCTGAAGAGCGAACTGGCCCGCATGGCGGGTGTCAGCCGCAACACACTGGGAAGATGGTTTTTGGAACACGAAGAAGAGCTGATTGCACGGGGCTACCGGCGCAGCATGCGCCTGCTCCCACCCTGCATCGTCACCTTCGTGATGCGCGAGTACGGCATCATCGACGACGACGAGTGACCAGTTAACCCCTCAGGGCTGAAGCGCAAACTCTTCAGCCCCGAGGAGCAAACAAGTCAGCCGCCAACAGTAAGCACTCCACGGCCCAGAGACGGGTCACTTTATGACGGATGACGGACATGACAGACAGTTTCATAGGACATATAGAAAATAAGTGTATTACGACATACAAGGTTAAATGGATTATTTATCTATTTTTCTCGCGTATTTATAAAAAGTACCGTCATGCCCGTCATCCCGTCATGGATTTCCCAACTCACCGGGTTCCGGAAGGAGGTGATTCATCTCATCGCCCGTGCGCTCCACGACGAGCCAGAAGCGCCCATTGGTAGTACGTGTGAAGGTGAATCCCAGCTCCTTAAAGGCAATGCCCACCTTCGAAGGCAGGAGATGCAGCGCCACCCCAGCCCGCGACACCACCTGCGAAGCCGTAATCAGCACACCATGCTCCAGCCCGACGGGCTTGCGGTAGTGCATCAAGATGTACTCCCGTTCGGGAGAGGGCGCCTCGAAGCCCCGGTTGCGCTCGTTGAGTTCACGGATCTCCTGTTCATTAAACCGATATTCAAAGCCATGCTGAAGCAGATACCAAGCCTGGGCATAGATGCCCGCGTAGGGGATGGGCGTGTGCCACACGTCATCCACCCGCGCCACCTCGTGTACCAGCCAGCGGCGGTTCTCATTGTCGATGAGGAAGTTGACCTGATTGCCCGTCGCGCAGAAGGAGGCCGTCATGGGGCGATGCTCCTTGTTGCGCCCGTAGGCCGGTCGGTCGTAGAGATGGCGGTCACTGCTCAGCGCCTTCAGCTGATCCAGCAGCTTATTGTTCAGCTGATTCAGGTCATCCAGGTTTACCAGCAGCATCTCCGTCAGCGTGAAGCGCTCATCTTTGCTCAGCGGGTCGTTGCTCGCCTTCTGCACGTAGTAGTCCATCAGCTCCGGAGGCAGGATGTGGCTCATGAAGGAGGTCTTCCCGTTGCCCTGCCGCCCCACCAGCGTCAGGATCTGCTGGTTGGCCACCTGCTCATCCAGCGCCGCCGCCAGCATGTTCACCAGCCACCGCTTGAAGTGGTCAGCAAAGAGCGCCGGAGAGGAGCTGACGCAATGCACGCGGCCCGCCAGCTGCGCGATGTAGTCCGTCACCCCATCCCACGGCTCCAGCCCCTCCAGGTAGCTGCGCAGCGGGTGGTAGGTGGCCACGAAGTCACTCAGCAGCAGCGCACGCAGGTGGTTCAGTTCATAGCAGATCCCCTTCCGCTGCATGTTGCACCAGAGCGAGTTCTCCTCGCGGTCCGTCATCTTGATCCACCCCTCGGGAGTCCCCTCGCGCGGCTGCTTCCAGCTCACCTCCAGCTGCCGCAGCAGCACGTTGTAGCGCAGGTCGCATTGGCCGGTCACAAACTCCTCCACCTCCTGCAGCGAGGCGCGTGCCGACTTCCGCTCCGCCCCCTTCCGCCCCGTAGGCAGCCGGCGCGTGCCATGCTCCTCCGTGCGGTGGTAGCAGTTGCGGATCGTCATGGCACAATCACGGTAGTCATCAAACTCCTGCGTGGCCCAGGCCAGCGCATCCTCCTGCGGGATGCCAAACGCATTGAGCTTATAGCCCACACGCATCACGTAGTCGTTGTGCCGCCCCTGCTCATAGCTGGCCCCGTCGCCCTCCACCTCAGGCAGGATGGTCTCCTTATAGAGCTTCGCGATGCGCTTGAGCGCCGCCTGCTGCCGCTTGTGCTCCTTCTCCGCCTTCGTACGGCGTCCCCACAGCTCCTCCAGCTCCTTCGCCCCGAAGGGCGTGGCACCGGGGCGATAGACACAACCCGTGTCGTGCGCCAGGCCCGAGAGGCGCGTAGCATTCACACACTGCCGGTCCGCCTCCACCCCCAGCAGCTGCCCGTAGTAGTCGTTCACCGCATGAAACGTCCGCTTGTAGTGCTCCATCTGCTTCTCCAGCGGCATCGCCGTGTCAGGCAGCTCATAGCGGCACACCACGCGCACCCCGCAGCCCGATAGCGTGACATAAGCCAGCAGCGTATGCTCATCCTCAGCAGCCCGCCGTCGCACGTCGATCGCCTGCTCCGCAGTAAGGTCATCCACATCCACCAGCGTGAGTCCCGTCAGCTCCGTGACATGGTTGATCGCCTTGCCCCCCTCCATGCGGGCAGCTACCGCGAAGAGCGGCGTCTGCATCTTCAGCTCCTTGCGCCGTTGCGCCCTGTACAGCTCCGTCTGCACCCGTAGCACCTCATCGTGCAGCATCCGGTTGACAATCTCATCCAGCTCCGCCAGGTGCGTCTGCTGGTCCTTGAAGTGATAGTAGTAATTCAGTTTCATAATATAGCTATTTAAGTTGAATGATGGGCGCAAGTTAGGGAAAAGAAAACAAATCCATTCTCACCCTAGGGAGAGAAAACGAAAGTAATAATTGCAATATAAAACATAAATTAACCAACTATGAAGTACGAAAGAATCTTCAAGACGCTGTGTGCGATGCGCAAGTCCGTGATAAGCAACTGTCGCGCCTTTGCCGCAGAAGCCGGCATGAGTGTCAACACCGTCCGCAAAATCGAAAAGGGGACTTTGCCTCCATGTTCAGTCTGATCCAATACATCTTCGCCCTCCGCGAGCTCCTCTCCAAGGAGGCATACAAGAAGATGATACACCTGATTTTCCGCATAGACGACGAATCATAGCAGGTATCCACAAACTGTAACTTTCATTACTCACACATTATGATTACTATACCTTCAAAGCAATACAAGGCAAGCAACATTCAGCTGGCTCAGATACTCAACAGCACCACCAAAGTCAACATTCTGAAAGCCGTCAAGAAGTTCGACCTCTACGTGAGTCCCAACCTCAAGAAGGACGAGACCTCTCGCATGGTCCCTGCCGAGATGAGAGACAACCCCATAGTACCTACACGATAGATATATATATGTCATGTTGATAAAATTCGGTAAATTTCATTCAATCAATGATTTAAACCTAAATTCCGCCTCATTAAATGATAGGGAACGCAAACTCTTCAAAATAGCAATTATTGATGACGAAGATTTCTATTTTAAAGAGCAATTAGTGAATTTGGGCTTTAATATTACCAAATATGACGATGTGCAGAATTTAGACATGCTCGCATCATATGATCTTATAATAAGCGATATTAAAGGAGTCGGAAAAAGGTTTAATGCAGAATTTGAAGGAGCTTTTCTCCTGAGCCAATTAAAGAAGAAGTATCCTTATAAAGAATTTGCTGCATATACAGGTTCTGCATATGACCCTAGAATTTCTAGTCTATTGAATGGTATTCAAGTTATCAAGAAGGATTACCCCATTGAGGATTGGGCAAATGCAATAGATTCATTGATCAAATTGGTTGGAGACCCTAAACAAATCTGGCTAAAGATACGCAAAGACCTACTAGACAAGAATGTAAGTCTGATTGAGTTACTTTACCTAGAGGATGAATATGTTAACAGAGTATTAAAGAACAAAGGATTTCATGATTTTCCGTCAAGTTCTGAGGTCAAAGGGTTGTCTCCTGAGATAAAAAGATTAATCATGACTTTATCAACCACCTTATTATCAAAAATTCTATCTGCTCTATGATATATTTTGCTTTCCCGCACAAGATGACATCTGATGGTGAACTGAAGAATGGCTCTTTATTCCCAGTGCCTACTTTCTGCAAATCGCATAGTGAGTCAAAGAGATGCATCGAACATTATGCAAACTTGAAAAAATCAACCTCAGATACTGTAACATGCCCCTATGGGTTTGCAACAGCAAAGTTATGCATTGAAGGGACAGAGATCATCCTGTCATGCCTAAATATCGAAGGCATTACCAAAAGGAAAGACGTATTGAAATTAGTGAAACAAAATGATTTCCTTCCAAGGCTTAGCCAAACACAATTTAGAAGCCTGATTGACAATGCAAAGGAAATGTTCCTTGAAAACAAGACGAGCAATGTGAGGCTTTTGAAATTGGAGGAAAGTCAAGAGATAGTCAACAATCAGAAATCACTGCTTGAAAACACATTGCATGAGATACGAAAGATTAACGCGCAATTGAAAAGCAGTGTGGAATCATTCAGCTCGGAGTATAGTAAAGACAGATTAAATTTCGATAGACTGAATAATCTGTGTACAGACATATACTCATCAGCCAATCTCCTCTCTATACGATTCGACACCTACGATTTAGAAGTAAATCCAGACTTGAATTTGAATGTGGTGATGTCTGAGATTCCCATATACAAACGGATAGAGAAGATTTACAAATGCCTCAACGACAAACTAAGAAAGAGAAATCTAAGGCTTAACCTTGAAGGCAACTCTTATAAGAAGTTTTATTCGAGCAATGTCATTGAGATTGCACTATTTATCGTGATTGAGAATGCAATAAAATATGCGATGGATAATTCGGATATTACAATAAAGTTTGAAGAAGAAAATACGAAATTAAAGGTAAGATTCAATAATTGGGGAATAAGGCCTGATAAGTCAGAGATACAGCATCTGTCTGAGCGAGGATTTCGGAGCGCGAAAGTAGTGAATACAAAGCAATACGAGGGAAGAGGAATCGGACTGTATCTCTTTAAGAAAATATGCGAAACCGTTGATGTCTCACAAAAAATCACGATAGGTACAGACTATAAAGCTCACAATGGCTATATGTTTGCACCATTTATCGTGGAGATGACATTTAAAGATATGAGAGACTAATCCGGCCAGAGGGCTAGGAACACCCTCAGCTAATCACAATTGATAAATGATACTAAAAGACAATATACAATGATGAACCCCACCACGCAACAAAAACTGATGGAGAGTCGCAAAGCGATGTTCGAAGAGATGGAGAAGCATCTGCAAGAGGGCAGAACGCCCGAAGACAGCCTCTTCTACTACCATCCCTCGAAAGACCGCATCGTCCTGTCACACGCACTCTTCTGGGTGATGACTAGACCCCTGAGCGGCAGAATCGCCAAAGAGAGATACCTCCTGCTCCTCAGGCAGTACCAGGAAGAGATGCTCGAAGCCTACCTCACCGAGTCGGAGTACTTCGATGACCTCCTGCACTACTGCAACATCATCTACGAGACGCTACCCTATATCCTGCAAAGCGCATACGACCTGACCACCGACAAGAATGCCCGTAAGCTGGCCGCCATCACCATCACCGCTGGCGGTTATGGCGGCGACATGCCCGATGAGCAGGCTGACGAGCTGCTCGATGACATCGACTTCCACTTCAACAAAGTGAAGTGCAACAAGATTGAGCGACTGATGCCTGTACTCAACCAATTAGTGGAAGAGGAAATGCGCTACATAGCAGGTATATCATGAGCCGGAGGATTTCAGCTTTTTCACGTAGTGAAAATTAGTCCAACGATTCATTGCCGTGGGTTAATACATTAATTTCGAACTTATATGAACACATTTCACAAATTCTGCAACTGGTATTTCTCCAGAAAGGCCCTGCCTTATTGGAGCATACTTCTTATCGACTGTGCATCCGTATATCTGTCTGGGCTGATTGTGTTTTACATTCAGCATGGAGGAATGATGTTGGCGCAGTGTTTTTGGCCACTGACCTTCGGGCTTCTGGTCTGCTTGGTAGTCTATATGGCCTCCTTCATCCTGTTTCACACCTTCAAGGGAGTGATGCGCTACTCATCGTTTGTCGATCTGCATCGGGTTGTGTATTCCACCTTGGCAGCAACCATTGGCATATGCCTGCTCCATCTGATTCAGGTACTCGCAGGGCTGACGGCATACATATTGATTCCCTCTTTTGAAGGAGCATTCCTTATTTTCGTCCTTTCTACATGCCTGTTGTGCGGCACACGGATTATTGTGAAGTCACTGCACGACACATACCGAAGTACAGACACCATCAAGCGCGTCTTCGTCTATGGCAGTATGGAAGGAGGCATCGCCCTTGCCAAGAGCATACGTGCCGAGGTGCCAGCCCGGTTCAAGTTGTGCGGCTTCGTTTCAGACAAACCCAAGTCAAGCGGCATGTGGCTGTTGGGCGTGAAGGTCTATGAGGACAATGACAACTTCCTGAATATCATAAGGGAGAAAGAGGTCTCCGTGATGTTGGTATCACCGCTGATGACCGAGAAATTCACCAAGCGCACTTCACTCATTGATGGCTTGATTAGTGATGGAGTGAAGATCATGATGATGCCACCTGCAGAGGAGTGGGACGGCAAGAGTGACCTTTCTCATCGCCAGTTGCACGAGGTAGACATTGAGGAACTCCTGCCGCGCGAGAAGATAGAGGTAGATATGGATGCCATCGGCAACATGCTCCGGGGTAAGCGCATTCTCATTACAGGAGCAGCCGGTTCCATCGGTTCGGAGATGTCGCGGCAAGTGGCCAAGTTCAACCCATCCGAGTTGGTGCTTGTTGACCAGGCAGAAACCCCCATGCACGATGTCCGCCTCTATATGGCACACCACCACAGCGACCTTAAGGTATGGACCATTGTAGGCAGCATCACCAACAAGGGGCAGATGGAGCGG
>CAMACX010000064.1 GCA_945831575.1 uncultured Mediterranea sp.
AAAGGGATATAAGTTCCGGCAGAACTATGGTATCTGAGCTGAAAAAATCATCACTTCTTGAACAGTTAACTCCTCGGCGCTGGAAGTTTAACTGTTCAGCCGCGAATGTTTAACTGTTCAGCCGCGAATGTTTAACTGTTCTGCGACGGTGAGTTAACCCGTCCCTGCGCGATGACTGATGATGACGCAGACAATCCACACTATTTCCTGATAAAAATGTTGCAGAAATCATCGTCCATACAAAATAATTCTGTAACTTTGTCCCCTGTAATCAGAATGATTATTGTTGTCACCATGAATTGAGCGCTATGCAGGTACAACGATTTTCGATAATCTATCTAGAGACACTTACTTCTAATTTACATAAAGAATCATTCAATGAAAAACAAGAATCTACTGCTGGCAGCAACCTTCTGCCTTGCTGCCTTGGGGCTACAGGCCCAAACTCGCTTCGTGGATGCGATGGAATTTCCACTGCTCGGTAAGGCTACGCAGCAGACGCTGACGCGCTATGAACGACTGCCCGACTCCTGCCAGACAGTGTCGCGTGAGAAGCTCTGGTACCTGGGACGCAACAGCGCCGGACTGGCCATCCGCTTCCGCAGCAACTCTACCCAGATCACGGCACGCTGGGAGACGCGCAACAACTTCCGCATGAACCACATGACGCCTACAGGCATCTGCGGTCTCGACCTCTACTGTCTGGATGGCGAACGTTGGCGCTTTGCCGGTAGCGGCCGTCCTTACGACAAGCTCACCACCGCCACCATCGTGCGCAACATGACCCCCGAGATGCGCGAGTATCTCCTCTACCTGCCCCTCTATGATGGTCCCATCTCGCTGGAGATTGGCGTGGATTCACTCGCCCGCATTGAGCAACCGCAGGTGGCCCTGCCCCACCGCAAGAGACCCATTCTCTTCTATGGCTCCAGCATCCTGCAAGGCGGCTGCGCCACACGCCCGGGCATGGCGCATACCAACATCCTGGAGCGCCGACTACAGCGCGAATGCATCAACTTGGGATTCAGCGGCAACGCACTGCTCGACATGGAGATAGCCGACCTCATCGCCTCGGTGGATGCGGCCATGTACATCCTCGACTTCCTGCCCAATGCCTCGGTGCAACAGATGGACGAACGAGCCGTGAAGTTCATCGGCAAGGTACGTGCTGCCCACCCCGATGCACCCATCCTGCTGGTGGAGGACCCACGATTCACCCACAGCTGGCTCGACCAGAAGATGGCCGAAGAGATACGGAGCAAGAACGCCAAAATCCATGAGATCCATGAGCAACTGAAGCAGCAGGGTGACCGCAACATCCACCTCCTCACCTCGGAACAGATGATTGGTACTGACGACGAAGCCTGTGTGGATGGCATCCACTTCACCGACCTGGGCTTCATGCGATATGCTGACCTCCTGCAGCCCCTCATTGAGCAACTCACGGACCCAAACTAAAGCTATAACCGAAGAAATTACTTAATAAATCTAAAAACCTTTTTGTTTTCAAGATAAGGTTTGTACCTTTACATTTTGAAAGCAAAAAGGTTTTTTTATTGACTTATTTTTTCTCGTATCATGAAACAACTTTTATTGGGAGATGAGGCGGTGGCTCTGGGAGCCCTTCATGCGGGACTTTCCGGCGTGTATGCTTACCCGGGAACCCCTTCCACTGAGATTACGGAATATATCCAGCAGGCACCGTTGGCCCGTGAGCGAAAGGTTCATGCCCGATGGTGTACCAACGAAAAGACCGCCATGGAGGCGGCCCTCGGTATGTCGTATGCCGGCAAGAGGGCCATGGTCTGCATGAAGCATGTCGGCATGAATGTGTGTGCCGATGCCTTTGTCAACAGTGCCATTACAGGCGTCAACGGCGGACTGGTGGTACTGGCTGCTGATGACCCTTCCATGCACTCCAGCCAGAACGAACAGGATAGCCGCTTCTACGGAGAGTTTGCGCTGATCCCTATCCTTGAGCCCTCCAACCAACAGGAAGCCTACGACATGATGGGCTTTGCCTTCGACCTGAGCGAACGGCTCAAGGAGCCGGTACTGCTACGCATCGTCACACGCCTGGCTCACAGCCGGGCAGCGGTAGAGACTGCTGAGCAGCCACGCGAAGAGAACCGCATGAATCCCTCCACCGACCAATGGGTACTTCTGCCAGGCATTGCACGCAAGAAGTATGCGGCCCTGATTGAGAAGCAGCCCCTCATGGAGCAGGAGGCAGCAACCTCTCCCTTCAATCGCCGGGAGCACGCTACGAAGCCTGCAAGCCAAGGCATCATAGCCTGCGGCATTGGCTATAATTATATAAAAGAGGTATGTGGTCAGGAGGCCGACCTGCTGAAGGTAAGTCACTATCCGCTGCCCGTGGAGGCAATCCAAGCCCTCGCTGCCGAGCACGACTCCATCCTCGTGGTAGAGGACGGACAGCCGGTCGTCGAGCAGGAGATCAAGGGACTGCTGGGTGCAGGCTACCGCGTGGAAGGACGACTCACCGGAACCCTGCCACGTACCGGCGAACTCAACCCTGACCATGTGGCTACCGCCCTCGGCAAACCTTCTACTCAGGTGTATGAACCGGCCAGACAGTTGGCCGCTCGTCCACCACAGCTTTGCCAAGGATGCGGCCATCGCGATGTCTATGGCGCACTGGTAGAAATCATCAACGCATACCCCGATGCACGGGTCTTTGGTGACATCGGTTGCTACACCCTGGGTGCTCTCCCACCCTTCAAGGCGCTCTCCAGCTGTGTGGATATGGGCGCTTCCATCACCATGGCCAAAGGGGCAGCCGATGCCGGACTGCGCCCTGCCATCGCCGTCATTGGCGACTCCACCTTCACCCACAGCGGTATGACCGGTCTGCTGGATGCCATCAACGAGAATGCGCCTATCACGGTCATCATCAGCGACAACCTGACCACAGGAATGACCGGTGGCCAGGAGAGCGCCGGCCTGAACAAGTATGAGGCCATCTGCCTGGGGCTGGGCATGGACCCTGCCCACCTGCATGTGGTGACACCGCTGCCCAAGCACATACCGGCCATCGCCCAACTGCTGAGGAAGGAGATTGCCTACGAAGGGGTGAGCGTCATCATCCCACGCCGTGAGTGCATCCAGACGGCTGCACGTCATGCCCGTCAAGCCAAACAAAACAAAGCGTAAAGAAGAAGAAGAGGAAATCAACATGAAAAAAGATATCATACTATGTGGCGTGGGTGGCCAGGGCATCCTCTCGATAGCCACCATCATCGGTGAGGCAGCTACCCTGGCGGGCCTCGAACTGAAACAGGCGGAGGTACACGGTATGTCGCAACGCGGTGGTGATGTGCAGTCCAACCTGCGCCTCTCCACAGAGACCATCTACAGCGACCTCATCCCTCTGGGTAGCTGCGACCTCATCATCTCCATGGAGCCTATGGAAGCCTTGCGCTACCTACCCTACCTGAGCCGCGAGGGCGTGGTCGTGACCAGCTGCAAGCCCTTTGTCAACATCCCCAACTACCCCGACCAGGAGGTACTCCAAGCCGAACTGAAGGCTTTGCCCCGGGTCGTGCAGCTGGACATTGAGCAGGTGGCCCGTGAGGCAGGCAATCCCCGTGGGGCCAATGTGGTCCTGCTGGGCATGGCGGCACGTTACCTGGAGATTCTAACCCCCGAGCAGCTACGCCAAGCCATCGCCACCATCTTTGCCCGCAAGGGAGAAGCCGTAGTCGAAGCCAATCTGAAAGCATTTGAAGAGGGATATGGACATCAAGGAGAAACTGAATAACGCAGACCGCTTTGCCCAAAGCATCGGGGCTCAGCTCACCGAGACAAGTGAAGGCTTTGCCCGGGCGGAGCTGACGGTGGAAAGCCGTCATCTGAATGGTGCGGGGGTATGTCAGGGAGGCGTGTTCTACACCTTGGCTGACCTGGCCTTTGCGGCTGTTGCCAATGGCAGGGGCACGCTGACGCTGGGCATCAGCAACACCATCACCTTCATCCAGTCTGCCCAGCTAGGTGACCGGCTGATAGCCGAATGCCACGAGGTGGTGGACCACCACCGGCTCCCCTATTGTGAGATTCATATCCGCAAGGCCGACGGCACCATCCTGGCCGTCATGACCGGCCTAGGCTATCGGCTGAACAAACCCGTCTTTTGAGAAACAATTCAACAAACATACAACTTTTACATTATTACATTATCATTATTCTATTTACTATCATGATTCACAATCCAGCCATTGAATGTATGTCGCGCGAAGAGATGCGCAAACTACAGACAGAGCGACTGAAGAATACAGTTAAAACCTGTTACGAGAAAGTGCCCTTCTACCGGAAGAAATTCGATGAAATGGGCCTTAAACCAGAGGATATCCAGTCACTCGAAGACATTACGAAGATCCCCTTTACTACTAAATATGACCTGCGCGATGAATACCCCTTTGGACTCAACGCCGTACCCATGGACAAGATTGTGCGCATCCATGCTTCATCAGGTACCACGGGCAAACCGGTGGTAGGCACCTATACGACCAAGGATCTTGAGAACTGGGCCGAGGGTGTGGCCCGCGTGATGGCTGTGGGCGATGTAGGCCCGGGCGACGTGGTACAGGTGTCGTACGGCTACGGACTCTTCACGGGTGGCCTGGGCGCTCACGATGGAGCCGGACTGCTGGGCGCTGTCCAGCTGCCTACCTCTTCGGGCAACTCGGAGAAGCAGGTGATGCTGATGAAGGATTTCGGCACCACGGCCCTCTGCTGCACCCCCTCCTACGCACTCCACCTCACGGAGGTGATGGCCAAGATGGGTATCACCAAGGATGACCTGAAGTTGCGCGTAGGCTTCTTCGGCGCAGAGCCTTGGACCTGGGGCATCCGCCGCGAACTGGAGGAGAAGATGGGCATCAAAGCCATTGACATCTATGGCCTGACGGAGATGTCGGGACCTGGCGTAGGTGGCGAATGTCAGTACCAGGACGGCACACACATCTGGGAGGATATGTTCTACCCCGAAATCATCAACCCCGAGACACTCGAACCCGTAGCTCCGGGCGAAGAGGGTGAGCTGGTCTTCACCTCCCTCACCAAGGAGGCCATGCCTATCCTGCGCTACCGCACACGCGACCTCACCCACCTCATCTACGAGCCTTGCCAATGCGGCCGCACGGCAGTGCGTATCGGCAAGATTCTGGGCCGTTCGGACGACATGCTCATCATCCGTGGTGTCAATGTATTCCCATCGCAGATTGAGGCGGTACTTTCCGAATTTACAGTCTATACACCGCAATATTTCATTACAGTGGATCGTCGGGACAATGAAGACACCTTCGACCTCGACGTGGAGCTGCGTGAAGAGTACTTCTCACCCAACCCCGCCAAACAGATGCCCTTCATCAAGCCGCTCTACGACCGCTTGGTGAGCGTATGTGGTATCAAGCCCAACATCCACATCCTGCCTCCGGGCACTATCGAGCGCTCTAACGGTAAGGCCAAGCATGTGAAGGATAAACGTACGCACCTCATCAATTGGAAATAAGTGATGAGTAGGAACCCAATCACTAATCACTAATCCCTTAACCCAAGGAAATGAAAATATTCAGTGATGCTTTAGTAGAAGAGGCGGCCCGTGTGAACCACGTGGCCGACCTCTCACACGCCACCATCGGAGAGACCCTCCTGGTGGCACAATACCTGGAGCAGCAGACGGGAATCCCCTTTATCCGCATGGACCAAGGTTCACCCGGACTGCCAGCCAACCGACATGGCATAGAAGCCGAAAAGCGGGCACTGGACGCCGGCATCGGAGCGCAATACCCTCCGGCGGCAGGCATCAGTGAACTGAAGGAGGCCGCCAGTCAGTTTGTCAAAGCCTTTATCGACATCGACATCTCGCCCCGTGCCTGCATTCCTACGGTAGGTAGCGTGGCAGGCTCATTCGGCGGATTCATTGCCTGCTGCCAGCGCAAGAGCTATCCACAGCTGGGCAAGGTGCTCTTTATCGACCCCGGCTTCCCCATCCAGAAGTCCCAGCTCCGCGTACTGGGCATCGAATGGAGAGAGTTTGACATCTATCCCTACCGTGGTGAGGCTCTGCGGGCCAAGTTGGTCGAGGAGCTGAGCCAAGGCGACATTGCGGCCATCATCTACAGCAATCCCAACAATCCAGCCTGGATTTCCCTGGAAGAGGAGGAGCTGCAGATTATCGGTGAATTAGCCACACAGTACGATGTCATCGTGATGGAGGACCTGGCCTACTTCGCCATGGATAGCCGCCGCGACCTGAGTCACCCCTACCAGCCGCCCTATGTACGCAGCGTAGCCCGCTACACGGACAACTACCTGCTGATGCTCTCCTCCTCCAAGATTTTCTCCTATGCCGGCCAGCGCATGGCTTTGGTCTGCATCTCCGACCGGCTATTCGACCGCCAGTTTCCCGCCTTCGTAGAGCGCTATCATGACGAAGGCGTCTTTGGACCCACCTTCATTGCCAGCATCCAGTACATGATCACCTCAGGCTGTACCGCCACCACACAGATGGGTTATGCCCACATGCTGCGACTCAGCTGTGAGGGGGCAATCAACTTTGTGGAGGACACGCGCGAATACGCCATCCGGGCAGAGAAGATGAAGAAAATCTTTTGCGACAACGGCTTCTGTATCACCTATCCGCGCGATGTCAGCGAACCCATCGGCGACGGTTTCTTCTTCTCCCTCTCCTACCCAGGTATGAGCGGTTCGGAGCTGGTGAAGGAGCTGATAGGCTACGGAGTATCCAGCATCAACCTGGACACCACGGGTTCCAAGCAGCAAGGTGTGAGAGCCTGTACCTCGCGCATGAGGGAGGAGCTGTACCCTGTGCTGGAAGAACGGATGAAGCAGTTTAAGGCCGACCATTAAAGTGTCGGAATGAAGACCATGACAATGATGACCAAGACAATGATAACCATTACATTACTACAACAAGATATCGTATGGGGCAATCCGGCTGCCAATCAGGTCGCTGTAGAGCGCCAGCTGGCAGCTGCCCCCAAGAGTGACCTCTATCTCCTGCCCGAGATGTGGAGCACGGGCTTCGTGACCCAACCGGAAGGCATAGCTGAACGTGACGGCGCTTCGCTCCGCTGGATGCAGCGGATGGCACAGCAGCTCGATGCAGCCATAGCCGGCAGTATCGCTACGGAAGAAGAGGGCCGCTACTACAATCGGTTCTACTTCGTCAAACCAACAGGTGAAGTGGCCCACTACGACAAGCATCACCTCTTCACCTACGGCGGCGAGCAGCTGCACTACACTGCCGGACAAGAGCGGGTCATTGTGGCATGGCGTGGTGTGCGCTTCCTGCTACAGGTGTGCTATGACCTGCGTTTCCCCATCTTTGCCCGTAATGCTGCCGAAGGTCCCGAATCGTATGACGTAGCCCTCTATGTAGCCTCTTGGCCCACCTCCCGCCGTGAGCCTTGGGACCTATTGCTGCGTGCCCGTGCCATCGAGAATCAGGCCTACGTCTGTGGTGTCAACCGCATAGGACAAGACCCCGCTTGCGAATACAATGGAGGCACCTGCTGCATCGATGCCTACGGACACACGCTACAGACCTGTCCCGATGGCAAAGAGTCACTCATCACCTGTACGTTGGACCTGGAGAAACTCAATGCCTTCCGGCAAAAATTCCCCGTCCTGAGTGACAGAGATTAGCAATCCACCTCCTCCAGACCGCCTGTCTGGGAGTCGATAATGAAGCCACGCACCACGATATCCTTGGGTACAAGCGGATGCGTCAGGATGGTATCTACCGTCTGACGCACCGATTCGTGGGTGTCCTTAAATCCCTCCAGCCAGTGGTGCAGGTCGATGCCGCACTTGCGGATGGTGTCCAGTGTCTGGTCCGTGATGCCACGGGTTAGCATCTCGTGATGGAAGTGGTCATAGCTCATGTGGCAAGCACCGCAGTGCGAGTGAGCCACCACCATAATCTCCTTGACCCCGAGTTCGTAGATGGCTACAATGAGGCTTCGCATGGCTGAATCAAAAGCGGAGATGACCAGTCCTCCTGCATTCTTGATGATTTTGGCATCCCCGTTCTTCAGCCCCAGGGCCGCAGGAAGCAACTCCGTGAGCCGAGTGTCCATGCAGGATAGCACAGCCAGCTTCTTGTCGGGATACTTATCGGTGAGGTACTTCTCGTAGCCTTTCTGCGCGAGAAAGGTCTTGTTATAAGCAATAATCTCGTCAATCATAGGTCCTTAAATTTACCCTTAATTCCGCAACACTATAATTTAACTTTATTTATAAGTTCCTGAGCAAC
>CAMACX010000065.1 GCA_945831575.1 uncultured Mediterranea sp.
TTTCGCTAATCACCAAATTTTCAATCAATTAAATTTCGTCGAACTCACGTTATTTTATAAGTTTTTAAGTTCTAAAGTTCTTGAGTTTTTGAGTATCTGAAACTTCGATTGTTCATCCCACACATCATCCTCAGGGTGCCGCTTCTTACCCCAGGGTGTCGCTTTGCTCTGTCCAGGGCTAGGAGCTTTTGGGCTTTCAGCCCGACATATGGTATCACTCCAAATGCCGGATGAGCCTAAAGAATCTCTCCGATGTAGGTGCGGGGCATTCCGTCGATGGGTGCGGGGCCTTGTACCTTGCGGCAACGGAAGGTCATCGAGGGCTCGGTGCTGCCGTTGGGGTAGAAGCGCACCTCATACTGCTCGGCGGCTTCGAGCTGCTGGTAGGGCTGGTCGGGCGAGAGGATGGTGAAGATGACCTGCTTGCCCTGGTAGGTGCCGAGCGAACCGCCGGCATTGGCCGTCATCATCGTCATATTGAAGGGGTCGCTGCCGATGACAATGACCAACCGTCCCTCCGAAGGATTGAGCAAACTGCTGCCCACCTTCTTTTCCGGATCTACGGGAGGCAAGCCGCCGCACGCCACCTGTCCGCCTGTCACTTGTACTGCGGCTACGTTGCCAACGGCATTCCCGGCATGGCTTGCCGCATTGCCAGCGTTGCTTGTAGCCGTTGCATTGCCTGCACCCGTGGTGACGCTCACTTGATTGCGGGGTACGATGGTCATGGTGCCGCTGTTGGCTACACTGCGTTCCTCCTTCTGAGCCTCAGCTGCAGCCGCTTCGGCTTGTGCCGTCAGTTCCTGTGGGGTGGGTGTGGCAGCACTCAGGGCATCGGCCAGTTCGAGGCAGAGTTCATCCACGAAGTCCACCGTCTTGCGGCGCCACTTGGCCAGACCACGTACCAGTTTGGTCTTGTCCTTGTTGAGGGCATACTTGTCGATGACCCACTCCTCGGCGGCATAGCGCTCCTTGCCTTCGCGATAGACGTAGCTCACCTTGCCCACCTCCAGACGGCAAAGCTCTGCCTCACAGCTCACGAAGAGCTGGTAGAGGATGCGGGTGCGATCGAGTGAGAGGGCAGTGGAGGAGAAGATTATCCACTCGTCGCCGATGCCCACGACCTGACCCTTGTCAGCATCTTGCAGCACCACGCGGCTGTTGTTCTTGTTCTTCTCCAGCCGCGCCGTCATCCAGCTCACTACGCGGTCAAACACCTCCTGGCGATTCATGCCGGGGATGCGATACTCCTTGCTGAATACCACCTTGCCATTGACTTCGGGCACGGCACCAGCCAGGTACTTGCTGTCGTTGATGGTCTGTGCCTGTACCCCGGCAGCTCCCATCAGGAGCCCAAGGCCGAAACAGAGACCCATAATCATTCTTCTTGCATTCATATTGTTTGGATTTATAATGTTCCCTTTAATCACTAATCATTAATCCCTAATCCCTAATCCCTAATCCCTAATCCCTAATCCCTAATCCCTAATCATTAATCACTAAATTTCGGTTGCTTCGCCCCGTCGGGTCAGACGTATGAAGCGGCAACCGTGGGCTTCGGCTATGGGCTGGAAAGCGTTGCCGCCCTCGTAGTCCTCGCTGAAGTGCATCGGCACAAAAGTGGAGGTCTTGATTGCCTCCACAAACTGGGTGGCTCCGCGCATGTAGTCGCGCCCCATCCTGCGGTCCACGGGGAAGAGGGCCACATCCACAGCAGGTGCCTCACGCTTCAGGTCGCGCAGTTCGGCCAGGTAGTCGCCTTCGGCCTTGCGTATCTCCTCGGGTGTCGATTCCTCGCTCCAGTGCCAGTTGTTCAGGTCGCCCGCATGGAAGAGGCGTACCCCTTGCAGGTCGATGAGGAAGGAGATGCCCACGTCGGTCGAACCGAACGCCTTGACTTGCAGCTGCTCATCGCGGTAGCAATCCCCCTTGTGCAGGTAGATGGCCGCATCGCGCGGAGCACGGCGGTGGCGGGCTATATCGGACGAGAAGAGGTAATGTATCTCAGGATGCGCATCGCGCCAGGTGAGCACTTCGGGGTTGAAGTGGTCGGGGTGGAAGTGTGAGCTCAGCACGTAGAGTGCATCGCTGGTGTGACGCAGCTGTTGGTGCAGCCACCCCATCTCCTGCTCCGGTGCCGTGTGCGTTGCACTCTTCTGCTCCACCGTGTCGTGCCAGTAGTCGATGACTACCGTCACCCCCTGGGCCTGCACCGCAAAGCCGCTATGATACAGGTAAGTCAGCCTCATATCGTGAATCGTTGTTTATTGCGTTGTCTATTGTTTACGTCCATATCGCGTTTCTAATCTTTGCAAAGATAATCGTCTTGTGCATAGCTTGCTTATTTCTTTAATATCTTTTGAGCAAAAAATTGCATGGAATGCGGATTTTTGCTATTTTTGCCCACAAATTATGCCATATAGTGGATAAATAGAAGAAAAATAATAGGAGAACTATAGAGATGATGGATACCCTCTTTCAGCTGGCAGACATGCTGCTCTTTGTGCTCATGGCCATCAACGGACTCTACTTGCTTGTCTATAGCTTGGCTTCACTCAGGCCATTGCGCAGGCTCGATGTTCCGGATTCGCGCCATGATGACCCAGCCTCGTTGCCCCGCAAGCACCGCTTTGCCTTGCTCATCGCAGCTTACCGCGAGGATGGCGTGATACGCTCCACGGTGGCCCAGTGCCTCAGGCAGGATTATCCGCGTGAGCTGTATGATGTGGTAGTGATTTCCGACCATATGCAGCCGGCCACCAACGAGGCCCTCCGTGCCATGGGAGCTACGCTGCTCCAAGTGGATTTTGAGAAGAGCACCAACACCAAGTCGCTCCGCTTTGCCCTCGAAGCACTGCCCCAGCACGTCTATGACCTGGCACTGATTGTCGATGCCGACAACATCATCCCCACCGATTACCTCACGCGCCTTAATGCGGCCTTTTCCCGTGACGAGGTGATGGCCGTGCAGACCCACCGTGTGGCAAAGAACCTTAATACCAACATGGCCTATCTGGATGCCATCAGCGAGGAGATCAACAACTCCATCTTCCGTCACGGTCACAATGCCCTGGGCATGTCGTCGGCCCTCATCGGGTCGGGCATGGCCTTCCGCTACGACCTCTTCCGTGAGCTGATGCTCTCCAATACCTCCGTTGGCGGCTTCGACCGCGTGCTGGAGATGAAGCTGCTCTACCGCCGCATCTTCATCTACTACATGCCCGACCTCTGCATCAAGGACGAGAAGATACAGCAGACGCACAACTTCTACAACCAGCGTCGCCGTTGGCTGGCGGCGCAGTATGACAGCTTTGCAGAGTTCCTGCACAAACTCCCTTCGGCCTTGCGTGCCCGCAATTGGGACTTCTGCGACAAGCTCTTCCAGCAAGCTGCCCTGTCGCGTGTCTTGCTTCTGGGCTTTGTCTTCGTAATCGCCCTGCTCACGCTGTTGCTCCAACCCGCCTGGGCACTCAAGTGGTGGGTGCTGCTGGGCGTGGTGGCGCTGGCCTTGGCCTGTGCCATTCCCCGTCGTTACTACACGTGGCGGCTGCTGCGTGCCGTCTGCCTGGTGCCTTGGTCGTTCTTGCTCATGGTAGCCAATCTCTTCCGCATAAAGGAGGCTCGCCACCGCTTTATCCATACCACGCATGGCATCCCTGCCTCTGACGGGCAGCAGTCCGAGAGTGAGCATGATGACTCACAGCAGCCACAAGCCAAAGGTGGCATCTAATCAATGGATAGGAGGTAAAGAGGATGAGTGAGCATGGAATGGTCTCCATCATTACGGTGAATTACAACGGTTGGCGCGATACGTGCGCCATGATTGACTCCTTGTGGCAACACGAACCCGGACCGGAGGCTGGCGGAGTGGCTTACGAGGTAATTGTGGTCGATAATGCCTCGGCTGGCGATGATGCCGACCGTATCGAGACTTATCTGGCTGAGCGGCGGTTGAACTTTTCCCAGGGTGGTCAGGGGCATCCCCCTTATCCCGAGGTGACCCTGTTGCGCAGCGACACCAACCGGGGCTTCGCCGGAGGCAACAACCTGGCCCTTCCTCTGGCCAAGGGTGACTACCTCTTCTTTCTCAATAACGATACCGAGATACATGCCCCCGTGCTACCGCAGATGGTGGAGCGCTTCGAGAGCGACTCGCGCATCGGAGCCCTCTCCCCGTTGATACGCTTTGCCCATACCCCTGACGAAGTGCAGTATGCAGGCGACTGGTGCCTCACTCCCATCACCCTGCGCAACCGTTGTCCCGATGCCGACCTGCCCAACCGGCACTCGGTGAGCCGCCCTGTAGAGGTGCTGCATGGTGCAGCCATGATGCTGCGGCGCGACGTGGTGGAGCAGATTGGTCCGATGTATGAAGGCTATTTCCTCTTCTATGAAGAGTTTGACTGGAGCTATGCCGTGCTTCGGGCCGGTTATCAGGTCTGGTTTGAAGCCTCGGCTGTCATTTATCACAAGGAGGGTAAGATCATCGGTCTGCGCACCCCCTTGCGTGAGCGATACCTGGTCCGTTCGCGCTTGCGCTTTGCCTCACGCTGGGTACCGTGGCCGCAGCGCTTGCTTACCTACCTCTATCTGTTGGGTCCCGTCACCCTGCGCAATGTGTTGCAGTACGCCCTTCACGGCCAATGGGCCCTGCTCAAGGCCACCCTGCAAGGCATACTGTGCCGGTGACTCTTAGTGCGCCCGTGCCGGTGATTCAGAGTATGGCGCGGAGCATTTCGCTCACGTCAGGCACGGGAATCATCTGGTACTTGCCTTCGTTGGTGAGCCATACGATGCGTCGGGCTATGACGGGTAGGCCGATGTCTTCGAGCATCAAGGCATAGAGGCTGAGCTGGATGGTGTAGAGGCTGAGGTCCTGCTCAATCATCCGGTCGAAGGGTGGGAGCAGTGTGCGGTGTACCTTCTGGTTGTATTCGCTGTAGAGGCTGGCGTTGGTCTTGTAGTCGAGCACCACGAAGCCGGCCTTGTCGGGATTGCCGTCGCCATCGTAGTAATAGAGCATGTCGAAGGTGCCACAGATTTGCTCCTTGAGGTTGCGTGCCGGGGTGGGGTTCTTGCCGCTATAGACCTTGGTCTCGTTGAGCACCAGGTGCATGGAGCTGGGCAGGTCATTGAGGAAGCGACAGACCGCCTCTTCCTTGGGATGGATTGGTGCCAGGTAGCCGTATTCGGCCATGTACTGGTTCTGGATGGAGGGACGGATCAGTTCGGGATGTCCCGCCTTGAGGTAGGCCAGGCTCTCGCCAAACTCGTGGGTCTTGGTGCCGAGGGTGGTGGCACGGAAGGCATTCTGCTTCCATTGCTGTAGCCAGTACTCGGGTGTCATGCCGTTCTTCTCCGCATAGCGGATGGACTGTGCCACTTCGTCGAATGGCTCGCGGATGAAGCGGTGTCCGATGCCCGATACAGAGCAGAGCGACTGACCATGAAGCAGGTAGATGTGTCCCTCTTCATAGAACTCCAGGTCCTCGAACTCGCGGAGTATCATCTCGCGGGCTGCCGTGACCTGCTGCGGTTCCCCTTGGATGGTGAACATTCCCTCGGGAAGAGGCTGGTGTTGCGCTGTCTGCTCTGTCTGCTCCATGGTCAGTCTTATACTTTGTCGATTGTTTTTGATAACTTCGGGTTATACCTCCTCGCGGTGGATGACGGAGCCGTTGGCCTGGTGTGTAGCCAGGATGAGCACCTCGGCTATCTGTACATGCTTGGGGGCAGATGCGGCATAGAAGGCTACATCGGCAATGTCGGCTCCCGTAAGGGGCTTGATGCCTTGATAGACCTTATCGGCCCGGGCGTTGTCACCGTGGAAACGCACGTTACTGAAGTTGGTCTCGACCAGCCCCGGCTTGAGGTTGGTAACACGCACGGCAGTCTCAGCCACGTCAATGCGCAGTCCGTCGGTGATAGCTTTCACGGCAGCCTTGGTGGCGCAATAGACGTTACCTCGGGCATAGGCTGCATCGCCAGCCACACTGCCGATGTTGATGACATGCCCCTCGTTGCGTTCCACCATGCCCGGTACGACCAGGCGCGTCATGGTGAGCAGTCCCTTGATGTTGGTATCAATCATCGTGTTCCAATCCTCGGGGTCTCCCTCATATTCCTTATCCAGTCCCAGGGCCAGCCCGGCGTTGTTGATCAGCACGTCGATGCGCTTCCAGGGTTCGGGCAGAGAATCCATGGCCTGCTGTGCCGCTTCGGCATCGCGCACGTCGAAGACGAGTGTCTTCACCTCCACGCGGTTGGCCTCCATCTGGGCCTGTATCATATTCAGTTTGTCAGCTTGTCGTCCTGTGAGAATCAGGTTATAGCCCCCTTCGGCAAATCTGCGTGCGCAAGCTTCGCCAATACCGCTTGTGGCACCTGTTATCAAAGCAATTTTTTTCATTGTGTTTATCTTTATGTTAAAATCAGGATTTTGTTTTCTGTAAATCTGTGTATGTTATGAATCTCTCTTACTTATTTAGTCTGGGTGTAACCCTCCTGCTTGAGTAGCTCCACGAGGCGAGTACGGTGGTCGCCTTGGATGATGATTTCACCAGCTTTGGCTGTTCCACCCACGCCGCAGCGTTGCTTGAGCAGCTTGCAGAGGGCGTTAATCTCCTCATCAGTGCCTACAAAGCCTCGAATCAGCGTGACGGTCTTCCCACCGCGTCCGGCCCGTTCCATGGCCAGGCGCAGCTTCTGCTGCTTGCGGGGCAGGGTAGGGGCTTCATCGGGCGCTATCTCAGCCGCAGGCAGGTTACTATCCGTCTGTTCATCAGCTGGGTATAGACCTTTAAGCGCCCCCAGTTTATCTCTCCAATCTTCCATATCCTATCATTAATTCATGAAAATCTAGACAAAAGTAGTGATTTCGTCTTTTGTATGTCACAGGGCTTCGATGGCTTCTGCGCTCAATCCAGTAATCTCCATGATGAGATCGGTAGAGAGGCCTTTCTCCTTCATGTTGCGGGCAGTGGATAATATGCCTCTAGTTTCGCCTTGTTTTATCCCTTCTTGCAATCCTTCTTGCAATCCTTCTTGCAGTCCTTCCGCACGTCCTTCCGCACGTCCTTCCGCACGTCCAGATAGTCTTGCTCCTTCGTACACGTTGATGGCATCGCGGTACTGCTTTATGCTCTTGTCGTACTTGATACGCTCTTCCTTGGTCAATGAGCTGATGTCGGCAATCTGCGCCAGGCGCTTGAATACTGAGTTTTGTGCCATCCAGGGCAGTCTGTTCAAAGTCTCCATGTGCTTCAATACATAAATCCAACGTTCGAAATCATTCTCGCATGCTTCGGCTTCCTTCTTGAAATAGGGGAGCTGAAGGTATATTATCCGCATCTTTTCAGAGAAGAGCTCTTTGCTCTTCATGTCCATCAGCGCCACGTCGGTGCGGAATGTAGTGCCGATGTCAGGCAGGGAGAAGTTGAGTATGGCCACGAGATAGACGGCGTGAATCTTGTACTCCCACTCCAGTCCTTTCTCTCCCTGCTGGGCAATGGCTTGGCTGGCATAGTAGATGCTTCGGTCCTTGAAGTAGGGCTGTGTCTTGTTCTGCATCTCTACGATAAAGTATTCGTCGTTCTCGTCCTTGCAGTAGAGGTCGTATATCAGGGATCGTCCGTCGATGGTCTGCGCGGGGATTTCCTTGTCGAGGAAGGTGAGGTCGGTGATTTTCCTTTCTCCCTCCAGCAGGTTGTTGAGGAAGTCGATGATGAGTGGCTTCGAGATTTCCTGTCCGAAGATGCGCTTGAAACCGATGTCGGTGAAGGGGTTGACGAACTGTCCCATGGTTTTGCTGTTTTTAGTATGTTATAGTTTGTTATTCTCGGGACAAAGATAAGGCGTTTAGGTGAGATTTCAAAGTGTTTTCTTGGAAATATATGTTGGCTCGTAAATCTTTTAAATGAGCATTTATATGTTCTTTTTTGTAGTATCATACCTCCCCCTCACTGCACCTCAGGAAGTGACCCGCTCGTCACGCGACTGCAGATAGCCTGAGGCCAGGATGCTCAGGAAACCCTTGCGCACCTCGTTGTTGGGGAAGTCGAGCAG
>CAMACX010000066.1 GCA_945831575.1 uncultured Mediterranea sp.
AGTCTCGACAAATCCTGGTACAATGGCATTGACAGTCGTTCCTGTACCTTCAAATTCTTTCACGAGATTCCTACATAGAGCGTGAACAGCAGATTTAGTAACGCCATAAGCTAAGACCATTGCATGAGGTTGGAGACCCATTTGAGAACCAGTAAACAATATTCGACTACCAGGAGGTATAATCGGGAAAAACTCACGACACATGATATAGTGTGAATTTACAGCAACCTCCATCATCATATCCCAATCCTTATCAGTGTATTCAGTGAAGGACTTACGTATACTCATTCCAGCATTGCAGTGCAAGCAATCAAGGTGATTGGTTTTACTCTTTACATAATTGATGAACGAATAAACATCCTCGCGATTCGTTTGATCGGTTTTGATAGCTTCAAAGTTTTCTATCTGATCGGTGAATTCAGGACCAACGTATGTTGCAAACACATAATATCCCTTACTTACAAGCATTTTTGCAACACCTAATCCTATGCCAGAAGTGGCACCTGTTACTACCGCGTATTTCATATCTCGTTATAATTTTCTTTATTGTTAAATTTCTCAATGACGTCAGCAATTGCTATACTATCTTCCCTCCGTAACTTATAAGAACTCTTGCGATGGTTTACTATCATGGACATAAACTCCTGAATCTCATAACGGAGACCATCGCCATCATAGCTATAGAAGAATTTCTTATTCCTTGTCTGATCCTCGTATCGAATTTCAAAAAAATCTGTAAGCCACCATGGAGCAGGTACATATATGTAACCTTTTGTGCCTGAAACGACCATGTTACCTTCAGTCTTTACACCAATACCTAAAGTCATCGATGCCGTTGCATGAGGATAGCAGATATCGGCTTTAGTATATATATCCACTCCATTTTCAATCTTAGAATAGAAGTTAACCTTACAGTAATCTTTACCAAGCAACTTAATGATTGCCATCATGTTTAGAGGAGCATGCTCATTCATTGCACCTCCTGATTGTGTAGCATCCAGCTCACGTGTCGGTGCGTAAACCATCTTTGACAATGATGTCTTAACATCTACCACGTCACCTATTACTCCGCTTTTTACTAACGTTACCAGATGATTGAACGAGGGACAAAATGCAGTTTTGCTTGCCTCTAACAGAACAAGATTATGCCCATATGCATAATCATATAATTCTTTCGCTTGTTCTGCTTTAAGCATAAAAGGTATTTCGCAAAGCACATGCTTTCCTGCATAAAGAGCTCGCTTGGTATAATCATAATGGGTGAGATGCGGCGAAGCAATATAGACTGCATCTATATCATTAAGAAAAGCCTCAAAACAATCTGAATAGGGCTTTATATCAAACTTTTTTCCAAACAACTCCGCACTTGTTTTGTTCGTATCAAAAACGGAAGTAATTTTAGCACTATTGACCACTGCACTCTCGGGCACAAAACGCTTCGCAATTCTTCCCGATCCGACAATACCAATTCGAAATACCTCTTCAATTTGATTCCTCAGCATAGTAGATGAAATTCCTTCTGTACGAGGAAGATAAACTACTTTGCAGTATTCTTCGAGATAATCGAACTTTCCTACCCAATCCGATCCAATGGCAAAGATATCAACATCATAACGCTGAATATCATCAATCTTCTGACCAAGATAATCCTCAATGATGACCTCATCAGCATAACCTGTAGCCTTAACAGCCTCAACTCGCTCTAAAACATTATTACGCACATTAAGCTTGCCTCTGCCACGGTCGAAGCTATCGCTGGTAACTCCTACTATAAGATAATCACCAAGTTCCTTAGCTCGGCGGAGGAGATTGACATGACCTTCATGAAGAAGGTCGTATGTGCCATATGTTATAACTTTAATCATAAAAAAGGTATGTTGCTATCATAATTCACAGCCGGACTTGCTTCCCTGAAAGGAATCGTATAAACGGAAAGTAGTATCCGACTGCAAGTATTTTATTCTGTAATCTCTTTTACGCCATTATATTCCGGAGGCAGGCCTCCAGAGAGTCCACCCAGTAGGGGACCTCGATGCCGAAGGTCTCCTTGAGGGTGCGCTTATCGAGCACGCTGTAGGCCGGACGCTGCACGGGTGAGGGGTACTCGGAGGAGTAGCAGGGCTGGACATCGCAGGCGACCTGAGGCTCGTGGCGCTCGGCACGCAGCCGGTTGCTGATGCGGAGGATCATCTGGGTGAAGTCGTACCAGCTGGTCACGCCTTCGTTGCTGTAGTGGTAGATGCCGGCATAGGAGGCGGGGTACTGGGAGCTCTCGATGGTATGGAGTATCTGCTGGATGGCTCTGGCCAGGTCGAGAGCGTAGGTGGGGGTGCCACACTGGTCGAAGACCACCTTAAGCTGGGGCTTGGTGGCCGTGAGGTTGAGCATGGTCTTGCAGAAGTTCTTGCCAAACTCGGAGTAGAGCCAAGCGGTGCGGATGATGACGGAATGACATCCGGTAGCGAGAATCTTCTGCTCGCCATGGAGCTTGGTCGCACCATACACGCCGGTCGGTGTGCCCTTGCGGTCGGGACTGCAGGGGGTGTTGTACGGCTCTTTGCCAAAGACATAATCGGTGGAAATCTGCACCAGCCAGCCGCCCACTTCCTCCATGGCACGGGCCAGATACTCGGGCGCTGTGGCGTTGAGCTGCTCTACAAGAGCCTGCTTGGCAGGGTCTTCGGCGCCATCGACATTGGTCCAGGCGGCACAGTTGACGATGGCCTGGATGTCGTGAGCCTTGACCATGGCGCGAATGGCTTCCAGGTCGGTGATGTCGAGGTAGGTGGTGTCGAGCCCTTCAACCTGATTGACATCGGTGAAGAGGTAGTGATTGGTGGAACTACGGGCTATGAGGCGCATCTCGTTGCCGAGCTGGCCGTTGGCCCCTGTGACAAGTATATTCATACAGATGATATGCTAGGTGATGAGTTGAAAGCGGTGCATTAATAGAGCGAGACATCCATGCTGAAGGGGGTGTCGTACGCACTGAGGCAGACATGCTTGAGGTCCTTTGCAGAGAGGATGGCCTTATCGGTGGGGATATGCCAGTCAATGCCGAGGCTCTGGTCCATGATGCTGATACCGCCTTCTGCCTCGGGATGATAGAACTCATCGCACTTGTACTGGAAGATGGCGGTCTCGCTCAACACGGAAAAGCCATGGGCAAAGCCTCTCGGTATAAAGAACTGGTAGTGATTGTCTTCCGTCAGCTCTACGGCAACATGTTGCCCGTAGGTGGGTGAGCCCTTGCGGATGTCAACAGCTACATCGAGCACAGCACCCTTGACACAGCGCACGAGCTTGCTCTGGGTGAAGGGCGGACGCTGGAAGTGGAGGCCCCGCAAGACACCGTAGGTGGACATGGACTCGTTGTCCTGCACAAAGTGTATCTTACGCACCTTCTCGTCAAACTCCCGCTGAGAGAAGCTCTCAAAGAAATAGCCGCGCGCATCACGTATCACCCTAGGTTCGATGATGACTACGCCTTCGATTGAGGTTTGGATTACTTCCATGATAATTGCTTGATGCTATGGTAGGTTATCTCTCTGCTCGCATGGGGTTGTGGAGGAAGTCCTCGTAGGCTAGGCGGATGCCCTCTTCAAGCTCGGTATTGTAGCGCCAACCCAATTGCTCGGCTTTGCTCACGTCAAGCAGCTTGCGCGGAGTGCCGTTGGGCCGGGTGGTGTCCCACTTGATGGTTCCTTCGTAGCCTATAACCTTGGCCACCAACTCGGTGAGGGCCTTAATGGTCAGCTCCTTACCCGTACCGGCATTGACGGTCTCGTTGCCACTGTAGTGATTCATGAGGAAGACGCAGAGATTGGCCAGGTCATCGACGTAGAGGAACTCTCTGAGCGGACTGCCATCACCCCAGCAGGTGACCTCCTGCAAGCCCTGCTCCTTGGCTTCGTGGAAGCGTCTGATCAGCGCAGGGAGGACGTGGGAGTGCTCGGGGTGGTAGTTGTCGTTGGGACCGTAGAGGTTGGTAGGCATCACAGAGATGTAGTCGGTGCCGTACTGTCGGTTGAGGTACTCGCAGTACTTGAGTCCGCTGATCTTGGCGAGGGCATACGCCTCGTTGGTCTTCTCCAGCTCGCTGGTGAGCAGGCAGCTCTCCTTCATGGGCTGTGGAGCCATGCGGGGGTAGATGCAGCTGCTGCCCAGGAACTCAAGCTTCTTGCAGCCGTTGCGCCAGGCGGAGTGGATGACGTTCATCTCAAGAATCATGTTATCGTACATGAAGTCGGCCAGGGCACTCTGGTTGGCGATGATGCCGCCTACCTTGGCAGCAGCGAGGAAGACGTACTCGGGCTGCTCCGCTGCAAAGAACTGCTCTACCTGATCCTGACGGGTGAGGTCTAGCTCCTTGTGGGTGCGGGTGATGATGTTGGTGTAGCCCTGACGCTGGAGTTCGCGCACAATGGCGCTCCCCACCATACCGCGGTGACCGGCTACATAGATCTTGGCATCTAACTCCATCATTTGACGACTCCTTTCTCCAGGTATTCGGCCAGGTTGGTGCGCATCACGCCGGCAATGTGGTCTGCGGCGACCTTCTGCATGTCGTGCTGCACCATGATTCGTACCAATTCCTCAAACGAGGTGGTCTGCGGGTTCCAGCCCAGTTCGCGCTTGGCCTTGCTCGGATCACCCCATAGGTTGACGACATCGGTAGGACGGTAGAAGTCTTCGCTGACGGCTACCACGGTCTTGCCCGTCTTCTGGTCAATACCTCTCTCGTTGATGCCTTCACCCTCCCAGCGCAGCTCGATGCCTGCATAGTGGAAGGCGAGGGTGGCAAACTCACGCACGGTGTGCTGCACGCCGGTGGCGATGACGAAGTCCTCGGACTTGTCGTGCTGGAGGATAAGCCACATGCACTCTACGTAGTCCTTGGCATAGCCCCAGTCGCGTAGGGAGTCGAGGTTGCCGAGATAGACGCAATCCTGTTTGCCCTGAGCGATACGGGCGGCAGCAAGGGTAATCTTGCGGGTGACGAAGGTCTCGCCACGGCGCTCTGACTCGTGGTTGAAGAGGATGCCGGAGCAGCAAAACATGTTGTAGGCTTCGCGGTACTCCTTGATGATCCAGTAGCCGTAGAGCTTGGCCACGGCGTAGGGACTGTAGGGGTGGAAGGGGGTATTCTCGTTCTGGGGTACCTCCTCGACCTTGCCGTAGAGCTCGGAGGTGGAGGCCTGATAGATCTTACACGTCGATTCGAGATGGTTGGTGCGGACGGCTTCGAGGATGCGGAGCACGCCTACGGCATCGACCTCGGCCGTATATTCGGGAGCATCGAAGCTGACCTGCACATGGCTCTGGGCGGCGAGGTTGTAAATCTCGGTGGGCTGCACCTTGCCTACGAGCTTGACAAGCGACATGGAGTCGCCCATGTCGGCGTAGTGGAGGTGGAAGTTGGGCCGACCTTCGAGATGAGCGATGCGCTCACGGTAATCAACGGATGAGCGGCGGATGATGCCGTGTACTTCGTAGCCTTTGGCCAACAGGAACTCGCTGAGGTAGCTACCGTCCTGACCGGTAACACCGGTGATTAATGCAACGTTTTTCAATTTAATATTTCCAATTTAAATTTATAATGGGGTGGTTGATATTCACAAGAGGGGCATTCACAAGAAGAGGATAGCCTATGACCTTCTGATCTGCAAGGGAATGGCCTCGGGGTGTTGCTCCACAAAGGCTTTGGCATCCTCGACTACCAGGGCGAGGTAACCGCCTCCACCTGCGCCGGGCATCTTCCAGGCCAGGACTCCATCCATCGCACGGTAATGGTCTATCGCCTCCTGGATGTAACTGTTGTCGGAAGTGGGGTTGCCCTTATAGACGGGACGAATCATACCGGGGAACATGGCTACCTGGGCATCGAAGGAGTCTCTATAGGCCTGCGCAAAGTCGGCAAGGTGATGACCCTTGATGGCTGTCCAGCAGGCTTCAGCGGCCTGGGCGAGGGCTTCTACCTTCTCCTTGGTGATGTCCTTGCCTTCGACCACACTGCATCCCTCCAGACGGGGCTGCATGGGAATCATGACGAGGTGCTCTTCCAGAAAACGGAGGGTCATCTCGTCGGTGGTGCTCTCGATGCGCTTGGGCCAGAAGTTGCCATCGTAATAGTGACGGCACAGGCCGGGGACGCAGATGCCTATAGAGTCCTGAGCACCTGAGACATGCCCGTCCTCGCGCTCGGGGTTGTTCTCGAAGCAGAAGACCAGGCGGGCCAACATCTCGGGATCCATCTTGGGGAGCTTGATGGGCCAGATCTTCTGTATCATTTTCCGCGTGGAGGTGGAGAGGCCGCAGCGGTCCCTCACCTCAAAGGTGGGCTCAAGGGAGATGGTGATGGCCCATCCGGGATGGTACTGGCTGACGTAGGGCTGGTCTATCCAGGTGCCGGCCAGGTCAAGACGGGTGGGGATGCCTTTACCCTCCTCCTTGCTCTCGCTCGCCGTACCCAGAGCGGCCTTGAGCGAGCTGGAGCTCCGGGCCTGAAGGCCTTCTGCGGGCGTGCGCTGGAGCTCGATGTACTGTATGCCTCGCTGGGCACAAAGCTGACGCTTCTCCTCGCTGCCGCCTTCGGCATTGACGATGAAGATATCGGGACGTACCTTGTCGAGCGTGGGGATGAAGTCGATGACTCCCCTACCCTCATTGACGTAGGCCTCCTTGACGTACTTGATGCTCTGTACCATGAAGAGGCGCTCTTCCTGCGGGAACATGGGCTTGCGGTGCTTATACTCGAGGTAGGTGGCATCAGAACCGATGCCTACATAGAGGTCGCCGTACTGGGAGGCCTGCTTGAAGAACTCCACATGACCGCTGTGCAGCAGGTCATAGCAACCGGAGACAAATACTTTCTTGTTACTCATATTGGGGTGTATCTGAGAAATGCTAAACGGATGCCGGGGCTGGCGGGATGGTGGAGAGGAGTCCGGTGGGGATATAGGCGGTGGCTATCAAGCAGAGCCCTTCAAGCTCTACAATGACGCGCTGCTGACCTGCAGCACGGGCCACTCTTCCCTCCACGCCCTCAAACTCACCTCCCATGACACGCACGCGGTCGCCGCTCTTGAAGTGGCAGTAACGCGGGGAGATGATGCGTACATTCTCATTGGCACTACTGGTGACCTTGATGAAGCTTGCCATGGAGCGTTCGGGTATGGTCAACGGGGGATTCTTGCCAAAGGAGTCGGTCTTGAAGTGGTTGTAGTAGTAGGTCATGAGGCGGTCGGGGTTGGCATTGACAACCAGGTCATACAGTACATCAGGCTCGGCATGGACGAAGATGAGGTTGGGGAGCAGAGGCTCTGTCACCTTCCTGCGCTTGTTATTGACCAACTTGACCACGGTGTGCATGGGGAGGTAATAGGCGATGGAGCGCTTGGCTAGAAGCTTGCCTACCCGCTCCGAACGGCCGTAGGAGACACGCAGCACATACCATTGCTTCCCTGAGTCTGGAGCATACTCTACCGACACCCCTGCTGGTGAGCCATTGGCTTCGGGGTTGACACGGGAGGCAAATCCAGTGTCAGGAGGAAGGGTACCGCCTCGTCGGTTGTCTGCATTAATCAATGCGTTCATACTTTACCGCTATGCCTACGTGCCAACCTGACCAACGGACAGAGTCAGCCCACCTTGCTTCAAAGCTGCATAGTTGCCGCAAAGGTACGCTTTATTTTCATATTACTAAAGGAAAACGTTAACCATTTGACCCAGCCACGCCAAAATTAACAGGACTTAACTCATACCCTAAAATCAATGCCTAACTCCTTGACAAGCTGTAGCACCGTCCCGACATCTACTGTGTCGGCATCTGACTTATCGTAAATAAGGAGAATATCATCAAACCGCATGATTTCCGAAGGGCAGTAGGCATAAAAAAAAAGTCCCTGCAGGCTCCACCCCAGCCTACAAGGACAAAAAAAGCGGAAAGGGAGGGATTCGAACCCCCGGTACCTCTCGGTACGGCGGTTTTCAAGACCGCTGTAATCGACCACTCTACCACCTTTCC
>CAMACX010000067.1 GCA_945831575.1 uncultured Mediterranea sp.
CTCACAGATTTTTCATCATTCTGCCCTCATTCTCAGTTTTTTGTTGTATCTTTGCTGCAGATAATTGGCACTATCTTTGCACATGATAATTGATAATGAACGATGAATAACAACGATATTGTACTCACCCCGATGATGAAGCAGTTTCTTGACCTCAAGGCCAAGCATCCCGATGCATTGCTGCTCTTCCGTTGTGGTGACTTCTACGAGACATACAGTACGGATGCGGTTGCGGCTTCCGAAATCCTGGGTATCACCCTCACCAAGCGCGCCAACGGCAAGGAGAAGACCATTGAGATGGCCGGATTTCCGCACCATGCGCTGGATACCTATCTGCCTAAGCTGATACGGGCGGGTAGGAGAGTGGCTATCTGTGACCAACTGGAGGACCCCAAACTGACCAAGAAGTTGGTGAAGCGGGGTATCACGGAGCTGGTGACTCCAGGGGTGTCAATCAATGATAATGTACTGAATCATAAGGAGAACAACTTCCTGGCAGCCGTGCATTTCGGTAAGTCGGTTTGTGGAGTAGCCTTTCTGGACATCTCGACGGGTGAATTTCTGACCGCCGAGGGCAGTTCCGACTATGTGGATAAGCTGCTCAACAACTTTAATCCCAAGGAGGTGCTCTTCGAACGCGGTAAGCGAGCCATGTTTGAAGGCAACTTCGGCAGCAAATTCTATACCTATGAGTTGGAAGACTGGGTCTTTACAGAGAGTGCGGCCCGCGAACGGCTGTTGAAGCACTTTGAGGTGAAGAACCTCAAGGGATTCGGCGTGGAGGCGCTCAAGCTGGGGATTATCGCCTCGGGAGCCATCCTGCAGTACCTCACCATGACGCAGCATACACAGATCAGCCACATCACCTCCCTGGCGCGTATCGAGGAGGAGCGCTACGTAAGGCTGGATAAGTTTACGGTGCGCAACCTGGAACTGGCCGGTTCAATCAATGAGGGAGGCAGTTCGCTGCTCTCGGTCATCGACAAGACCGTAAGCCCGATGGGTGCGCGTCTGCTCAGGCGCTGGCTCCTCTTTCCGCTCAAGGAGTTGAAGCCCATCAACAGCCGCCTCGATGTGGTGGAGTACTTCTTCCGCCACCCCGACTTCCGCGAGCTGATGGAAGAGCAGCTCCATCTCATCGGCGACCTGGAGCGCATCATCTCCAAGGTGGCCGTGGGACGTGTCACTCCGCGTGAGGTGGTGGCGCTGAAGGTGGCGCTGCAAGCCATGGAGCCTATCAAGGAGGCGTGTGAGGGGGCGGAGAATGCCGTGCTCAACCACCTGGGCGAGCAGCTCAACGTATGCCGCTCCATCCGTGCCCGCATCGGGCATGAGATCACCAACGACCCTCCACTGCTCGTGGCCAAGGGGGGCGTCATCAATGAGGGGGTCAACGAGGAGCTCGACGAACTGCGCCGCATCGCCTACAGTGGCAAGGATTACCTCCTGCAGGTGCAGCAGCGCGAGAGCGAACTCACGGGCATCCCAAGCCTGAAGATTGGCTACAACAACGTCTTCGGCTACTACATCGAGGTGCGCAACGTCCACAAGGAGAAGGTGCCCCAGGAGTGGATCCGCAAGCAGACACTGGTCAATGCCGAGCGCTACATCACGCAGGAGCTGAAGGAGTATGAAGAGAAGATTCTGGGTGCCGAGGACAAGATACTGGCCCTGGAGACGAAGATTTATGCCGACCTGGTGCAGAGCCTGACGGAGTTTATCCCTGTCATCCAGGTGGATGCCAGCTTAATCGCCCAGCTCGACTGCCTGCTCTCCTTCGCTACCGTGGCTCGCGACAACCACTATATCCGTCCCGTGCTGAGCGACGACACCACGCTCGACATCCGCCAGGGGCGCCACCCCGTCATCGAGAAGCAGTTGCCGATAGGGGAGAGCTACATCGCCAACGATGTGCTGCTCGACACCGAAAGCCAGCAGATCATCATCATCACCGGACCCAACATGGCCGGTAAGTCGGCCCTGCTGAGGCAGACAGCCCTCATCACGCTCATGGCGCAGATAGGCAGCTTCGTGCCAGCCGAGAGTGCCCACATCGGCATGGTCGATAAGATATTCACCCGCGTAGGGGCGAGCGACAACATCTCCGTGGGCGAATCCACCTTTATGGTCGAGATGAACGAGGCCGCCGACATCCTCAACAACCTCTCGCCCCGCAGCCTTGTGCTCTTCGACGAGTTGGGTCGCGGCACCTCCACCTACGATGGCATCTCCATTGCCTGGGCCATCGTGGAGTACATCCACGAGCACCCCAAAGCCGCTGCACGCACCCTCTTCGCCACCCACTACCATGAGCTCAACGAGATGGAGAAGAGCTTCAAGCGCATCAAGAATTACAACGTGGCTGTAAAGGAGGTCGATGGCAAGGTCATCTTCATGCGCAAGCTGGAGCGGGGTGGGAGCGAGCACTCCTTCGGCATCCACGTGGCCAAACTGGCCGGTATGCCCAAGGGTATCGTCAAGCGGGCCAACGAGATCCTCAAGCAGCTCGAAGCGGAGAATCGCCAGACAGGTACCGTGACGGGCAAGCGCATCACCGAGGGCAGCCAGAGCCCCTCAGGCATGCAGCTCAGCTTCTTCCAGCTCGATGACCCCGTCCTGAGCCAGATACGCGACGAGATACTCAACCTTGACGTCAACCACCTCACCCCCATCGAGGCACTCAACAAGCTCAACGACATCAAGCGCATCCTCCGAGGGAAGTGATGAAAGAGCCCGTAGGTCTGTAATCTGTGAAGGGCCCATGAATGGGCGATACACAGGTCGGAAAATCGGAGAGAATTAGGACGAATAGGAGGCAAATAGGAGGCGCAAAAGAGGCAAATAGAGGGCAAAAGGAGCCGAAAAAGCCCTTGTTTAGCTAAAAAGTGTTAATTACAAGAAGAAAGTTAGCAAAACATTTTGCCAATAAGAAAAAAGCCTGCATCTTTGCAGCGAAAGAAACATTAGATTTTTTCATAGTTAAGGTTTAGGTTAAAAGGAAAGAGGGGTGTTGTGAAACAGCCCTTTTTTCATGTCCATACCTTTCCTCCCTCTCTCCCAATAAATTCTCCATATTACAATAGTGGCACCATGTAAATGGGCAGATAGACAATGCTATCCTCGATTTTCAGTCTTTTCTTTTCAATGGTAATTTATTATCATCTGGAGGAAAACATTTTTTCACCCCGATGAAAAATGTTTTTCATCGGGGTGAAAGCAATGGATACTGTAGTTTAGCGAATCAGATGGCCTATTCACGCTCTTGGTTGACACCTGCCATTTTTGATGAAAAATACTTCATACTTCATAATTGGTTGTAATTTATTGATTCACAGATTGATATAACATGAAGTTTAACTTATGAGACTTCATCTATACTTCATGCTGTATATAACTGAATATCAATATTATACGTCTAAATATGAAGTATGAAGTATTATTTTTATTTCTCTGCGTTATTTTATCCGGCCATTGCAGACAATCGATAGACATTGCCATTCATGGTATGCTTTGACTCGCAACCCAGGAAGCGGAGCACCTTGCCCAGCCGCACCTAGGTGCCGTGTTCGCACCGCAGCTGTGGGAACTGCCGCTTCACGCCGCTCAGCACCTCGTTGCTGCTCAACCAGGTGCCTTCACCCTCTCCCTCGGGCAACTGATAGCAGTAGCACACCAACCGCTCCAGGCTGCTTTCGCTCCGTTGGTAGGGGAGGTTAGCACGCTGGATGCGAGCCACATGAATTCCTTCTTGCCACCGAAAACCAAAATTTCTCCGTGCACTGTCCTTCATTTCGCCTAAAATAGGGAAATGAGGGACAATAGTAATCGCAAATTATTTATTCTTTTGTGAAGAATATGCTTGCAGAATTAAAAGAAATACAGTGAAATATTTGCTGGATTGAGAGGCAATTTCTAGCTTTGCATACGATTAGAAAAATAGGAGGATAGATTATGAATACGATTACGATAGACCCGGGAATTTATCATTTTGCAGTTCATTATGCTGCCAGCAAGCGAGTCAGTGTGGAAAGCATTGTCGAGTCGTATTTTCTACAACTTCGCGACAAGGAACAGCGTGAGTGTGGTGCTGCAATAGACAGACACGAGCCGAAGGTACTACCGTATGAACAGTTAAGGCCGGAGCTTCGTGCAATTCTCAGTTTGTCTGAACCATTGAAGGGCACGGTGCCCGAATGGGACTTGAATGGAGATACTGCAAGGAATGATGCCCTTAAATAACGTGAGTTCACCAATAGGGTACTTCACAATGCATCAGTTTATAATTCACTGCAATGATAAGTGCTAATCGGGTGGAGTTATGGGCCTAGCTTGTTTTACTGGCATTTCCACTGGGCGATGGTGCGGGTCTTGGAGGAGAAATTCATGCCGATGCGGATGAGGTGGCGCGGGTCGGTGGCGTAGGGTTTGGCGTAACCTTTCTGCTCAATCTGCTGCAGGGCTTCGTCGGCAGAGCCGTCCATCTTCAACTCAAAGATATAGACGTACTCCTTCAGCTCCAGCGTGCAATCCACGCGGCCGTAGCTCTGGCGGTCCTCCACCTTGATGCCCAGGCAATAGACACCGAGCAGGCGCAGGATGAGGTAGAAGGTGTATTGGAAATGCTTCTCCGTGGCCTTGATGTCTTTCAGGGATTCGTGGCTGTCGTAGGGGATGCTGGCGAGGAAAGCCGTGAGCGACTCGCAGAAGGGCTCCACCTCGCCCCGGTTGAGCTGGCGGAAGGCATCACGCACCCATCCTTCGGGGCGTTCTTCGCTGTTCTTCAGGTAGCTGGAGGCTATCAGACTGAGGAAGCCCTTGCGTACCTCGTTGTTGGGGAAGTCGAGCAGGAAAGATTCGGTGGACTGATCATAGTCCTTGATGGTGAGGTAGCCGCTCTGGTAAATCATGGGCAGCGGACGCTCCACGTCGGCCTTGTAGTCGATGAACTCCGAGACATCATAGTACTTGCCCGTGAGGTCGTTGATTTGCTCGTTGCTGTGATTAAGCAAGCGGATGAGGTAGGTGGGGGTTCCTGAGGCAAACCAGTAATCGCGGAGCATCTTCATGTCGAAAGCATTGAGCAGGCTGAAGGGGTTAAAGATGCCCGTCATGGCGGGGCTGAAGTGATAACCGTCGTACTGGAGCCTCAGCATCCGCTTCATCTCCTCGACCTCCACATTCAGTTCATCGGCCAGCTCACGGATAGGCTCTGCGAAGACCGTCTCCAGTTCCTCCTTCGTGATGCCGCAGAGTGCCTCATAGCGTTTGTCCATGCTGATATCCTTCGGCTGGTTGAATCCGCTGAATACGCTCACCTGCGAGAACTTGGTCACACCCGTCAGCATCACGAAGCGCAGGTCGGCATCAGCAGCCTTGAAGGTGCTGTAGAAACCTTTGAGGATATTACGGTGTCTATCTTCCAACAGGATGCGGTTGCCCGACTCATCCACATACGCAGCATTGGTGTCCAACACATCCAGGATGGGCTTGTCGTATTCGTCAATCAGCACTACCACGCGTTGCCCCGTTTGCTGATGCGCACGGCGGATTACCCCCTGGAATCGCGCACCCAGGTCTGTTTCTGTCTCGTCTGCTCCATAGATACGTTCCCATTGCGCGACATACGTGTTCAGCCTTTGTTCCAGTGCGTCGCGTTGCGTGAAGTCTCCCCCGTTGAAATCGACATGGAGGACGGGATAGACCTTCCACTCCTGCTCCAGCCCGTCAATGGCCAATCCTCTGAACAGCTCCTTGTGTCCCAGGAAGTAGTGTTTCAATGTGGAGATGAGCAGGCTCTTTCCGAACCGCCGAGGACGGCTGAGGAAGTAAATCTTTCCTTTACTGACGAGGTCATAGATTAAGGCCGTCTTATCCACATAGACGTAGCCATCTTCGCGAATCTGGTCAAAGCTCTGTATGCCGATAGGGTACTTCATAACGCTTCATTATATATTTCGAGGGCAAAGATAGTGCAAGCCGAGCGGAAAACAAAATGAAAGCTTGCTTTTATTTTTATTCCCGAGGCGCCGCCTATGTTATCTCATAACAACCAGCTACTTCTCGGGCAGGAGTGCGTTGAGCAGGATGCCGGCGATGGCGGCTACGGCCAAGCCGGAGAGGTGGATACCGCAGAGGTCGATGCTGTCGTTGGCACCGTACTTCACGCCGATGGCCAGCACGAGGATGAGGGCGGCTACGAAGAGGTTGCGCGAACGGGTAAGGTCAACGCGCGACTCGACCAGGTTGCGCACTCCTACTGAGGCTATCATGCCGTAGAGGATGAGGCTTACACCCCCTATCGTGGCAGCAGGCATCAAGCCGATAAGGCAGGTAAACTTAGGGCAGAAGCTGAGCAATATGCTGAAGAGGGCTGCCAGACGGATGACGGCGGGGTCGAAGACGCCTGTCAGGTTGAGCACACCGGTGTTCTCGCCATAGGTGGTGTTGGCCGGGGCTCCAAAGGCGCTGGCCAGTGCCGTGGCCAATCCGTCGCCAGTCAGCGTGCGATGAAGGCCGGGCTTGGCGAGGAAGTCCTTGCCCACGGTGGAGGAGATGGCACACATGTCGCCTATATGCTCCATGATGGTGGCGAATGCGATGGGTACGATGGCAATGATGCTGCTGATGAGGAAGGTGGTATCGGTGTGGTCTAATACGGCCAGGATGCTCTGCTCACGGCTCACCGGAAGGCCCAACCAGGCGGCATCGGCCACGCTGCTGAAATCGACCTTGCCTGTCAGTGCGGCCAATGAGTAGGAGACGGCCACGCCTAGCAGGATGGGCACAATCTTCATGATGCCCCGTCCCCAGATGTTGCAGGCTATCACGGTCACGATGGCGACGAGGGCAAGCAGCCAGTCGCTCTGGCAGTTGGTGATGGCTGAGCCGGAGAGCGTCAGGCCAATGGCGATGACCACAGGGCCGGTCACTACGGGTGGAAAGAAGCGAAGCACCCGCTGCGTACCCAGCCACTTGATGAGGAAAGCCATGATGAAGTAGCATAACCCGGCACACATCACGCCCACACAGGCATAGCAGAGTGCCAGCGTCTCGGTCATGCCCTGCTCTACACCCATCTGCTTCACAGAGAGGTAGCCTCCGATGAAGGCGAAGCTGGAGCCGAGGAAGGCTGGCACCTCGCTACGCGACAGCAGGTGGAATACCAAGGTACCAAGGCCGGCAAAGAGTAGGGTAGTGGAGACGGGAAGCCCTGTCAATGCGGGCACGAGAATGGTGGCGCCAAACATGGCGAAGAGGTGTTGCACGCCGAGTATGGTAAACTTGCCATAGCCGAGCTGCCGGGCATCCATAATGCCCTGTTTCATGGTATTGTCTTTATTCATAGAGCTAAAAATTATATATTCCTATCTATTAATTGTTACCCCGCCCAGTCTTCGCGGTCGAGGTTACGGTAGCCGATGGCTTCGGCCAGGTGGTGCGACTGTATCTGCTCGCTGCACTCCAGGTCGGCTATGGTGCGGGAGACTTTGAGGATACGGTCGTAGGCACGGGCAGAGAGGTTGAGGCGGTGCATGGCGGTCTTGAGCAACTGGAGGCCCCGTTCATCGGGTTGGGCATACTGACGGAGCAACTTGCTGTTCATCTGGGCGTTGCAGTGTACACCGGGCAGGCCTGCATAGCGTTGCTCCTGTATCTGGCGGGCACGGATGACCCGCTCGCGGATGACGGCACTTGGCTCACCGGGGTTCAGGTCAGCCATCTTCTCAAAGGGAACGGGGATGACCTCTATCTGCAAGTCTATTCGGTCTAAGAAAAGAGGGTCCGCTAATTGTCCCACTTTTTGGCTCGCT
>CAMACX010000068.1 GCA_945831575.1 uncultured Mediterranea sp.
CTTATGAAAACCAAATCATTACTCACATGGCTCATGTTGATCATGGCCGTCTCCGCCTCTGCCCAGATTGAGGTGCTCTATTTCTTTCACAACGGAGAGTATACGCATTGGAACGTCATAGACCGCACCAAGAAGCTCTACTGGTTAGACGATGAGGACAACACCTGTTTCAATGTCCAGGACTACAAGGTGTCGGGCAATCAGGCCACCTTCACCCTCAAGATTCAGGAGGCCTCTCCGTCTGCCCCCATCCAGCAGATGCGCGTCAGTGCCGAACTCGATGCCCAAGGCAAGATTGTCAAGATTCACTACAAGGATAAAAGCCCCACTATCTACAAGGACCTCGACGTCAAGACGAACGATCACGGGCACAGTCGAGACGATATTGAGTATCACAATCACCTGATCAGATACTTCAACCAAAAGGTCGGGTACCCCACCGACCAGGGTGTAATCTCCGAGTCAGGAGTTCCGGCTGTAGGCGGCAAAGCTCCGGCTATAGAAGAGAAGAATCCGGCCAACAAAGTGAAGGATGCGGCCAAGAATGCCATGGGGAAGATGAAGGGACTCATCAAGAAAAAGAAGTAAGGGGGCAACCATACATATTACTTACTATTATAGGAAGGGGCGGACCAGAAAATCCGCCCCCATTTGCAATACACGCCGTGTATTGGGGGAAATACTTGTAGATCTGGAGACTCTCAATCTTATGGTTCCTTAGACTGTTGCAAATCATACAAACAGATATATATCAATCACTTATAGAGGTTGCCAGAAAATCACAATATCACTAAAATTCATGCGCTATCGCCATTTTGGAGTGTAAAATTGGGTGTAGATTTTGAATTTACACCCAAACGAATGAAATCTCATATTCTCAGTTTTGGGTGCTCAAACGACTGTTCTGCATTGATTCATGTACATTAACCCGTTGGCAGAATTAAGTTAGTACGTACTTAATTCCGCCAACGGGTTTATGTATATAAAAGAACAGCAGCCCCTGCCGGAGTAACCACATGTTCATTAATAAAGAAGGGATCTACTGGAGGTAGCGTAGTTAGTCCTACTACTCCAATTGGCGGAAGTGGTTATGGCAACAACATGGGAGGTTCCAACAACAATAGCAGTACTTCCACAACTGGCTCGAATGGGAAAAGAATTGTCAAAGTGTGGCATGATTGCCCTGCATGTAATGGCAAGGGACGTGTTCCTCATGAATCAAATGCAGGACAGTTCGGTCTCAGTAACGACTATAAAGTGTATTGCTCAGAATGTGGAAGAGAATTTTGGAAATCCACGGGACATACCCATGTTACGTGCAGACAATGCAAGGGCAAGAGAGGTTATTACACTGAAAGCTATGAATAAGAAATAGTATTCTCTCTTCTTTACCTGAAGAATTAGGGTCAGAGGGATTTCCCTCTGACCCTAACCTTGTAAATAAATGCTTGCCGTGATTTCTTAAAACGAAATGGCGTATTCGACCAAGATAGTTTTATTGATTTCTTTATGAAGGAGGATTGAGTAAGTCGCATATTGTCGGGTAACACAAACTTCTCTTTCAAGACCATTGCGGAAATAGAGAGCAAGCTCGGCATTTCGTGCATGGAAGCCGCCATGGCGTAACCCTGAGTCTCTCAGTCTCTGACTAGAATAAAAAGAAAAACAGTGGAATATTTGCTGGATTGAGAAGCAATTTGTAGCTTTGCTTACGAGTAGAGAATACAGTAATGTGATGTCACATTGTCGCCAATGGAATCATTATCCAAGATGACAAGCCAATGACTACAGTATGTACATATAGGAACCAACTCTTGAATCTTTTCGTCTCTTTCAATTCGCAGTATTTATCAGTTTGCAGATAGAAGTCTCCGATAATGTGTGCCAATACTAAGCTCAAAAACAATGTGCTATTCATACTTCTCAAATTTTATCTGTTCAAAATAATTAAGGGCTTCTTCTATGCAATACCATTTTGCAGAAGATGAATGGCTGTTTACGCCTGGTTGTGAGATTCCTAATTTCTCGGCAATATCTTCCTCTTTAACTGATAATAGTTTGTAGAACAAAACCTCGCTTTGCTTTTTTGTTGCATTATTCATTAACGCATCGGTCAGAATGGCAATCGTATTCAGAGATGAAGGCAGAACGTCACCTTTTATATGAATGCTCAATGTCCCTTTGTTGGGGGAAGTCATGTTCTCAATCGCTCTGCCGGAAAGATATATGGCCTCTCCATCCAAAATGCCTTCTTTCTCATCTATTATTCTCATTTCTCCAATACCGATGGCTATCCTTATACCGTAAGTCTGAAAGTTCTTATTGTGTTTAATCTCTGGAAGTGTTATAGACTTAATGCTTGATTTAATAATCAGTGCAATGCGAAGAGAATCTGACACTTTGGGTATCAGGCATTCTATATAGTCTCCTTTGATTTGCCGTCCCCAAAAGCCAGGGAACTTTTCTCCTAGCAACTGAAACAGGCAATCAATTCTCTGTTTCAGTTCAATAGTACCCTCTTTAGATAAAGAAGTAGAAGAAACAATATCGGCTGAAAGCGTTGCGTACATATAACTTAATATTTTATTTGACTGCAAATATACGCACATTACTCTTTATATCCAAAAATATAAGCTAAAAAACTTATATTATCAAATTATAAATGTTTAGGCTTATAAATTCAAATTATAAGTATTATAGTTTATAATTCGAACGGCCCTCTTGCTACAAGAACAAATCATCAGCCGTCACCTCATTATCCACCATGTTGCTCTGCGAGGCATTGGTCACGCCATAGGTCGTGATGAAGGTCGAGACGAGGGCTTTGCGTGTCTTTGTCTTCTCCCTGAAGAGCTGGATGCGCTGACGTACCCTCTCCTCATATTCGGAAGAGAGCGTATAGGCCCCGATACTGAATTTGATTTCGCACAGATTGATAGCTTGGTCGCCACGGTCGATGACAAGGTCTATCTGAGCTCCGCGTTCATGACCCAGTGCTGTTTGTCTTTCGTCGCGTTGTTACGGCCTACAAAAGAAAAATCATAGTGACCCTCAAAGAAACAATCTATAAGAAAGGTCTTGCCTACGCGTCGGCGACCATAGACGATGACAAATTCCGAACGGTCAGACTCCATGCATCGACGTAGTTCTGCCATTTCAGCTTCTCTACCGATAATCCTTCGAACCATCGCGATAAACCTGTTATTTGTTTTGGAGGCAAAGTTTAGGGAAACAATCGAAATATCGGACCTTTTATTTAACCCCCCATTATGCAAATCATATGATGAAAAACGCGCATAGCATTTTGTATAATCAGAATAATGCCTTATCTTTGTCGGCATGAAATTTCGTTAGTTCCTGTTTATTTGCAATTGACTTGTAGCGATGACGACATTTGCCCCCTTTGCACGGCCACTGTATGTGATGGCCAAACCCGTAGGCTCGGTCTGTAACCTGGCCTGCACCTACTGCTATTACCTTGAGAAGAGCCACCTCTACCGACAAGAGGAACCCTCGGGACGCTTCACGATGAGCGACGAGCTGCTCGAACGCTTCATCAAGGAGTACATCGAGTCGCAGACCATGCCGCAGGTGCTCTTCACCTGGCACGGCGGCGAGACGCTGATGAGGCCGCTCGCCTTCTACAAGCGGGTGGTGGAGCTGCAGCGCAAGTATGCCCGTGGCCGCACCATCGACAACTCCCTGCAGACCAACGGCACACTGCTCACTGACGAGTGGTGCCGCTTCTTTAAGGAGAACAACTGGCTCGTGGGGGTCTCGATAGATGGACCGCAGGAGTTTCACGACGAGTACCGTCGCAACAAGCAGGGGATGCCTTCGTTCCAGAAGGTGATGCGGGGCATCGCATTGCTCAACAAGCACGGGGTGGAGTGGAATGCCCTGGCTGTGGTCAACGACTTCAATGCCGACTATCCACTCGACTTCTACCACTTCTTCAAGGAGATAGGTTGCCGCTACATCCAGTTTACCCCCATCGTGGAGCGCATCCTTCCACATGCCGATGGGCGTCACCTGGCTTCGCCTGCTGATGGCGAGGAGATTCCGTTGGCCGAATTCTCCGTTACTCCCGCGCAATGGGGCGAATTCCTCTGCACCCTCTTCGACGAGTGGGTACGGCATGACGTGGGCGAATACTTCATCCAGCTCTTCGACTCCACCCTGGCCAACTGGGTGGGCCAGCAGCCCGGGGTATGCACCCTGGCCAAGACCTGCGGCCATGCCGGCGTGATGGAGTACAACGGCGATGTCTATGCCTGCGACCACTTCGTCTTCCCCGAGTACAAGCTCGGTAATATCCGCACCCATACGCTGACGGAGATGATGTACAGCCAGCGGCAGCAGCAGTTTGGTGCCATGAAGCGCGACAGCCTTCCCACGCAATGCCGCGAGTGCGAGTTTCTCTTTGCCTGCAACGGCGAATGCCCCAAGAACCGCTTCTGTCATACGGCCACCGGCGAACCCGGGCTCAACTACCTCTGCGAGGGGTACCATCGCTTCTTTGCTCACGTGGCCCCCTACATGGACTTCATGAAGCGTGAACTGCTGGCCCAGCGTCCGCCAGCCAACGTGATGAAGCTCTTCAAGGAGAAGGATTAATCTATTATTTAAGTTTCGCAAGCTCAAACTTGCTCTTAGTAAACAAGTTGACGAGTAAACGAGTTGACAAGTAAACGAATTGTGTATTGTCATTATAGAACGCACATCATAAAGAGAATAAGATATGAATACGAAAACCCTCTATGTAGCCTCCCCTGAGCGCTACGACAACGGCATGATCTATGACCGTTGCGGCAGGAGCGGCGTGCTGTTGCCCAAGATCAGCCTCGGCTTCTGGCATAACTTCGGCGGCGTAGATCCCTTCGAGCGGAGCCGCGCCATCGTGCGCCACGCCTTCGACCACGGTATCACCCACCTCGATCTGGCCAACAACTACGGCCCTCCCTACGGCACCGCCGAGGAGACCTTCGGACGGCTCATGCAGGAGGACTTCGCCCCCTACCGCGACGAACTCTTCATCAGCACCAAGGCTGGCTACGACATGTGGCCTGGCCCCTACGGCAATTGGGGCTCGCGCAAGTACCTCATGGCTAGCCTCGACCAGAGTCTGCGGCGGATGCACTTAGAGTATGTCGATCTCTTCTACAGCCACCGCTTCGACCCCTCCACGCCCATCGAGGAGACCCTGCAGGCCATGGTCGATATCGTGCGGCAGGGCAAAGCCCTCTATCTCGGCATCTCGCGTTGGCCTCTGGAGGCCACTCGTCGGGCCATCGACTACCTCGCCGCCCACGATGCACCACTGCTTATCTACCAGGGCCGTCTCAACCTGCTCGACCGCGAGCCCGAGGAGAGTGGCATCCTGCGGCTCTGCCAGGAGCAAGGTGTAGGGTTCATCTCCTTCTCGCCGCTTGCGCAGGGGCTGCTCACCGACCGCTACCTGCAAGGCATTCCTCAGGATAGCCGCATGGCCAACAAGCCCTGTCTGCCCCCTTCGCGGCTCACGCCCGAGCTGATGCAGCAACTCCAGGCGTGGAACGCCGAAGCCCAGGCCGAAGGCAGGACCCTGGCACAGAAAGCGCTGCACTGGGTGCTCAGCCGGCCTGAGGTCACCTCCGTCATCATCGGTGCCAGCAGCACGGCCCAGCTTGATGACAACCTCGGCACGCTCTCCAGAAAATAAATCACGGTTTTTAGGTATTGCGGGGGAGCTACTCAGGCTTCAAGGGGCACTCAGGCTGCTGATAGTATGCAGGCTTCAAGGGTCACTCCCATCAGCCGCACGGCCATTGAGCTTTCCCGTAAGAATCATTCCGCCAGCCACTCCCGTACGTGGAGGCAGCGGATGCCCTCGTGATGACTTCCCGCGAACATGCTGTCCATGTAGATGACCTGTTTCGGGAAGTCATCACGCTATTTTTTCACTTATACATGAAAAATCTTGTTGGATGAAGCGTTCCTAGGATGATAGAGTCATTGCTTCTTTCGGCAGGGAATGGGTAATAAGATAACTCCGTCTTTCTGCTCAATAACATACGCCCCCTGCTTGCAGGTCTCAAAATAAATGCCTTACTTTGCAACTTAAACGTTTAACCATTTAAATCATACCAAAATCATTATGAGTAAGTATCCTAAAATCGGAATTCGTCCCACCATCGACGGTCGTCAGGGTGGTGTGCGTGAAAGTCTCGAAGAAAAAACGATGAATTTGGCCAAGGCTGTGGCCGAACTGATTTCTGCTAATGTGAAAAATGGCGACGGAAGTCCCGTAGAGTGTGTCATTGCTGACTCCACCATCGGACGCGTGGCTGAGAGTGCCGCCTGCGCCGAAAAGTTTGAGCGCGAGGGTGTAGGCTCCACCATCACCGTGACCTCCTGCTGGTGCTACGGTGCGGAGACCATGGATATGAACCCCTACTACCCGAAGGCTGTATGGGGATTCAACGGCACAGAACGCCCGGGAGCTGTCTATCTGGCTGCTGTATTGGCTGGACATGCCCAGAAGGGATTGCCGGCTTTCGGTATCTACGGACGTGATGTTCAGGACCTGGAGGATAACTCCATTCCCGCCGATGTGGCTGAGAAAATCCTGCGCTTTGCCCGCGCTGCACAGGCAGTGGCCACCATGCGCGGCAAGTCATACCTCTCGATGGGTAGCGTGTCGATGGGTATCGCCGGCTCCATCGTCAACCCCGACTTCTTCCAGGAGTACCTGGGAATGCGTAACGAGTCCATTGACCTCACTGAAATCATCCGCCGCATGACTGAGGGCATCTATGATAAAGAGGAGTTTGCCAAGGCCATGGCCTGGACCGAGAAGTACTGTAAACCCAATGAGGGCCACGACTTCAACCCTGAGCACAAGCTGAAGAGCCGCGAGGAGAAGGAGGCCGACTGGGAATTTATCGTGAAGATGACCATCATCATGCGCGACCTGATGAAGGGCAACCCCAAACTGCGTGAGATGGGATTCAAGGAGGAGGCACTGGGACACAACGCCATCGCTGCCGGATTCCAGGGGCAGCGCCAGTGGACCGACTTCTATCCCAACGGTGACTTCTCGGAAGCGCTGCTCAATACCTCATTCGACTGGAACGGCATCCGTGAGGCTTTCGTAGTTGCTACGGAGAATGATGCCTGCAACGGCGTTGCCATGCTCTTTGGCCACCTGCTTACGGGTCGTGCACAGATCTTCAGTGACGTACGTACCTACTGGAGTCCCGAGGCTGTGAAGCGCGTTACTGGCATGGAGCTGACGGGCCTGGCCAAGAACGGCATCATCCACCTCATCAATTCGGGTGCCACCACGCTCGACGGCACGGGTCAGCAGACCGATGCCGAAGGTCGTCCGGCCATGAAGCCTTTCTGGGAAATCAGCGAGGAGGAGGCCGAGAAGTGTCTCGCCGCTACGACTTGGTACCCCGCTAACCGCGACTACTTCCGCGGTGGAGGTTTCTCGTCCAACTTCCTTTCCAAGGGGGGGATGCCTGTCACGATGAGTCGTCTGAACTTGGTGAAGGGCCTGGGTCCTGTGCTGCAGATTGCTGAAGGGTGGACCGTAGAGATTGACCCCGAGGTACACCGCCGTCTGGATGAGCGTACCGACCGTACTTGGCCCACCACGTGGTTTGTACCCCGCCTGTGCGACAAACCCGCCTTCAAGGATGTCTATTCGGTGATGAACAACTGGGGAGCCAACCACGGTGCCATCAGCTACGG
>CAMACX010000069.1 GCA_945831575.1 uncultured Mediterranea sp.
CGTCTTTTCAAGCCGGAGCCTTGCAGCTACAACACGCTGCGAGGCTCTTTTTTTACCCCCATGCGTTATTTTTTACCCTCTATGTTCTCCCCTAATTGGATATTATTATATCATAATGTCACTTTTTAACGCTAGATACTTGGTTATCTCACCTATTCTGCTTACCTTTGTTGCAAACTTAGAATCTTCAACATGTAAAATACATAATCTAACCTATGATGAAGTCCAAACGTATTATCGAATGCGTCCCCAATTTCAGCGAGGGACGCGACAAGGGCGTGATACGCCAGATTACCGATGTCATTGTGCAGACCGAGGGCGTGAAGCTGCTCGATGTGGATCCGGGTGAGGCGACCAATCGCACCGTGGTCACCTTTGTGGGTGAACCGGAGTCGGTGGTGGAGGCGGCTTTCCAGAGCGTCAAGAAGGCCGGCGAACTGATTGACATGCGCGGTCACCACGGGGCGCATCCCAGAATGGGGGCCACCGACGTGCTGCCGCTGGTACCTGTGAGCGGCATCACGCTGGAGGAGTGTGCCGAGCTGGCCCGCAAGCTGGCTGAGCGTATCGCCGGTGAACTCCAGATACCCTGCTACTGCTACGAGGCGGCGGCATTCAAGCCGGAACGCAAGAACCTGGCTGTTTGCCGTGAAGGGGAATATGAGGCATTGCCCGACAAACTCTCTGCGCCGGAGAAGGCTCCCGACTACGGGGCACGTCCCTACGACGAAGGGGTGGCCCGCACAGGCTGTACGGCCGTGGGCGCCCGCGACTTCCTGATAGCTGTCAACTTCAACCTCAATACCACCTCGACGCGCCGTGCCAACGCCATCGCCTTTGATGTGCGGGAGAAGGGGCGCCCCAAGCGTGAGGGTAATCCCATCATTGGTAAACCCGTCAAGGATGAAGCGGGCAACCCCGTGATGCTGCCCGGTACGCTCAAGGGGACCAAGGCCATCGGCTGGTATATCCAGGAGTATGGCATCGCCCAGGTGTCGATGAATATCACAGACATCAACCAGACACCGCTGCATGTGGCGTTTGACGAGGTGTGCCGCTGTGCTCAGAACCGTGGCCTGCGCGTCACAGGCACGGAGATCGTTGGACTTGTGCCCGAACGTACGCTCCTCGAAGCAGGGCACTACTTCCTTGACAAGCAGCACCGCTCTGCAGGCATCCCCAAGCAGGACATCCTCAACATCGCTGTCAAGTCCATGGGACTGGACGACCTGAAGCCCTTCTGCCCGGAGGAGAAGGTGGTGGAGTACCTGCTCGAAGCGGACGAGAAGAAGGAGCGGCTCGTGGATCTCACGGTGAAGGGATTTGCCGACGAGACGGCACGCGAGTCACCCGCACCGGGTGGCGGTTCGGTGTCGGCCTACATGGGCGCCATGGGTGCTGCGCTTGGCACGATGGTGGCCAACCTCTCTTCCCACAAGCCCGGCTGGGACGACCGCTGGGAGGAATTTGCCCGTTGGGCTGAACAGGGCATGGTGCTCCAGCAGGAGCTGCTCCACCTGGTCGATGAAGACACCGAGGCCTTCAACCGCATCATGGCCGCCTTCGGGATGCCGAAGGGGACGGACGAGGAGAAGCGCCTCCGCTCAGCAGCCATCCAGGCCGGCACGCTCTTTGCCGCCCAGGTGCCGCTGCAGACCATGAAGGTGGCCTCGAAGGTCTTTGCCCTCTGCCGCGCGATGGTAGAGCAGGGTAACCCCAACAGCGTATCGGATGCCGGAGTGGGTGCATTGGCTGCCCGTGCGGCCGTGATTGGTGCCGGGCTCAACGTCAAGATCAACGCCTCGTCGCTCAAGGACAAGGAGCAGGCTGCCCAGCTCATCCAGGAGGCCGAAGCGCTCATCGCCTCTGCCCAGCAGGAAGAGGCCGAGATACTCACCCTGGTGGAGAAAGTCATCCTAAACTAAAGAACTTAAGAACTCAAGAACTTAAGAACTAAAAAACTTAAGAACAAAAAAAGGATACCATGACCAACGAACAATTTGCAGCGGAGATCCGCGCGGGCATCCCTGACGTATTGCCTCAGGCGAAGCCCTACGACAACGAGATCAACCACGCTCCCCGGCGCAAGGAGATTCTTACGCCTGAAGAGAAGCGCCTGGCACTGCGCAACGCCCTGAGGTATTTCCCCAAGAAACTGCATGAGGTGCTGGCACCTGAATTTGCCCACGAACTGGAGACCTACGGGCGCATCTACATGTACCGCTACCGCCCTGATTATGACCTGTATGCCCGTCCGATAGATGCCTATCCGCACCGCTCGCTGCAGGCGGCGGCCATCATGATGATGATACAGAACAACCTCGACCCCGCCGTGGCGCAGCATCCGCACGAACTGATCACCTACGGCGGCAACGGGGCCGTCTTCCAGAACTGGGCGCAGTACCGCCTCACGATGAAGTACCTCAGCGAGATGACCGACGAGCAGACGCTGGTGATGTATTCGGGCCATCCGCTCGGTCTCTTCCCCTCCCACAAGGGGGCACCGCGCGTGGTGGTGACCAACGGGATGGTGATACCCAACTATTCCAAACCTGATGACTGGGAGCGTATGAATGCGCTGGGCGTGAGCCAGTACGGACAGATGACGGCCGGCTCGTACATGTACATCGGTCCGCAGGGCATCGTACACGGCACCACCATCACCGTGCTCAACGCGGCCCGTAAGCAGCTGCGGCAGATGCCCGGACGGAAGGATATCCGGGGGATGCTCTTCGTCTCTTCGGGCCTTGGAGGTATGTCGGGCGCTCAGCCCAAGGCAGGCAACATAGCCGGCGTGGTGAGTGTGGTGGCCGAGATTAATCCCAAGGCGGCGCAGAAACGCTACGACCAGGGGTGGGTGGATCGGCTCTACGACAACCTGGACGAACTGATGCCGGCCATCCGTGAGGCCGTGGACCGCAGAGAGACGCTCTCCATGGCCTATGTGGGCAACGTGGTGGACCTCTGGGAACGGCTGGCCGACGAGGAGATGCACGTCGATCTGGGCAGCGACCAGACCTCGCTCCACAACCCCTGGGCGGGCGGTTACTACCCCGTGGGCCTCACGCTGGAGGAGTCGAAGCAGCTGATGGCCGAGCAGCCCGAACGCTTCCGCGAGCTGGTGCAGGAGTCGCTCCGCCGGCAGGTGGCTGCCATCAACCGCCTCACGGCCAAGGGCATGTACTTCTTTGACTACGGCAACGCCTTCCTGCTGCAGTCGCAGCGGGCCGGGGCAGACATCCTGGGAGCTGACGGGAGGTTCCGTTATCCCTCCTACGTGCAGGACATCATGGGACCTATGTTCTTCGACTACGGATTTGGCCCCTTCCGCTGGGTATGTACCTCGGGCGATGCCCACGACCTGGCCACGACCGACCGCCTGGCAGCCGAGGTGATGGAGCAGATCCTGAAGGAGGCACCCGAGGAGATACACGGACAGATGGAGGACAACATCCACTGGATCAAGGAGGCGGGCAAGAACCGTCTGGTGGTAGGCTCCCAGGCACGCATCCTCTATGCCGATGCCGAGGGACGCACGAAGATTGCCCTGGCCTTCAACGAGGCTATCCGGCGTGGCGAGATCAGCCGGCCTGTGGTGCTGGGACGTGACCATCACGACGTGTCGGGTACCGACTCCCCCTTCCGCGAGACCAGCAACATCTACGACGGTTCGCAGTACTGCGCCGACATGGCCGTGCACAACGTTATCGGCGACTCCTTCCGTGGCGCCACGTGGGTATCCATCCACAACGGCGGCGGCGTAGGCTGGGGCGAGGTGATCAACGGCGGATTTGGCATGGTGATTGACGGCAGCGAGGAGTGTGACCGCCGCATCCGCGAGATGCTCTTCTGGGATGTCAACAACGGCATTGCCCGCCGCAGCTGGGCCCGCAATGCAGGCTCCATGCACGCCATCCAGCGCGAGATGGAGCGCACCCCCGGCCTCCAGGTCACCCTCCCCAACCTGGTAGATGAAGAGATAATCAATTGGAATATATAACTAGTAGCTAGTAGCTAAACAGATAGATCATAGCTAATACTTGTAGCTAAAAAACAATGAACAACCATCAAATATCATCCGAACACCTCACCATCCAGCGGATTGGTGAGATTATCCAGCAACACCTTCAGCTGGAGCTGAGCGAAGAGGCCCGTCAGCGCATCGTGCATTGCCGGGAATACCTGGACAAGAAGATTGCCGACAACGAACGTCCCGTCTATGGCGTGACCACGGGATTTGGCTCGCTCTGCAACGTCTCCATCGGTCAGGACCACCTGGCTCATCTGCAGATCAACCTGATGATGTCGCACGCTTGCGGCACGGGCGACCGCGTGCCCAACGAAATTGTCAAAATCATGCTGCTGCTCAAGATCCAGTCGCTGAGCTACGGCTATTCGGGCTGCAAGCTCGACACGGTGGAGCGGCTCATCGACTTCTTCAACAACGACATCTACCCCGTGGTCTATATGCAGGGCTCGCTCGGTGCCTCGGGCGACCTGGTGCCGCTGGCCCACCTCTCGCTGCCGCTCATCGGCATGGGTGAGGTGGAGTACCGGGGGGAGGTCATCACAGGCAAGCAACTGCTCAAGACGATGGGGTGGCAACCCATCCAGCTGGCCTCCAAGGAGGGGCTGGCGCTGCTCAACGGTACGCAGAACATGAGCGCCTTTGCCGTGTGGGCCTTGCTGCAGAGCCACCGGCTGAGCGACTGGGCCGACCGGATTGCCGCCATGTCGCTCGATGCCTATTGTGGTCTGGTAGAGCCTTTTACCGATGCAGTACACCGGGTGCGTCCCCACAAGGGACAGATTGCTACGGCGGCCCGTCTGCGCGAACTGCTCTCCGGCAGTGAGATCATGGAGCAACCCAAGTCGTACGTGCAGGACCCGTACTCCTTCCGCTGCGTGCCCCAGGTACACGGGGCGGCCAAGGACACCATCAGCTACGTGGAGTCGGTGATTGACACCGAAATCAACTCCGCCACCGACAATCCCACCGTCTGCCCCGACGAAGACCTCATCATCTCCGCAGGCAACTTCCACGGCGAGCCCATCGCCCTGCCCATGGACTTCCTGGCCATTGCCCTGAGCGAACTGGCCAACATCTCGGAGCGCCGCATCTACAAACTGGTCTCCGGCACCCGTGGCCTGCCCAGTTTCCTCGTGGCCAATCCGGGGGTGAACAGTGGCTTCATGATCACGCAATACACCGCCGCCAGCATCGTGAGCCTGAACAAGAGCCTCTGCAACCCCGCTTCGGTGGATAGCATCCCCTCGTGCCAGGGTCAGGAGGACCACGTCAGCATGGGGGCCAACGCCGCCATCAAGCTCTACAAGGTGGTGCTCAACACCGAGCGCGTACTGGCCATCGAGCTCTTCAACGCCGCCCAGGCCCTGGAGTTCCGCCGTCCGCTCAAGTCATCGCCTGCCATCCAGGAGATTTTCAAGGCCTTCCGCAAGGAGGTGCCCTTCATCATCAATGACGAAGTGATGTACCCCTACATCCAGAAGTCGATTGACTTCCTGCGCTGAGCCACAGAAAGGAGGAACTGACGATGCGTACATGGATTTACAACATCGGATGCCTGGCCGGGGTAGATACCCACGGCAAGCTGCGTCTGCAAGGGGAAGAAATGGCCCATCTGGAGTGTATCAAGGAGGCCTGGCTGCTCCTGGAGGATGAGCGGATAGCCGCCTTCGGACGGATGGCTGAATGGAATGCAGCATGCGGACAGACCGCAGCAGGGCCCGGGCAGGTGGATGTGGAGGTGGATGCCCGGGGGGGCTACGTGCTGCCCTGCTGGTGTGACCCCCATACCCACATTGTCTATGCCGGCAGCCGCGAGGGGGAGTTTGTGGATAAAATCCGTGGGCTGAGCTATGCGGAGATTGCGCAGCGGGGTGGGGGCATACTCAACTCGGCTGACCGGCTCCATCGCACCTCCGAGGAGCAGCTCTATGCGGAGGCCCTGGAGCGTGCGCACGAGATGATGCGCAAGGGGACGGGCTGCATCGAGATCAAGAGCGGCTACGGACTCAACACGGCCGATGAGCTGAAGATGCTCCGCGTGATCCGTCGCCTGAAGGAGAGCCTGCCCGTGCGCATTGTCTCCACCTTCCTCGGCGCCCACGCCGTGGGCAGAGGCTACAGCCAGCCGGCGTATGTCGATCTGGTGGTCAACGAGATGATTCCCGAGGTGGGCCGCGAGCAGCTGGCTGACTACATCGACGTCTTCTGTGACCAGGGCTTCTTCACCCCCGAGGAGACGGCCCGCATCCTGGAGGCCGGGGCGAAATGGGGCATGCAACCCAAGATCCATGCCGACGAACTGGCCTCGTCGGGTGGTGTGGTGGTGGGAGTGGCGCACCAGGCCCTCTCCGTGGACCATCTGGAGCGCATGGCCGATGCGCAGATTGAGACCCTGCGGGGCAGCCGGACGATGCCCACCGCCTTGCCCGGCACCTCCTTCTTCCTCAACATGCCCTTTGCCCCTGCCCGCCGCCTGATTGATGCCGGGCTGGGCGTGGCCGTGGCGAGCGACTACAATCCCGGTTCCACCCCCTCAGGCGACATGAAATTTGTCATCTCCCTGGCCTGCATCAAGCTGCGTCTGCTGCCCGAAGAGGCGCTCAATGCCGCCACGCTCAACGCCGCCTACGCCATGGGTCTGAGCCGGGAATACGGTTCGATAGCCGCAGGCAAGGTAGCCAACCTCATCCTCACCCGGCCCATCCCCTCGCTGGCGTACATCCCCTACGCCTACACCACCCCCCTGGTGGAGCGCCTCTTCCTCCGGGGCAAGGAATGGACGATGTAAGGTGTCCACGCATTCCGCTGGTGAGAGCGTTGCAGAAGCTTTTGCCCTTAGCGTGCTGCACGATTCCCTACGTCTGCCCCGGAGCATCTCGGGGAAAGCTTGGGAGATTGCTGCGCGGGGGGAGTGTCTGGAACTGCCTCTGAGGGGTGCCCGGGAATGCCTCGGAGGATGCTCGTGGTGCGTAAGGGGAGGAGCCTTGCATTCTAGTTATACGGCGTTGGAGTGATGCAGAGGGTATTAGGCGTGATTTTGTCTCTGTTTTTGTAGCTAAGTGATTGAATCACAAAGCGAAATTTTTTTGAAAAAAATTTCTGAGTTCCGGAAAACGAGGAATGTGTCCGTAGTGGTGTGCCCAAAAAGGCTGTAATGTTTGTAACGTTTGTAACGCTCGTATGTTGTGGGCATGTGCATCAGCGATGTTCCCCCTCATGAGGGGGCGTTACGAACGTTACAAACGTTACACCGAAAAAGTCCGCACCCATTCTGAGGTATGA
>CAMACX010000070.1 GCA_945831575.1 uncultured Mediterranea sp.
TTTTGATACACATTTAATTATTCATAAATGTGTCTACCTATATCAGTATAAGACACAGAGCTATCGAACAGCTAACGGAGGAGAAGCAACCTGTAAAGGGACTCATGGGCCGGCAGTGACGAATACTAAATCTCCGGGAATACGAAGGAAGAGGGAAAGAAGCGGCATTGTCATCGTGATTCAACCTTTGACTTTGACCTTCTGCTACAGCTTGCTGTACCGGTGACGGAACAGGAGGTAGTAACGAAGCAGAAGCGAGAAGTGGGTACGCTCTGGGATGTCATGCTGCGTGGTACGGCGCAGGTTGTCGGCACGTGCGGCAGCGAAGGTGGGCTTCAGCTTACGAAAATCACGGCGTGCCTGCCATACGGCCTGCGCATTGGCCCACTGTCCCTTGAGCAGAAAGACAAGAGCCGCTACATGATCCAGCAGCCCACGTACCCTCATCACATGACCCAGCTCGCGCGCGGGTACATTTTTATATAGCATCAACAGGTTGTTGCGGAAGTTAAGGAAGGTCTTGTTGGGGTTCTCGCGCTTCAGCGTCGCGCCGCCTACATGGAATACCACACTCTGCGGCACACAGACAATACCACGTCCTCTAGCCCGCAGTCGCCAGCAAAGGTCTATCTCCTCCATGTGAGCAAAGAAGTGTCCATCCAGTCCCCCCACGGCCTCGTAGTCGGCCCAACGAATAAAGAGCGCTGCGCCCGAAGCCCAGAAGATGGGCACTGTGGTGTCATACTGCCCGCTGTCCACCTCCACGCTCTGCATCAGCCTCCCACGGCAGAAGGGGTAGCCGTAGCGGTCGATATAGCCACCTGCAGCACCGGCATACTCAAAGCGTTCGGGTTGGCTTTGGCTGCGTAGCTTGGGTTGGCAAGCCGCCACCTCGGGGTGCGCATCGAGGTAACTGCTGAGGGGCGAGAGCCAATGAGGTGTCACCTCCACATCGCTGTTGAGCAGCACCACATACTCTTCGTGTACCTCCTTAAGCGCACGATTATACCCCTCGGCAAAGCCGAAATTTTCCTCCAGCAAGATGAGATGTACAGTGGGAAACTCACTGCAAAGCATCTCCACCGACTCATCCGTAGAGCCATTGTCGGCCACATAGACCACAGCTCCATCTTCCTCCGAATACCTCACCACAGAAGGCAAAAACCGGCGGAGCATCTCACACCCGTTCCAATTCAATATTACGACTGCTACCATTGTTATTTAGTTACGAGCTACTATTTTTCAGCTACAAGCTACGAGCTACAAGCTACAAGTAATAGTTTTGAGTTTTAGCCACATATTTCACAGATTGTTACAGATGAAACACAGATTGGATAGGGGCCGTTTTACCCTCATGCACAAAAACAATCCGTGAAAATCTGCATCCATCTGTGAAATCTGTGGTTCCTAATCACTAATCATTAATCACTAAATATATTCATCTCCCAGCAGGGCGGTCTCGTCGGCGTTGAAGTTGCCTAGGCGAAGGGAAATCACCTGATTGTCAAGTGCCTCGTTGCGGGGTACCTCCACGCGGATGTAGTTGGGTGTGAAGCCATGCATAGGCAAGCCTGGCTTGGAACGCTCCAGCAACACCGGCATCGTGCGGCCTATGTGGCGGGCATAGAAGGCACGGGTCTTCTCATCGCTCAGCCTGAGCAGGCGCTGGCTGCGTTCGTGCTTCAGCTGCGGAGGCACCACGTGGTCAATCTTCAACGCCTGCGTACCCGGGCGCTCGCTGTAGCTAAACACATGGAGTTGCGTCACCTTCATCTGCTCCAGGAAGCGATAGGTCTGTTCAAAATAGTCATCCGTCTCACCACGTGTTCCCACAATGACATCTACGCCAATGAAGGCATCGGGCATCAGCCGGCGTATCTCTGCAATACGGTGGGCAAAGAGGGCTGTATCATAGCGCCGCCTCATCAGGTGCAACACCTCATCGCATCCGCTCTGCAAAGGGATGTGGAAGTGGGGCATGAAGCGCTTGCTCTCGGCCACGAAGCGGATGATGTCATCACTCAGCAAATTAGGTTCGATGCTGGATATGCGGTAGCGCTCAATGCCCTCCACCCGATCGAGTGCATGGCAGAGATCATAGAAACTCTCGCCTGTCGTCTTGCCGAAGTCGCCGATGTTGACACCGGTGATGACAATCTCCTTGCCCCCCTCAGCGGCGGCCTGACGTGCCTGCTCCACCAAGGATTCGATGGAGCCGTTGCGGCTGCGACCGCGTGCCATAGGGATGGTGCAGTAAGAGCAATAGTAGTCACAACCGTCCTGCACCTTGAGGAAGAAGCGGGTACGGTCACCGCGCGAACAGGAGGGTGCAAAGCTACGGATATCCTTCAGTTTGGAAGTGAAGGCCTCGCCCCCCTCAGTACGCTTCTGGAGCGCACCCAGGTAATTGAGCAGTTCTCCCTTCTGTTCTGCCCCGAGTACGACATCAACTCCAGGAATGGCTGCTACCGTATCGGGCTTGAGCTGCGCGTAGCATCCCGTCACCACCACAAACGCTCCTGGATGCTGTGCCACGAGGCGATGGATAGCCTGCCGGCACTTCTTGTCAGCCACCTCAGTCACCGAGCAAGTGTTGATGATGCAGAGGTCGGCCCGTTCGCCCTTCCTCGCTGTGCGCACTCCCGCCTGGCGCAGCATCTGCCCGATGGTGGAGGTCTCGGAGAAGTTGAGTTTGCAGCCCAGCGTGTAGTACACGGCCGTCTTGTCTTGGAATATCGCAGTATCTATCATTCGTGTAAAATAGGTGTAAGATTCATCTTAAAGTCATTTTGCGGCTGCAAAAGTAGCAGAAACTGCGCAAAAAGCTCCATTTTTTAGCGAAATTATGCACTTTTCTCCTTATATATAAAGGATATTCCAAGAGGAATCACTATTTTTGCACAATGAAACGAGAAATGTGCATTATTTCAAAACAAAATAACCCAAACAGATGATACAAGAGAACTTCATCAAGCTCTACGAGCAGAGTTTCCGCAAGCATTGGGACCTCCCATGCTACAGCAACTACGGCGAAAGCGAGAGTTATACTTACGGCCAAGTGGCTCGCGAGATAGCGCGTATGCACTTGCTCTTCAAGCACTGCCAACTGCGGCGTGGCGACAAGATAGCCCTCATCGGGAAGAACAATGCCCGCTGGTGCATCGCCTACATGGCCACCGTGACCTATGGTGCCATTGTGGTGCCTATCCTTCAGGACTTTAATCCTAACGATGTGCATCACATCGTCAACCACTCCGAGTCGGTGTTCCTCTTCGTGAGCGACATCATCTGGGAGCACCTGGAGGAGGAGCGCCTCTCAGGACTCCGGGGTGTCTTCTCACTCAACGACTACCGCTGCCTCTACCAACGGGACGGGGAGACCATCCAGCGCTTCTTGCGGCAGGCAGACGACCTGATGGAGCAGACCTATCCGCAAGGCTTCGGCCCCGAACAGGTGGTCTATACAGATCTGGGCAACGAGAAAGTGATGTTGCTCAACTACACCTCGGGCACCACAGGATTCAGCAAGGGTGTCATGCTGACGGGCAACAACCTGGCCGGCAACGTGGTATTCGGCATCCGTTCAGGCCTCCTTGGCCGAGGCGACCGGGTGCTCTCCTTCCTCCCCTTGGCTCACGCCTACGGCTGCGCATTCGACTTTCTGACGGCCACCGCCGTGGGCTCGCACATCACCCTGCTGGGCAAGACTCCCTCGCCCAAGATACTGATGAAGGCCTTCGAGGAGGTGAAGCCCAACCTCATCATCACCGTGCCGCTGGTCATCGAGAAAATCTACAAGAACGTCATACAGCCCCTCATCAGCAAGCGCAGCATGAAGTGGGCCCTGAGCATCCCCTACCTCGACAACCGCATCTACGGACAGATACGCAAGAAGCTGGTCGAGGCCTTGGGCGGACGCTTCAAGGAGGTAATCATCGGCGGCGCAGCGATGAACCCCGAGGTGGAGGAGTTCTTCCACCGCATCAAGTTCCCCTTCACCATCGGCTATGGCATGACCGAGTGTGCCCCACTCATCAGCTACGCCCCCTGGGAGGAATTTGTACTCACCTCCTCAGGCCGCGTACTGGAAGGCTTTATGGAGGCACGCATTGCCAAGGAGAAGCCTGAAGACCGGCTGGGCGAGATCCAGGTACGCGGTGAGAATGTGATGGCCGGCTACTACAAGAACCCGGAAGCTACCAAGGAGGTATTCACTGAAGACGGATGGCTGCGCACGGGAGACCTGGGCACCCTTGATGCGCAGGGCAACCTCTTCATCCGTGGCCGCAGCAAGACAATGATCCTCAGCTCCAGCGGTCAGAACATCTTCCCCGAAGAGATTGAAGCACGGCTCAACAACCTGCCCTTCGTGCTGGAGAGCCTCGTCATCGAGCAGGACAAGCGGCTCGTAGCCTTGGTCTATGCCGACTACGAAGGACTCGACTCCCTGGGACTTAACACGCCGGAGAGCATCAAGGCTATCATGGACGAGAACCTCAAGAACCTCAACAACAGCGTAGCTGCTTACGAGAAGGTGAGCCGCATCAAGCTCTGGCCAACGGAGTTTGAGAAGACCCCCAAGCGAAGCATCAAGCGCTACCTCTACACCAACCTCACAGAGGAATAAGGAGAGCAAATATACCCTACAAGGATGCGCCAAAAGAACGATTTTTAAGAAGTTGGCGCATTCTTGCCAAGGAAACATGTTATTTAACATAATAAGCGATTGCTGATTTACAGATACTTACCAAATGTTACATCGAAACCTCGAAAAAAAACTAAAAAAATCCGGATTTAGGAGTACAACGTATCGGAAAACTCTCTACCTTTGCAGCGTTTTAATAAAGCAATTGATTGTATTACGTTTTTAAAGGTAAAAGAAAAATGAAGAAATTGGTTTTGATGGTTGCTGCTATTGCAGCCGTATCTTTCGCTTCTTGTGGTAACAAAGCTGCTGATGCTGAACAGGCAAAGGCTGATTCTATCCGTATCGCTGATTCTATTGCCGCCGCTGAGGCTGCTGCTGCCGAGTTGGCTGCTGCTGAAGCTGCAGCTGCTGACTCTGTTGCCACCGACTCTGTAGCAGAAGTGAAGTAAGTCAAGCCCAATACAGGTACAACTTACTGAGAGAATTGAAAGTCTGACGAGCCCCTCAACAAGGCTCAGCAGACTTTTTTTTGTGCCCTATCGCAACTACTGAAGCGACTCGAGCTCCAGAGAGGCTGCTTCCCATTCGTTCATCGACTCATCAAGCTGCGCTTTGAGCTTGCTATGCTTCTCGTAGAGGGTCCTATCTGAAGCACCCTCGGGGGTGGCCATCTGCGCCTCGATGATGGCAATGGCAGCCTCGGTATCCGTAATGGCCTGTTCGCACTCGGCCACACGGCGTTCGGCCTTCTTGATGCGCTTGTTGAGTTCCTTCTGCTCTTCGTAGCTCAGCTTACCTGCAGAGGCTGTGGAACCAGTTCCCACTGCGGTAGAGGGCTGTGAGGGTGTATTGAATCCTTCCTGAGAGGCGGGAACAGAGCCGGTCGAAGCGGCGGATCCGCTAGCGGTCGATGTCGGGGAGGCAGAAAGTGAAGGAGTACGCTGCAGTTCGGCGAGGCTGTCGAGCTGCTTCTTTTGCAGGAAGTCGTAGATACCACCCAGATGTTCCGTCACGCGGCCTCCACCAAATTCATATACCTTGGTGACGAGGCCGTCGAGGAAGTCACGGTCGTGACTCACCACGATGACCGTACCGTCGAAGTCACGGATAGCCTCCTTGAGGATATCCTTGGAGCGCATATCAAGATGGTTGGTGGGCTCATCGAGGATGAGGAAGTTGACCGGCTCAAGCAGTAGCTTAATCATGGCCAAACGGGTGCGCTCACCGCCACTCAACACCTTGACACGCTTCTCAGAGGCCTCACCGCCAAACATGAAGGCACCGAGGATGTCGCGTATCTTGAGGCGGATGTCGCCCACGGCCACGCGGTCGATGGTGTCAAACACGGTGAGGCTATCGTCGAGCAGTTGTGCCTGATTCTGGGCAAAGTAGCCTATCTGCACCTGATGCCCCAAAGTGAGGTGCCCCGTGTAATCGCTTATCTCGCCCATAATGCACTTCACGAGGGTCGATTTACCCTCACCGTTCTTGCCCACGAAGGCTACCTTCTCCCCACGACGGATGGTCAGGTTGACATGGTCAAAGACCACATGGCTGCCATAAGCCTTGCGCACCTCATCACAGATGACGGGGTAGTTGCCACTGCGCGAGGAGCAGACAAACTTGAGGCGCAATGCGGAGTTGTCCTCCTCATCCACCTCTATACGCTCAATCTTCTCCAACTGCTTGATGCGACTCTGCACTTGCACGGCCTTGGTGGCCTTGTAGCGGAAGCGCTCAATGAAGGCCTCTGTATCTTCAATCTGCTTCTGCTGATTCTCGTAGGCACGCAGCTGCTGTTCTCGGCGCACGCGGCGCAGGGTGACAAACTCATCATACTTCACCTTGTAGTCGTAGATGCGTCCGCAGGAGATCTCGATGGTACGCGTGGTCACGTTGTTGAGAAAGGCCCAGTCATGGCTGACGAGCACCACGGCATTGGCCTTGGTGGCGAGAAACTGCTCCAGCCACTGTATGCTCTCAATGTCGAGGTGGTTGGTAGGCTCATCCAGCAGGAGCACATCAGGCTTGCGGAGCAGCAGCTTGGCCAATTCGATACGCATGCGCCATCCGCCGGAGAACTCACTGGTAGGACGCCCGAAGTCGCTGCGGCTGAAGCCGAGTCCCTGCAACGTTCGCTCCAGCTCAGCACGGTAGTTGGTACCACCCATCAGGAGGAAATGTTCGTTGAGGTGGGTGAAGCGGTCAATGAGTTGCTGATAGGACTCACTCTCGTAGTCGGTACGCTCGGCCATCTGCTGATTAAGCCGATCCAGTTCGGCCTGCATCTCAAAGATGTGCTCGAAGGCCTGCTCAGCCTCCTCCATCACAGTGCGGCTGTCAGCCAGCTTCATCACCTGAGGTAAGTAGCCGATGGTGCAGTCGCGTGGCACGGCCACCACACCCGCTGTGGGCTGTTGCAGCCCGGCCAGAATCTTGAGCATGGTGGATTTACCCGCACCGTTCTTGCCCACCAGGGCGATACGGTCCTTCTTATTGATGACGTACGACACCTCCTCAAAGAGCGGAGTGGCGTTGAATTCTACCTTAAGTCCTTCGACAGATATCATGCGCTGGTATTGTATTTTTTAATCCTTAATTCCGCAACACTATAGTTTAACATTATTTATAAGTGCCTGAGCAACAAA
>CAMACX010000071.1 GCA_945831575.1 uncultured Mediterranea sp.
TTGTATTCTCGCATACTGGTAAATTGAAAGTGTCAACTTATTCAGTACACGTCACTGCTTGAGGCGGTCGCGAAACTCGGTGGGGGTCATGCCCATCTTGGCCTTGAAGCACTTGCTGAAGTAGCGCGGGTCGTTGATGCCCACCATATAGGCCACCTGCGTCATGCTGTACTCGCCGGTCTTGATCAGCTCAATGGCGCGGTTGATGCGCACCTCCTTGATGAATTCCACGGGAGCCAGGCCGGTGAGGGTCTTGAGTTTCTTGAAGAAGACGCTGCGGCTCACGGCCATCTCCTGCACCAGGTCATCGACAAGCAGCTCGCCATTGTCCATGTTCTTCTCCATCAAGGCCACCAGTTTGTCCATGAATTTGCGGTCGTGGGGCGAGAGGGGAGCCTCAGCAGAGGCTTCAGGTGCAGCTCCCGAGCCACCTGCTGCACCACCTGCAGCAACTGAAGAGCCACCTAATCCGACGACAGAGCCACCTAATCCGAAGGCAGAGCCACTTGCTGCACTGCCTACTCCGACAGCAGAGCCGGCACCAGCACCTGCGGTGAGCGGCGTTCCGGCAGCAGCACCTGCAGCAGCCCCGCCGGCGAGGGGTTGTTCACCGCCCATGGGGGCCTGTTGGTTGCTGGCGGGCATGAGTTGCGAGAGGAGGGTGGCCTGCAGCAGCTTGCGGCTGGAGAGGAGGTTCCTGACACGCGCCTTGAGGAAGGTGGCGCTGAAGGGCTTGGTGACGTAGGCATCGGCCCCATACTCCAACCCCTCTACCTGATTGTCGATGGAGGTCTTGGCGGTGAGCAGCACCACGGGGAGATGGCTCGTGGCCACATCGGCACGCAGCCGGCGCAGCATCTCGATACCGTCCATCTCGGGCATCATCACGTCGCTGATGATCAGGTCGGGCTGCACTTGAAGTGCCTGCTCCAACCCCTGCAGGCCATTGGCCGCCTCCACGATGCGGTAGTCGGCAGCGAAGAGGGTACGGAGGAAAAGGCGCAGTTCGCTGTTATCCTCCACCACGAGCAGTGTGGGTTGCTGCTCCTCGCGCACCTCCTGCACTCCGCTCTCGTCGGGCCGCACGGGGAGCAGGGCCACGCTGGCATCATCCTGCAGGAATTCGGTGCCGGGGGCAAAATGCGCCTTGCCGGCCTGGAAGCGGACAGTGAAGCAGCTGCCTTCTCCCGGACGGCTTTCCACCTCAATCTCAGCCCCGTGCATCTCCACCAGTTCCTTGACGAGCGAGAGGCCGATGCCCGTGCTCTGCTGGAAGAGCTTGCGGTCAACGAGGTTCTCGAAGCGCAGGAAGATGGAACGCTTCTTGCTCTCGTCGAAGCCAATGCCCTGGTCGGCCACGCCAATCAGCACACCGCCCGCAGCAGTTTCCCCTTCAGCAGCATTTCTTTCAGCTGCATTCCCCTCACCACCGGCAGCGCCTTCCTGCTTGATGAAGAGGCGGATTTGTTTGCCTTCGGGGGTGTATTTGAAGGCGTTGGAGAGGAGGTTGAAGATGATTTTCTCCAGTTTGTCGGCATCGGCGTAGAGGTAAATCTGCGGGGCGCTGTGCTCCAGGCGGAAGTCAATGCCCCGCTCTTCGGCCACACCCTGATAGTTCTCCATCAGGCGATGGGCAAACTCCACCACCTCGATGCGCTGCACCTGGAGCTTCATCTTCTTGTTCTGTATCTTGCGGAAGTCGAGTATCTGGTTGATGAGGCGCAGCATACGGTTGGTGTTGCGGCCCACCACCTCCAGCTGATGGCGTGCATCCTCGGGCAGCTGGCTATTCTGCAGCACATGCTCCACGGGGCCGGCGATGAGCGTGAGCGGCGTGCGCAGCTCGTGGCTGATGTCGGTGAAGAAGCGCAACTTCATGTCGCTGAGTTGCTGCTCCACCACCACCTCGTGCTTGAGGCGGAAGATGGTGAAGAGGATATAGACAGCGGCCACGATGAAGAGCAGGATGAAGAGCACGTAGAGGAAATAGGCGAAGGAGGTCTCCCAGAAGGAGGGGAGAATCTCAATGGGGAGCACGCGCTCGTTATCGACCCACACGCCGTCGGCATTGGTGGAGCGCACCTTGAAGAGGTAGCGTCCCTTGGGCACGTTGGTGTAGATGGCGGCGCGGCTGCCGGCCACGTAGTTCCACGTCTTCTCCAGCCCCTCCAGCTTGTAGGCGTACTGGATGCGCTGCGGGTCGTTGAAGTCGAGCGCCGCGTAGTGCAGGCTGAAGACGTTGTCGCGGTGGGTCAGCACCAGCTCCTTCAGGCCGTCGGCGGCCACGGGCAGGAAGGTGCGGGGCGAGGGCTTCACTTCGCGTCCCGCCACGCTCAGGCGCGAGAGCACGATGCGGGGCACGTAGGCGCTGCGCAGCGTGGAGTCGGGATTGAAGGAGCAGATGCCGCTGCTCGTGCCGAAGAGCATATGGCCCCAGGAGGTAAACTCGGAGGTGGCTTCGCTGAAGCGGGCATGGGGGGCTACCTCCTTCTCGCTGTAGTTGATGAAGGTCTCGCTCTGGGGGATGAAGCGGCTCACTCCGCTCTCGGTGCTCATCCAGAGGTGGCCGGAACGGTCTTCGCGGATGGAGAGCACCACGTCGGAGGCAAGGCCCTGGGCGGTGCCGTAGCTTCGGAAGGTGGCCTCTCCCTCGGGCGTGAGGGTGAGCAGACGGTTGAGTCCGCCGCCGAAGGTGGCCATGTAGATGGTGTCGGTGCGGGTGGGCAGAATCCAGTGTACGTCGTTGTTGCTCAGGCTATGCTCATCCTTTACCTTATTATATATAGGAAGGAATTGGAGTGACTCAGGCTCATCAAAGGCCACGGGGGCTACGAGCGCTCCCATGGTGGTGCCTATCCAGATGCGCCCCTGACGGTCGCCGGTGACGAAGCGGGCCTTGCTGCAGCGGTCGATGGGGTACTGCTTGAGCCGGTTGTAGGCATGGATGAACTGCGGACGGCCCTCGGGGGTGGTGATGAGGTAGTTGACGCCGCCGTCGTAGGTGGCCACCCAGATGCGCCCCTTGCGGTCCTCATAGACGGAATAGACATTGTCGTTGCTCAGGCTGTAGGGGTCGGATTCGCTGTGACAGAAGCGGGTGAGGCGGAAGCGCCCCTCCCCCTGCGGCTCGGCCTTGACCAGCCCGTCGCCCTTGGTGGCAATCCAGAGGTTGTGGTTACGGTCTTCGGTCAGGGCATAGACGTTGCCGCGCATGGGTGGGCCCTGGCGGCTGACGTGTCCGTCGGCGGTGAGATAGCCCAGGAAACTGTGACTGCGGTCGTAGAGACGCAGACGGCCATCTTTGGTGCCGGCCCACACCTGCCCGCGACTGTCCTCAAAGAGCGCACGCACCTCGTTGCTGAGCGACTCGTAGGGACGCGGCTCGGGCACGAGCAGGCTGAAGTGGTGCGGGCGGAAGGTAACCTTCTCCACCCCTTTGGAGTGGGTGCAGAGCCAGAGGTTGCCCTGCGCGTCGGAGAAGGAGGCGTGTATCTTGTTGCTGAAGCGCCACTGGCCATCGGCCGCCGACATGCTGTTGTAGAAGGGCTTGAGGCAACCCTCCGTGCGGTCGTAACGGGCAAAGCCGCCGCCGTAGGGGTGGATCCAGAGCGTGCCGCGCACATCCTCGTGGGCATGGAAGGCCGGACGCGAACGGTCGGTGGAGGTGGGTTCCACGGCCATCTGCTCGGTGCGCCATGTACCCTTGGAGGAATTGTAGTGGATCAGCTGACCGGGGATATGCTGGTCGAGCCACACCTCATCCTGCGCATCGACATAGGCCCCGAAGACCTCGGCACCCGCATGAGCCGCAGGGAGGGGCACACTGCGCAGCACCCCCTCAGTGGGGTGGCAGAGGTAGAGTCCGTGACGGGCGGTGACGGCCAGCAGGCTCCCGTCAGAGAGGGCATGAAGGCAGATGACGGGCGAACCCTCCGAAGCCAGCGGCAGCCCATGCAGCCACTGCCCGTCGTAGCGCCACACCTGCCCGTAGGCATTGCCCAGATAGAGGAAACCACCGGCCCTGAGGGCGGAGCAGAAATGGTCGACCTGTGACGGATGAGCATCCGCCTTGCGGGAATCAGCCGGCTCGTAGGCGGCGATGTGTTCGGGCTGTTGCAGAGGCGAAGCAGCGTTGTAGCGGAAGAGTCCCTTCTCGCCGTAGATCCACTCGTTGCCCTCCTCATCGGCCACCACACCGCTGACGCGGCCCAGCAGCTCGGCAGGGTACCAGGTGGTATGAGGCGTACCCGTGGCTTGCTCCACCACCGCACGACCTGCGCCGCCCTCATCGGCCAGCAGCCAGACGGCATCACGGAGCACTGCCAGATCCACAATGGCAGCCTCTCCCCCCGCCTCGCCCTCGGCAGGCACGCGCGAGAACTCCTCAGTCAGGGGATTGAAGAAGCAGCCATGCTGGCTGTAGGTCAGTCCCCACACGCGGTCGGACGCATCCAGGCTGATCCGGTCGATACGGCTGTTGGTGAGGCCCGAGGGATTGCCCCACTGCACCCTGTAGGTATAGAAACGCGTGCCATCGAAACGGTTAAGCCCATTCCAGGTGGCCATCCACATCACGCCTTTACTATCTTGAGCCATGCTCATCACGGTATGCTGAGACAGGCCGTCGTCTATCGAATAGTGCGTGAACATACACGACATCTCCTGCGCACCCAACTTCCCCCAAAAGCCCACTAAAAGGGCGATAAATAGTTTCAAAAAAGAGGTTTTCATAGAGGTTGACTAAAAATTTCGTGGTAAAGATAGCGAAAAGTCGTAAGATACGCACTATCTTTGCACACAAAAACAAAAAATATGGGATTATTTAGTAAGATTTTCGGCAAAAAGAGTGAGCAGGACTCCTCAAAGAACGTGGAAGACTTCGTCTCACTGACCCGCGTATATTTCCAATCGGTCATCGCTGCCCAGCTGGGCATCACCAACATCCGGTTTGTGCCCGACGTGGCCAACTTCAAGCGCCTCTTCAAGATTCCCACCCAGGGCGGACGGCTCGGCACGGCGGAGAAAGCCGCCTCGCGCAAGATGCTGATGGCCGACTACGGACTGAGCGACAACTTCTTCAAGGAGATAGACAGCAGCATCAAGAAGCACTGCCGCACGCAGCAGGACGTGCAAGCCTACCTCTTCATGTACCAGGGCTTCTCCAACGACCTGATGATGCTCATGGGCAACCTGATGCAGTGGAAATTCCGCCTCCCCTCCTTCTTCAAGGGGGCGCTGCGCACCATGACGGAGAAGACCGTCCACCAGGTCTGCACCAAGACGGTGTGGAAGCAGGACGACGTACACAAGACGGCCGCCCAGGTGCGCGCCTACAAGGAGCGCCTCGGCTACAGCGAGCAGTGGATGACGGAGTACGTCTATAACGTGGTGATGCTGGCCAAGAAGGAGCCCAAGCAGAAAGCCGACGAAGCAGAGAAGAAGTGATCGAGCCTCATCCCCTGCAGCCCTTCCTGCCTCACGATGCGCGACTGCTGATGCTGGGCAGCTTCCCGCCCCAACAGAAACGGTGGTCGATGGAGTTCTATTACCCCAACTGGACCAACGACATGTGGCGCATCGTGGGGCAGGTATTCTTCGGCGACAAGCACCACTTCGAGCTCCCCGGCTGCAAAGCCTTCAACAAGGAGCTGCTCATAGCCTTCCTCACCCGTCAAGGCATAGCCCTCTACGACACCGCCACCGCCGTGCGCCGCCTGCGCGACAACGCCAGCGACAAATACCTAGAGGTAGTCACCCCCACCGACATCCCCTCCCTGCTCGCCCGTCTCCCCCACTGCCAAGCCATCGTCACCACCGGCGAGAAAGCCACCCAGACCCTCTGCCATCAAGCCGCCACCAGCAGTCAAGCCGCCACCAGTCAGCAAGCCGCAGGAGCAGTGCCTCCCCCCGTAGGCGGAAGCACGCAGCTCAACCTAGGAGGCCGCATCATCACCCTTTACCGCATGCCCAGCAGTTCACGTGCCTACCCCCTATCATTGGAAAAGAAAGCCGAAGCCTACCAAAAGATGTTTTCAGAAGTATTCCCCCAGTAATTACCCCCGAAACCGCAGGCGATTTCCCTAGCAACCCCAACAGCCTTCCTCAGAAACCACAGATCTCACAGATTAGGCCAGATTCGCACAGATTTAAAATTTAAGCCTAGTAGTGAAAGAGGATGGTCAAAATGTCAATGTCATTTTTGTCAAACTCACCGCACAAACACTTGTAGCTAGTAGCTCGTAGCTTGTGCTAAAAAGAAAGAGCTTGTAGCTAAAAAAAAGAGCTCGCAGCAAAAAAATAAAAGAATCTGTGGAAATCCGTAAAATCTGTAGAATCTGTAGTGCCATGCAATCACCCACACAATCACCCACACAACCACCCACGCAATCACCCACAAAAAAAAACGGCCACTCTAGAAGTAGAGCAGCCGCATCTCAGCGTTGGAGTACCAGGATTCGAACCTGGAATGACAGGACCAGAATCTGTAGTGTTACCATTACACCATACTCCAATG
>CAMACX010000072.1 GCA_945831575.1 uncultured Mediterranea sp.
AACACTCCAGACACAGATGCTTTGATAATTTCATTGTGAACATGCTGGGAGCTATTGCGGCTTATTGTAGTTTCCCAAAGAAGCCGTGTATCAATGTGCAACGAACATTAGATACGCAACTTACATTGTTTTGAATTCCTCGAACTCACGTTAAAATAATGTTGCCTCGCATAGGATAATCCATTCCTAAGCGAGGCAACTAGTTTATTTGTAACCAGCAGTTGGCTGCTGATTAGGGTTTAATCCCATCCAGGGTTCTGCACCAGTACGCCCTGAGACAGGTCAATCTCGGTAAGCGGAATGGCCCACAGGTAGTCGCGGTTGGGGTTGAACTTACGGGTTTCAATATAGATACGTTCACCCTGCGGATTGACACCATAAACTGGCTTGGTAACGTCGGCTTCGGTCGTACGGTAGCTGCGGGTATCAAACAGGTGAATGCCTTCGAAGGCAAACTCCAGACGACGCTCCAGTCGGATGGCTTTACGCATCTCATCCTTGCTCAGTCCTTCGGGCAAGGGAGGTAAATCTACACTGGGACGCTGACGCACCTGATTGACTGCTGCGTAAACCGCTGCATCGGGCGAAGAGAGCAGCTCGTTGCGGGCCTCGGCGTAGGTGAGCAGCACTTCGGCATAGCGAATGTAGATGAAGTTGGTCCAGTCGTAGTAATAGAACCAGCCGAAGTCTTCGGGATTGATGTACTTGCGCATGGAGTAGCCCGTGCGGGTATGGCTTCCGTCGCCCATACGTTCGATGGTATAAGTATAACCTGCAAAATCTGATCCGTTCCACAGCACAGAGTAACCCAGACGGGGGTCACGATTCTCAAACGGATGTGCTGGATCATAGAGTGGCGACTCGTCGATAGGCAAACCGTCGATGCAAGGATAGGCATCAATCAGGTCTTGTGTGGGCGAGAGAGCCTCCCAACCCGATGCCAGCACCGGACCGAAGTAGAGGTTGATGTAGCTACGCTGCCACCAATATTGGGCATCTTCAATGGATTCGCGGTCGAAGATGATTTCGTTGCTGAATTCGCCAACAGGCTGGAACAGGTCATTGTAGTTGGGATAAAGCCCAAACACCCCCATATCCATGACCTTCTTTGCCGCTTCTTGGGCTACATCGTACTTGTGAATCCAGAAGGCCAGACGGGCCTTCAACGCATAGCAGGCGCCTGCGCTGGGCTTACCATGGTCTTCGTTGCTGCGGATATTGGGCAGATGGGGAGCAGCTTGGTCAAGCAGGTTTACAATATGGTTGTAGGTATCCTCCTCACTGCTGCGTGCCGGCATGGTTTCGTTTAACTGGAGCACATGATCTACGATGGGCACACCACCCATAAACTTCAGCAGATGGCTATAGGCAAAGGCTTCGAGGAACTGTACCTCGGCCGTGAGCTGGGCTTTGTACTGTTCGTCCATGGGCACGTTGCCAATCTGTTCATAATACTTCTGGCAGCGGCGAATGGTGCTGTACGCAGACTCCCAGACCTGACTGAAATGGGGATTGCTCGACGTAGCGGTACCGGCTGAGAGTGAACCCTGCTCGGCAGTTACGTGTACGGGAATGGCATTGTCCGTGTAGCAGTCGGTCATGATGGTATGGTTCTCTGCTTCGAGCAGATAGACGTAGATGCCTGCTACAAAGCGTTCTGCATCTTCGGCATTCTGCCAAAAAGATGCATCCGACAAGGCATCAGTGGGGTTGCGCTCTAAAAAGCTGTCGTTGCATGCGGTAAGGCCCAACATGGTGGCCCCTACCAATCCGGCGAAAAAGGTATATTTAAGTTTCATAGTTGCTTCGTTTTTGATATTAGAATGTAACATTTAATCCGAATGCGTAGCTCTTGGTCAACGGATAGTAGTTGCCGTTGACAGCCTCAGGATCTACACCATCGAATCCTGTGATGGTCAAGAGGTTATCCATGGTGCAATAGAGTCTCAGGCGACTTACGCCAAACTTCTTGGTCATGTTCATAGGCAGGGTATAACCCACTTGCAGGTTACGCAGCTTGGCGTAGGCTGCATTCTGTATCCAGAAGCTGGAGGTGACGCGGTTGCGCGAGTCGCTCATCGACAGACGGGGATAGGTCGCATTAGGATTATTGGGAGTCCAGCGGTTCAGGTGCATCTCATTCACCTTACCTCCGTTATAGAAGGCGTATGCCACCTCGGAAACACATTTACCCTTAACGTCGGCTGCTCCTTGCACCAATGCGCTCATGTCGAAGCCTTTGTAGGCCAGCGAGAGATTCAATCCGAAGTTCACCTTCGGGAAGTAAGAGCCCAATACCTTGCGGTCGTTGCTATCTACTACATTGTCGCCATTCAAGTCGCGGTACTTCAAGTCGCCTGGAACGGGGGTACCGGTCTTCTGCACAGCATGATTATTAATCTCCTCCTGGGTTTGGAAGATGCCGTCGCAGACGTAGCCGTAGTAGGTCCACAATGGATCACCCACTGAGCGTCCAGGGGTATCACCACCCTTCAAGTCGATGATTTTTGTGCTTACATAGCTGAAGCTTGCACCTACGTTGTAGCTCCAGTCGCCAATCTTGTTGTTATGGCCCAGCTGGATTTCAACACCCGTATTGCGTACCTTACCGGCGTTCTGCATGGGGGCTGATACACCCAACATCGAAGGCACAGGCAGCTGCAGAAGAATATCGCGCGTCTCTTTTCTGAACCAGTCAAAGCCCAGTGTCAAGCGGTTACCGAGGAAAGCAGCATCCACACCCACGTTCCATTGGGCCGTCTTCTCCCACGTGATGTTTTCGTTGGCCATCACACTGCTGATGGAGAGACCAGGGGTGATGGCGTTGCCAAAGATGGCATCGTAGCCAAACTCATAAGTCGTCTGATAGGGATAGTAAGTGGTGTAACCACCAGTGTCAACCGTTTCCTGGTTACCCAGCAGACCCCACGAAAGGCGCAGCTTCAGGTTATCAATCCAGTTTACCTGGAAGAAATCCTCTTCAGAAACGCGCCAGCCCAGGGAGAATGAGGGGAATGCACCGAAACGTTTGTTCTTGGGGAAGCGTGAGGTTCCGTCGTAGCGCAAGTTGGCTTCGAACAGGTAGCGGTCGTCGTAGGCATAATTCACGCGGCCAAATACCGAGCGCAAGGCATACTCCCACTCTGAACCAGCAGTAGTCTGACCCGTAGCTTCGCCAGCATTGATTTGGTGCAGTGTATTGCTGGTAGGCAGGTTCTTACGGTAGGCCTGCAGGTAGCGCTGCTGGTTATAGATTTGCGAGTAGCCCAGCAAACCGCCTACGTGGTGCTTGCCAAAGGTCTTGCTATAATCCAGATAGGCCTGCAGGTTGAGCTCGATGGATTTTCCATCGTATTCGGTGAGCGAATTGACAGTGCTCTTCACCGGAGTATCTGATCCAGCCTGATAGAATTTCACCGTGTAGGCATGTGTGGGACTCTCCGTGAGGTTGAACGACGTGGCAGCAATACCACGCAGCTTCAGCCCATCGATGATGTCCAACTCCATACCCACGTTGCCCTGGAAGTCGTTGGCAATGCTCTTGCTGTAGCCGCCATCGCGAGCCGATGCTACGGAGTTGTGCTCGTTTTTGAAGAGGGTCCAGCGGCCGTTGCTCAACTGGATGGGGGTAACAGGAGTTTCGCGGTAGGCGTAGTGTATGAGGTTACTTACACCCTCAGCAGGTGCCAGGCGGTTGCTACGATACAAGGCAATACCTGAAGTCATCTTGAGGCGTTTGTTGATTTTGGCCTCCAGATTCAAACGAGCACTGAACTTGTTGTAGCTGGTGTTGGGCATCAAGCCGTCCTTGCTGTGATAACCAAAAGCAGCTGAGTAGATTACCTTGTCGCTACCACCCTTGATGCTGAGGTGATGGTTGTGGAAGAGTCCATCTTCGCTCAACAGGGCATTCATCCAGTCGGAATTGGGATAGTAGTCGGGGTCTGTGCCGTTCTTGAACTTAGCCAAATCGGCTTCCGAATAAGGTGCAGTCTGTCCGTCGTTGGTATAGGCTTCGTTCATCAACAGGGCATAGTTATACGAATCCAGGAACTTGGGCAAACGGGTGGCATTCTGCCAGCCCACGTATCCGTCGTACGATACCTCGGCACGTCCCTTAGCCCCTTTCTTCGTTGTAATCAGCACCACGCCATTGGCAGCACGTACGCCGTAAATGGCCGAGGCTGCAGCGTCCTTCAACACCGAGATGCTCTCAATGTCGTTGGGGTCCACGCTGCTCATGCTCGACTCTACTCCGTCGATGATTACCATGGCACTGGCATCACCCATCGTTCCGATACCACGTACGCGTAGCACACCAGCATCAGCACCAGGCTGTCCACTGGTTTGGATGATGGTGACACCCGGCATTTGTCCAGCCAACATGTTGGTTACATTCGAGCTGGTGCGATTAGCCAATTTATCGGCTGAGATAGTGGCTACCGAACCGGTGAGGTTCACTTTCTTCTGTGTACCATAACCTACTACCACTACTTCGTCGAGTGCTTCACTGTCCTCTTTGATTACAATCCGGTAGTCGTTGCTGCTGCCTACCGTCACGGTCTGCGAGTGGAAGCCGATGTAGGATACAATCACGGTTTTACCTACCGGCACATGAAGGGTGAAACGCCCATCCACATCAGTAATCGTACCATTGGTCGTACCGGCTTGCAGCACATTGGCACCGATAATAGGGTTACCCTCTACATCGACCACGGTACCCGTGATTTGTTTTGAACTCTGCTGGGTGACTTCTGTCACCGTAGATGATGCCCATGAGGGCATAGGGAAAGCTGTACCTGCAAACAGTGTAAGGCACGCATACAAGGAAGCCTTTTGAAAGACCTCCTTCCCCACTCCATTCTTTCTTTTGTTAGATTTCATACTGTATTAGTTTAAATTTACTGCACATAAAATGCATGATTATTTTCTCTAATTAACATGAGTTCGATGAAATATAACTCATTAAAAATTTGGTAATTAGCGAAATTTTTAGTAACTTTGTAATGGATAAAAACAATGAAACTAAAGAATTTCGCTATGATTACCGAGGACAAATTTACTGAAATTTTCTGTATTGCCGATGATTTTTGCAAAGTTTTTGATGCACAGATGGCAAAATATACGTTTAAGTCAGAAGGAAAGCGCAAATACCACCGTAAAAGCCGCATGTCAAAGGCAGAAATCATGGTTATAATGATTCTCTTTCATTCATCAGGGTATCGCTGTCTGAAACATTTCTATCTCGAAAAGGTATGCAAGCACATGTGCCATCTGTTTCCTGAGGTGGTATCATACAACCGTTTCGTTGAACTGGAACGTGA
>CAMACX010000073.1 GCA_945831575.1 uncultured Mediterranea sp.
AGGAACATACGGTCCACACCGATGGAGGTCTCGATGACGAAGGGCGTGTAGCTCTCGTTGCTCTCGGGGTCGAAGTACTTGATGCTCTTGCCGCTGAACTTCTCGTGCTGCGACAGGTCGAAGTTGGTGCGGCTGTGGATGCCCTCCACCTCCTTGAATCCGAAGGGCATGAGGAACTCGATGTCGGTGGCGGCGTTGGCGTAGTGGGCCAGCTTCTCGTGGTCGTGGTAGCGGTAGTGGTCGTCACCGAAGCCCAGGGCCTTGTGCCACTTCAGGCGGGTCTCCTTCCACTGCTTGAACCACTCCAGCTCGGTGCCGGGCTTTACGAAGAACTGCATCTCCATCTGCTCGAACTCGCGCATACGGAAGATGAACTGGCGGGCTACAATCTCGTTGCGGAAGGCTTTACCAATTTGGGCGATGCCGAAAGGTATCTTCATACGGCCCGTCTTCTGTACGTTGAGGTAGTTGACGAAGATACCCTGTGCCGTCTCGGGGCGCAGATAGACCTTCATCGCACCGTCGGCCGTGGAACCCATTTCAGTGGAGAACATCAGGTTGAACTGACGTACCTCGGTCCAGTTCTTGGTACCGCTGATGGGGCAGACAATCTCCTCATCGAGGATAATCTGACGCAGCTCGTTGAGGTCGGGACCGGCGTTCATCGCATCGCTGTAGCGCTGGTGCAGGGCATCGCGCTTGGCCTGCTGCTCCAGCACGCGGCCGTTGGTGGCGCGGAACTGGGCCTCGTCAAAGGCCTCGCCGAAGCGCTTGGCAGCCTTGGCCACCTCCTTGGCAATCTTCTCGTCGTACTTGGCAATCTGCTCCTCGATGAGTACGTCTGCGCGGTAGCGCTTCTTGGAGTCGCGGTTGTCGATGAGGGGGTCATTGAAGGCATCCACATGTCCGCTGGCCTTCCAGATGGTGGGGTGCATGAAGATGGCGCTGTCGATGCCCACGATGTTGTCGTGGAGCAGCACCATGCTCTGCCACCAGTATTGCTTGATATTGTTCTTCAGTTCTACGCCATTCTGTCCGTAATCATATACGGCACCCAGGCCGTCATAGATTTCGCTGCTGGGGAATACGAAGCCGTACTCCTTGCAGTGGGACACGATTTTCTTGAAAACATCTTCTTGTGCCATGTCGTTTTTGCTCAGTTATTTGTTATATCGTTATTCAATTATTGGCTCTACCGAAATATCTCGTTTACCAAATTGGCCGCAAATATAGTGTAAATTCGTGAAAGTCACAGCGCTTTCTCACGTTTTTTCAGAAATCGGCGGATGAAGTGCCCATTTAAGGGGTTATTTAAGGGCTTTTTTCAGCGCTTTGGTCCAGATGTGGTAGCCCTCCTCGCGCAGGTGGAGACCGTCGGTGGTGAGCTCGGACTTGAGTACCTCGGAGCCTTCCGACTCGGTGAATAGGGGGTAGAGATGAACAAAGGTGAGGCGTGGGTCGTGACGCTCCGTCACCCAGGCCTGGAGCTGACGGTTGATGGCGGCAAAGTGGGAGGTCTTGCCGTTGAGCCGCTTGTAGCGCTGGAAACTCTCGTTGATGGGGAGCAGGCTCTGCAGGTAGAGGTGCGTCTCGGGGCATTCACGCAGGATCCGTTCGGCCAGATGGATGATGGAGTGTGCGATGGAGTCGATGGAGAGGTCGTGGCTCACGTCGTTGGCTCCGGTGAGCAGGCAGATGGCGCGGGGCTGACCGGGGAGTATCTGATGGAGGCGGTTGGTGATGCCGGGTACGTCATCGCCGATGATGCCTCGGTTGACCACATGCTTCATGCCCAGGCGCTTGCCCCAGTCACCACCGCCCTCGGTGAGGCTGTTGCCCAGCATCACGAGGTCCTGACGGGTGATGGGTGGTTCTGCTTCAAACTGCTGATAGCGTTCGCGGTAGTGGGGCGTAGGCTCAAATTGCTGCATGGGCTCAGCTTGTTGCGTAGGCTTGGCTTGCTGACCCATGCCGGGGCAGGAGCAAGCCAGTAGCATGGCGGTCATCATAAGCTCTCTTCTAATAAGGTGTCTTACGGGTATCATACATTCATCCTTGATTATTGAGTTGGTTAAGTAGGTCACGTTCACTCTGCATTGCGGTAGGCATCGACGGCTTTCTTCACCGAGCCGTGCATCAGGAGCAGGTCGCGGGCCTTGCCGTAATTCAGGCCCAGCTCCTCCACGATCATGCGCGTACCGCGATCCACGAGTTTCTTGTTGCTCAGCTGCATGTTGACCATCTTGTTGCCCTTGACGCGGCCTAGCTGGATCATCACCGAGGTGGTAATCATGTTGAGAATCATCTTCTGCCCTGTGCCCGACTTCATGCGCGAGCTACCGGTGACAAACTCGGGACCAACAATCATCTCGATGGGGATGTCGCTCTCTGCTGCCATGGGTGAGTCGGGGTTGCTGGTGATGCAAGCCGTCAGTATGCCATGGGCACGCGCCTCGTGGAGGGCCCCGATGACGTAGGGCGTGGTGCCCGAGGCGGCGATGCCTATCACCGTGTCCTTGGTGCTGATGCCCCGTTCGCACAGCTCCTCCCATCCACGGTGGATGTCATCCTCAGCATTCTCCACGGGGTTGCGTAGGGCCGTATCGCCACCGGCTATCAGGCCGATGACCAGTGTGGGGGGCATACCAAACGTGGGTGGTATCTCGCTGGCATCGAGCACACCGAGCCGGCCGCTCGTACCGGCACCCATATAGAAGATGCGTCCCCCTTGCTTCATGCGGGGCACAATCTGCGTCACCAGTTTCTCAATCTGCGGAATGGCCTCTTTCACGGCCAGGGCCACCTTCTGGTCTTCGGTATTGATGCCTTCGAGGAGTTCGCGTACGCTTTTCTTCTCCAAATCGTTGTAGAGCGAAGGCTGCTCTGAAATCTTCACGAACATATCTTTGTTTTTTATAAAGTTACTGTCTCCATCTGTGCAATCTGTGGTTTCTAATCCCGAATCACTACTTCGCGTGGTATCGCAGCAGTCCCTCCATGGGACCCTTGATGATGAGGCCTTGCTGGAGGCCGAGCTCGTCCATGGCCTCGGTCAGCAGCTGACGGTAGTACCATGCCACGGAGCCGTTGAAGCCCACCTTGTAGCGGCGGTAGTCGTACTGCATCACGTTGCGCTTGAGGAACGCCTTGAAGCTCGACTTGACCAGCTCGCGCACCTCGGGCACATCGAGATGGGCGGCGAGGAAGGGCGACAGACTGGCCAGGAAGCGGTTGGGGAAGGGCTGGCGATAGACGCGGTCGATGATCTCTGCCGGGGTCAATTTGTATGTGGTCAGAAACTCTTCCTTCAGCCCCGCAGGCAGCTGATTCTTCAGCAGGTCGCCCACGAGCAGTTTGCCCAGCACGGCACCGCTCCCCTCATCGCCCAGGATGAAGCCCAGGGGCGAGACGTTGGCCACAATCTCCTCCCCGTTGTAGAAGCACGAGTTGCTCCCCGTGCCCATGATGCAGGCAATGCCCGCCTCGTGGCCGCATACCGAGCGGGCAGCAGCCAGCATGTCACTGTTGACCTCAATGCGAGCCGCATCGAGTGGCAATACGTGAGCTATAGCCCGGCGTACCAGTTCGACTTTATCAAACGCACAGCCGGCACCGTAGAAATAGACGGCCTTGGGGCATCGCCCCTCCAGCTCCGGAAGGAGCGAAGTCTGCATGGCTTCAACCATCTCCTCTTCGCTCTGGAAGAAGGGGTTCATGCCTTTGGTGGAGATGCGCTTCAGCGCCACTCCCTGCTCAGCCACACACCAATCGGTCTTGGTTGAGCCACTGTCAGCTATCAGTATCATATCGTTTTGGGTTTTTATCATGCTGTTTTTATTCTATCGTTACAAGTCTTTATGGGTTAGAATCCTTACAGTTCCTTACACTTACAGTTTCTTTTTCTCAGCTATATTTTTCACGAATCCAAGGCCTATATCTTGATGTAAATCCTTCGCTTGTAAAGCGGATAGCCGATGCTCCAGCAGAGGGCTACGAAGAGCAGGGCATAGGCCAGGGAGCCTGCGGTGTCGCCCAGCAGCGGTTGGAGCACGTCGTTGTAGAGCCAGCCGTGCAGGCCCGTGCTCCCCAGGAGGATGCTCAGCACACCGCCCAGCACGTACATGAAGAGGGGGTTGATGCCGAAGGCCTCGAAGAAGAGGCTCCACCGCTTCTTCCCCTTGACGTCAACCACCCACACCAGCACACCCAGCAGGCTTGAGGCCAGCCCGCAGGTGGTCAGCACAAACGTGGGCGACCACACCTTCTTGTTGATGGGGCAGCCGTAGCTCAGCAGCAGACCGCTGAAGGTGAGTACCGTGCCCACCAGGAAGAGCTTGACCAGCAGCTCCGTGTGGCTACCATCTGCCCCCTGTACGGACTCATGCTGCCCCGTCGCTACCTTGCTCCGTCCCTTCGAGGCTGCTGCTCCAAAGAGCATGCGCCCTACCGAGAAGCCCAGCAGCACGTGGGCGATGGAGGGCAGGGTGCTGAGTAATCCTTCGGGGTCGATGCCGTGATCTTTGTACATGTGGGCTGGCGTGAGCACCGCACGGTCCACTACCGAGAGGATATTCTCCTCGCCATAGACGAAGCCGTTGCAGCAGAGCAGCAGCACGCCGTAGCCCACCAGCAGCACCCCGATGATCCAGGGGATGAGGCGGTGGCTCACGGTGAGGGCCACCAGAGAGGCGGCGCAGTAGCAGAGGGCCAGCCGCTGCATCACGCCCAGGATGCGGATGCGGTCGAAGGTCCATACCGAGGCCCAGAGATTCTGTCCGAAGCTCAGCTCCTCGGGGGCCGAAGCCCAGTAGTAGCAGTAACGCGAGAACCAGCCGATGGCCATTCCGATGACGAAGATGACCAGGGTGCGACGGGCTATCTTCAGTGCTGCCTCGCGACTGAAGGCAAAGCGGAACTTCTT
>CAMACX010000074.1 GCA_945831575.1 uncultured Mediterranea sp.
CCATTTGATATTGTATTCTTATTTCTCTATGTGCTTATTTCACCTCCTCAAAGTCAGCGTCCTGGACGTTGTCGCCCTGCGACTTGCCGTTGCTCTGAGAGCCGGCCTGCTGACCGCCCTGGAAGCCTGCATCCTGTGCACCGGGCTGGGCACCTGCCTGAGCCTGTGCCTGATACATCTTCTGTGCAGCGGCATTCAGCTCGGCTGTGGCAGCATCGATGGCGGCGAGGTCCTGAGCCTTGTGCGCATCCTTCATCTTCTGAACGGCAGCCTCTACCTCAGCCTTGATGTCGGCGGGGAGCTTGTCGCCGCTCTCCTTCAGCATGTTCTCGGTCTGGAAAATCATGCTGTCGGCCTGATTCAGCTTGTCAATCTTCTCGCGCTCCTTCTTGTCGGCATCAGCGTTGGCCTCAGCCTCAGCCTTCATGCGCTCAATCTCCTCCTTGCTCAGACCGCTGGAAGCCTCGATGCGGATGGCCTGCTCCTTACCAGTAGCCTTATCCTTGGCGCTTACCTTCAAGATACCGTTGGCATCAATGTCGAAGGTTACCTCAATCTGAGGCACACCACGACGGGCAGGGGCGATACCAGTCAGGTTAAACTGACCGATGGACTTGTTCTGAGCAGCCATAGGACGCTCACCTTGCAGTACGTGGATGGTTACCTCAGTCTGGTTGTCGGCAGCCGTTGAGAAGGTCTCGCTCTTCTTGCAGGGGATGGTGGTGTTGGCATCAATCAGCTTAGTCATCACACCACCCAGGGTCTCGATACCCATGGACAGCGGAGTCACATCGAGCAGTACCACGCCCTTGATCTCGTCAGTCAGTACGGCACCCTGTACAGCAGCACCTACTGCCACTACCTCATCGGGGTTAACGCCCTTGGAAGGTACCTTGCCGAAGAAGTCTTCAACCAGCTTCTGCACGGCAGGAATACGGCTAGAGCCACCTACCAGGATCACTTCGTCGATATCTGAGTTGCTCAGACCGGCATCGCTCATGGCCTTCTTACAGGGCTCCAAGCAAGCCTGAATCAGGTTGTGAGCCAGCTGCTCAAACTTAGCACGCGTCAGGGTCTTTACCAAGTGCTTGGGCACACCGCCTACGGGCATGATGTAAGGCAGGTTGATTTCGGTGCTTGTTGAAGAAGAGAGTTCAATCTTAGCCTTCTCGGCAGCCTCCTTCAGACGCTGCATGGCCATGGGGTCACCCTTCAGGTCTGCACCCTCGTCGTTCTTAAACTCCTGTACCAGCCAGTCGATGATGACCTGGTCGAAGTCGTCACCACCCAGGTGGGTATCACCGTTGGTGCTCAGCACTTCAAACACGCCGCCGCCAAACTCCAGGATGGAGATATCGAATGTACCACCACCCAAGTCGAATACGGCCACCTTCATGTCCTTGTTGCTCTTATCTACGCCGTAAGCCAGTGCAGCAGCCGTAGGCTCGTTGACGATACGCTTTACCTCCAGACCGGCAATCTGACCAGCCTCCTTCGTGGCCTGACGCTGCGAGTCAGAGAAGTAAGCAGGCACGGTGATAACGGCTTCGGTCACCTCCTGACCCAGGTAATCCTCAGCCGTCTTCTTCATTTTCTGAAGAATCATGGCTGAAATCTCCTGCGGGGTATAGTGACGACCGTCGATATCTACACGCGGCATGTTGTTCTCATTTACGACAGGATAAGGTACGCGCGAGATTTCCTTCTGTACCTGCTGCCAGTTCTCACCCATGAAGCGCTTGATTGAATAGACGGTGCGCTTGGGGTTGGTGATGGCCTGACGCTTGGCAGGATCGCCCACCTTACGTTCACCGCCATCCACGAAGGCTACCACTGAAGGTGTGGTGCGCTTGCCCTCGCTATTAGCGATAACGACCGGTTCGTTACCTTCGAATACTGAAACACACGAGTTTGTAGTTCCTAAGTCAATACCAATAATCTTTCCCATAATTGTATCTTTTTTATTTGTTATTATTCTAGTTTTCTCTGTCGGCCTTGCGGCAGACGACAATGGAAAAACAAACCACGTGCCAAAAACAAAAAAGTCATTATGGACCGTATGGCACAGGCAAAAGGACTGCCATAATGGCAGAAAAGGGGGCTTTTGGCCCCCTCTCTACGTCACATTTTGTCTGATTACTTCCGCTTTTGCAGTACGACAATGGGGTTCTTGGAGTTGCCACAGAGGGCCATCTGTCCGTTACCCAGGCTACGGTACTGCTTCACCTCGCCCAATGCAGTAAGCACGTTGCGCTCCACGGTCATGTCGGAGCACATCATCATGGTGCTGCCCAGACGGCTCAGGTCAATCGTGCCGGGCTTGGCCTTGGGGTCAATGGCTCCTGTGATGCGGTTGCATCCCGCGTTGCCATAGACACGTCCTGTGGCATCAAAGCCGAGGAAGGGGAAGGCCTGTCCTTCGGCCGGCACAACCACCGTACCGTGGAGTTCGATAATGTCCCATTCGCCTTGCAGGTCGTTGAGCGTAACAGCCTGTCTTGACGAGGCACACGAAGCGAGTGCAGCCGTCACTGCGGCAGCACAGAGGGTTTGGGTCAATGTTTTCTTTTTCATTACTTACAGTTAATAGATTATAGTTTAGTAATAGTGTTTAGTGATTAATGTACGTGTGAACTTAGAATATCCTTCCTGAGAGGCGGAACTTGAGAACGGGATAGACGGTCAGTTTATCTACAATTTCCGAGAAGTCATCGTCAGCCTCTGAACGGCTGATGAGGTCATTGATGCTACCGTTCCTGTCCTTGACCTGAGGCGTGCCATGCAACTGTACGCCCAGTTCGAAGGAGAAGCCCACGCGCTTATAGGGCACCGCACGTCCGAAGCCGACACCTAGATAGGGACGAAACTTCTTCACGTCGATGCTACCACTTACACTACCATCTTTCTCTACCGGCAAGGTGTAGTCACCTATCGAAATGCCGCCTTCTGCATCCGGGTATTGCTTCAGCAGGTCACGCAGTTCATCGCTCTGACCTTTGACACCCACTACCTTGCCACCACCGAAATAAGCTCCTGCTGCTACAAAGAAGCTGCTGCGCTTGAAGGGGTAGATGTTGGCTATCAGATAGGTCTGCGTACGCTTGGTATCGCCTTCCAGGTTCACCGAGGTGTAGTAACTTCCAGCCGGCGTGTCAAAGTCAGCATCCACATCGGTATCAAAAGTAAAGGAGGGCATAATCTCCAGACCGCCACGCAACATGATGTAAGGCGTTACAGGCATGGAAACATCAAAGCCATAACCCAGTGTAGAGGCACTGGCACCCACGGACAGGTGATTGAAAAGTCCCATCTGCACATCGTTATCACTCTGTGCATAGACCGAAGAGCATGTTACGCTTGCTACAAGCGCACACAGCAGAGAAAAGAGTTTCGTTTTCATGTTTACTATTGCTTTATCGGGTTAAGATGTTGCAAAGGTAAACATAAAAACGAAAACTCAAAGCTTTTTAGGCGGGAAAATGCGAAAAATAGAACAGTAGCATCGCGCTCTATCACGCCTCCTTGTTGAGCTCTGCGAAGATGAGCTGCTCCAGTTCCTCTGCCAACTCGGGGTTGTCGAGGATGGCCTGCTTGGCGGCATCACGTCCCTGGGCCAGCTTGGTGTCGTTGTAGCTGAACCAAGAGCCACTCTTCTTGATGATGCCTAGCTCGGTGCCGAGATCGACTATCTCACCTGCACGCGAGATGCCCTCGCCAAACATGATGTCAAACTCTGCCTTGCGGAAGGGAGGAGCCACCTTGTTCTTCACCACCTTCACCTTGGTCTGGCGGCCAATGATGTCGTCTCCATTCTTGATACTCTGTCCACCACGGATGTCGAGGCGTACCGAAGCATAGAACTTCAGGGCATTACCGCCCGTCGTGGTCTCGGGATTGCCGAACATCACGCCGATCTTCTCACGCAGCTGGTTGATGAAGATGCAGCAGGTGCGTGTCTTGCTGACCGAAGCAGTCAGCTTACGCAAGGCTTGCGACATGAGTCGGGCCTGCAATCCCACCTTGTTCTCACCCATATCACCCTCAATCTCAGCCTTCGGGGTCAATGCAGCCACCGAGTCGATGACGATGATGTCAATGGCCGATGAGCGGATCAGCTGGTCGGCAATCTCCAGGGCCTGTTCGCCATTGTCTGGTTGCGAGATGAGCAGACTGTTGACATCCACGCCCAGCTTCTCAGCATAGAAGCGGTCAAAGGCATGCTCGGCATCAATAAAGGCGGCAATGCCACCGGCCTTCTGTGCCTCGGCAATGGCATGGATGGTGAGTGTGGTCTTACCCGACGACTCCGGGCCATAGATCTCGATGATACGTCCACGGGGGTAGCCACCCACGCCCAGGGCCACGTTGAGGCCGATGGAGCCTGTGGGAATCACCTCTACCTCCTCGACATGTTCATCGCCCATCTTCATGATAGACCCTTTGCCAAAATCCTTCTCAATCTTGGCCATGGCAGCTTGAAGGGCCTTCAGCTTATTGCTATTCTGCGCCTCGGCAGACGCTTCCTCAAAATTCAGTTCGTCTTTCTTTGCCATTTAATATAGTGATTAGTGATTAATGTTTAGTGATTAGTGATTAGAGTTCCAGGTCGCCGTCGAACACTTCGTGCCAGGGGAGACCCTGCTTGTTGAGCTGCTCCATGAAGGGATCGGGATCAAACTCCTCCACGTTCCATACGCCCGGACGCTTCCAGATGCCCTTGAGGAACATCATGGCAC
>CAMACX010000075.1 GCA_945831575.1 uncultured Mediterranea sp.
CAACGCACATTGGATACACAACTTACATTGTTTTGAATTCGTCGAACTCACGTTATTTTATGTTCAAAATAGCCCGTTTCATACCTAATTTCCATTAGTTAAACCATCAGCCGTAAACATTTAACAGATGAGAAGCGAACAGTTAACTGTTTACGGCTGGATAGTTAACACCTGAGACCTGACCGGTTCTCTCATTTGAGCGCTTCAGAGTTCTATCAAATATCAACGCTTCTCCAGTATCTGTTTGCCATGGGCTTAAGGCGTCCTGTGACAACTTGCATGACAGAAGAGAATGGTATTTCCTCTTTCCACTTAATCTTCTTTAGAAATGCTTTCCAGCGGATAATGCGCTCCTTATCAGTGACGAACTCATCGGAGAAAAGCTTGAGGTTGGACTTATACACCAGTGCCCTGTTGTCAAAGGTAGCCTTGATGGCTTCAAACAGCGTCTCATCATCAAGATTCCGTTGCGTAAGCAACTGATAGCAGTCAAAGAAGTCCTTCATTCGGCTGTTTGTCTCATCGCGGTCAATCATCGTGTGGAATTTTTCCGCCACTACGGTTTCCAATGAATAGGCTTGAAGATTGACCGATGGTAAATTAGGCAGCAACAGCGGAAAATCTATTGCCATGGGGCATGGAGACACCACATCGCCAAAACCGATGTCAACGGACATGTTGTGAACGATAGTGTCCATATGGGCAGTAACGTAGAAACGCAAGCCAGGGTATTTCTTATCAACGGTGATTGGTTCGGTTTTAATGCTTCTCGCGTCAAACAGAACTCCGTCTTCATCGCAGTCAATCGAGGTAATTTGCCCGAATATTCTCGTGAGTGCCTCTCTATCTCGGCTTATCCTGTCGGCCATGAAGTCTATATCAATTGTGGGACGTGCTTCAAGACCTTCCAAGGCATAAAGTAAAGACCCACCCTTCAGTAGAAAATTATCCTTGTACTGGCTGACAGAAACCCGGTAGAGCAAACGCTCGTTGAAGTATCTTGTCAATAAGTACATATACTTATACCCTGTCTCGTTCATCAGATTGGCCAGACGTGCCTTGACAGACTTGCCATAGTTTTTCTTTTCCATTATTCTATCGCTATTTCAAGGTAATTCTTCAGTGTTGACCATACACGCAGGCGTTTGGCATATTCTGTTAGAATACTCAGGTTGCGCCCTTCTTTTCTCAGGTATGTCCTCACAATTTCTGCACAGACATCTAGACCTATCTTATTGCGGTATTTCACGGCATCGCATACGCTGCGTTCTATATTGGTAATGTGTACCGAATGACCCGATACCACTTCTTCAATCACCCCAATCGATAGGTTCTCTTTTTTCCAATAGTAGAGTGTTATTGGGAGAGTTGGGGGAATGACCACCTTTCGCTTCCGTTCAACGGCAACACAGAAGGAGGGAGGAATAGTTGTAGTGAGTTGGTAATGGTTCCAAGCATTATACAGACATACCACACCGCCAGGCACGATGCGTTCAATATCGAGCATCGTGTCAAGCAGTGCATCTGGCGATGCATAGACACCAGAGCGAAGTCTTGTCAGTTCGCCTCGCTGTGCAGCCCTGTGAATGCGTTTGTATTCTGCCTCACTTGTCATGTCTGCCGTAGATATGATGCCGCCAAGTGCTGATACTTTATGAGAAATTCTTTCCATATTATTCCTTTTATTGGTGCAAAAATACAAATCAATCCCGAAATAGCGATATAAAACTACGGATTATTTTGTTTTATGCCGTAGAAATATGACAGTCTGCTTCGTAAAATGATTCGCAGAGCCAGTAGAATGTCTATGGAACTATAACGCTTCCGTCCTTACTCTTTCTTCATATCAACTGAGGCTTGATGTACCTGAAAGTCGCAAAGGATGCGTAAACACCTTTTAATAATCATCTGAGATAACCTTATTTTTAAGAAATTCCTGTACTATGGGCATGACTTGGGAGCCGTAGTCTGCTGTTGCTCCCAGCAGACTGCCCATATCGCCAAGATTGGCGGCGTTGAACCCATGGTTGGCTCCCTCTATTTTGTATAAGGTAGCAGAGGGATATAGGCCAACAGCCTTTTCGGAATTGGAGATAGGCACGATGATGTCTTTCGTCCCATGAATGATGCACACTGGGTTGGAGAATTTCCCGATATGTGACCAAACGTCATAATCTTTTATGCTATTGATGTATTTCTCGCCCATAGACATCATCCCGCCGAGATTGCCGAAGTCACCCCAGCTGCCGAAGCTACTGAACAGCTTCACCATGTCGGGGATATTGAATGCAGGATAGAACAGTATCATTCCTGCGAATTCTTCAGGACACTCATCGGCAAGCAAGGCTGATACAAGTCCTCCCTGACTGCTCCCAAGAAGATACACTTCGGAAGAATCCACATAGTCAAGCGACTTCACTGTCTTGACCACTGCCCTCAGGTCCTCCACCTCGGTGAAAATGGTCATATCATCGGTTAAGCCGTCGCTTTTGCTCTTATCGCTGCTCCCGCAGAAGTCAAAGCAATAGGAGGCAAAGCCCATCTTGGCAATCGCTGCGGCATAGCCCTTCATAGCCTCATGGGTAAGTGAACTGCTGTGCGAGAGTATCACAGCCGGCTGCACCTTCGATGCGACAGGATTATAATACATCAAGCCATAGATTCTGTTGCTGTCGCGCTGGCACCACAGCTCCACGCTATCTACGACACACTCCATATCCGTTTGTGTAGAGTCTGCATTGCCCATATCTTCAGTGCTTTCGGGTGGTGTAATCTCTTCATCGTTATCCGTAGAACAGGCGGTAAGTCCCATGGCAACTGCCATAAATACGCAACATACAATTTGCCAGAAATGTCTTTTCATAATTAGTCATATATTCTATTTGTTTTTACACCTCTTTCTCTTGCTGCTCGAAGAGCTCCTGCGGATAGCCTATATCGACCAGAAAGAGGGCTTCGCCTGGGACGGAGGTGCCTGCGCTGCAACGGTCGCGCTTCAGGATAATCTCGTTGAAACCTTCAATGTTCAGTTTCCCTTGGCCTACTTGCAGCAGGGTGCCTACGATGGCGCGAACCATGTTGCGCAGGAAGCGGTCGGCCTGGATGGTGAAGCGCCAGGTGCTCGCATCCACTTGTGTCCATTCGGCATGCATCACGCGGCAGTTGTTGGTCTTCACATCGGTGTGGAGCTTGCTGAAGCTGGTGAAGTCGGTGTGTTGCATCAGCAACTGGGCTGCATGGTTCATGGCAGCAAAGTCGGGCGTGCGGAACAGGCGGTAGCTGTAGTGGCGCCGGAATGGGCTCTTGCTGGTGCTGACGTAGTACTCGTAGGTGCGATACGTGGCATCAAAGCGTGCATGGGCCTCGGGGCGCACGGGCACCACTTGATAGACCGCTACATCTGGAGGAAGCAGCCGGTTCAGTTTATCAGTCAGCAAGGCGGTGTCGAGCGGTGCATCGGCATCGAAGTGGGCCACCATGAGGCGGGCATGTACGCCGGCATCGGTGCGACCAGCGCCGGTCACCTCCACGGGTCGTCTGAGCAGGGTGGAGAGGGCTTGCATGAGCGTGGCCTGAATGCTGCTGCCGTTGGGCTGGATCTGCCAACCGTGGTAGGTTGTACCGTCGTAACAGAGGTAGATGAAGTAGCGTTGCATAGCGGCAAAGCGGTGTTAAGATGGACTAGGAGAGGGCAATCATTCCTTCATGCGAGTCGTGATGTGGAAACAGCCCTGCTTGAGCTCATACTTCACGTAGCAACGGCCAGCCTGCTTGAGGTCGCGGAGCACCTCGCTGAGCACCAGCTTCAGCGTGTCGGGACTGACATCCTGCATGGGGCGGCCATCCTCGTCCTCCACCTTCTCAAATCGCTTCCAGCTCACGTCAAATGTGGTGCCGTAGAAGTGTGCTGAGTTTTCACTGGCATTGCCGTTGCTGCGGCGCAGGCGTTTCACGTCGTGACGTGTGCGAAGTACCGAAGTGACTACGATGCGGTTGGGGTTAAGTCCCTTGCTGGCGCAGGAGTCCAGGAAGTTCACGCCGATGGAGTCGAGCAGACGGGCTGCGCCGGGGATGACGTAGGGGATGGAGTGGGTGAGCGAATCGACTGCATAGTAGGCGTTGCTGCCGATAAGGCAGAGGCGCTCTTTCATTGATTCAGCCTCAGCGCGGTCGTTCAATGGGGCGATGCCGATGGCACGTGCCACGTTGAGGTGTACCTCATTGAGGTCGTTGAAAGCCCTTTTATAACTCACCACGCCGCGGATATTGCGGGGGGTATTCATCTTCATGCTCATGTCTTTCTTGCAGCTGGCCAGGGCCGAGAGAGTGAAAAAGCCCAGTACCAGCAGCGGTAACAATCGTTTGTTTATCATCTTATCAATCAATCTATAATCACTAAACATTAATCACCAATCATCAGTCATTCATCCTTGAGGTCAATCCAGTGGATATCAGGGTCGCGCTTGAACCAGGTCATCTGCTTGCGGGAGTAGATGCGGCTGTTTTGCTGAATCTTGGCGATGGCTTC
>CAMACX010000076.1 GCA_945831575.1 uncultured Mediterranea sp.
GTACTGATACTCAAGATTATCATAATACTCAAAATACGCGTCTGGGGGGCGTGTGCTCCACATCAGCATGATGCTTGAGGTACTCCAGCAGGTCGAGGCGAAACTCATTCAGTCCCAAGTCCATGATGGAGATACCACTGTTCATCTCCTCAATATCCACCACCTCCTCCTGCAACCGCTTCAGCTGCTCACGGCGGTACTCCAGGTCACCTATCTCCTCGTTGGTCAAGGGATTGTCATCGCCTGTAGCGGTCATCACCGACACCTTCATGCGGGCCTCCACACGCCCCTTCAGGTCGATATACTCATCAAGGGTCATGTCGGGCCAGTAGTTGACCAACTGAATGGCCTCGTTCTGCGAACCGATACGGTCAATGCGGCCAAAGCGCTGGATGATGCGCACGGGATTCCAGTGGATATCGTAATTGATCAAGTAGTCACAGTCCTGCAGATTCTGCCCCTCACTGATGCAGTCGGTGGCTATCAGGATGTCTATCTCCTGCGTCAGCGTGGGAAAGAGGGCATCACGTTCCTTCGAACGGGGTGAGAACAGCGTTAGAAGGGTATTAAAATCGATGCGTTGGCGCAGCCTGAGCGTGGTGCGTGCCTCCACATCGCCGGTCACTAAGGCGGTATGCAGACCTGTGCTCTTGAGGATGCGCTGGGCAAGGTTGTCATAGAGGTACTGCGCCGTATCTGAGAAGGCGGTGAAGATAATCACCTTCCGGTTACCGGAATTGATGGGGTGAGCCAACTTGTGGTGCAGGTCGGCAATGAGCTGCTGCAACTTGCAGTCGTGTTCAGGAGTGACTGGGAGAAGTAACTTCAGCAAACTGCGGAGCGTCTCTTCATCCTCGCGCAGGTAGTTCTCCCATCGGATATAATCCATGTCGCGCAGGTCAATTTGCGTTTTCCTACCTCCCACGTAGAGGCTCTCGGCATCATCGGCATCCCAGCCCCACTCCATGTCGCCCTCAGCAGCCACCATGCTGCTGCCCTCGTCCAACTGTGCAATCTGCCTTCGTACCGACTGGATGTAGTCCGCTATACGGCTCACCGTGAGACGGAAGGAGTTGACCGAGCTCTCCATGCGCTTGAGCAGGTTAGTACTCATCAGCTTACGCAGTCCATTCTCACGTCCTGCCATGGTGAGCCCTGTATAAAGGTCGTCATCACGCTTGGTGCGGTACTTATCGCGCAGACTAGGTAGGATGAACTCCGAAGGGGTATAGATGGCGAGGTTCAGCTGCTGGAGCAGGGTATAGACCTGATTGTAGTTGATGGCCGCATCGACATCGGTAAGGTGTGGACGGCGCGAGAGGGGCTTGAGACGTGTGGGGAAATGACCTACGTCTGCCGTAGGGTAATACTGCTCGATGTGCTTACGGCTGCGGGCTATGGTGACGCTGTCGAGCACCTCGAAGAAGTCGAAGCTCAGGCTGTCAAGCAGGCGCTGCGTGGTGCGCTCACTAGGAAGCAAGCGTGACCAACGGTTGTAGGCGGCCTGTGCCTGACGGAAGATGTCATCAATGCCTGTCTCAGTATGAAGCAGTTCGTCCATCTGTTCGCTCTCCCCTTCGTAGGCCAAGGCAATCTGATTCTTCAGGTCGTTAAAGCGATTGTTGACCGGCGTGGCGCTGAGCATCAACACCTTGGTCTTGACGCCAGGACGTATCACGCGGTTGAGCAGTTGCAGGTAGCGGTTCTCGCGGGGATTCTCATCATGTTCATCGGTGGTCACCTTACCGCCGTTGCGGAAGTTGTGACTTTCGTCAATCACCACCAGGTCATAGTTTGCCCAGTTGATGTGGTTGAGGTCCAGTCCGTTGGTATTGCCCGAGGTGCGCGACAGGTCAGAGTGGAAGAGGATATCGTAGCGCAAGCGATCGGTCGCTATAGGGTTGTTCTTGTAGTTGCTGCGATAGGTTATCCAGTTGTCGTTGAGTTTCTTGGGGCAGAGTACCAGCACCGACTTGTTGCGGTTCTCGTAGTACTTCACCACACCCAGCGCAGTGAAGGTCTTACCCAGGCCCACGCTGTCGGCCAGGATGCAACCGTTGTACTTCTCCAGTTTGTTGATGATGGCCAGACAGGCATCCTTCTGAAACTGATAGAGCTTGTTCCAGATGGCACTCTGCTTGAAGCCCGTGGCCTCGTTGGGCAACTGGTCATCGGAGAGATCGACCAGAAACTCATGGAAAATATGGTAGAGGGTGATGAAGTAGATAAACTGCGGTGCATTCTCGCGATAGACATTCTCCATGCTCTCCAGCACCGCCTCGGTCACCTCCTGAAAACGCTCGCTGTCAGCCCAGAGTTCATCAAACTTCTGCAGGTAGTGATGGGCCATCGGTGCAGGCATCCCCACCACCATGGGACAGAGGTTATTTCCCTGTTCACAGCCTAGCTCCGTGGTGGTAAACTCGTTGAAGGGCTGGTAGAGGTACTCCTCCCCACCTTGCTGCAGATGGAAGAAGCCGTCAATTCGCCCCGAGGTCAGGTTACTCTTAAAGCGCACCTTGCGGCGAATCCAGTCGGCACACTCACGGGCAACGGCCCGCTGCGTGAGCTGGTTACGCAGGCGCAGCTCGAAGTCGTTACCATAGAGGTTGCGCTCGCGATGGAGCTTAGGGATGTAGAACTCCCGTTGCTGACGGGTAGTACCCGTAGGACTGAAGGTGGGTGAGGTGAAGAGGAAACGCAGTTCATCAATCTGCTCCAGCTCCTTGCGCAGTGCCTCGTAGGCATAGAGCGAGAAGCTGGCCGCCGCAATGCTGAGGCGGCTGCCTGCAGTTAGGCGGCTCTTGAGGTCATCAGCCACACGTGCATTCAGGTTGTCGAACGTGCGCAATTGGTTGTCCATCTTGCTCTTCTCATCCGGCCGATTCCCCGTTGCCGACGTTATGGGTGTTCTCCCGTTGGTATATAAAAAAGGTGCAGGAACCTGTTACCTGTCTCACCTATCAAGGCCCTAGGAAAGCCCACAACCGTAAAACAAGTAACACGGAAGCCCGCACCCGGTAACTATATAACACACAACTCCGTGTCCTTCCCCTAAAAGGGTTAGGGGAAGACACAGAGAGGGTATATATGCATACCACACGGGCATCTACCGCATGCTCATTTTCGACGATTGTTCAAAATTTCCTAGGTTCTGACAGGTCAAAAACAAGACGAAGTAAACGCCTTTCTTTCAATCAAAAAAATCTCCGCCCACACAGCCTTGCGGGCTTCCGTAGGGAAACAGCAACGCCTGTAGGCGGGACAAAAGTAACTATTTTATTATTAAAAAACAAAAAAGTACTGAAAAAAGCAGGCAGATGGGATTGGCAGTATATATGGCCATGCGCTGTTCTTGCTTGCGTCCGATTATCTTCAGTTTCATAACTCATTGATTTTTAACGCTGCAAAGTTAATCAAATTAATGATATCCACCACTTTTTTTCTTGCATTCATCGGATACTCCGTCATGTCACTACACAAGCTACGCACTGACAATAGATGAGGAGACAGGACATGGCCTTACTCTTCCCGCTCGCCGTAGCGGGCTTTCTCTTCTGCGGCCATCTGGATTTCGTCAGTAGGCAGTGCGTAGTGCTGTGCTTTGTTCGGAGCAGCGACGGTAGCATTTGTGTCGGTGGAAGCATGGGCAGCAGTCTCTGTCGTGACTGTGGGAGCCAGGCGTTCCTTCAGCCGGGTGTTACGCTTCAGCACCTTCATGTTGCGGATGGCGTAAGCCAGAGCTTTGGTCTGACCCACCAGGATGCAGATTTTCTTGGCTCGGGTGATACCGGTATAGATGAGGTTGCGCTGGAGCATCACGTAGTGGGTCATCAGCACCGGCATCACTACGATGGGGTATTCCGACCCTTGCGACTTGTGGATGGTGGTGGCGTAGGCCAGGGTCAGTTCATCCAGTTCTGATACATCGTACTCCACCACCTGACCGTCGAAATCCACGGTCAGCGTGCGTTCCTCCATATCCACGGAGAGCACATAGCCGAGATCGCCGTTATAGACATCCTTGTCGTAGTTGTTGCGCAGCTGCATCACGCGGTCGCCCTGCCTGTAGGTGTAGCCGCCACGGGCGAGGGCCGCCGTGTTGTGGTTGAGGGCCTGCTGCAGCGCCATGTTCAGGTTGGCAGCCCCCACCACGCCGCGCTGCATGGGCGTGAGTACCTGTATGTTCGCCGTCGGCTGGCGGTAAGCCTTGGGCAGTCGGTCGCGCACTA
>CAMACX010000077.1 GCA_945831575.1 uncultured Mediterranea sp.
GCCATCTGTTTCCTGAGGTGGTATCATACAACCGTTTCGTTGAACTGGAACGTGAGATAGCCATCCCATTGATAGTGTTCATCAAGAAGGTTCTCCTGGGCAAGTGTACAGGCATCAGCTTTGTGGACAGCACCCCTCTGCGTGTATGCAAGAATCAGAGGATCCATATGCACAAGACATTCAAGGGCATCGCACAAAGGGGCAAATGCTCCATGGGCTGGTTCTTTGGATTCAAGCTTCACCTGATATGCAATGAGAAGGGTGAATTGCTCAACTTTATGATAACACCTGGCGATATCGACGACCGTAAACCTCTTGAATATAAGGCTTTTGTCGAATTCATATATGGAAAGCTTGTCGGTGACAAGGGTTACATTGGAAAGCATCTGTTTGAAAGACTTTTTGTGGATGGAATTCAGCTTATCACTAAACTCAAGAGCAACATGAAGGGAGCTTTGATGTCTGTTTCCGACAAACTGCTGCTCAGGAAGAGAGCTATCATTGAGACTGTGAATGACGAACTGAAGAACATTGCACAAGTTGAACATTCAAGACATAGAAGCTTTGATAATTTCGTGGTCAACCTTCTGGGTGGTATAGCTGCATACTGCTACTTCCCAAAGAAACCATCCATTCGGGTACAGACCGTGGATATTGCAAATGACAGGCAGCTTACTTTATTATAAAGTATATTCGTCGAACTCACGTTAAGATTACATTTAGTATGCACTAACTAAAGAATTTTTCAATCTTCTTAATCATCATGCTGAGACAGAACACGACTACGTGATCACCTGGCTGGATACGGGTGTTACCTGTTACCACTACGCCTTCACCCTGCCGGATAAGGCCTCCGATGGTAGTACCTTTTGGTAAGCCTAAGTCCTTTACATCGTGCTTTGTGATACGCGAGTCCTCCTTCACGGTAAACTCAGCCACATCGGCGTTGGCAAAGGTAAGGCACTTCACATTGCTCACGTCAGCATCGAGCATCATCTGGTAGATGTGACTGGCCGCAATCATCTTCTTGTTGATTACCGTACCGATGTCCAGGCTCTCTGCCATGCCGATGTAGTCGATATTCTCCACCTCAGCCACAGTCTTCCGCACACCCATGCGTTTGGCAGCCAAGCAGGCCAGGATGTTGGTCTCGGAGTTATCGGTCAAGGCCACAAAGGCTTCGGTATTCTGCAATCCCTCCTCCCTCAGCAGGTCGAGGTCGCGCCCATCGCCATTGATAATCATGGTACGGTCATCAAGCAGCTCGGTCAGGCGGTTGCAGCGGTTGAGGTCGTTTTCGATAATCTTGAGTTGCATGTAGTCGGGGGCGTACTGCGCGGTGCGCACGGCTATACGGCTACCCCCCATCACCATCACGTTGCGCACGTCAGCATAATCCTCCTTGCCGGCTATCTTGCGGATATAGGGTACATACTTGCGGGTGGTGGTAAAATAGACAATGTCGTTGAGCTTAATCACGTCGTCACCCCGAGGGATAAGCGTCTCATGTCCTCGCTTGATGGCCACAATGTGATAAGGTAGCTGTGGGCCGCCCAACTGATAGAGAGGAATGTCCAGTATCTCGGCACGCTCACGCATCTTTGCACCTATTAATATTAATGCACCGCCACAGAACTCCCACCACTGACGCACCCAACTCATACGGATGGAGGAGACAATCTCCTTGGCAGCCAGCATCTCGGGGTAGATGAGCGAATCTACCCCCACCTTTTGGAAGAATTCCTTGTTCTTGGGTAAAAGGTATTCGTAGTTGTCGATACGGGCAACGGTCTTCTGCGCACCCAGGTTGTGAGCCAGCATACAGGCGGTCATGTTACGGCTTTCATCGGGAGTGACAGCAATAAAGAGGTCGGCCTTGTGAGCTTCCACTTCGCGTAATCCCCTGATGGAAGTGGGCGACGCCACCACAGTTAGGAGGTCGAAGTTACTGCTCATTGTAGTGAGCCGCTCCTCATTGTCATCCATGAGGATGATTTCCTGTTTTTCCCTTGATAAGAGCTTGGCCAAGTGAGTACCCACGGCACCAGCTCCTGCTATGACAATCTTCATTGCTTATATAAATCACTAATCACTTTTCACTAATTACTTGAAGAATACTCTCTTCATCGATACCACAGAGTTGCTGTAGCTGTTTTACGCTGCCATGTTCAATGAATTGGTCAGGCAGGCCGAGGCGCTTGACTTGCGGATAATAGCCGTGATCGTTCATCCACTCCAGCACAGCACTTCCCATGCCGCCCGCACGCACACCATCCTCTACGGTGACAATACGCTGGAACTTCTCCCCTACCTCACGCAACAGCTCCTCATCAAGCGGCTTGAGGAAGCGAAGGTCGTAGTGAGCAATACTCAGCCTCTGAGCAGCCTCGGCCTGGGCAATGGCCCGAGCAGCCGTGTTGCCTATCGGACCGATAGTAATGACGGCCAAGTCACTTCCCTGCTTGAGGCAACGCCCCTTACCTACAGACACCTCTTCCAACGGACAACGCCAATCCACCAACACACCGCGACCTCGAGGGTAGCGGATGACGAAGGGGCCCTTATCGGGCAACTGGGCCGTGAACATCAGCCGTCGCAATTCATGCTCATCCATAGGCGAGGCGATGGTGAGGTTAGGAATAGGACGCAGGCAGGCCAAGTCGAATGCGCCATGGTGCGTAGGCCCATCCTCACCGACTAAACCTGCACGGTCCAGGCAGATGACTACAGGCAGGCGCAAGAGGGCGATATCATGGATAATGTTGTCGTAAGCACGTTGCATAAAGCTGCTGTAGATGTTGCAGAAAGGCAGCAGCCCCTCCTTGGCCATGCCTCCACTGAAGGTAGCTGCATGACCCTCGGCAATACCTACATCAAAGGTACGCTCAGGCATACGGGCCATCATGATATTCATGGAGCAGCCTGTAGGCATGGCGGGAGTGACTCCCACGATGCGGGGATTCTTTTCAGCCAATTCAACGAGTGTATGGCCGAAGACATCCTGGAACTTGGGAGGCAACTGACTCTCATCCTCCTTGATACGAAGTCCGGTCTGCGGGTCGAAGCGACCGGGGGCGTGCCAAGGCCCTGGGTCTTGCTCGGCGGGGGCGAAACCCTTCCCCTTACAGGTGTGGAGATGAAGCAGCTTGGGACCGGGCAACTCCTTGATGTCACGCAGGGTCTTGACCAGCTTGGTCACATCATGTCCATCCACCGGACCGAAATAGCGGATATTCATCCCCTCAAAGATGTTCTGCTGCATGGCAGCCATCGACTTCAGGCTGTTGGCAAAGCGAATGAGCGCCTTGCGACGCTCCTCATTAAGCAGGCCCATACGGAAGAGCAGCTTACTGAGGCGGAAGCGCAGCTGGTTGTAGCTGTTGCTCGTGGTGAGATTGAAGAGATACTGCTTCATGCCACCCACGCTGCGGTCTATGGCCATATCGTTGTCATTGAGGATGATGAGCATATCGTTGGGCGTAGAGGAGACGTTGTTGAGTCCCTCAAAGGCCAGTCCGCCGCTCATGCTCCCGTCGCCGATGATGGCCACCACGTGACGGTTCTTCTCTCCTTGCTGCATGGCAGCTACGGCCATGCCAAGTGCTGCCGAGATGGAGTTGCTGGCATGTCCGCACGCAAAGGTGTCGTACTCACTCTCCAGCGGTGTGGGGAAGGGAGCGATGCCCTTGAACTTGCGGTTGGTATCGAAGCGGTCGCGTCGCCCGGTCAAGATCTTATGTCCATAGGCCTGATGCCCCACGTCCCATACGATGCGGTCATAGGGAGTCTGATAGACATAGTGGAGTGCCACGGTGATATCGACAGCCCCCATACTGGCAGCAAAATGTCCCGGATTGACAGCCAGTTCGTGTATAATCTTTCCCCTGAGCTCCGCACAAAGTTGCGGGAGCTGGTCCACCTTGAGTGCCCTGAGTTGCTCGGGCGAGTCGATGGTCTCCAACAGGGGATATTGGTCCAAAATCTTATCCATAGCTCCAAATTGAGTTTACAAAATGCAAATTTACAAAATAAAAGAGCAAAAGATTTAAATCCAGGTCTCATATTAACAACATTTAATTCTGTCTCCGTTCGGTCCTCGATTGATTTCCGTTCGATTTCCGTTACACCTTCGTTCGAGATTCGTTCGAGATTCGTTCGAGATCCGTTCGAGATTCTGTCTTTTCCTGATTTCACTAGACACTTTTTCTTTTTATTAGCTGAAACAGTAG
>CAMACX010000078.1 GCA_945831575.1 uncultured Mediterranea sp.
GATGATGCCCTGCAGGTCGGGGCGGTACCACTTCTGGTAGTAGCTGCGGATGGCCTCGTAGGGGAAGTTGTCGATGACATCAATGCTGCCTATGGGCATGCAGTCGGCGTACTTGGTGCCTTCGTAGAGTGTCGTTTGTGCCTCGGTGTAGAGGCGCATGATACCGCTGTTGCGGCTGCGCCACTCCTCGTGGATGACGCCACGCTCCTTGTCAATCTCCGTGTCGTTCAGCAGCACGGCGTTGCTCCAGTCGTGGAGGATGAGCAGGCAGGAATCGACTACGGCCTGGTCGGTGGTGGGCACGTTGCTGATGTTATAGACCGTCTGCTCCACCGCGGTATAGGCGTTGAGGTCGCGGCCAAACTGTATGCCTTTGCTTTCGCACCAGGGCACGATGCCGAGTCCGCGCTCGTCACCGGGGAAGTTTTTGGTGCCGTTGAAGCACATGTGCTCCAGGAAGTGGGCCAGTCCGCGTTGCTGCGGCTCTTCAAGGATGGCACCCACCTTCTGGGCGATGTAGAACTCGGCCCGGTTTTCAGGCAGCTTGTTCTGACGGATGTAGTAGGTCAGACCATTCTCCAGACGACCGATGCGCACCTTCTGGTCCACGGGGATGGGTGGCATCTGCTGTGCGCTGACTTGTGTGAGGCCACCTCCAATCAAGAGGACAGCCACAAGAATCTTTTTGAATAATTGTTTCATCTCTTTTTTTATTTTTTTTATTGTTTATGCTTCGGGACTTTATATCCGTTGTCGAAACATTAGACGTGTGAAACAGAGGAAAGTCACACTGTGGTGACTGTTTTTTTGCTACATGGGGATATATGTGGTGTATGTAGCGCTTGGATACCACTGCTAGTGGGGGTATTTGTGACAAACTGTAACTGGTTGGGGGCATCACTGTAACGATGGTCACGGTGCTGTGCACGGTGTTTGCACGGCAACCGGTCGGGGTTTGCACAGCTTCCGAACAGTGTTTGCACGGCAACTGAGGGGCTTTAGAGGGCGGCACGGATGCGTACGAGCTTCTCCAGCAGGGGCTCCAGGAGGTCGAGCTGCAGCATGTTGGCGCCGTCGCTCTTGGCTACGGAGGGGTTCTCGTGCGTCTCGATGAAGAGTCCGTCCACGCCTACGGCGATGCCTGCCTTGGCTACGGTCTCAATGAGCTGGGGCAGACCGCCGGTCACGCCCGAGGTCTGGTTGGGCTGCTGCAGCGAGTGGGTGGCATCGAGCACCACGGGGAATCCCAGGGCTTGCATCTGCGGTATGCCGCGGTAGTCGATGATGAGGTCCTGGTAGCCGAAGGTGGTGCCTCGCTCCGTGAGCATGACGTTCTTGTTGCCTGCCTCGACCACCTTCTGTGCGGCGTACTTCATGGCCTGTGGGGAGAGGAACTGCCCCTTCTTGATGTTGACAATCTTGCCCGTCTTGGCTGCGGCTACGAGCAGTTCGGTCTGTCTGCAGAGGAAGGCGGGTATCTGGAGTACATCGACGTATTCGGCGGCGATGGCTGCCTCGGCGGCTTCGTGGATGTCGGTCACTACGGGAATCTGGAATGTCTCGGCCACTTTGCGCAGTATCTTGAGCGCTTTCTCGTCGCCGATGCCGGTGAAGGAGTCGAGTCGCGAACGGTTGGCTTTGCGGTAGGAACCCTTAAAGATATAAGGTATGCTCAGTCGGCTGGTCATGTTGGCACAGCGCTCGGCAATCCGCAGCGCCATCTCTTCGCCCTCAATGACGCAGGGACCTGCCATCAAAAAGAAATTTTCTTCCATGATATGATTGTTAGTTTTTAAGTTTTTGATTTTTTGATTTTTAAGTTTTTGAGTTAGAAGGCTAGGGGATGATGAGCTGGATGGCTTCGTGCATTATGCCGACCTCCAGGGGGAAGTGGCGGTCGAGCAGCCGTCCGTCGAGATCGACTGCGGCATTTTGTGCACGGAGTACCTTGACGTGCTGGGTGCGGTAGGGCATCACCACCTTGTGGTTGAGGATGCGGCCCTGGATGAGCATCCACAGGCCCGACCAGAGCTGGAGCAGCTCGGGGCGGTAGATGACCGAGACGTCGAGCCAGCCGTTGTAGGGCACGGCGCTGGGGCACTGGCCGTAGCCGCAGGCGCTGCCTATGCAGACGGTCATGATGCGGCCCCGGATGTGCTCGCCGTTGATCTTGAGGTGGGTGCGGTAGAGCTTCCGCTCAAAGATGATGGAGAGCAGGGCCATGAACCAGGAGAGGTATTTTACGCCCCAGAAGCGTTTGCATTGGTCGGTAATCTTCACGATGCGTGCCCCGAGGCCGATGTTGATGGCGTTGAGGAAGTAGCGCGTGAGGTGCTGCTGTCCGTCGAAGTACTGGCAGGTGCCCACATCGACGAGGCGTGTGCGGTGGTTGATGAGGCAATCCACGGCCTCCTTGTAGTCGCTGCTCATCTCCCAGTATTTGGCAAAGTCGTTGCCTATGCCGTTGGGGATGATGCCCAGGGCAATCTGCCGCTTGTCGGGGGCTTTGGAGGACATGATGCCGTTGATGGCATCGTTGAGCGCTCCGTCGCCACCTACCACGACGATGGTGCGGTAGCCGTTGTTGGCCAGGATGCCGGCCAGGCGTTCCACCGAACCGAAGCCTTCGCTCTGCACGTAGTCGTACTCCACGCCGCGACTGTCCATGTAGTCCTTGATGGCTTTCCATCGTTTCTGTACCTTGCGTGTCCCTGCCTTAGGGTTGTAGATCACGCCCCACTTGTTGCCTTCCATCTCTTGAATATCTCTTATTAGTCTCTTGTTTATATTAGCCTATCTATTCGTCCATATATGATTAGTCTATATTAGTCTATATATAGGTATGCAAAATTACACTATTTTTCGCATTGATACAAGTATTGGCTGAAAAATTTTTCAAGCTTTTCCTCCAGGGGCAGGGTGGCGTCTATCCAGTGGATGGTGCAGCCCCGGCGCTCCATGCCGCGAAACCAGGTCATCTGGCGCTTGGCAAACTGGTGTATGGCGGTCTCCAGCTGGGTGAACATCTCCTCGTAGGTGAGCTGTCCGATGAGGTGGAGGGTGAGGTACTTGTACTCCAGTCCGTAGTAGATGAGGTCATCGGGCGCGATGCCCTGGCTGAGCAGACGGCGCACCTCGTCGAGCATCCCTTCGTCGAGCCGCTGTCTGAGCCGCCGGCTGATCTTCTCTCGTCGCAGTTCGCGGTCTATCTGGAGGCCGATGATGAGGCTCCGCAGCTGGGGGAAGGAGCGCTCCTCCACGGGGGTGTGGGCGTAGTACTCCTCGATCTCGATGGCGCGGATGGCCCGTTTGGGGGTATCGACATCGGTGGTGTTGTGGAGCGTCTTGTAGCGGCTCAGCAGCTGGGTGAGCTCCTGGAGCGAGCGTCCTTCGAGCTGCTGTCGCAGGGTGGGGTTCTCGGGTACAGGCAGTAGCCGGTAGCCTCGGAGCACCGACTCGACGTACATCCCCGTGCCTCCGCATACGATGGGCAGCAGGCCCCGGTGGCGCATGTCGGTATAGGCGCTGAGGAAGTCGCGCTGGTACTCGAAGACGTTGTACTTGTAGCCCGGGTCGGCGATGTCGATGAGGTGATAGGGGATGGCCTGTCCCTGCACGGTGTAGTCGGCCAGGTCCTTGCCCGTGCCCAGGTCCATGCCGCGATAGACCTGGCGTGAGTCGGCGCTGATGATTTCGGTGTGGAGCCGGTGGGCCAGTGCGGCGGCAAAGGGGGTCTTGCCCGAAGCCGTGGGGCCGATGATGGCTATGAGGTCGATAGGGTTGTTCATACTGTTTTTGGGGTTAATTTCGTAGGCAAAGGTAGTGATTTTCGGCTTGTGGAGCACTATTTTCAAAAAAAATCGAGAAAAAACGAGAAAAAATGGCAGAAATGTTTGGAGGTTTAAAAAAAAGCCGTACCTTTGCAGCGCTTTTGAAACGAAAGTGACGGGCGTTTAGCTCAGCTGGTTCAGAGCATCTGCCTTACAAGCAGAGGGTCGGGGGTTCGAATCCCTCAACGCCCACTAAGATTTGAGGTCACTTTCGGTAGTTCAAAAGGGCGTTTAGCTCAGCTGGTTCAGAGCATCTGCCTTACAAGCAGAGGGTCGGG
>CAMACX010000079.1 GCA_945831575.1 uncultured Mediterranea sp.
CCGTCTTTTCAAGCCGGAGCCTTGCAGCTACAACACGCTGCGAGGCTCTTTTTTTTAGCACTAAGGGAGGTATTGTGTTCAATTTGTGAGATTTTGCGTTTTTTTTTGCTTTATCTGATTAATAATCGAAGAATTATTCGTACCTTTGTCGCCCGAATAAATAGACGAAGCATTGGGAAAGTTTGAGAAATATAGAATTGACCTGAAGGGCATGAAGGAGAACAGCGCTCACTATGAGTTCCTTCTTGACAACGGCTTCTTCACCGCAATTGACAGCCCCGAGCTCCAGAAGGGCCGTGTGCGCGTCGTGCTTGACGTGAAGAAGAGTGCCCAGGCTTTCGAACTGAATTTCCAGAGCGAGGGCACCGTCATCGTGCTGTGTGACCGTTGCCTGGATGAGATGGACCAGGAGGTGACTTCAAAGGATAAGATCTACGTCAAGTTTGGCGAGGCTTACGCCGATGAGGGGGACAACCTGATTGTCGTGCCCGAGGAGGAGGGAGAGATCAACGTGGCTTGGATTATGTTCGAGTTTATTGCGCTGGCTATCCCCATGAAGCATGTACATGCCCCGGGCAAGTGCAACAAGACCATGAGCGGCAAGCTCAACAAGTACCTGCGCACCACCGCCGACGATGAGGAGACGGAAGAGCTCGTTGAACCCGATGAGAGTGCCGAGGACGAGGTCACGGACGAAGGGGAGGAGACACCCATCGACCCACGTTGGAATGAATTGAAGAAATTATTGTAACAATTAAATATTTAAGTAAAAATGGCACATCCTAAAAGAAGACAGTCTAACACAAGAACTGCAAAGAGAAGAACCCATGACAAGGCAGTAGCTCCTACGCTTGCTATTTGCCCCAACTGCGGTGAGTGGCATGTTTACCACCACGTATGTCCCGCTTGTGGATACTACAGAGGCAAGTTGGCAATCACTAAAGAAGCAGCTGTCTAAGTCATCGCATTCTTCATTCACATGAATACTTAATTCGGGGGAGTCTAAAAAGATCGCAAGACAGGCTCAAGGCCGGTCAACTGACCTTTTTAGACTACTCGTTTTTAAGTATCATCAATCTATTGACGACATTTAATGGAAAAAATAAATGCAGTAATTACAGGCGTCGGTGGTTATGTACCTGACTACGTCTTGACCAACGAAGAGTTGTCGAGGATGGTTGATACCAACGACGAATGGATTATGACCCGTATCGGCGTGAGGGAGCGCAGAATCCTCAACGAGGAGGGACTCGGCACGTCGTATATGGCCCGTAAGGCAACCCGCCAGCTGATGCAGCGCACTGGGGCTAACCCTGATGACATCGACCTGGTGGTGGTGGCTACCTCTACGCCTGACTACCACTTCCCCTCGATAGCCTCTATCCTCTGCGATAAGCTGGGACTGAAGAACGCCTTCGCGTTTGACATGATGGCTGCCTGCAGCGGTTTCCTCTACCTGATGGAGGTGGCTGCCAACTTTATCCGTTCGGGAAGGTACAAGAAAATCATCATCGTGGGTGCTGACAAGATGTCGTCGGCCACGGACTATACGGACCGCTCGACCTGCCCCATCTTCGGCGACGGTGCTGCCGCCTTCATGGTGGAGCCGACCACGGAGGAGCTGGGCATCATGGACTCCTACCTCCGCACGGATGGCAAGGGCTTGCCTTTCCTCCACATGAAGGCCGGTGGTTCGGTTTGCCCCCCTTCGTACTTCACCATCGACAACCGCATGCACTACGTCTATCAGGAGGGCCGCACGGTCTTCAAGTATGCCGTCTCCAACATGTCGGATGCCTGTGCGAAAATCGCCGAGCGCAACCACCTCAACAAGGACAACATCGACTGGGTCATCCCGCATCAGGCCAACATGCGCATCATTGATGCTGTGGCCCACCGCCTGGAGGTACCCCTGGACAAGGTGATGGTCAACATCGAGCGCTACGGTAACACGAGTGCCGGTACGCTGCCGCTCTGTATCTGGGACTTCGAGGTGAAACTGAAGAAAGGAGACAACTTGATATTCACCGCTTTCGGCGCCGGTTTCACCTGGGGAGCCATGTACATGAAGTGGGGATACGACGGAAAGAAACAGTAAGCATCCACTGATTCTGACGAAATAAAAAGAACGCATCCTATTGAACAAATTCGATGCGTTTTTTTTTCCTTTGTCAAATAACACTAATTAATGACAGGTTTATGCACAAAGCAGGTTTTGTTAATATCGTAGGCAATCCCAACGTCGGGAAATCGACCCTGATGAATCTCCTGGTGGGAGAGCGCATCTCCATCGCCACCTTCAAGGCGCAGACCACCCGACACCGCATCATGGGTATCTATAACACGGAGGATATGCAGATTGTCTTCTCAGACACCCCCGGAGTGCTGAAGCCCAACTACAAGCTGCAGGAGTCGATGCTCAACTTCTCGACCTCGGCGCTCGTGGATGCCGACGTGCTGCTCTACGTGACCGACGTGGTGGAGAAACCCGACAAGAACAGCGACTTCGTGGAGAAGGTGGCCGCCATGGAGGTGCCCGTCATCTTGCTCATCAACAAGATTGACCTCAGCAACCAGCAGGAGCTGGAGCAACTCGTAGCCTCTTGGCACGAACTGTTGCCCAAGGCGGAAATCGTGCCCATATCGGCTACCAACAAGTTTAACGTGGACTATGTGATGAAGCGCATCAGGGAGCTGCTCCCCGATTCGCCTCCCTACTTTGACAAAGACCAGTGGACCGACAAGCCGGCACGCTTCTTTGTGACCGAGATCATCCGCGAGAAGATACTCCTCTTCTACGACAAGGAGATACCCTACTCGGTGGAGGTGGTGGTGGAGCAGTTCAAGGAGCAGCCCAACTCCATCCAGATCAATGCCGTAATCTACGTGGAGCGTGAGTCGCAGAAAGGCATCATCATCGGCAAGCAGGGCAAGGCGCTCAAGAAGGTGGCCACCGAGGCCCGCCGTGACCTGGAGAAGTTCTTCGGCAAGCGCATCTTCCTGGAGACCTTCGTCAAGGTAGATAAAGACTGGCGTAGCTCGGACAAGGAGCTGCGTAACTTTGGCTACCAACTGGATTAATCAAATTGTATAACAGCGACTGAGAGAGTCGCAATGAATAGGAAATGAACGTATGGGAAATTTAGTTGCTATCGTGGGACGCCCCAATGTGGGCAAATCCACCTTATTCAACCGCTTGACGCAGACCCGTCAGGCGATTGTCAATGAGCAGGCCGGTACGACCCGTGACCGACAGTACGGGAAGGCTGAATGGCAAGGCCGCGAGTTTTCGGTGGTTGATACCGGAGGCTGGGTGGTCAACTCGGATGATGTGTTTGAGGAAGAGATCCGCAAGCAGGTGCTCATGGCCGTGGAAGAGGCCGATGTCATCCTCTTTGTGGTGGATGTGATGAACGGTGTGACCGACCTGGATGCGGAGGTGGCCTCCATCCTGCGCCGTACCGTCAAGCCGGTGCTGCTCGTGGCCAACAAGACGGATAATTACGACCTGCAATACAATGCGGCAGAGTTCTACTCGCTCGGACTGGGTGACCCCTACTGCATCTCGGCGGCTACGGGAAGTGGCACAGGCGACCTGCTCGACCTGCTGCTGAGCAAGTTTACCAAGCAGATGGAGGAGGAGACGGAGGAGGACATCCCGCGCTTTGCCGTGGTGGGAAGGCCCAATGCAGGCAAGTCATCGCTGGTCAATGCCCTGATCGGCGAGGAGCGCAACATCGTGACCGACATTGCCGGCACGACCCGTGACTCCATCTATACGCGCTATGATAAGTTTGGCTTCGACTTCTACCTGGTCGATACCGCCGGCATCCGCAAGAAGAACAAGGTCAATGAGGACTTGGAGTACTACTCGGTCATCCGATCCATCCGCTCCATCGAGCGGGCCGATGTCTGCATCCTGATGCTTGATGCCACGCGCGGCATTGAGAGTCAGGACCTCAACATCTTCTCGCTCATCCAGAAGAATGCCAAGGGGCTGGTGGTCGTGGTCAACAAGTGGGACCTGGTGGAGGAGAAGACGGTGAAGGTGATGAAGACCTTCGAGAATGCCATCCGCGA
>CAMACX010000080.1 GCA_945831575.1 uncultured Mediterranea sp.
TGTTGCTCAGGAACTTATAAATAAAGTTAAATTATAGTGTTGCGGAATTAAGGGGAAATAGAAAGGCTGACAATATGGCAATGAAAGAATTTGTTATCTCGGAGGTGCAGGCCGAAACGGCCGTGCTCGTAGGACTCATTACGCAGACGCAGGACGAACGGAAAACCAACGAATACCTGGATGAACTGGCGTTTCTGGCCGAGACGGCGGGAGCGGTGGTGGTGAAACGCTTTACACAACGGCTCGACCAAGCCAACTCGGTGACCTATGTGGGCAAGGGTAAGCTGGTGGAGATTCGCGACTACATCCGATCGGAGGAGGAGAACGAACGAGAAGTGGGTATGGTCATCTTTGATGATGAACTCTCTGCCAAGCAGATACGTAACATCGAGGCGGAGCTGAAGGTGAAAATCCTAGACCGTACGTCGCTGATTCTCGATATCTTTGCCATGCGAGCGCAGACGGCGAATGCCAAGACACAGGTGGAACTGGCGCAGTACCGCTACATGCTCCCTCGCTTGCAACGCCTCTGGACTCACCTGGAGCGACAGGGTGGTGGCTCGGGTGCCGGTGGTGGTAAAGGTTCGGTAGGCCTGCGTGGACCGGGTGAGACGCAGCTGGAGATGGACCGCCGTATCATCCTCAACCGCATGTCGCTGCTCAAGGAGCGCCTGGCTGAGATTGATAAGCAGAAAGCAACCCAGCGCAAGAACCGTGGCCGGTTGATTCGCGTGGCACTCGTGGGCTATACCAACGTAGGCAAGAGCACGCTGATGAATCTGCTCGCCAAGAGTGAGGTGTTTGCAGAAAACAAACTCTTTGCCACTCTCGATACCACGGTGCGCAAGGTCATCATCGAAAATCTCCCCTTCTTACTGAGTGATACCGTAGGCTTTATCCGTAAACTGCCCACTGACTTGGTGGATTCCTTTAAATCCACCCTCGATGAAGTGCGTGAGGCTGACCTGCTGCTCCATGTAGTAGATATCTCGCATCCCGATTTTGAGGAACAGATAGAGGTGGTCAACAAGACCCTAGCTGACATTGGAGCCGGAGGCAAGCCGATGATGATTCTCTTCAATAAGATTGATGCCTATACCTATATTAAAAAGGAGGAGGACGACCTTACGCCACGCACCAAGGCCAACTGGACCCTGGAGGAGCTGATGCGTACCTGGATGGCAAAAATGGAGGACAACTGCCTCTTTATCTCCGCACGCGAAAAGACGAATCTGGAGCAGCTTAAGGAGGTGGTCTATGTCAGGGTAAAGGAACTTCATGTACAGAAGTATCCCTACAACGACTTCCTCTATCAGCACTATACAGAAGAATAACCACATATAATTAATTACTAAACTCTAATCACTAACAAAATGGAATACAGACGATTGGATGAGTTAGAACGCCTGCAGCTGGAGAGTCAGCGTTGTCAGGCGGAGCATTGGGATCAAGTATGGGTTAAGGAAGGATTCCAGCCTCAGTACGTACACCATGTTACCTTCAGTGGGGAGGTACGGTTGGGTGTAATGAACGATACCTTCACCCTGCCTGGTGGAGTGAAGAAGCACACCGGCATCAGTCATGCCACGCTGCATAATGTGACCGTGGGTGATAATTGCTGCATCGAGCATGTGGAGAATTACATCGCCAACTATGAGATAGGGCATCATACCCGAATTGAGCACGTTGACTTGCTGTTCGTGGATGGCATGTCGCGCTTTGGCAATGGGGTGGAGGTGTCCGTGCTCAATGAGACAGGTGGACGTGAAGTGACCATCAACGATAAGCTGTCGGCACATCAGGCCTACATTATGGCTCTCTACCGTCACCGTCCCGAGTTGACGGCCCGCATGAAAGAGATTGCCGACTACTACAGCAACAAGCACGCCTCCGACCGTGGTACGCTGGGTGCTTACGTTACCATTGTGAACTGTGGAACCATCAAGAATGTGCGTATGCGCGACTATACGACGGTTTCGGGTGCCTGTCGCCTCACCAATGGCAGCATCAACAGTTGTCAGGAGGCACCGGTCTATATTGGCCACGGAGTGATCTGTGACGACTTTATCATCTCTAGCGGTTCCCATATTGACGATGGAGCTATGCTCTCCCGTTGCTTTGTGGGACAGGCCTGCAAACTGGGCCACAACTATTCGGCGAGCGACTCCCTCTTCTTCAGCAACTGCCAGGGCGAGAATGGCGAAGCTTGTGCCATCTTTGCCGGGCCGTTTACTGTAACCCATCACAAGAGTACGCTGCTCATTGCCGGCATGTTCTCTTTCATGAATGCCGGTTCGGGGTCCAATCAGAGCAACCACATGTATAAGTTGGGCCCCATTCATCAAGGCACGCTGGAGCGTGGTGCCAAGACCACGTCCGACTCCTACATCCTTTGGCCAGCCCGTGTGGGCGCTTTCTCCTTGGTAATGGGGCGTCATACGGGACATGCTGACACTAGTAACCTCCCCTTCTCCTACTTGATAGAGCAGCAGAACACCACCTACTTGGTGCCTGGCGTGAATCTGCGTAGCGTAGGTACGATACGTGATGCACAGAAGTGGCCCAAGCGCGATGGACGTACTGATCCCAACAAGCTGGACTTCATCAACTACAACCTGCTCAGCCCCTATACCGTACAGAAGATGCTTAAGGGTGTAGAAATCCTGCAGAACCTGCGCCGTGCCAGTGGCGAGCTCTCTGATATCTACTCTTACCACAGTGCCAAGATACGCAACTCTTCACTCAATAAGGGTATCAGCTTTTACCGCACCGCCATCCACAAATTCCTGGGTAACTCGGTCATCAAGCGCCTGGAGGGCATCGACTTTGCTAATGATGAGGAGATTCGTGCCCGTCTGCGCCCCGACACCGAGATAGGCCGTGGCGAGTGGGTGGATATCTCCGGCCTCATTGCTCCAAAGAGCGAGATTGATGCCCTGGTGGATGGCATCGAACAGGGGAACATCAACCGCTTGAAGCATATCAATGCGGAGTTTGAGCGGATGCACCTCAACTACTATACCTACGAGTGGACCTGGGCCTACGACAGGCTGGAGGAGTATTATGGCGTAAACCCCGAACAGATGACGGCTGCCGACGTCATCCGCATCGTGGAGCAATGGAAGGAGGCTGTGGTGGGACTCGACCGCATGGTGTATGAGGATGCCAAGAAGGAGTTCTCACTCGCCTCAATGACCGGCTTTGGTGCAGACGGTTCGCGTTTGGAGAAGGAACTCGACTTTGAGCAAGTGCGGGGCGACTTTGAGAGCAATCCCTTTGTCACCGCTGTACTCCGTCACATAGAGACCAAGAGCGCTCTGGGCGATGAATTGATTGCCCGTATGCGTGAAACAGAAAAAAAGTGCGCTTCGGCACGTTAATTATTATAAAGAAATGCTTTTGCACCCGAATAGTTTGTAACTTTGTACAAAACTAAAAACCTCATTAACAATAAACGAAAAATATTATGGCAAATCCTCCGTTCCACTATCAACCCATGTTTGAGCATGGTGAGGACAAAACTGAGTACTATCTGCTGACCAAGGACTACGTGTCGGTGAGCGAGTTTGAAGGTAAACCCATCCTGAAGATTGA
>CAMACX010000081.1 GCA_945831575.1 uncultured Mediterranea sp.
TGATTGCAGTAATTTCGTTGGGTGCAATTGCATTGGTGGCCGCCGTCATCTTGTACTGGGCTTCCAAGAAATTTGCTGTGTATGAAGATCCCCGCATTGCGCAGGTGGCAGCTGTGCTACCACAAGCCAACTGTGGCGGATGCGGCTATCCCGGATGTAGTGGATTTGCCGACGCGTGCGTAAAGGCTGGTTCGTTGGAAGGCAAGCTCTGCCCCGTGGGCGGACAGGCTGTCATGGCCAAAGTGGCCGACATCCTGGGCCTGGCTGCTGAGGCCAGCGAACCCAAAGTGGCCGTGGTGAGATGCAACGGAACGTGTGCCAACCGTCCTCGTACCAACCAGTACGACGGAGCACGCAGCTGTGCCATTGCCGCTGCCCTCTATGGGGGTGAGACCGGATGCAGCTTCGGCTGCCTGGGATGTGGTGACTGTGTAGCGGCATGTAAGTTTGATGCCATCCACATGAACCCCGAGACCGGTATCCCCGAGGTCGATGAAGAGAAGTGTACGGCCTGCGGAGCCTGTGCCAAGGCTTGTCCGAAGGGCATCATCGAGATTCGCCTCAAGGGCAAGAAGTCGCGCAGAGTCTATGTGAGCTGCGTCAACAAGGACAAGGGCGCCGTGGCCCGCAAGGCCTGCTCAGCCGCTTGTATCGGTTGCGGCAAGTGCGTGAAGACCTGTCCGTTTGAGGCCATCACCCTGGAGAACAACCTCGCTTACATCGACTACAACAAGTGTAAGTCGTGCCGTAAGTGCGAAGAGGCTTGCCCGCAAGGCAGCATCATCGCCCTCAACTTCCCCCCGCGTAAGCCCAAGACGGAAGAGGCATAAAGAAAACGAATAGTGTATCCTAACGATAAAAACATCAAAAACTGTATGTTGAAGACATTTTCAATTGGTGGAGTTCATCCACAAGAAAATAAGCTTTCAGCCCATCAGCCCATTGTGAAGGCCGAGATTCCGCAAAAGGCGGTCATCCTCCTGGGCCAGCACATCGGTGCCCCTGCCAAGCCTATTGTGGCTAAGGGTGATGTGGTGAAAGTAGGTACGAAGATTGCCGAACCCGGTGGCTTCGTTTCGGCTGCCATTCACTCATCGGTCAGCGGAAAAGTGGCCAAGATAGATACCATCGTCGATGCCAGCGGTTACCCCAAGCCGGCCATTTTCATTGACGTGGAGGGCGATGAATGGGAAGAGAGCATCGACCGCTCGGAGACGCTCGTCAAGGAGTGCAACCTCACGCCCGAGGAGATCGTCAAGAAGATTGCCGATGCCGGTATCGTAGGTATGGGTGGAGCCTGCTTCCCCACGCAGGTTAAGCTCTGTCCGCCTCCTGCTTTCAAGGCAGAGTGTGTGATTATCAACGCTGTGGAGTGTGAGCCATACCTCACGGCCGACCACCAGCTCATGTTGGAACACGCCGAGGAGATCATGGTGGGTGTCACCATCCTCATGAAGGCGGTCAAGGTCAACAAGGCCTTCATCGGTATTGAAGCCAATAAGCCGGATGCCATTGAGCTGATGACCAAGGTGGCTTCTGCTTATGCTGGTATCGAGGTCGTTCCCCTCAAGGTGCAATACCCGCAAGGTGGTGAGAAGCAGCTGATTGATGCGGTCATCAACCGTCAGGTAGCTGCCGGTGCCCTGCCGATCTCTACGGGTGCTGTGGTGCAGAACGTAGGTACCGCCTTTGCTGTCTATCAGGCTGTGCAGAAGAACAAGCCCCTCTTTGAGCGCGTCATCAGCGTGACGGGTAAGTCGCTGGCTCATCCCTCCAACTTCCTGGCCCGCATCGGTACGCCCATGAAGCAGCTCATTGATGCCTGTGGAGGCCTGCCCGAAGACACCGGTAAGGTCATCGGTGGTGGCCCCATGATGGGTAAGGCCCTGGTCAATACCGACGTACCCACTGCAAAGGGTAGCTCCGGCATCCTTATCATGAACAACAAGGAGGCCCGCCGTGGCGAGCCCCAGCCCTGCATCCGCTGCGCCAAGTGCGTAGGTGCCTGCCCCATGGGTCTGGAGCCCTTCCTGCTGGCTACCGTCTCTTCGCTGGGTGACTTTGAGAGAGTAGAAAAAGAAGATATCATGTCATGTATCGAGTGTGGCTCATGCCAGTTCACCTGTCCCTCCAACCGTCCGTTGCTCGACTATATCCGCTTGGGCAAGGGTAGGGTAGGTGCTATGATACGTGCACGTCAAGCTAAAAAATAAAGCTGTGTATGAATAAGTTAATCGTATCTCTTTCGCCCCACGTACATGGGGGTGACAGCGTGAAGAAAAATATGTATGGTGTGCTGATAGCCCTGCTGCCTGCATTTCTTGTATCGCTCTTGTTTTTCGGATTGGGTGCACTCCTGGTGACGGCCACGTCGGTCCTCTCGTGTGTATTCTTTGAGTGGGCTATCTGCAAGTTCATCATGAAGCAGGAGACCACTCCCATCACGGATGGCTCGGCCGTGATTACCGGCGTACTGCTGGCCTTCAACGTGCCTTCCAACCTGCCCCTGTGGATTGTGGTGATTGGTGCCCTGTTTGCCATCGGCGTAGTGAAGCTCTCGTTTGGCGGCCTCGGTTGCAACCTCTTCAACCCCGCCCTGGCCGGACGTGCCTTCCTGCTCCTCTCATTCCCCGTTCAGATGACCACTTGGCCTGCCGTGGGTCAGCTCACCGCCCTGGGTGCTGACGTGACCACCTGTGCCACTCCGCTGGGCATCATGAAGGGCGTCATCAACGGTGCTCCGGGCTTCAGCCTTGCCGACCTGCCCTCTTCCTTCCAGCTCTTCGTGGGTCAGAATGCCGGCTGTCTGGGTGAGGTGAGTGCCCTGGCCCTGCTGCTGGGTCTGGCCTACATGCTGTGGAAGAAGATTATCACGTGGCACATCCCCGTGTCCATCCTCGCCACGGTATTCATCTTCTCAGGCATCATGTGGCTGGTCAACAAGGATACTTACGTGGATCCCTTGACGCAGCTGCTCTCCGGCGGACTGCTGCTGGGTGCCATCTTCATGGCTACGGACTACGTCACGTCGCCCATGAACCATCGTGGAATGCTGGTGTATGGCGTCTGCATTGGTCTGCTCACGGTGGTGATCCGTCTCTTCGGTGCCTATCCCGAAGGTATGTCGTTTGCCATCCTGATCATGAACGCCTTCACGCCGCTCATCAACACTTATGTTAAACCAAAACGCTTTGGGGAGGTAGCAAAGAAGAAATGAAAAAGTTAGAATCA
>CAMACX010000082.1 GCA_945831575.1 uncultured Mediterranea sp.
AAATCTTTTCTGCCTACTATATATTATATAATAGGTGATTGACGGTTTTTACCCGGAATCAATCTCTTGATTCCGCTCTTGTACTACTTGTCTTGTTATGTAAATCTTTCAAAGATCTCGCTCTTACGAGTCGCTCTCGTTTTCGTTGCGAAAAACAGGTTGAGCCGAAGGGAGAAGAGAACTCGTTTTCTTATCCTGAGGCGATGCCTGTTTTATCGAAAGCGGATGCAAAGATAAGGACTTTTTCAAATACGCTCCAAATTTTTTCAGAACTTTTTTCGAAAAAAGTTTTTCTTTGTATCAATCTGTCAATCACTCGCTGCTTTCGTTTTCTCTGGTGAAGCACCTTTCGTTCTCGAAAGCGGGTGCAAAAGTAGAGGTTTTCTCAATACCCGCCAAACATTTCCACAACTTTTTTTGAAGAAATTTTTAAAGTTTTCGTTAAGTTATTGATTTACAATTATGTTATACAACATATTTTTTCATCCTAACAAAAAAGGCGTTGCAATGGGGTTACGGGGATATACCTTAATTATATTATATTAGGCTCATCCAGCATTTGGAGTGATACCATTTGTTGGGCTTTCAGCCCGTAAGTTGCCCTGGGGATTCAGAACTTGTTGGGATTTTAGCCTGCAGGATGCCCTGGTGGGTCTCCGGATGACAGGCGACTGCGAATACTGCTTTGCCTGCATTCAGAACTGCCCGCAGAAGGCCATCCGCTTTGCCCCGTCGGCCTTCCCCAACGGCAAGGAGGTGAACCCCAACGCCCGCTACCGCAACGAGTACGTCTCACTGGCGGAGCTCAAGCTGGCCAATAACCAAAAGGGATAAACAGACTCCTCCCCTAGTCTGCTTGTCGGAGTGGAAATTATTCCGCCCGGAGAAGCAGGAGTTACCAGATATTCGTTGTATATTTGTGGCGTGAACTTTAAATAGTGGAATGTATGGGAAACGTAAGATGGTTATTGCTGATGCTCGTCTGCCTCTTCCTGCAGAGGGAGCAAGCCGTGGCGGAAGTAGTACAAGCCGTGGCGAAAGTAGTGCAAGCAGAGGCTGTGATGGTGCAGTCCTCGGACAGCACGACGATACTGCGAGGCGTGGTCAAGGATGCGCAGAGCCGCAAGCGGCTTCCCAACGTCAACGTCTTTATCCCCGGACGCGACGTGGGTACGATGACCAATGAGGATGGTACGTTTGTGCTGAAGGTGGCACGTGAGGCTGCCCAGGGAGAGCTGGCCTTCTCCTGCCTGGGCTATGCCGGCCGGAAGCTCTCCATCAGCGAGCTGAAGGACGCTCACGGGGTAAGCCAGGTCTATCTCGTACCGGAGTCGCGCCTGCTGAGCGAAGTGACGGTCTATGGCGGCGATGCCAAGGAGCTGGTCTATGAGGCACTGGCCAGGGTAGGTGTCAACTACCCCCTGCAGCCCAACATGCTGCAGATGTTCTACCGCGAGACCATCATGAAGGGCAACCGCTTCGTGGGCATTGCCGAGGGGGTGCTGGATGTCTTCAAGGAGGGCTACAAGCACCGCTCCCTGGGCAAGGACCGCGTGCGGATAGCGCGCGGACGGCGGCTGCTGAGCCAGAAGTCGCGCGACACGCTGGCCGTCAAGGTGCAGGGCGGACCTACGCTGTCGGTCTATTTCGACGTGATGAAGAACCCCGACTTCCTCTTTGATAGCGAGACCATGGGCTACTACGCCTTCCGCCACGAGCGGATGGATGTGCTGGGCGACCGGCTGCACTACGTGGTGAGTTTCAAGCCGCTGGTCAAGGTGGAGTCCCCCCTCTACTCGGGCCTGCTCTACATCGACATGCAGTCGCTCTGCCTCAGCCGCGTGGAGTGTACCCTCGACGTGAGCAACGAGGAGCAGGTCAACAAGATACTGCTGCAGAAGAAGCCCGCCGGACTGCGCTTCCGGGTGCGCGAGGCGAGCATGGTCATCGCCTACCGGCCGCACGGCCAGTGCTCCACGCTCGACTACGTGAGGAGCACCATCCGCTTCAAGTGCGACTGGAAGCGTCGCCTCTTCGCCTCTTCCTATGCCGCCGTGGCCGAGATGGTGACCGTCGATCTGGACAACGCGCCCCGAGGCAACATCCCCCTGCAGGAGGCCTTCGGTACCAAGCGCCTCTTCGACGACGAGGCCGAGGCCAACTGGGATGCCGACTACTGGGCCGACTACAACATCATCGAGCCTACCGAATCGCTCGAAAAAGCGGTGAAAAAACTCAGAAAACAGCAGCCATAATTTGCACAATTGCGCTTTTCGTCCTACCTTTGCAGCCGAATTAGGAAACCGACGTTTTGTAATCCTCATCGGAGGGTATTCCAACGATAGTGGAATGCTGGATAAGATGACTGGGTAAAACCAATCTCTTATCCAGCATTTTTTGTTAGACCCATGAATGAGGCTGAAGGGATCATGCCGAGCTACATCTTCATGCTGTGGGAGATCATCGGCCTCTTCATCATCCGCCTGGACGGGTCGCCGCGCTATGCCATGTGGTGCAACATCGTGCCGGCCCTGCTCAACGTGGTGCTGGACTGGCTCTTCATCTTCCCCCTCGGCCTGGGGGTGAAGGGTGCTGCGATGGCTACCTCCATCTGCCATGTGGTCGGTGGTGCGATGGCCATGTACTACCTGACCTGCAAGGCGGAGCAGCTGCGCCTCGTGCCGCTGAAGCTGTCCAGGAAGGGCCTGCTGCTGACGCTCCGCAACATCGGCTACCAATGCCGCGTAGGCTCCTCGTCGCTGCTCGGCGAGCTGACCATGGCGGTGCTCATCTTTATCGGCAACCTGACCTTCATGCACTACCTGGGCGATGCCGGCGTGGGTGCCTTCGGCATTGCCTGCTACTACGCCCCCTTTTTCTTCATGGTGGGCAATGCGATAGCACAGTCGGCCCAGCCCATCATCAGCTACAACTACGGCATCGCCCGCTGGAGCGAGATCAGGCAGGCACGC
>CAMACX010000083.1 GCA_945831575.1 uncultured Mediterranea sp.
TCCAGGACATCCTGGTGCGCCGTGCCCGCATGGAGGGCAAGAACGCCTGCTGGGTGCCCGGAACTGACCATGCCAGCATCGCCACCGAGGCGAAGGTGGTCAACAAATTGGCTGCCCAGGGCATCAAGAAGCGCGACCTGACCCGCGAGGAGTTTCTCAAGCATGCCTGGGAGTGGACCGACGAGCACGGAGGCATCATCCTCAAGCAGCTCCGCAAGCTGGGTGCCTCGTGCGACTGGGACCGCACGGCATTCACCATGGACGAGAAGCGCAGCGAGAGCGTGCTGAAGGTCTTCGTTGACCTCTACAAGAAGGGCCTCATCTACCGAGGCCTGCGCATGGTCAACTGGGACCCCAAGGCGCAGACCGTGCTCTCTACCGAGGAGGTCATCTACCGCGATGAGAAGAGCCACCTCTTCTACCTGCGCTACTACGTGGCCGATGCCGACACCAACCCCGTGAAGCCTACGGGCGAGGAGGGCGAGGTGCTCCACCAGGATGCCGACGGGCGCTACTATGCCGTGGTGGCCACTACACGTCCTGAGACCATCATGGGCGATACGGCCATGTGCATCAACCCCAAGGACCCCAAGAACCAGTGGCTACGTGGCCATAAGGTGGTGGTACCTCTGGTGGGCCGCATCATCCCCGTCATCGAGGACCGCTACGTGGATGTGGAGTTTGGTACCGGCTGCTTGAAGGTGACTCCCGCCCACGACGTGAACGACTACGCCCTGGGCAAGACCCACAACCTGGAGACCATCGACATCTTCAACCCCGACGGCACCCTCTCTGAGGCAGCCGGACTCTACGTGGGCATGGACCGCATGGAGGTGCGCAAGCAGATTGCCATCGACCTGCAGCAGGCTGGCCTGATGGAGAAGGTGGAGAACTACGACAACAAGGTGGGCTACTCCGAGCGCAACCAGGACACGGCCGTAGAGCCCCGTCTCTGCAAGCAGTGGTTCCTCTCCATGCAGCACTTTGCCGACATCGCCCTGCCGCCCGTGCTCGAAGGCAAGCTCAAATTCTATCCCACCAAGTATGTGACGACCTACCGCAACTGGCTGGAGAATATACAGGATTGGTGCATCTCGCGCCAGCTCTGGTGGGGACACCGCATACCGGCCTATTTCCTCCCCACCCCCGAAGGCGAAGAGGAGAAGTACGTCGTAGCCCTGACCGTGGAAGAGGCCCTCGAAGAGGCCCGCAAACTCCCCGGTTATGAGCACATCACGGCTGACCAGCTGACCCACGACGAGGATGCCCTCGACACCTGGTTCTCCTCCTGGCTCTGGCCCATCTCCCTCTTCGACGGCATCAACAACCCCGGCAACGAGGAAATCAAGTACTACTACCCCACGACCGACCTCGTGACCGGTCCTGACATCATCTTCTTCTGGGTGGCCCGCATGATCATGGCCGGCGAGGAGTATATGAAGGATGTACCCTTCCGTAGCGTCTATTTCACCGGTATCGTGCGCGACAAACTGGGCCGCAAGATGTCGAAGTCACTCGGCAACTCGCCCGACCCCCTCAAGCTGATTGAGGAGTATGGTGCCGACGGGGTGCGCATGGGTATGATGCTGTCGGCCCCCGCCGGCAACGACATCCTCTTCGACGAGAGCCTCTGCGAACAGGGACGCAACTTCAACAACAAGATTTGGAACGCTTTCCGTCTGGTGAGCGGCTGGCAGGTGAGCGATGAGGTGGCCGCACCTGAGTCGGCCCAACTGGCCGTGAAGTGGTTTGAGGCCAAGCAGAACGCTGTGGCTGCCGAGGTGGCCGACCTCTTCAGCAAGTACCGCTTGAGCGAAGCCCTGATGGCTGTCTATAAGCTCTTCTGGGACGAATTCTCGGCTTGGTATCTGGAGATGGTGAAGCCCGCCTACGGCCAACCCATCGCCCGCGATATCTACGAGGCCACCATCCGCTTCTTCGACGGCCTGCTCCACCAGTTGCACCCCTTCATGCCCTTCATCACCGAAGAGCTGTGGCAGCACCTGACGGAGCGTCAGGAGGGCGAAAGCCTGATGGTCAGCCCCATGCAGTCTGCATCGGCCTTCGATGCCACGCTGCTGGCTGAGTTTGAGACCGTGAAGGAGGTGGTCAGCAACATCCGCGCCATCCGCCTGCAGAAGAACATCGCCCAGAAGGAGACGCTCGAACTGCAAGTGGTGGGCACCAACTCGGTAGCCGCCTACAACGCCATCCTCACGAAGATGTGCAACCTGAGCGACATCCGCATCGTAGAGAGCAAGGCCGAAGGAGCTGCCGCCTTCATGGTGGGCACCTCGGAGTATGCCGTACCCCTGGGTAACCTAGTCGATGTAGAGGCTGAGATTGCCCGGATGGAGGCAGAACTGAAGCACAAAGAGGGCTTCCTGACCGGCGTGATGAAGAAGCTGAGCAACGAGAAGTTTGTCAACAACGCCCCTGCCGCTGTCATCGAGCTGGAGCGCAAGAAGCAAGCCGATGCCGAGAGCATCATCCGCTCGCTCAAGGAGAGCATCGCTGCCCTGAAGAACAGGCAGTAATGGACAACTCCACACGAAATTGAACGATATTGCAATAAATGTGATGCAAAAACAGACGCAATGCTGTAGGTAATGAGGCTCATTTAGGAAAACTTAAGCTAATAAATTCATATTATATGGATAATTAATAGATTATTTCTTAAAAAGCCCTTACCTTTGCACCACGTTTTTTTCATAGAGATTTAGATTTAAGGTTAGAAGAAATGTGGAAGTCGTG
>CAMACX010000084.1 GCA_945831575.1 uncultured Mediterranea sp.
ATGCCCGGTCTGGTATAAGAAATCTTTTCTGCCTACTATATTATATATAATAGGTGATTGACGGTTTTTACCCGGAATCAATCTCTTGATTCCGCTCTTGTACTACTTGTCTTGTTATGTAAATCTTTCAAAGAACTCATTCTTTAACTGCTTTCCTTTTCGAAAGCGAGTGCAAAGGTAGAGGTTTTGATAATACCCACCAAACATTTCCACCACTTTTTTTGAAGAAATTTTTAAAGTATTTGTTAAGTAATTGATTTACATATATGTTATACAACATATTTTTTCATCCTAACGAAAAAGGCGTTGCAATGGGGCTACGGGGATATACCTAATTATATTAAAAGAGAGCGGATGAGTCGGGAGAGGCAACTTTGGCTCTATTCCCCCTCATCAAGCTGCTTATGGACGTAGGGTATGGTAAACATGAAGCGGGTACCCTCCGTGTAATGCGGGTCAATCCAGATACGGCCACCCAATTTTTCGACCGTTATCTGACAGATGGGCAGTCCCAGTCCTGTCCCTTGGGTATAGTCATCGAGCTTGACGAAACGCTCAAACACGGCCTGTTGCTTCTCCACGGGTATGCCGCAGCCTGTATCCGCCACGGAAAAGAGCCACTCGCCCGTGGCATCATTGGGCTCTACCCTCAGCTCGACGAAGCCTACCTGCGTGAACTTCAATGCATTGCCTAGCAGGTTAACCAAGACCTGTTGCAGACGGATAGCGTCCGTCTCGGCCATGATCGTGGGCGTGGAGTGGACAAAACGCAGCTCCACAAAGGGATTGGCAGAAGAACGAAGGGAGGAAACCGTCTGTGTACAGACCCCTATCACATCCTGGCGCTCAAAGTTGAAATATTGCCTGCCCGACTCCAGGCGAGAGAGGTCGATGACATCGTTGATCAGCTTGAGCAGCAGGTCGGAGTTGTGGGAGATGATGCGGACGTACTCCTTCAGGTCCTGGTTGTCCTTCGTCTCATCCTCCAGGATGGTGGAGAATCCCACGATGGCATTGAGGGGCGTGCGTATCTCGTGACTCATGTTCTGGATGAAGGCGGTCTTCAGCCGGTTGCTCTCCTCGGCCCTGTCTTTGGCGATGCGCAGTTCGCACTCCGAGCGTTGCAGGCTCAACTTGTCCTGCTCCACCCGCTTAAGCAGGGAGCGGATACGCAAGGAGTAGCGCGTCGAGAGGATGAAGCCCACCACCAGCAGAGCGACGACCAGCAGAATGAGCAGCACATACCATTTGTATTCGGCAATAAACTGGCGCAAACCATCCTCCTCATTGACCAGCACGCTATGCTGTGGCACCAGTTTGCGGTCGATGCGGAAGGCCTTGAGCTGACGGGCATCAAACTTATATTCATTCTCGTAGCATACCAGGCTCATGGGCTGCATGGAGTGTCCTTTGTCAATGAAGTCGTAGATGAAGGCAGCCGTCTTCTCTCCCTCATGGTCATCGTAGATAGGAGTGGAGCCTCCGATGCACCAGTAGCCAACGCCTGTGCTGGTGAGGCTGAAGACGGGAAGATGCGGATTGGCCTCCCTGAAGAGGTAGTCGGCATTGTTCATGTAGATGACGTTCTTACGGTCGTAACGCCAGATGCAGAGTATCGCCACCGCCCCCCGGGGCAGGGTGGAAACCGCCTGCAACGCCTCGTCCATGCTCATACGGCTGCCGTCGATATAGTGGAGCGTAATGTCTGGATAGCGCGTCTTGAGGGTATGCTCCACGATGCGCATCTCACCCAGGCCCACATAGGTATTGTCGCTGATCAGCACAATGTCCTTGGTACCGGGGAAGAAATGCTGAATGAGCCGGTAGTCGGACTCCACATCGTATTCATAGTGATGGAATGACTTGACATTGAAGGGCTTCATCAACTCCATGAAGTCCGCCACACCCTTCGGATTGCGTTCATCCACCTGCACCGAGGGGATGGAGTGGTCACTGAGCGTGGCACCGTAGCGTTGCCCCATGAAGCAGGCCACGGGAATCTTCTTGTACTTAGGGTCCGTCAGCGAGAAGTAGCAGGCCCACGCCTCAGCCCCCACCAGTACGATGAAGCTCGGGTCGGGGTGCTTGGCCAGCAGCGACTTGAAGCGGTCAAACCACTCCGTATGTCCATCGAGCGACTGGCTGCCAAGGATTTCCACCACGGGCGTACACTGTCCACCTGCATCCTGGTAGGCCTTGACGAGCGATGAGATGTAGCGATACTCATATCTCCCCTCATAAGTATATGAGGTGATAATCAGCAGTTCGCCGGCAGCCTTGACAGACTGAGCGAAAGCCATCGGCACGCGCAGGAAGGCGCACGCCACGAGCAGCAGACCCAATACGTATCTCTTCATCAGCGTTACTAGACAGGTTAAAATCTACAAATTCACGGCAAAAATATGCAATTTAGCCGAGATACGAAACATTCTGAGCAGTTTTTCACCCCTAGGAAGCAAAAAAACGGCCTTAAGGAGTGAAATCGTGCAGAAAAAGTTGCGAGTAAAGGAAAAACTCCCTATATTTGCAGCCGTTTTCGAAGGGAAACTGCGGAAATAGCTCAGTTGGTAGAGCACAACCTTGCCAAGGTTGGGGTCGCGA